>JBBQJT010000022.1:0-47977 GCA_038326165.1 Chitinophagales bacterium | reverse complement strand
GGTTCAAAATGGATGGATCACTTGGGTCAAAGGTAAACTGAGCAATAGGGCTCGGTTCAATTTTGATCAAATTCTTAAAGACACCACTTACTTTACATCCTAGTGGCGAAGTAATATTAACAGTTACAGTATATGTCCCAGATACTGTGTACAAATGATTGGGGCTCAGCTCATCTACCGTGCTTCCATCACCAAAATCCCAGACAATTGAATATTCATCGTTGATGGGTTTAGAAAGGTTATTGAAAAATATATCAGCCGGTATGCAGCCTACAAATTTGGAAGGAGCAATGACAACAATAGGTGGTGCAGGGAAGTATTCAATTGTTTTGGTTATGCTGTCTTTGCAGCCATTAAAATCACTTACCAGCAATTCAACTGGAAATTTTCCTGGCGTTACAAATTCATGAATAGGATTTTGAGTATTGCTTAATCCGCCATCACTGAAATCCCATTTCCAGTTTTGAGTGCTGCCTACTTCTGCAATGGACAGGTCTGTGTACTGCACTGGACCCGCTGTACAAATATCATAGGTAAATGTAAAGTCAGCGTTAATGTCAGGATAAACATTGACAAAAATGTTGGCAGTATCAGCGCAGGTGGTGCCTGGGTTAATGACCATTGTGCCTTTGTAAGTTCCTACATCACTGAAGGTTATCGATGCATTTACACTATTTAAAATATTCGGTGTGCCATCAGCGAACTTCCATTCGTAATCAAAAATGTTGGAAGTGGGGAAGCTTTGATTGATAAAATTAACGGTTTTGTTTCCGCATGAATTGACCACATACTGTTGAACTCCAATGATTTTATCATTCTGGATTTGTGCAAATAACTTTGGTGCGCAATTGGCAACATTGAATTGAAAGTCGCGTCGCACTTTACTCAACAATACTCCATTGCGGTATTCACTTACACATACACCCACTACGAATTGCCCAAGTTGTGTGGGATTGGCTGTGAGTAAACCAGTACTTGGATCCACACTCATTGGTGAATTGATTCCTAGAGGTTGATCAAATGAGTAACTTGGAATTATAAAATTTACATTGGAATAGGGAGGTGCACATGGAGGAGATGGTACAACACCATTACAACTATTTGGATTGCCAGGACTACCTTGAGTTCCCAATGGTCCTCCGCCTTCAAGTGGATGACAAAATTCATAAACCAGCTGATCTCCATCTTTATCTTTGGCTGAATGATCAAATTCTAAAGCTTCATTTGCGCAAATTAAGGTAGGTGGAAAAAATGAAAACTCAGGTGAATTGTTGCACGCATTCTGTGCAGCTGGAAGTAATTCAATGCCAAAAGTAGCCCCAGTGTTAGACGGGTCAACAATGTTATTTATGGAATTGTTTCTACAGCAACGTTGATAGATTACATGATATATTTCCGGGCTTTTGGGTAATTTTATGGTAAATGTATAAATGCCCTCCTCGACACAAACCGTTGGAGGCACTGTCAAACATGGATAATCAGGTGGCAAAATATTTGATTTTTCCATCAAGTTGACATTCAAAGTTAAATAGGCATCATTTTGACCCAAATTGACACAAGAAATAGATGTGCCGCACCTGTAAACTGCTATTTCAGCTGGATCATCAAATTGAGCTCCATCGCTTCCACAATCTCTGTAAATTTTGAGTGTAAATTTGTAATTATCATTGCCCAAACATTCATAGGACATCACCCCACCAATAATGTGCTTTGCATGCGCATTGGGCAGGCAACAGGCAGAAGCCAGAATGATAAAGAGCCAATATGTTGTTTTCATGTACGTTTTTTCAAGCTAATTTTATGCAAGGCAGAGTGCGTTTTGTTAACAAAGCTTTATAAAGTTACAACTCTAAACAACTTATGAAAGACAAAATCGTTCAAAAGTTTATGTTTTCAGAACGAGAGGAAATTAAACTTATTGCATCTTTTATTGAAAAGGGGGGAATTGTATTGGCTCCCACTGACACTGTATGGGCTTTGTGTTGCGATGCTACCAATCCATTGGCAGTTGAAAGAATCAAAGAAATTAAACGTAAGGTCAATAACTCTGGTTTAGTTGTAGTAGTTGAGAGTATTGAAATGTTGAAAAATTATGTTTCAGTATTGCATCCGCGCTTGGAGACTTTACTTACTTATCATAAGCGGCCTATGAACGTTATTTACCCTGAATACAAGAACTTGGCACCGAGTGTTGCAGCCGAAGATCAAAGTATTGCTATTCGTGTTACAATCAATGAATTCCTAAAAGAAATTATATGGGAATGCGGGATACCAATTGTTGCAAGTTCAGCCAATTTTTCAGGGATGGGTTCACCAGAAAACTTCTCCTATATAAACCCTCAGATCATCAGTTCGGTCGATTATGTTGTGAAATACCGTCAAATGGACAATTCAAAACAGAGTGGTGCATCCATTGTACGCCTTTCAACCAATACAGAGTTGGATTTCATTCGCCAATAATCAACTTAAATTTAATTTGAGTGCTTTTCACTTTTTAGCTTGATAGATGTTTGCAATAATTGGATGGGGTTCATATCTTAGAGCCTAAATTAAATTTAACCACAATGGTCAAGCAATACTCAAATCAACAAATAACCTTAGATTGGAAGCCAAATTTGTGTATTCACTCCAAGAAATGCTGGTTGGAATTAGGAAGTGTTTTTAATCCCCATGAAAAACCATGGATTAAAATGGATGGAGCAACAACAGAAGAAATAATACAACAAATCAATAATTGCCCGTCAGGGGCACTATCATTTAATCACAATAACCAAGAAAAAATGTCAGAAACACCACAAGCAGAATTTGAAATGAAGATTGTACCCAACGGACCGATCCTTTGCCAAGGAAATGTTACCGTTACGCTTCCAGATGGAACGACTAAGGTTCATGAAGGCAAGGTATCACTCTGCAGATGCGGAGCTAGCGCCAATAAGCCATATTGTGATGGGAAACATCGTGAAATAGGATTTGAAGCCAGTTAATTTTGATCTGATTAAAAAGGTTTAAAATCAACTTATTGTACGGTTATGATTTCCATATACAAACACATCAGGCCCTTAACTTCACAAAAATCCAAAAAAAAAGTCTGCAAGAATTTCCTGCAGACTTTTTTTGTGTTCTCTTGAAAGATTTAGCTAAAACAAGCAAATAGAGAATCGTTGCCTTGATAGTGGTCAGCTTGGCCCATTAACAATCTAATAAAGTCAATCAATGGAATTAATCCGAATATACCACCTAGTGTAAGGATGTACCAAAGGACAATGATTGGCTTGCTTCCCAGATAAACACGGTGAATTCCAAATCCGCCCAAGAAAAAGCAAATCAATGCACCAATTAGAGACTTATCATCACCAGAAATTGCATTTTTAGCAAAACTAAGCGCCGAAGTAGCAACAGATTTAACTGTAGTTGTGATTTTTTGAATCCAACTAGCGTTTTCAATCTTATTGGTTGCAACTGAAGTTGAAGTTCCTACCATTGCAAAAGACTGTGCACAAAAAGCCATAAAGACCAACACCAAACAAGTAAACATCAATTGTTTTTTCATAAATTATTTTTTTGATTATTAACAATCGGCAAATGTATATCAAATTTTTCAGGTTTTGAACTTTGATTTGCTGATTATTTTTGTTGCATTTGAGTTCGTTCTTAATTCCTTGTTGGGAAAATTAATATCCTTTTTCCGTATTCAAGAATAGTTTGATATAATCAATAATTAGTATTACCTTTGCGCCTTAATAAAAATCAACAAACCTGATTTCAGGCAAAGTTGGTATGGTTAAACCAAACAAATACTGTAAATGTCAGTAAAAATTAGACTACAAAGAAAAGGGCGTAAGCAGGCTCCTTTTTACCACATAGTGGTAGCAGATGCTAGATCTCCGCGCGATGGAAAGTTCATTGAAAAATTGGGAACTTACAACCCTATGACTTCTCCAGCTACTATCTATTTGGATAGTGCAAGCGCATATGATTGGTTGACTAAAGGTGCACAACCTACTGATACTGTCAATGCGATTCTAAAGTTCAAAGGAGTTCTTTACCGCAAACACCTTCAACGTGGGGTTGCTAAAGGAGCTTTCTCTCAAGAGATTGCTGACACTATGCATACTGCCTGGGTAGAAAATAAAGAAGGTAAAGTACTTGATCGTGTTACAAAAACTAAGGAAGAAAAAGTAAAGCGCGATCAATTGGTTAGTGGAACAGCTAAGCCAAAACCTGTTAAAGTAGAAGAGCCAGCTCCAGTCGAAGAAATAGTCTCTGAGCAAAATGATGAGATTGCTGAAATACCTGAAATGGAAACACCTGCTGTTGAAACAGCCCCAGATGCTGAAGCAACTCCTGCTGCTGAGGAAGCGCCAGTTGTTGAAGAAGCTCCTGCTGCTGAGGAAGCGCCAGTTGTTGAAGAAGCTACTTCTGCTGAGGAAGCGCCAGTTGTTGAAGAAGCTACTTCTGCTGAAGAAGCTCCCGTTGCTGAAGAAGCGCCCGTGGTTGAAGAAGCTCCCGTTGTTGAAGAGACAACTGAAAAGCCCGCTGAAGAAGAAGCTTAATTGCTAAAATAGAAAAATGAATGAAGGGGCTCTTACAGCCCCTTTTTTCATGCAAAAAATATGGTAGATTGATAATCTGTCGTACATTTGCAGAAGTTGAACTTTTTATAACCTAATAGCCCAAATTGTGCTGTTAGGTTTTCATTTTTTAAATACCAACTTTATGGGCACCATTAATAAAGAATATTCTGATTATATCAATCAATTGAAAGAGTCGGTACAAGCATCTGAACAACTAGCGGCATATCTTGAGGAAGAATCAGAGGAATTATACAAAGCATTTCAAGATGCATATGAACCCGCCATTGTTCAGTTTCATATCCATGTAGCTACCAATGATCCAATGCAATTGTTGTTGGTCGAGCAAGCTTTGGCTGACGACCATTTAGAGGGACTTTTTTTACCAAAAATGTTAGGCTATTCTATATTGCGCGGTGAAGTAAATGAACAAGTGAAGTACGTTAGACAGCAAGACCATTTTAAGTTTATATTAAATGCGCTTTGCCATTCTGCCAACTTTGAAATTATAAAAAACAGATGTGGCCAAACAATTCAGGTAGGTTTTTCACTTTCAAGTGATATCTGGATTACTAATCTTTTTAATTCTATTGAAAATAAAAAGATCAAAACTTTCCTTCAGGCCATGAAAGCTGATAAGTTGAAAGACTTAGAAACGCGCAGAACAGTATATCATCGTTATCTCAACCAATTCAAGAACGAAATTTATTTCTACTCTGAATACCCCACCGATGTTCCAAGCTTAAAAGTGTTGAACAATACCCTGCGCACTTTCATGACTACGCGAATTGAACATCACCTCGATAATACTGCATTGGTAGTTCCAACTACTGAAATGTTGCTTAATCCTTTGTTGAGAGATGAGCCAGAATTGGTGCATTATCTCGGAATTTATCTCAACTTCTTCCCACAAGGAAGTTCTGAAAGTAAGAAAATTGTTGAACTATTTAACCAATTGCGTAAAGACCATCCTGGCTTTAATAGTTTTTACTTTCAGTTCTTACGTGAAATGCTGAATTCCAAGTCCGGAGTAAATTCTGAGGCGGATGCGCAAGTAACCAGCTTGATTGATAAAAGTATTAAGGATGATATTACTGCATACTACAAACTCTTGGTGATAGTTAACAAAATGGGTTATGTCCACGAGGATTCTGTAGAGGCCATTCGTTCATTCTATACCCAGCATGCTGGTCTGTCAATCGTGAATGAATGCGTAAGAAAAGTAATTTACAATCACTTGCATAGATTTATTACCAATTTGGACCCTGCGGATTATTTGAGCATTTTTGATTTACACCGCACCGTTCAAGCCTATATGGGGATCTTTACGAATGAGCATTTCAATCAAGACCTCAAACACATCACAATGGACTTCATCATGAAAACCACTAGGAAGTTTGTTGACAAGCGGGGTAAAGATTTTCAGGATATCCGCAAGTTTGTAACTACCTCATTGGTTGACCTTGGATTTATCAAGGAGAAAGATGCGATAGATTTACTTAAAACAAAGAGAGTTAAGCCCGCAGTTAAAGCTTAGACTTCAAATAATAATTCAAAAGCCTCATTCATGATTGATTGGGGCTTTTTTGTTTTTAAAATTTTGGAAGTATTTATTGAAATGTAACCTTAGCCTCTGATAATCGTTGATTTATGGCTAATTAAATAAATATTTTCATGATAAGAATACTATTCCTTGCTTCAATTGTTTTGTTTAGTATTTGTTCATGTGGCAAAGGAGAAAAAGGCAATTCTGGCCCACAGCGATTTCAACTTTTAGATCCTACTACTTGTGGTATTAGTTTTCAAAATAATATCACTGAGGATTACAGGCTCAATGTATTCAATTATGAGTACCTGTATAATGGTGGCGGTGTAGCAATTGGAGATATCAATGATGATGGTCTGGCTGATGTTTATTTTACTTCAACAACTGGTTCTAATAAGTTGTATATCAATAAAGGCGATCTAAAATTTGAGGATATTACTGATCGCGCTGGGGTTGCGGCTTCTGCCGGATTCAAAACAGGCGTAACAATGGCTGACGTCAATGGTGATGGCTGGCTCGATATTTATGTTTGCCGTACTTCAAGGCAGGATGACGGAATGAAAGCCAATCTACTTTATATCAATAATCACAACAATACTTTTACCGAGAAGGCAGTAGAATACAATCTTGCAGGTAATTCCAACACCAACCATGCCGCATTTTTTGATTACGATCTGGATGGTGATTTGGATATGTTTATGATGAACCATAGGGTTTCATTTGATGAGGCTACCAAAATGCGTCTTCAACAACGTCCTGATGGGAGCATCTATCGTCAAACATTTCCACTTTCCCAGTTCGAATCTTGCAAATTGATGCGCAATGACGGTCAGAGTTTTGTTGATATTACTGAACAGGCAGGCCTAACAACCTCTGCTTATTCATTGAGTGCCACTGTTGCTGATATCAATATGGACAACTATCCTGATATCTATTTAGGCAACGATTACATAGAACCAGACGCGATTTTCATAAACAACAATGGCGTGAAATTCGAAGATAAGGCTGGCAAGATGCTGGGACATATGGCTCAAAATAGTATGGGGAGTGATGTAGCTGATTTTAACAACGATGGCCTGCCTGATATCATTTCATTGGATATGATTGCTGAGGATCCATTCAGGTACAAACAATTGATGAATATCATGCAGTTTGAACGCTATCAATCACTTTTGAAATATGGCTATGGCCATCAAGCGAGCCGCAACATGCTACAACTCAACAATGGGAACAATACATTTTCTGAAATAGGTCAACTGGCAGGAATTTCAAATACGGATTGGTCTTGGTCGGCAAGTATGGTCGATTTCGATAACGATGGGTTCAAAGATATTTATATCAGCAATGGCTACCGCAAAGATGTAACTGACAATGACTACATGGTTTATACACGGGATTCCATTGAACGATTGGGAGGTATAGTTCCAGCAAAAGTGCCTGACATCAATAGTTTTCTTAAAATTATTCCCGAATTAAAGATCCCCAACTATATGTTCCGCAATAAGGGCAATCTTCAGTTTGAGAATTTGTCTGCTGCCTGGGGGATGGATAAGCCAAGCTTCAGCAATGGATACGCAACAGCAGATTTGGACAAAGATGGTGATATGGATCTTATAGTGAACAATATCAATGACCTTGCATTTGTTTATGAAAACAGAACCACTCAAATAGGTGGTTCGCACTATTTGCAAGTGACGCTTGATGGTCCCATGAAAAATAAAATGGGAATGGGTACAAAGGTTTGGATTTACACGGGAGATTCCTTGCAATACCAAGAAATGTACACCAATCGAGGTTTCTTGAGTTCAAGTGAAGCGCTTTTGCACTTTGGCCTGGCTGGCAATGCAAAAGTTGACAGAGTTGAAATAAGATGGCCTGACGGCAAATCACAAATATTGACAAATGTCAAGGCGGACCAGCGCATTAAAGTTCGCTACTCGGATGCTGGCAGTGCGGCACTTACCCCATTGTCACAACTTGCTTACAATTATTTTGTGCCGCAAGAGAATTTGGCATCGTCTTCAACTGCTATGAAGGAGGATGACTTTATTGACTTCAATACTGAGCGACTCTTGCCCAGTACTTATGCCAAACAAGGACCTAAAATAGCAGTAGGAGATGTAAATGGTGATGGTTTAGATGATTATTACCAGGGAGCTCCTAAACTTCAAACGGGTCAACTTTGGTTACAAAATACGAGTGGGAAATTTCAATTGGGCAATAATTCTGCATTCAAAAATGACATAGACTGCGAGGATGGGCCATGTTCTTTAAGTGACTTGGATGGAGACAAAGACCTCGATCTAGTTGTTTGCTCGACAGGCAATCAAGACCCACAAGAGGATAAGGCTTATCGCGTTAGAACTTATCTGAACGATGGAAAAGGTAATTTTACGTTCAACACTAAATTTCCAGACATAAAATCTAGCGCAGGTGCCTTGCTTATTGCGGATATTGATAATGATGGCAAACCAGAGATAATCATTGGAGGAAGAATTTCGCCTGGGCATTATCCTGAGGTGCCCCGAAGTTTTATCTTGAGTATGTCAGGTGATTCTTGGGCAGATAAGACAGATGCATTGTGTCCACAGTTTTTAAAATGTGGTATGATCACTGATCTGGCAGTTGCTGATTTGAATGCAGACAAGCAACTTGAATTGATTGCAACAGGGGAGTGGATGCCTATCAAAATATTTAGTAAGAATGGAGCAAGTTTTGTGGATCAAACTCAAAGCTTTGGTATGGCAAATACAAACGGTTGGTGGCGAACACTATTGGTACAAGATGTTGATGGTGATGGAGATATCGATATTACAGGTGGAAATTTAGGTCTGAATACGCGATTGAAAGCTAGTGTTGATGCACCTTTGGAGTTATTTGCAGCTGATTTTGATGGCAATGGAAGTACTGATCCAATTTTAGCATTTCATGACAAAGGAAAACTTAAGCCATTACTGCAGAGGGATGTACTCGCCAAACAACTGCCGATGATCAAAAAAACTTATCCAAGATATCGCGGTTATTCCAGCACTACTATGGAAGAATTATTGGGTGACAAGCTCAAGAATACTCAGAATTTCAAAGCTTATCAATTCTCTACCACCTTATTTATCAACGAAAAAGGAAAGTTTAAAGCTGTTGATTTGCCACTCGAAGTTCAGCAAAGTCCTATTGGATGTATTTTATCAATTGACGTGAACAAAGATGGAAAAATGGACATGATTTTAGCAGGTAATGATTTGGGTGCTGAGACAGAAACAGGAGTTTATGACGCTTGTACTGGAGTCCTATTATTGAATCTAGGTGGAGGAAAATTCAAATACGTTCGCTCAAAAGAGTCAGGATTATGGATACAGGGAGAAGCGCGCGATATGGCCATTATCAATATAAAAGGAAAACAGCAAGTGATATGTTCAAGAAATGGCGAAACTACCATTTTTCATGAAATAAAATAGTTTAATTGTCTGAGCAAACCCAAGCTATATTATCTTTGTCCCGGACATGAAATATTGGATTGTAATTTTGATGGTGATAGGAAGTTTACGGATTGAAGGTCAAAGTAGGCTTGATTCAATACCCTCCAAAAAATCCTCTTGGACTTTGTTGCCCATTGTTTATAGGGCACCTGAAACAGGTTTTGCATTTGGAATAGGTGGCCTGCATAGTTTCTATTTGGGGCAGAACTCACCAGTTTCGGCAATTCAGACAGGTGGTGTTTACACCCAACGCGATCAGATATTGCTGTATTTCAACATGAATGCTTTTCCAAAAAATACCAATTATCGCTACAATATCGAGTTGGGTTATTACCGTTATGTGTACGATTTTTTTGGAATAGGCAACGATGATATTGGACCGCGAGAAACTTATGGACTTGATTTTCCGCGAGTCAGAATTTCAGGATTCCGAGCCTTTTTCCCTGATTTTTATTTGGGATGGAGGTATGGCTTCGATTTGGATAAAATTACATTCATTCAAGAAGACGGACTATTGGACACCGGCAATTTTAGAGGTTCAAATGGTGGTACCACTTCAAGGACTGGCCCTGCCGTTCAGGTTGATAAAAGGGACAATGTTGCATATACAAAATCCGGCTGGTTCTTAGAATCGTATTTACAAATACAAAGATCTTGGATGGGAAGCAGTTTTTCAAGTTTGGATGGTTTGGTAGATGGCCGATATTTTTATGAAATTGATCAATCTACAATTGCTACCCAAGTGCTATACAAATGGTCAGATGGTAATTTGCCATTTTACGATCTTCCCAATATTGGAGGTGCAAAAGGAACACGGGGTTACCTTGAAACAAAGTATCGGGACAAGTTTAGTATTGAATTCAATTCCGAATTTCGTTTCCCAATTTACAAAAGATTTCGAGGAACTGTATTTGCGGGTTCAGGAATGGTGTATTCTAAGCCCAAGGAGCTCAATTTTTCTTCCTTTCATTCAGCCGCAGGATTGGGTTTAAGATTTCAAGTATCCAAGAAGAGCCCCTTTAATTTGAGACTGGATTGGGCTTATGGTGCCGATGGTAGCGCAATTTATTTTACATTTGGAGAAGCTTTTTAAACGGAGTATGAAAATCAGTATAATCATTCCTGTTGTTAATGAAGCATCTTACATCGGTAGATTGCTGGATAGATTGCTTGTGGAGCAGCAATCCACTACTTCAGGTTTTTCAATTTTAGAGATCATTGTGGTGGATGGAGCTTCGGAAGATGCGAGCGTTGAAATAGCCAAATCAAAGGGAGCGAAAATTGAACATAGTTCTATCCGTAGAAGGAGTATACAATTAAATTTAGGCGCGCAATCAGCTCAAGGAGACATTTTATATTTTGTACATTCCGATACTTTGCCCCCATTGGGGTTTGTAAAAGATATCGAGGATTCAATATCAGCAGGTTACAGAATGGGTTGCTACCGATTTCAATTTGATTCGGACAAATGGTACCTGCGCATTAACAGTTTTTTTACGCGATTTGATTTTCCTTGGTGCAGGGGGGGAGATCAAACACTCTTTGTATTCAAGCAAGATTTCATGGCATTAGGTATGTTCAATGAAGAATGCTTGATAATGGAGGAGTATGAGTATCTTAAGAAGGCTAGGAAATTGTATAAGTTTAAAATCATTCCACGGGATGTGATGGTTTCAGCCAGAAAATATGACAGAAATAGTTGGTGGACTGTTCAGCAAGCAAATAGAAAGGTATTTCAGGGTTGGAGTTCAGGTGTGGAACAAAGTAAATTGTTAGAGTTTTATAGAAATGCACTTCGGTGAAAGTAAAATTCTAAAGTAACAGTTCTGTATATCTAATAATTAATTTTTTAGGTCTTAAATATCCCATGTTAATTGCTATTTTGGATTTGCGGAGAGAGAGGGATTGCCTTCGGCGATCCCGAGTGGGGGGGCTAAAATCCAAAACAGGGCTGTTTTGCAAACAGCAATCAAAACCATCTTGCAGTCCTCCAAACAAGTTTGAGGACTTCCAGATAATTTTGATTAATTGCTATTTTGGATTTGCGGAGAGAGAGGGATTCGAACCCTCGGTACACTTTTGGCGCACACACGCTTTCCAAGCGTGCTCCTTAAGCCACTCGGACATCTCTCCTGTTAGCTAACGAACTGCAAAGATGAACAAATCATCTGAAAGCCTCAATGTTTTTATAGGAAAATTAGTTGAACTATCTTAGCAGTTCAATTCAATCATAAATTTATATCCATGAAAAGTTTCTTATTTTACTTAAAGTTGTACTTCATTGTGTTTGTAATGGTAACGTTCGCTTGTAAAGCAAAAGACACAGTTGCTGAATCTGCCCAAAGTAATTTGGCACAAAATGGTCAAGGAAAAGGGTCAACGGCTGAATTGACCAAAGGTAAAATGAGGATTTGGGAAGGTACTTTGCCTTGTTCAGACTGCTCTGGGAAATATACTAGGATTATGTTGGCATCTAACGGTAAAACTGCAACTATTGCTAGTAAAGAATTGGGCAAAGACCAAACTGCTCAGGTCGCTGAAGTTTTGGTATCGGTTTCTAATATTCAGATTGAAGGATTGGTAGGCGAGCTATTGAGTTTTACGCTCAATGGAAAGACAGCATTTATTCCGTATTTATTTTTGCAAAATGGAAACAGTTCTGGCATCTATTTACTGAACGACAAACAAAAGCTTTACAAAGATCCTTCTGATAAGCTTGATGCCAATTATGTTTTGTTTGAAAAAGAGCAATAAGTCTCTCCCATCTTCTTAGACCATTTTGTCATTTTATTATTTTTTGCATGAAATGTTAACTTTCATGTCCATTGGTCTATCACGCTTTCTACCGCTTTCTAATTCTTTTGAACCGTTTACCACTCATTTGCACCGCTGCTACATTTCCACTTTACTTTCTTTCAATATGGCTACATCTTTACAACGGTTTTCTCATAGTATGTTTGTTGATTGATCCTGCGTTCATAACCTCCCTTTGATGCAGGATCTTTTTTATTTCAAGAATCTTATACTGAACCTACTCACTAGTCTTCTTCCTTTGCCATCTACTAATGTCAATAAGTGATCTCCCGGATCGGGCAGCAAGTTGATTTCATGCTTATCAATGGTTGTTCCTTCAAAGTTTTCATCGATGTACCACATTAATTTGGCATTTGATTCTGTATGAAATGCTTTAAATACGACCGCTTCTCTTTTTCCGTCAGCAAGCCTTGGAATGGTGATGATTGTTTTGTCAGTGGGATAAACATTGCGCATCACGGTGATTCCCCTCTGTGTATCATCCTCACAACCCGGCTTAATTGGTGGAAGGGATTTGTATTCCGGATGCAGAAAGGCATAATAAAAAGCTTCAACCGGAGGTATTACAAGCCACGGAACCATTTCAATATCATCATATGGGTGACAACCTTGAAACACTTGATATTTGTGATCACGTGTGAGGCTGATATTTTTATGATAGATACAAACTGGCGAGCGCAAGGAATTCTTGGGAATCCAGCTTGAATCAATTGGACAAATGCTACCTGCTCTGTATCCACTTTCTTTACAAATTGATATATTTTTCATGTCATCAAATGGTTGGGGGAACCAAGTACTTTGTGAGAGTTGATCAAAAATCTTAAAAAGTATTGGTGCCGCTGTATAAACACCAATCAAGTTAGGTCGCCCTTCACCGGTACAATTACCAACCCATACCCCGACGGTATACCTGCTAGTGACGCCGATTGCCCAGGCATCCTTATACCCAAATGATGTTCCCGTTTTCCAGGCAATCTTTTTGGCAGAAGTGAATTTTTCCCATTGACCACTTTCATCCGGACGTTCGAGTTCTTGCATTGCATCCAAAGCACACCAAGCTGAACCAGCTGATACTACTGGAGCATTTTTTCTGGTTTTTTTTGTCTTACTAGGGATTAATTTTTGAATAATGGGTTCATGGTACTCTTCTTCATTGTACGCCCCATTCAATTGAGGATAGTTTAGGACCGTTCGGGCAAGCCCACTGTATGCTTTACACATATCCCAAAGAGAAGCTTCAACACCACCTACAATCATAGTAAGCCCATAATGGGAAGCCTCGGGATTCAGATTGCCAAATCCCATTTGTTTGAGGTCGGCATGAAATGATTGTATTCCATATTGCTCCAGAAGTCTGACAAATGGAATATTCAGCGAGCGGGCCAAGGCTGATCGTGTATTGGCTAATCCATCATTGGTTCGGCGGAAGTTTTCAGGCTTGTAGTCGCCAAAGGTGGTGGGAATATCTATCAGGAAAGAATTCGGAGCAATGAGACCTACATCCATCGCTTTTGCATAGAGAAGTGGCTTTAGCAAGCTTCCCACACTTCTAGGTTGTTGAATCATATCAACTCCTCTTTCAAGACTTCCGGGATCCATCGGTACATTGCCAGTGTAGCTGACAATCTGATTTGTTTTTGTATCCAAAACGAGAATGGCGACATTGTTAATACCATTGCCTTGAAGTACATTGGCTTCGTCAATTACCAATTCATTGATTTTTTGTTGCAGTTTGCTATCGATGCTGGTCAAGACTTTTGTTCCTTTCATTTGAGAATTCCTATTCATAAAATTCATAAAATGGGGTACCAGATTGGGCAAGGCTCCTGGTTTGTCAGGCAATGGTTCTTGCAAGCTCAAATTGTAATTGTCTTTATCGATTTTTCCTTTTTCTAACAAGAGCTTGAGTACACGGTTGCGTTTTTTTAGCAAAAGATCTCTTCCTTTCCCTGGAAATATATTGCTCGGGTCATTGGGCAATACTGCTAGTGTAGCAGATTCTGCCCATGTCAGCTGTGAAGGTTTTTTATGATAATACCTCCATGATGCTGTTTCTAGGCCCACTGTATTTCCCCCAAATGGTGCGTGCGTTGCATAAAGTCGCAAGATAGTCTTCTTACTGTATCTCAATTCCAGCCGGACTGCCAAAACAGCTTCCCACAATTTCTCATAAATACTTCGAACTTGGTTCTTGCGCATCAAGCGAATAGTTTGCATGGTTAGGGTGCTTCCTCCGCTTACAATCTTGCCAGCTTTAAGGTTTTGAAAGATGGCTCTTGTCATGCTCACTGGATCCACCCCTGGATGCCAATTGAATCTTTTGTCTTCGAATGCCAGTAAGCTTTCTTTGAATTTGATTGGTATGGAGTCAATTAAAGGAAACCTCCATTGTCCGTCGCTTGCTATACGGGCTCCTATCAGTTCTTCATGATCATCGAGCACAATGATGGAATTGGGAAGGTCGAATAAATCTAGAGGAAGAATCGACATGAACCATATTAGTACTAGGGCGAGAGCAATTTTGAGCTTATTCCTAGTTGCCAATTGGGCGAGTTTTTGGAGAGTCCGATTGCATGAAATCGAAATCTTTTTTGCAGTAAAAAATAGTTTTAGCCAAATAGCAGGAATATTCATCCTTTAGTTAATTGATCACAAAGTACGTAGGTACCGTTTAAAATAAAAAAAGGTTATCTGTTTTGCAGATAACCTCTGTACTGTTGAGTACTTTCATAAATCGGTTTTGGCCTAATTCCACTCCCATAAAGGAATGATTCAGGTTAGGATGGCCTCTCATTGAGTATGTTCAAAAAAACTTTGTTCAGGGAAAGATAGTTCAGGGATCAATCAGCAAATGTGCAAAACTGCACTTGGTTTCTCATAGTTAGGCTGATTGATGATCCTAAATGCTTTTGGTGATGCAATGATAGTAAGTTTCGTAGATTCTGCAAAATAATTTAACGAGATATTTTTATGAAATAAATATAGTCTTTGTATATATGAGTAGATATTTTTTCATATAGTATTGATAGTTAGATAATTAAATATATTTTACTATATATTTTGCCTAATATGTTTTTTATTTTTAATATGTATCTGAAGTCGTATTTTATTGTGAAAATTAACTTTGCGCATATATTTATTCAAATAATCCAATAGCTAAGCGTAAAACAATTTCATGCAAAATGGAATATGACGTAACTTGCAACATCAATGGAAACCAGCAAACTTCAAACACTCATTACCAATGAAGCGCATCGCTTGGGCTTTATTGGCATTGGATTTTCACGGGTCAGAAGATTGGATGAGATTGCTTCAAGGCTTGATTCCTGGCTTTCAAAGGATTACCATGGCGAAATGAAGTACATGGAAAATCACTACGAAATGCGTCTGGATCCTGCCAAGTTGGTTCCGGGCGCAAAAACGATAATTAGTCTCAGTTATAATTACTTTTCTGAAGCTACACCAAGCGATCCAAATGCTCCAAAAGTGGCAATGTATGCCCACGGACGAGACTATCACAAAGTCGTCCGAAAAAAATTGAAAGCGCTTTTTCATTTTATGAGAGAAGTTACTGGAATGTTGGAAGGAAGGGTATTTGTAGATTCTGCGCCCATTATGGAACGCGATTGGGCACAAATAAATGGGCTCGGTTGGGTTGGAAAGCATACTTTATTGCTTAACCCTAAACAAGGTTCTTACTTTTTTTTGGGTGAAATCATTTGCGATTTGGATCTTGTTGGTTCCTATGCAACAAAGGACTATTGTGGCACTTGTACACGCTGCATAGATGCTTGTCCTACTGATGCTATTTCGCCTCGAGGTTATGTTTTGGATGGTAGTAAATGTATCTCTTACCTGACCATTGAGCTGAAATCAGCCATTCCAGAAGTATTTAAATCCCAAATGGAGAATTGGGTGTTTGGCTGTGATATTTGTCAGCAGGTTTGCCCATGGAATAGATTTTCTAAACCGCATACTGAAGTAGAGTTTGAAGCACACCCATCTTTGTTGAATTGGAAGTCCAGAGAATGGGAAGAAATGACGGATGAAATGTATCATGAAGTTTTTTCACATACGCCTGTAGCTCGAGCCGGAAAGGAAAAGCTGATGAATACATTGAAGTTCATACACAATGATAACGATAAGGTGTAATTGGTAAATTTAACTTTGAATTCAATCCAAAATATTAAAAATCGCAAAAGCTTTGAAGTACATTTGAATATGAATATCAAAAGATGAGAATAAACTTAAAAAACGTTTTGGCAACATTTGGGGTGTTGTTGATACTTTATTGTCTGTATTATTTCAGTGACATAGTTGGGTATATTTTATCAGCATGGGTACTCTCCTTATTGGGAAAGCCACTGATGGGTAAATTGCGCAGGTGGTTATCCTTCAAGAGGTTTGTTCCAGGCAATGCTCTTCTTTCATTATTAACGATGTTGTTTTTTTTGGTCTCAATTGGTTTGGTTGTTTGGCTTTTTGTGCCTTTGGTCATTGAGCAAGCCAACAATCTATCGCATGTTGATATAGAGGCCTTAAATAATACATTACATGAACCCATTGAAAATCTAAAAAATTCATTGTACCAATATGGTCTGATTGATCATAGCGTAGACTTGAATGAACAAGTATTCAATTCAGTCAAAAAGTTGATTGAGCCTAAAAAGATTGGTTCATTCTTTAGTGGGTTGATTGGAATGGCGGGAAATGCCCTTATCACTGTCACTTCGGTGATGTTTATTTTGTTCTTTTTTTTAAAGGAAGAAAAGAGTTTTGATAATTTTTTACGGTCTTCATTGCCCAAACGATATGAAGCTCACATCAATCATGTATTGGCCACTATCTCTAACCTATTGCGCAGGTATTTTATTGGTATTTTGACTCAGGTTACGATACTGACTACCTTGATTTATGCTTCACTTTCAATTTTGGGTATTAAGAATGCATTATTGATTGCTTTTTTTGGCGCATTGATGAATGTGATTCCGTATTTGGGCATTATCATAGCCATGGCATTCGGGGTGATGATAACCATTTCATCCCACATAGATCAAAGTTTTAGCATTGTGATATTGCCAATGGTAATTAAGGTTTTGGCCACCTTTGGGACCATGCAATTGTTGGATAATTTTTTGGTGCAACCTTATGTTTATAGCAACAGTGTAAATGCACATCCGCTTGAAATATTTTTAATCATAATGGTTGCTGCCAAAATCAGTGGAGTATTGGGCATGTTGATTGCTGTGCCCACATACACATGTTTAAAGGTAATATTGAAGGCATTTTTTAAAGAATGGCGGATAGTTCAAACCATGACTGCGGGGATAGATGGAACACCAGATAGGGGAGGATAGGCATTTTTGATTGCGGTATCCTATTGACGTTGTTAGATTTCTATTTCAATTGCTTTGATCAGCATCCAATATTTCAATTTCGAGTCTTCTGTTTAATATGTGCTCTTCCTCATTGCATTGGATACCATCCTTGCACCTATTAATTGGTTCAATTTCACCCATTCCTCTGGCTTTCAATCTCTTAGGATCAATTCCCCTGTTTGTTAGGAATTTTACGAGTTTATCTGCAATATCCAAAGTAAACCGTTGGTTGAATTCCTTGCTGCCATTGCAATCTGTGTGCACCCGAAATGCAAGTTTTAGGTCAGGATTAAGTTTCAACAACTGATCCAGCAATTCAAGTTCACGCTTGCAATTATCTGATAAGATATAGGTATTGTAATCGTATGCGTATTTGCCAAGTTGAATAACTTGCCCTTCCTTAAAGCTCAATTGACTGCTACCAAGGAAGTACTTCTTCATTTCCGTATTGGAGTGGCTACCAGTTAAAATGCCATTGATGGTAGAATGAGTCAAAACATCCTTTCCCTGTTCTCTGATGAAAATGTCAAAGTCTTTTTCGTAAAAAGTTTGATTTACGGACTGCTTTTCATCACCTACTATTGGAAGTTTTATGCTGTATTTGGAGCCATTTGGCAATTCGGCTTCAACCATATATGATTTACCAAATTCAAGACACACTGGAAAATAGCCGTTAGGATCAACGGGTATTCTCATAGCAACACCACTTTGCTGATTCAAGATTCTGATTAAAATATTGGAAGGGCCATAAACGATATTCTTGATGGCAAGCAAGCCTGTCAAATTTTTGCATTTGACGGATTTCATGTCAAAAGCAATATTGTCATTGAAAAGCAATTCCTTTCCCGAGATGAAGTTGATGGTTTCTTCATATCCAGCGCTACGGGAAGTGATTTTATATTCTACATCTGTATTTGCACTGAAATTGATTCCTCCTTCTTGATCTATGGTATAATTTTGATCCAGCACAACAGTTGAATTTGCACCAGTTTCATCACTCTTCTTTCCTACCAGTTTATTGAGGTTAACGGATTTGACCAAAGGTGATATTTCAACATAAACTTGTTGGATCACATTTTCTTTTTTGCCCGAATAGAATTGGATACGTGCTGTTCCATCATTGATAAGCTTTAGTGCATCCAACCTCTGTGTGATGGACTCTTTATCAGCCTGCACAGTAATACTTTGGCCTGAGGATGTATTCCAAACAAACAACGAAGTACAAGCCAAAATCAAATTCTTCCACATAAGTCGCTGTGTAACGAAAAGTGCAGCAATATGGTTGCTAAGCGCATGAAATTTATTGAAATTACTTTGTACTTAATGGCGGTTCGTTAAGCCTCCTTAGAGTCAAGTAAATCGTGAAATGGGTTGACAATTTATCATTTCGGTTTTTGCTTTAACTCTAAAACGTTCATTAGAAATTAGAATTTTAATGATTTTGCTCAATATTGAGTATCGGCAACTATAAAGCTGCAACAATGAAATATTTTCAGATTAATGATAGAATTCAATAAAAAGCCATTACATTGGCTTAAACTTTCATTATGTTTTGCAAGCCAAACTCCAAAATATTTCTTATTGATTTGGCTAAATTTATGGAAAGTTCTGCTGTGTGCGGGCAGCTGTTGCATCCTCCTAATCCACCACCAGGACAAACAAGTATTGAATGTGTGATCAATTTAGAAATTACAGATTTTTCGAGTAGGAATAAAAAACATAAGGTAGTCATCAGTGGACCCACTGCCGACAAAACAGAATCAATCAGTTACAAAGCCAAGACTCCTAATAAGCCTCCAGGTGCATTTGATTGGCGAGCTGGCTATGATGGAGGAGTCAAAGGATTTATAAATTATTGGGGATTGGCACCTTTGCCAATGGGTACAAACTTTCAAAGGGAGGGCAATGCTTACATCCGAATGCAAAACACCCAATTGGAAATGAAGATTTAGCTAAGGCACATGGCACTGTCATGGTTACTGAAGACGGTCAGACACCAGGAGCAACAATAAATGGTGTGGAAGTTTTTTTTAGGAAAGATGACGCGAATCCAAACGACCCCAATGTCCCCAATTGGTTTTATTATTGGAGTCAAATACCAACTGAAAATCAAAATATAGTGAATATCAAATTTGTTGATCCTGAAACAAAAGTATGGGCGACAGGAACACCTGTAAATATCACTTTTGAATACATAAACACAGGGAAGTATGCCTTTGATGAGAATAAAGTTTACAGCCCTGATGATCGTGTGACGTACGGAACATTGGTAGCTGGGAAGGAGTATATTATTAAAGAATTAATTGGCAACTCCTCCAAAGGCAAGAGAGCACTGCCATACTTGGATGGTAATAACTATGGCGGGAAAAGATTTTTTAAAAATCCAATTATTAAGATAGGGCATGGGTGCGGATTCAAGGATATTGGCAATGACGAGGTAACAGGAATTGGAGTGTTCTCAGAAAACTTTTACCATGAATTGGAACATTGGAAAATATTTTATGAAAATTGGAAAGATGGGTATCAAACTGATCTTGATTTAGACAATGATGGGTATAATGATGAGTGGGAGAAAATGATTGCCAAATCTTTAAAATACCAATTTAGTCCTAATATAGATGACAGCTATAAATCCCATTATGGATCAAACTGGACAGATGATGGTTGGGGCACTTATTATGAAGAGGACCGTTGTCATGAAAAAGAAAAGCAGTGTATCAATCTAATGAATCAAGCTGATTGGTCTTTTGACCCAGCCAAAAAATATTAAGGAAAATTATGGACATGAAAATAAAATATTGCTTAATTACCTTACTCATGGTATCTGGTATTGAGCTTTGGTGTCAAAATGGTTCTTCTGATAGTATTTTGCAGGTTATCCGCAACAGGGTAATCGTTAATTATACCAGTGATTCTGTATTAGTGAATTTGGGCGAGACAACAATCATAAACAATACACTTAGGAAATGCATTTCATATAAAAATCAGCCTAATTATACTGATTTCATTCCAATGGTAGAAAGTTTGTATCCCCAGAATGACACAATGATTCTATCCAAATTAGATATATTGATGACAGAACTAATCATTCAATATGATTTGACTTGGAACATCACGGATAGAGGAATATGCTCCTATCTCGAGGTCCAACAAATTAAAAGCAATGATAGTTTGTTGCTTAGCCTTCAATCTTTGAGGTATTACTACTTGCTCCTAAAAAAATATCGCAACAAGCAATATCAAGTCTATCGAGAAGCATACGATTATTTGAATTTTACAGAAGTATTAAGTTCAAAAAATTTTTCAAAAGACTATACAGAATCTGTTACAGATTCACTAAAAAAGATTTTGAATAGAAGAATGACTGATATTGATTATATGGAAAATTTGATTCAGAAAAGGAAAGTTTGGGTCGACGGCGGATTTGGAAGTTTTCATCTATTTTTGAATATCATGCAAAATAAAATCAATGATTGGGGAGCGTATTTATATAATGATTTGGAAAATGCAAAATTATTGGATTATAAACAAGTGCAAATCGCAAACTATGGTGAAACAGAATTTGTATCAAGTTCATGTATTTCTCTGCTATTTTTAAGCCTTATCAGAAACAAAAGCACTGCAATAAATGATTTGATCTTCAATAGGAAAGATTTATTTTAAAAGGAATTACCAATTCAAAGCAATAGGTTACTTGGAATTACTGGAGATGTTAGAAACAAGCAATTATTAGAAGAAAACTTCGATTCATATCCAAGTTTTTTTAATGAAAGTGCATCAGGATTTCGTGACTTTGTTTATGGATTACCAGGAAGGCAAATAGCGAGTGAGTTTTTCTTAGCCAAATTAAAGGAAAAGCTACCAAAGGACAAATACCTGCTAGCAATATCGGCCATATCAAGGGTACCCAATCAAGAGGTTGCAGAGCTGTTGAAGAAAGAATATCGCAACCAAAAAGACCCATACATCAAGAAGGCAGTTATCAAAGCAATAGACCAAGTTTATTATAGAGAGCACTTGGCCGATAGACCGTCAAGAGAATGGTTTGATGAACAAAGACAACTATTAACCCGCAAGATTGAAAAGCTTGAAAATACAAAATCACAAGATGAAAAATAATTATATAATTCTGCTATTTTGTTTATTTTTTGCTGAGCTTGTCTCTGCCCAACCCAACCCTGGTGGTCAATCATTTGTCTCATATACTTCTACACCTGAATGTGAAGGGAGTAAAAATGGGAAGATAACTATTACGATCAACGACAATATACCTCAAGGTTGGTCCCTGCCATTCACTTATAGATATGAAAATTTGGACAATGGAGATGTCGGAGGTGGTGCATGTAATTCCGGAACTACTTTTATCCCTAATTTATCCTCAGGCAACTATAAGGTTTTTGTTTACTTAGATGTATCATGCATGGCCACGGGCTTTGTCACTATAGCTGAAGTGGCAAATACATTGGATTCTCTATTTAAAGCAAGCTCAACGGCTTTAAAAGCCGATGAATTGGTATCAGTTTGTTTAAATTTTAATTTGCCCGATTAGGTTTTTAAATATTGGTTGGTTAAAAATATATCATACAATCGTTTTCCCTCCTGTGCATTGCCATTTTCTTTGGCAAGGCGTTAAAATGTAACATGAAAATATTGATAGTTGTTATTAATTGTTGCCCATTTATGATTACCAATTTATTCCCTTAAATTGTGCTGAAGGTACATTTGCGTAAAAATACGATGCTCTCAATAAAAGCTTTCCTTTGTGCCGAAAAAATATCATTCAGCAAGTACTTGCATTTGGTATTTGTTCGATTATAATTTCACAAGCTCTACGTCTTATCCTTATCCTTCGACTTCATTTGTTCATTAAGCCTTTTTTGATCAGCTATTCTTCTTTTTACCACTAATACGTAATTTTTTGCAGGCTTGAAGTTGTGATCAATGTAGGAGGTTTCCGCCCATTTTAAGGCCTCTTCCAGCATTCCTCTAGCTTCAAAGGAAACTGCAAGATCATAAGATGCTTTGCCCTTGGTTTTTTGGTTGGTTGACCTGGTGGCCATCGTTTCCCATATTTCAGAAGCTTCACTCCACTTGCCAGTTTTTGCAGCGGCTATTGCCTTTTTGTTGGCATCTTTGTTGGTCGGAACTTTTTTGTACAATGTTCTAGTTTCCGTAGTGTAAAGCGGGGCAATTCTTCTGGCATAATTGTCGCCTGCCCTACGTGCAACATTGCGTATGGCATCATTAGGGGCGCCTAAATTATTCATTGCTTCGTTTTCCGTTAATCCATTGCCTCCGTCGTTTCTATTGGCTGAAGTTACAAATTCGTCCATAATGGTTCTGGTCTTGGGATTATACATCCTGAATCCAGCCCGCACTTCCATTCTTCGATCTACGTTGTATCGGGTTCTGGTGTGCTCTACCTTGTTCTGGTCTTTAAATTTTTCAAGCGAAGTTGACCTATTGTGGGAAGCATCTGTATCAAATACTTCTAATACGGCCAACACATCTACCTGATAATCAGAACAGAATTTTTCAACTGTTGCCCAATCGAGTGGAGCTGCCATTGTTGACCCATCTTTGCTTCCTGAAAGTTCAGCATTGATTTGTTTGATTTCAAAACGTGGGGTTGCACTCAACACTGAGCTGAATCCTGCAATTGCGGCTCTTCTTCCTTCTTTATCAGCGCCAATAGATTCGCCAGTTAGCACACCTTCAAGTATGTTTCTGCCAGTTGATGATGGTACTGAACGATCCAATGTTCCTATTTTTTGGATGTCATCGGGAACGGTTATGTCTGCTGGTTGTAGGATCCTCAATTGGGTTGAGGGGGTGCAAGCCATGAAAAAGCATGTAGCGAGTCCTAAAATTGTAGCGAAATTTTTCATAATCAACTGTTATTTAAGAGTACAAAGAAACTAAAAATCACTTGATTCTTAGCATGTCTGGTATATTTGTGACTAATTTGAGAGCAGTTTTGCTTTTTTATTCAGCTTTTTAACAAACCATTAAGATAAGTCTGTTATTTCATGATCAATTTAATCAGTGATACGGTTACCAAACCAACAGCTGCAATGTTAGAAACCATGTTCTCGGCACAAGTGGGAGATGATGTTTTCGATGAAGATCCAACTGTTCATGAACTTGAAGCAAAGTCGGCAGAGCTCTTTGGACATGAAGATTCAATATTTTGTCCGTCTGGAACCATGGCCAATCAAATTGCTCAAAAGTTGCACACTGTAGCTTTGGATGAAATTATCTGTGAGTGGAATTCGCATATTTTTCAATATGAGTTGGCTGGATATAGTTTTCTCTCTTCAGTTGCTATTCTTCCATTAAAAACTCCCAATGGCAAACTTTCTGCGTTGGATGTGTCATCTGCTATTCGTGCACCGGCTGATTGGTTGCCCAATAGCAAATTGGTGATACTTGAGAATACAGGTAATAGGATGGGAGGTTCGTGCTATGAATTGCATGAAATGAAGGAAGTTTCGGAATGTGCCAGAGCCAATGGCTTGTCAATCCATTTGGATGGGGCAAGAATTTTTAACGCGATTGTTGCAAAAGGATATAAATCCAAGGACCTTGGTCCTTTGTTCGATTCTGTGTCAGTTTGCTTGTCAAAAGGTTTAGGTGCTCCTGTGGGTACCATGCTAATAGGCAGTGCTGATTTTGTACAAAGAGCAAGAAAAATCAGGAAAGCTTTGGGAGGCGGAATGCGTCAGATTGGTTACTTGGCTGCCGCTGGAATTTATGCCCTTGATCATCACATCGACCGCTTAGCTATAGATCATCAACTTGCTAAACGTATTGGTGATCACGTTGAAAAACAGGCTTCCCATGAGAATTTGAGGCCCGTTGAGACCAATATTGTATTATTTGATGTAAAAGCTCCTCATACAGCTGCTCAATATGCTGATTATCTGCTGAAAAATGGTGTGAAAGTTTCCATTTTTGGTCCGCAAACAATACGTATGGTTACTCATCTGGATGTAAGTACTGATCAGATAGATGAGGTTTTGTCCGTAATGGAAAAGTTTAGCTAATTCTTGGACTGAATCTTTAAAATGCCTGTTGTTATAGAATATTGGGCCAGTAAATAGCTCAACATGATCATGAAAGAGGCCATTTCTATAGGCTGATGAAATTTATTGAAAGCCAAAATTGTATCCGATAATACAAAACTCATGGCTCCCCCCAATATCCAGTATTTAGATGTATTGGGGAAATTCTGAAAACCAATCAAAGCTGCACTCAACATGCTGCAGATGGTGATTGCATAAATGGCAACTGGTATTTTCATGTCGCCAAGATGAGGAAGTAAAAGGCTCAATATTCCAATCAAAAAAGCAATTACAATGACTAAGCTTACTAGTAGAAAGGTATTGAAGGCAGTTTTGGTAGTTTGATTCTCTTTTCTGAATATCCAAAAGTAAACCAGATGTGCAGACAGAAATGCCAGTAAACCACTGATAAAATACCAATTACTCAAAGGGGCAAAAATTAACACAACATCTCCAACCCATGAAAAGCTGAGTGCCGCTAAAAGATGCTTTTTACTCCAAAAGTTGGAATGAAAAAATACTGCAAGAATCAAATGAGGAATCAACAACGGCTTGATCCATGAACTGAGCTCCGAAAATCCGGCAAGCAGCAGGATGAGGTATCCAATGGCGATGGGAATGAATAGCCCGAGAAATTGACTTGATTTCATGAAATTTTAGAATAAATTAGATTTTCTGAAATTTTGAATTCAAAGTATACAAAATAGAAATTGATCAGCCATGAGAATACTAGACATGAAATGACCAACTCATTGCCCCAACTCAGAAACGAACTCAAGCCGAACCAATCACCATAATAATTGATTAAGCTTAATCCAAATGCAAGCCTGAAGGTTTCCCACATTAAGGAGTATTTTTTTTGATCCATTAATTCCGAATAACTATACACAGTGAGGAATACAAAGAGGCCGTAAATGAATATTTGGGGAGAATTTATATTGCCGATGTTGGCAAAAAAATAGCTGACAAAGGCGAAGGTGAACAAGAGCTGACATACCGCCCAGAATATCATTTTTGGACTGGTAGTTGAATTGTATTTCACAAAATCATACTCATTCTCAATTTTAGTAATGGGAAATTGCTCTCCTACGACACTTGGTCTCCAGCCTGTAGGCATGAACCAGATTCTGAATTTATCTTTTAAGTGTTTTGCTCTCCAGGCATCTTGAATTAAAATCCATAAATGCTGATAATTGATCTTAATAGGATTCCATGTTAGCGCAGGTCTCGTGATACCATAAACGGGAGGAATATCCTTCAGTTCTTCTTGAAAAGTATTAAAAAGCTTGTCCCAGATGATCAAAATTTGACCATGATTTCGATCCATATAAACTGGGTTAATGGCATGATGCACCCTGTGATGGGAAGGAGTCACAATAATCTTTTCTAGAAATCCCATTTTGCCAATGTGCTGAGTATGGTACCAAAATTGTGCAAATAAATGAATGGGAATAGTAATGGCAATAATTTGAGTCGGTACGCCAATGATGGCTGCAGGCAGCAATAGAAGTGTAAACAAATTGACCCACGAAGAAACGCTTTGCCGCAATGCACAGGCGAGATTGAATTCTTCACTGCTGTGGTGAATTGCGTGTTTGTTCCAGAAGAAATTGATTTGATGGGCCCATCTATGCGTCCAATAACCATAAAAATCAATTACAAAGAATCCAATAATATACGTCCAAATACCTGCTTCCAATTGAAATATGGCGAGATGTTCGTACATCCAAGCGTAGGAAATGACAGATGCACTCAGCCCCAGAACATCTTTCACTACATTGGTGATACCAGAACTCAAGCTTGAAATGGCGTCCATTGCAGGGGTTTGGTCATTGTTTTTCCAATAACCATAGAGTTTCTCAATCAAAACCAGGCCTAAGAAGATAGGCATAGCAATCAATAAAATTTTACCGTAAGATTCCATTGTTTTATATGATTATTGGTTGGCAAAGCTCATTGTAAAGCTATAATTTCACACACAGTTAAGATTATTTTACCCAATTATTTCATGATATTTCATAACAGGGAAGATGTCTTTGATAAATCACCCATTGTTATACTTTTGAAAAATATGGATGTTGCTTCATAGGCAATCAATTTTTAGCAAGCGCCAAGAGCTGGCAATTTTCTTTTTCTAATTCTGGCGACTTTTGTTCTGAATATCGCTTTTTAGAAATTTGATCAAACCTGGAAAAAAGTGTTTTTGATCATCCCACATACACATATGACTTCCTTGGGAGCAAAGCACATATTCACCATTTGGGAATTGGCTTGACATCCACTCCATGTATTTGGGATCCATGCTGTCATTTGTGGCACCAATGATTAAAGTTGGAGTTTTGATTTTTGATATTTCTTTGCTGACATCCCATTTTTTTAATTTACCTGATATTCCAAATTCACTTGGGCCTTGCATGGAAACATAAATTTGTCCATTCAGATTTTTAAAAGTACGTTTGACAGCATCTGGCCATTGGGCAGTAGGCAATCTCAGAATGTGCTTTTCATAAAAATGTGGGTTCAGCAATTCCATATAGCGGGGATTGTTAAAGTCTGCTTTGGCTTCAATTTCTTTAATTTCCCTTAGGACTTCAACAGGCATTTGTTTGGATAAAACTTCATTGGCATAGGTGCCATATTTAGGACAACTTGCCATCATATTACTGATGATCAATCCTTTCAAATTAGTTTGATATTTTAGGGCATATTGCATGGCAAGAATTCCTCCCCAAGAGTGCCCAAGCAGGTAAAAATTATCCTTGGTCAAACCTAGGGCAATGCGCACTTGTTCAACTTCTTCTACGAATCGGGATAGGTCCCACAAACTAGTATCCTTTGGTTGATCCGAATATGCTGAACCCAATTGATCGTAATAAATGAACTCAATGCCTTCAGCGGGCAGAAAACTCTCAAAAGATTCAAAATATTCATGTGTGCAGCCTGGTCCACCATGAAGAAGCAGCACTTTGATTTTTGGGTTGTTACCAATGCGCTTGGTCCAAACTTTGAAATTTCCTTTCGGCGTTGAAATAGAGATCAGCTCTACGCCACCTGTTTGAATACCGCTTTTCTGACTTTTAAAGAAATTGCTGTATTCAGTTGATTGATTTTCACTTGATGTATTACATGCTGTTGTAAACAGTATAAAGAGAAAATATAGTAAGAGATTAATAGATTTCATGCTCAGTTGACTCAAGTCATCAATGTACGGTGATAATTTGTTGACAATACATGGCAAATGTTAGGGGTGAATCAGGTGGCATGAAAATAAGCTTTGAGGAAGTTATTTTGACATATCCAAACTGAAGAGGGCGTTTACAATTATTCCTTTATTGTATTGATATACATTGCTGCCATTCATTTCCCTTCCAAGCTGAAGGATCTGATTCAAATATCCAGCCTCAATTCTCAAATTTTTGTTGAATCTGTAACCAACTAAGAATCCTATCCGGTTTTGGTCGAAAATATTTTCATTTACATTGGGGCCAAAGCCAATAAATATTTCATCATACGCAGCCAAATATGGAGTTTTATCACCTATAGTTTTGCCTTTCAAGGGAATTTGAACACGAAACATGTAGCGAATTCTATTCAATAAAGGAAATTCATCTTCTTCTGTCAATACGGAACTTGAATACCTTCCAACCCATCGTTGTTCAAGCATAAATCGATGTGAAAACTCCACTATCGAAACCTTATCATTGATGGTTGCCATTTGAAACAAACGATGTTCAGTGAAATCTTTTCCAAATCCATTGAGCGGTATGTCGCCATAAGGATAGGTCTCAATCCATGCGTAACCAAATCGCAATTGGATTTTTGGATTCAATTGATAATTAATTCCTACTCTTAATAATCCTTGTTGTTTATCGGTGACATAATTGTCTCTGCGCAATTGATACTCTGTATGAAGTCCCCATTTTTCATTCAACTTTAGCGTTCCAAAATAATTGTACCAGCCTATATTGTTGTGGTCGTTGATGCGGGTATTCTGAGCCAGAAGATTGGCAGTAAGACAAAACGAGATCAAAATTAGCGTTGTACCTCTCGTGAAATTATTCATTCTATTCATGTATGCAAATCTAATTTAAAATTGAGTTAGTGACGTTAATTAAAAGATTTATTTTAGCTTTGGTGAAATACTAAAGGGTTTGATGGCATTATAATGCAAAGCTACTTTGTGGTTTTTATAAAACATCATTGGTTCCTCAGTAGTCTTTTTATTTAATTTGATAACGGATACCCAGAAACATCCTTGCTCCTTGATTGGGACCATAAACATAACTTGGGTCAAAACTGAGCGCATAAGGATTGTTCGCCGTTGGTATCACTTGTCCATTGGAGTTGAATTGAACTTCTTTGTCAAAAGGGTCATTGCTACGGGCTATGATGAATGGATTGTTCCTGTTTGGTGTCCAATTCAAAAAGTTTTTCACGCCGCCATACAAGTCAAATCTCTTAAATCCAAGATAAGTAAATTGGATATTTTGAATGCTCCACCAAGGAGAATAAGCTTTGCGAGGATCCAAAGTCCCCAATAAAGGTAATCGCATTGGACTGTAAAAATTACCTGTATAATCGATACCTAGTTTTAGCTTTTCAATCTTGTAAGATACCGACCATACTCCAGTAAAGTTTTCTGTGAGTATCTGTTGTTGGGTTCTTCCATTTTCGGTGATGGTGTTGTCCATTAATGTTGCGCCTGCATTCAAAATTAAGCCGTTCTGTAATGCCAAGTCAAAGTTGAAACCCAGACCCCTGCTGACAGCGTATCCATCCAAATTATCATAAATTATTTTATTGGGATCTTGCTCGTAATCAGCTACAATTCTATTGTTAAAATGTGTATAAAATGCCGAAGCTTCAATTCCCAAAACGTTTCCTTCAAGGGAGTATATTTTATGTAAATAATTGAGGTTCACGTTATATGAACTTTCAGGATTTAATTCGTTTTTGATTTCCACCACACGCGATCCTGTTAGTGCAGCATGATCTTCGGTAAATAAGTTGACGACTCTAAAGCCAGTTCCAGCGTTCAATCGGAGGATATTTTGATCGTTGATCTTCCATTTGTATGCTACGCGAGGCGTTAGGATGTTTCCATGTATAGAATTGTAATCGTACCGGAATCCCAAGAGTAGTTTGTGTTTATTTGTAAAGCTTATTTCATCCTGTATGAAGATTCCTGGCAGATAAGTCTTTTGCGCTTGATTGGTTGGGTTCACACTATCAGGTGATGAGGTGGCTGGGGTGTTGTCATCATAAAATGTGTAACGGATTGCAGCTCCCAATAGTAAGTCATGACGATTGATCTTTTTGTCCCAAGTCAATTGGGCAAAGGAAATGTTTTGCTGGGCATCATATATAGTGGTACCGTATCTGCTGTCTTGATTGTGGTTGTTATATGAAAATGATAGCATAAGTTTTTCTGCTGTTGGCAATTCATAGTTTCCGAATATTTCAACACGTTTTGTGTAGATGCTTTCACCATAGACGATATCACTTCCTCTAAATTTTGTTTCCCAGTTTTTTTCACCTCCCCATCTATTTTCGTAAAGATAACGTGCAGCTAAGCCAAATACGCGATTATCCTTTCGCATAAAATTCCACTTCTGGAACAAAGAAATCCTGTTTTGTAATGGAATATCAGTGAAATTATCATTGTTATTATCTACTCGATTTTGAAAGTTGAAATAGTTTATTCCTGAGAGTACCGTCGCAAATTTTCCTGTTTTCAGCTTTAAGCCTAAATCCAAATTGTATTCGCCCCAGCCCGTACCAAATACATCAACCGAAGCCAAAGGAGCGTTTTCAGGTTTTTTTGTAATGACATTGACCAAGCCACCAACTGCCTCACTGCCATAAAGAGAAGATGCAGGCCCTTTGACAATCTCTACACGCTCTATCATCGAGTTGGGAATACCTGACAATCCATAAACTGTAGATAAGCCGCTTACAATTGGCATTCCATCAATCAGTATCATGGTATAAGGTCCCTCTAATCCGTTGATGTGTATGTCCCCGGTTGCACAAATATTGCAATTGAGTTGGGGTCTGACACCATTGATGTTTTGTAGCGCATCAAATATATTCGGAGTCGGATTTTTCAAAAAGTACTTGCAAGTATATATTTCAACTGGCACGGGACTTTCCGAACGACTCACTTCCTTCATGGTTCCCGTTACCACCACTTCGTTTAAGTTATTGGTGGTATTATATAGTGTAAAATTGAGAAAGACTGCCTGATTACTATTTAATGAAATTGGCTTTTCGATGGTAGAGTATCCAATACATGTAAGCTTGAGTTTATAATTTCCAAAAGGAATATTTTTAATTTGATAATTGCCAAGTGAGTCCGAACTTGTGCCTATGCTGGTGCCAATGAATCCGATATTTGCATAAGAAACAGGATTTCCCTCACTTAATATTTTGCCTGAGAGGGTTCCATTTTGAGCGTTGACAAGTTGAGGAAAGAAAAGGAGAAATAAGCATATCGTTCTTAGGAAATTGCTCTTCCACATAAGGTTTGGGATATTTAAGTCCGCAAAAGTATAAAAGTTAGGTGAGTCTAACAAATAAAGTTACATTTACTTTGTATCTTTGTCTGGATATTTTACAATTAGGCATAATATGGGATTATCTACTACGGAGGAAAACTACCTCAAGGCATTGTTTAAGATTACCACCGAAAGTGGAAAGTTGGAAGCAGGTACTAATGAGTTGGCCATGATTTTGAGTGTAAAGCCGGCAACGGTCAATGATATGCTTAAGAAGTTGAAAGACAAAGAATTGGTTAACTACAAAAAATACGGAAAGATTAATTTAACTTCTGATGGTAGAAGAAATGCCATTGACATCATCCGTAAGCATCGGCTTTGGGAAAGCTTTTTGTATAGTACGCTAGAGTTTAGTTGGGATGAGGTACATGAAGTGGCGGAGCAACTTGAGCACATTCAATCTGAAAAGTTGATTGATAAACTGGATAAGTTTTTGGATTATCCTAAATTTGATCCGCACGGCGACCCGATCCCCAATAAAAAGGGAGAGATGAAAATCCAACACCGAAAAACCTTATCTGAAGTGGCAGTTGGTAGCAGCTGCAAAATGATAGCAGTAAAAGACAATTCCAGTTCTTTTTTGCAATATGTGGTTATGGTAGGGTTGGGAATCAACAATCAAATATCCGTAGTGTCTGTTCAGGCGTATGATGCTTTGATGGTGATTGAAGTAAATGGCGTAAAATCAAGCGTCAGTCAAAAATTTGCTGACAATATTTTCGTGGAGTAGTAAACAATCCGGATTGGAGATCCATTTGGCATAAAATTTTTAACTGCTCAATTTTAAGCCAGCAATATTTGGTTCATAGTAATATCATGTGATAAAATCACAGTTCTCTATAAATGGGTCGGGTGAGACAAGTTGGTCCTCCGCCTCCTTTTACGCTGATTTCTGCTCCTTCATAAACAATCACTTGACAGCCTGCATCCTCCAATGCTTTTTGAGTAATGGGATTTCCATCCACCATCATACATAATCTTGGTGCTATTGCTAGGACATTGCAAGCCATTGAATCAAATTCATTCTCTGGCACTTCTATTAACTCATAACCCATTTCAACGAGCAAATTTCTGAACCCTATTGGCATGAGGGCTGAGTAAACAACTGCCAGATTTGAATCTACAGGACTTAAGATGGACATTAGGTGAAAAACATCCGATGGGCCTTTGTAATGGGGTAGTGGAACTGTTATTACTTCAACTCCTAATGGCTTGAGCATGCTAGTCAACTGCCTGATTCCTTCTAAATTACTTCGGTAGGTATGTCCAACTGCCAGGGTATGTTTATCAAGCCAGGCCACATCTCCACCTTCCAGAGTTCCTGGGGCATTGATGATTCCCAGAACTTCTATACCGGCCTTCCCAAAAGCTTCTTTTATGGCGGATGGCTCATTTTTTCTGGATTCCTTTCCCATGTTGCAGATGATCATTCCAGCGTCTGTTGCAATAGAAGCATCTCTGCAATAAATAGAGTCCATATTGACCAGTTCGTTTTGATCAAGCTTTAAGATAGTGACATCATGTTCTGACAGTATAGATTGAAAACTTAAATATTCTTTTTGAGCAGTTTCATAATCAGGAGCTCCCAAATAGTTTAACTTTTCCCAATACGCATTGATGTGTTCTTGGTTGATAAAAGCACTTGATACATCTTTTAAGTAGAGGCTTTTTATAAGCCCGACCTCGGAATGGCAGGTTAATTTCATAGGTATTTAATTGTTTCATGAAAAGCTATACTCAATGCGATTTTTTGTTTTTCCAAACCCTCCAAATATAGAATGGAATTCCTGCCATCAGCAATATGAACCCATAATATACTGTTTCTTGCCCAGATCCAACTACCATCCACAGTGAGAAGATGAAAGCCAATGTAGCCAGAATGACCGATTGATTCCATCCTACTTTTATATAATTTCTTTCTACTTTGATGGCGATGTATGCAGCTGATGAAAAAAGGTAAGGAATTAGAACGGTCAGAGTTGAAAGCAATATCAAGAACTTGAATTGATCTGCCAGACCTTTGGTGTAATTCATAATCATCATTATGGACACAACTATACTTCCAATGACAATACCAATGGCAGGAACTCCATTTTTATTTAGTTTCCTAAATATCGGCGGGAATAATTTGTCCTTTGAAACAGCAAAAGGAATTTGACCTTGGATAAGGATAAACCCATTCAATGCGCCGAGTGCCGCAATTACAACCCCAATGCTTACAAGATAACTTGCGCCATTGCCCCACATCAATACTGCTGCATCAGCGAAAGGAGTTACAGTTTTAGCCAATTCACTTGCAGGCATCAAACCCATAATGCTTACACTACTTAGAATATAGATGACGGTGGCAGTTAATGTTCCAATTATGGTAGCCCTGGAAATGGTTTTCTCTGGATTGGCAACGCTTCCTGAAGGAATGGTCGCACATTCTACACCTACAAATGCAAAAAATATGAGTGCTGATGAAGTGGTAATTGCGGTAAAGTCAGATGTGCCAGTGCTGTTAAAGGGTGTAAAATTATCAAAATCCAAAAAAAACAAACCACCAACAGAAACTACGATCAAGGGAACGATTTTGAGAATGGTAGAAACCAGTTGAAATTTACCTGAAGTGACAATGCCTCGGGTATTGATCCATGTTATCAACCAAATTGCTCCCAATCCTGTTAATATTGCTCCCATAGGATCAAAAGCCAAAACCGGAAAAAAAGTACTCAGCGCACCTACCATTGCAACCGCGAGTGCTGCATTGGTGGTCCATGTAGACAATAAGTAGCCCCAAGCCACCAAAAATCCTGCAAAATCTCCTAGACCTTCCTTGGAATAAGCATAGGGGCCTCCGTCCGCATTTGGCATCATTCTGCTCAGATGACTGAAAATCTTTGCCAGCAGAAATGCTCCAACAGATCCTACTAACCAACCCACCAAGCTGATGCTGCCATAGGTTGCTATGGTAGCAGGCATCAAAAACACTCCAGCTCCAATCATGTTACCAGTTACCAGAGAACTGCTCGTCCACAACCCTAATTTGTTTTCTGTCTGAGCCATTTATTTTGAAAACTGTTGAAGCGTCAAGATACGACTTCCAAATATTATTCTTTCAACACAAATTCAAAGTTAGACTCTGAATTTGGGTTTAACCAACATCAATTACATATTTCACGCCTGAACAACCCGGTATTTTCCGAACCTCAATTTCCAAATCAAGCAACAATAGCTTGCTTGACTTCAATAAACCAGATTGGTTGTTCAACTTAATCAGGAATTCTTTGATATATTGGTTTCGTATGCGATTCACTGGAGGGTCAACGGGTCCTTTTACGGAATCTCCGAGATGTTTGAAAAGTTCAGAGGCGACAAATGCTACTGCTTGGTCTAATTTTTTTGGGTCCTTGTGCCATATTTGAAGGTGTATCAGTTTGCTAAATGGTGGATAATGAAATTGATTGCGTTCCATTATTTCACGTTGGTAGAACATTTCATAGTCGGCTTTAATAAGCAAATCGATCAGCGGGTGACTTGGATTGGTGGTTTGGATAATGATTTTCCCGCGATCCTGTCTGCGTCCCGCTCTCCCTGCTACTTGTGTTACCAATTGATAGGCTCTTTCTTGTGCACGATAATCCGGAAACCAAAATAATGCATCCAGGTTCAGAATTCCCACAGTTGAGACATGGTCGAAATCCAATCCTTTGGTCACCATTTGTGTTCCGACCAATACGTCTAACTCTCCAACTGCAAAAGATTCAAAAATCCTCATTGCGGCATCTTTTGTTCTTGTGGTGTCAAGATCCACCCGTGCTATCCTGAGGTCGGGTAAGGTCAGCTGAAGGTCTTCAGCTATTCTCTCAGTTCCGGTTCCTCGAATTTGGATGGCATTGCTGTTGCACGCAGGACAGCGCGCAGGCACTTCCGTTTGGTAACCACAATAATGGCATTGCATTATTTTTTTGGACTTGTGGTAGGTCAACTTAACATCACAATTGGGGCAGTCCATAGTCCATTGACAAGTATTGCAGCTGACCACCGGTGCATAACCACGTCTATTTTGAAAAAGGATAACTTGCTTGTTTTCAGCTTTTGCCGCAATAATGCTGTTGATTAATGGTTCAGAAAAAATAGAAACTTTACCTTGGACTGCTTGGCCACTGATGGGCACAATTTGATAAACGGGGAGGCTGCTGCCGCCATATCGCTCTGTGAGTCGCACCAATCCATATTTCCCCTTTTTTGCGTTGTAGTAACTTTCAACTGAGGGAGTGGCACTTCCCAATAGTACTTTGGCACCAAAATGTCCTGCATAATAGATTGCGGAATCTCTGGCGTGAAATCGTGGGTTAAGTTCTGATTGTTTATAACTTGAATCATGCTCTTCGTCTACAATGATTAATCCCAAATTCGAAAATGGTAACATAAGAGCAGATCTCGCACCCAATATAATGCCCTTTCCTTCTTGGACTTTCTGCCACAATTCCACACGTTCATTGTTATTCAGTCTAGAATGATAGACGTATAGTTCTTTGACAAAATATTGCTTTAGCCGCTGCGTAATTTGATTGGTCAGGGCAATTTCTGGCAACAAGATCAATACTTGTTTTCCTTGCTGTATAGCTGCCTTGGCAAGTTCTATATAAACCATCGTCTTTCCGCTGCCAGTTACACCTTTGAGCAGACAGACTGTTTTTTCTTGCCAGACTGATTGTATTTGTTCGATTGCCGCTATTTGTGCTTGATCCAATTCCACCAAATCAGAATCTTCAAGATGGTGTTCATTGATTCTGCTTATTTCACGTGAAATTATTTCAAGAATCCCTTTTTTTTCTAGGGATTTAAAAGTAGCAGTGGCTATTTTTTCGTCCGTCAGGCTAGAGACTTGCAACCAGTCTTTGTTGTTTTTTTGTTGGAGTATTTTTAAAAGCGCGTTGGTCTGAATTTCAGATTTCAGAGTCAGTTCAAAAGCTCTTTTTATTGTTTCAGGGTCACTTCGGTATGGTTCCAAAAAGCGAAGCATATTTACAGTACGTGGCTTATATTTATTTTGTATTTCTTCTGATACTGCCATGATTCCTTTTTCGATCAAGGATTTCACGACAGGCATGATTCTTTCTTTTTGAAGGATGATCTTACAGTCTTCGATTGTTAAAATTCTTCTAACTTGAAGTGCCTCAGCAATGACCCATTCCTCATTATTGAGTTGGTCCGGGATTAGATTGATGTCATCTATTATATGAAATTTAGTTTCACTTCCCAACTTTAGGTTTGCTGGTAGTGAACCAGACATGACTTCACCTGGATGGCAACAATAATAAGTGGCAATCCATTGCCAAAATTCCCACAATTGGGGAGTAATGATAGGCTTATCATCTAATACATTGAGTAAGGACTTGATGTTGCTGAAACCAGGAGTTTGGTTGTGGACTTTGACTATAATGCCACTGTATAATTTGCCTCTACCAAAGCTGACTTCAGCCCGCACTCCAAATTTTGCCTGTTCAAGCATGTCATTAGGAATGATATAAGTGTAAGGTTTTGGCACTGCAAGAGGCAGCAGCACGTCAGCATACATGATTGAAATTGGTTCAGTTGACATAAATGGAAATCAAAGGTAAGGCCTTATCCATCAAAAGAATATTTCCTGTGCGGATCGAAAAGTATTGGCATGTGCTTCTACAATGGTGTGTAAACTGTGTGAATAACCGCCTCCCATACTGATAACCAGTGGAATGGCGTTGAGCTTGGCATATTTCATGACAATCTGATCTCTTTCTTTACAACCACCTAGAGTCAAGCCCAGCCGACCCAATTTGTCTGTGGCAAGGACATCTACGCCACTTTGAAAAAATATCAAATCAGGCTTGACCTGATCAATAATTTGTGGCAGTTTGTAACGGAGGATATTGAGATAAGTTTTGTCATCGGTCCCATCTTCAAGCCCAATGTCTAGACTAGATCTTTCCTTGCGCAATGGGTAATTCTTTTCACCGTGCATACTGAATGTAAAAACACGATCGTCATCTTGAAATATTACTGCAGTTCCATTGCCTTGATGCACATCCAGATCAACAATCAAGATCTTGTGTTTTGGATTTTTTTGTAACCAATTGTTTGAAGCAACTGCCATATCATTCAGAATACAAAATCCTTCTCCGTGATCGGGATAAGAATGATGTGTGCCCCCTGCAATATTCATTGCTACGCCATATTGTGCTGCAAATTTAGTGGCCATAACTGTTCCCTTGGAAATCACCCTTGTCCTGGTAATCATTTGTTTAGATAAGGGAAAGCCGATTTTTCTTACTTCCTTTTCACTAAGCGTCAAATCTCTCAATTTGGCCCAATATTCACTCGTATGCGTCAAGAGCAAAATTTCTTCGGATAATAGCTCAGGCTTAAACAGCTGATCTTCAGTGATGGTACCTTCATAGACCAATTGCTCAGGCAATAATTCATACTTAGCCATTGGAAACCTATGCCCTTCCGGAAGTGGTAATACATAAATGGGGTCGTAGGCAATTCTCAGCATCACGCAAAGATAGATGGACTGGTTATTATGTTTCCAATCAAAATTTAATGCTAATTTCATTTTTTATCATTTTCATAAAATTGTAAATGCGCTGATACCAAATTTCATCTTAGTAAAATGCAGATGTTTTTTCTAATAGATTGTTTTTGTAAAAATAATGGATTGTTAACATACGTAACATATCATAATATTGTATTTTTGTTGTTCATCTAACAAACAACACTATGAATCCAATTATTTGGTCTTTGATTATTGGCGCCATTTCTGGCTGGTTGGCTGGAGAGCTTTTTAGGGGTGGAGGTTTTGGTTTGATCGGCAATATTATTGTTGGTATTTTAGGAGGCGTAATAGGCGGATGGCTTGCCGGAAAATTTGGTATTGGCGGAGGCGGTTTACTGTGGTACATTATTGTCTCAGTAGCAGGTGCTTGGGTGCTTCTATTTCTAATCAGTTTGATTAAGCGATAGTTGTCCGCCTTCATATTGCTCTAGTTTTATTTGACTCGGTTGCTTGATTGAGCTGAATTGTCTTTGCGATTCCATTGTGCAAGTATTTGTACCTTTGTGTTCTGATTATAATATTTTATGGAAACATTGGCCTCTCGCAAATTGCAATACAGCAAGTCAGGTTTAACTGATGATCAACTGATGCAGCTCTATAGTGAGTTGTTGCTCCCCCGCATGGTGGAGGATAAAATGCTAATTTTGCTCAGGCAAGGTCAAATTAGTAAGTGGTTCTCAGGTATTGGCCAAGAAGCTATCGCCGTTGCTGCTGCTTTGGCCTTGCAGAAGGATGAAATCATTTTCACGCTTCATCGGAATTTAGGTGTCTTTACCGCGCGTGAAGTTCCATTGGATAGATTGTTTTGCCAGTGGCAGGGCAAGATGCACGGGTTTTCTAAAGGTAGAGAACGTTCATTCCATTTCGGAACGCTAGAGCACCATATAGTTGGAATGATTTCCCACTTGGGTCCACAGTTATCTTTGGCCGATGGCGTAGCTCTAGCGCATAAACTGAAAGGCGAATCCAAACTCAGCCTTGCATTTACAGGAGAAGGAGGAACGAGTCAAGGTGAGTTTCACGAAGCGTTGAATACTGCAGCAGTCTGGTCCCTTCCAGTTATTTTCTTGATAGAGAATAACGGATATGGCTTATCAACCCCAACATCCGAACAATACGTTTGCGAGCACCTTGCGGATCGAGCCAAAGGTTACGGAATGGAGTCTGTTATCTTGGACGGCAACAATATTATTGAGATGTTCACGGAATTGAACCGTATTGCTCAAGAAATTCGTCAGAATCCCCATCCCGTTTTGGTAGAGTGCAAGACTTTCCGAATGCGCGGACATGAAGAAGCTTCAGGCGTGAAATATGTTCCCAAAGAATTATTGGAGGAATGGGCACTAAAGGATCCACTTTCCAATTTCGAACTCTTTTTGATAGAAGAAGGGCTTTTGAATGCAAAGAAGATTGAGAAACTCCGTTCCGGATTTAAATCCAGGATTGATGAAGCGTGGAAATTTACAGCCGAGCAACCGACTATAGATTCTTCAGAGTCCAAGGAATTGGAAGATGTTTATATACCGTTTATTCAAACTCCTACTCTGCCATCTTCAATAAAGAAGGAGCAGAGGTTTGTTGATGCCTTGTCGGATGGTATGCGAGAATCTATGCGCAAACACGAACAACTCATTCTGATGGGACAAGATATTGGTCATTATGGAGGTGTTTTTAAAATAACAGAGGGATTTGTTGAGGAATTTGGAGTAAACAGGGTGAGAAATACTCCATTGTGTGAAAGTGCTATTTTGGGTGCCGCTTTGGGTCTGAGTCTCAAAGGATTCAAATCAATGGTAGAGATGCAGTTTGCCGATTTTGTAACCTGTGGTTTCAATCAAATTGTAAATAATCTAGCAAAGCTGCATTACAGATGGGGAGCCCCGGCTGATGTAGTAGTGCGAATGCCTACAGGTGGTGGAGTAGGAGCAGGCCCTTTTCACAGTCAAAGTAATGAAGCTTGGTTTACCCACACGCCCGGACTGAAGGTTTTGTATCCATCCAATCCCATTGATGCCAAAGGATTGTTGATTTCTGCTTTCGAAGATCCCAATCCAATTATGTATTTTGAGCATAAGGCATTGTATAGGGCAGTTACAGCCGATGTTCCACAAGGTTATTACACTACGCCAATTGGAAAAGCTGTGATCAATAGACCTGGTTCAGAAATGAGTATTATTACCTATGGAATGGGCGTACATTGGGCTAATGCAGCTATAAAAGCTACAGGAATTGATGCTGAAATTCTGGACCTAAGAACCTTGTTGCCACTCGACTATGAGGCAATAAGATCTACTGTTATGAATACAAATAAGGTTTTGGTGCTGCATGAAGATACCATGACCGGTGGCTTTGGAGGTGAAATTTCAGCTTGGATCAGTGAGCATTGCTTTGAAGATTTGGATGCTCCAGTAATGCGTTGCGCAGGTTTGGATTCTCCAATTCCATTTGCTATTGAGCTTGAGAAAATTTTCATGGCGGAACATCGTTTAAAAGAAGTTCTTTTGCGTTTACAGGCTTATTAAGCTCATCAAACAATTGACTTTAATTAAGGAATCACGTGGTTTATAACATTATTTCAAGAAAAGGTCTATTTTTGCGGCCTCTTATCCATAATATATGATTTACAATTTCGACAGTTTGGTATCCGTAAGCGGAAAATCTGGTTTGTTTCACCTCATTGCAAACAGATCAAATGGCCTTATCCTAGAGGACATCACCAGCAAACAAAAGAGTTTTTACTCAACACGACTGAATCAGTTTACACCACTTGCTTCAATAGGTATCTATACCGATGATGATTCAATAGCTTTAAAGGTAGTTTTTAACCGAATCAAAGATAATGAAGAGGGTTTGCCTGTGGCTAATGAACAAGATGTCAGCCAATTGATAGCATATTTTGAGAAAGTACTTCCGGAATATGATCGTGACCGTGTTAAAATTGCAGATATTCGCAAGGTTTACAAGTGGTATCATTTCATTAAGACCAACGGCTTAATTGAATTGCTGGAGGAAGAGAAAAAAGACGAGTTGGCTGCAAGCCCTGAAGTCAATCCTGAATCATAATTCTGGATTATGTACAAAGGAAAAAAAGTTATAGTTGTACTGCCCGCCTACAATGCTGCATTGACACTTCCTCGCACTTTTCATGAAATACCAATGGATTTGGTGGATGAAATTATTCTATGTGATGATGCTAGCCGAGACAATACCACTGATGTAGCTAGAAGCCTCGGAATTAAACACATTCTCAGGCATGAAAAAAATAAGGGCTATGGTGGAAATCAAAAATCATTGTACAACAAAGCATTAGAATTAGGTGCTGACATTGTGATCATGCTGCATCCAGATTATCAATATACTCCCAAATTGATTCCTTCTATGGTGAATATCATTGGAGAGGAATTGTACCCTGTAGTACTTGGAAGTCGAATTTTAGGAAAGGGAGCACTTCGTGGAGGAATGCCAGTTTATAAATATATAGCCAACAGGCTTCTGACCATGAGTCAAAATTTACTGGTGAATTACAAGCTATCAGAATACCATACTGGTTACAGATCCTTTAGCGCCGAAGTACTTCGTGGTATTCGATACAATGACAATTCGGATGATTTTGTTTTTGACAATGAAATGTTGAGTCAAATCATATATGCGGGCTTTCAAATAGGAGAGGTTACCTGCCCAACCAAATATTTTGCCGAAGCGAGTTCGATTAACCTTTCTCGTAGTATAAAATATGGTTTGGGTGTTTTGAGGGTATCTTTTGGCCACTTTTTATGCAGAGTTGGACTTATGAAATTGAAGCGATATTCCAAGCCTGATTAATTTATGAGGCCAAGTAAGGAATTTGACAAAGTTAGAGAGATTCTTGATTCCGCCTACCTTCAACACAATCATTTAGACTTTATTACTCAGGATCCAATACAGATTCCTCACAGGTTTTCAAAAAAGCAAGATATCGAAATTGCAGGGTTCATTTCAGCTGTTTTGGCATGGGGGAATCGAACGAGCATCATCAATAGTGCCAATCGATTTCTTGATTTGTTGGACAATGATCCACACAATTGGTTATTGAATCACCAAGAGCATGACAGAATCCGATTTCATAAATTTGTGCACAGGACTTTCAATGACACAGATGCAATCTATTTTGTTGATTTCTTAACCAGGTATTATACGCAACATGAAAGTTTGGAAACTGCTTTTCTTGAACCCAAAACTCAAGCTTTAGGGACTGTTGAGGAGGCTTTGAAAAGATTTCATGATTTATTCTTTGACTCTGAGCATTCACCTGCACGCACAAGAAAACATGTATCCACTCCTCTGAGGAAAAGCAGTTGCAAACGTTTGAACATGTTTCTGAGGTGGATGGTCCGGAAAGACGAGTCAAGAGTTGATTTTGGAATTTGGAATCGAATCTCTGCCAGTCAACTCATGATGCCATTGGATGTGCATGTTATCAGGGTTGCAAAGCATCTTAATTTATTGACTCGCAATCAGTCTGATTGGACTGCCGTGGAAGAGCTTACAGCACTAATGCGTCAGTTTGACCCACTTGATCCGGTCAAATACGATTTTGCATTGTTTGGGATGGGAATTATGGAAAAACAATCCAAATCTAAGCTCTTGGGCCTCTAAAATAATGCCATAAACCCTCAGGTAAGCAGAAGTCAGAAAACCAAAAGAATAAAAAGATCGTCCTAAGCAGAGAAACTGGTTCCACAACCGCAAGTAGAAGTGGCATTGGGATTGGTAAATGAAAATCCGCGATTCTCTAAACCTTCAACCCAATCGATATCCATTCCCAAAAGATAGATGCCATGTGATTTTTCCATGAAAACCTTCATGTTGTCTAGTGTGAAAACGGTATCAGAATCCTTCTGAAAGTCAAAACCCAATACATATGAGAAACCTGAACAGCCTCCACCTTTAACACCAATTCTGACGCCATATTCCTCAGGAACATTCTGTTCATTGCGAATGATCCAAAGCTGCTTGATGGCTGAAGGAGTTATATTGACAGGAGTTTGTACTTGTGGTTCTAAAATGTCATTCATGTGTGTAAAGAAATTTGATTCAAAGATACTACTCAAACAATGTATTAAACAATAGGTTCGAAGAACTTGTACAAGTTTAGCAATATTTTAACCTATGCACAGTATATTCAGAAATAGGATGAACTATCTTTGAGCAAAATATTTAAAGCGATTATGTTACTTGAAATTCTGAAACTGACAATACCTTCCCTAGTCGTATTTCTGACCATCTATTTTGTTCTCAAAAGCTTTTTTAAGCAACAAGTTAGTCTCAAGCAATTGGATATTCGGCAGGAAGTGGTGAGGACCACCCTTCCAATGAAGCTTCAGGCCTATGAAAGATTGTCTCTCTTTTGTGAGCGTATTTCCATTCCATCCTTGATACTTAGATTACATACACCAGGAACGGATGCACATTCCTTGCAGCATGCCATGCAAATCAGCATACAAAAAGAATTTGAACATAACATCACACAACAGATGTATATTTCCGAACAATTGTGGCAGATATTGCGACTTGCCACGGATCAAACTGTAGATACAATCAATATCATTTCAAGAGAGTTGCCACCCAATACCAATGCTGAAGCTTTGATTGAGGCATATTACAGATTTGCCGAGCAGTCAAGAGTTCAGCCATTGGACAAAGCATTATCAGCTATCAAGCACGAAGCATCGGTATTATTGGCATGAGAACAATAAATTATTTCTTATTGTTGTTGGTGTCCATAAGCACAATGAGTTGTGCAGTGTATTTCACTCCAATAGATACGGAAGCCACAAACATCAAAATGGACCAAGATCCAGACCAGCTCATGGATCCTAATTTGGACCGAATGGTAGTTCCATATCGTGATTCCATGAATAGGATCATGGGCAAAGTGATAGGGATTGCATCCGGTCAGTTTGAAAAGCGCTCTCCATCAAGTTCTTTTTTTAATTTCATGTCAGACTTTACTACCGAATCTATCAGAATTTACTCAGGCAAACAAGTAGATGGCGGTATTTATAACGCAGGAAGTATTCGAATTCCCGAGTTGATGAAAGGCGGAATAACGAAGGGCAAGGTATTCGAAATTATGCCATTTGATAATCTGGCGGTTGTATTGCATATATCCGGCGATACTTTGATGCTTATTTGTGATGAAATAGCCCAAAAGGGTGGTTGGCCAATAGAAGGGATGACCATGAAAATCCAAGATGGGAAAGTGCAAGAAGTCAAGGTGCAGGGTGAAGCTATTCAGAAGGATCGAATTTATCACATTGCTACGTCAGATTATTTAGCCAATGGTGGTGACAAACTTGATTTTCTCAGGGATGCACAAAGATCAACTTATCCATATTTGGTGCGAGATGCGATTTTAGATGCAATAGAAAGACGCACCAAATCAGGCAAAACGGTGGATCCTGTAATAGATTTTCGTATTACCAACCAAAAATGATTCGACCATGAAGCGGAGAAGTTTTATTCAATACACAGCAATTGGCGCAGGTGTTGCAAGCTTAGGACTTCCAGTGGACCTATTTGCTTCCACCAAAATGGTGCGTTTGGTCATATTGCACACCAACGACACCCATAGCAGGATAGACCCCTTTCCACAAGATAGCGGCAAGAATGCAGGTTTAGGCGGAGTGGTGAAACGTTCAGCAATGATTCAAAGGGTCCGCAGTTTAGAGAAGAATGTCCTTTTGTTAGACAGTGGCGACATATTCCAAGGCACACCATATTTCAATATGTTTGGAGGTGAGTTAGAGATGAAGGCCATGTCTTCCATGAAATATGACACTGCCACAATGGGCAACCATGATTTTGACAATGGGGTAGAGGGATTTGTAAAGCAGTTGCCACATGCCAATTTTCCTTTTGTCATATCCAATTACAATTTTAAAGGAACGGCTTTGGAAGGTAAAACAAAGCCATGTCAAATTTTTAAAAAGGAGAATGTTAAAATTGGAGTCTTTGGCCTCGGGATAGAATTGAATGGCTTGGTCCCTGATAAATGTTATACGGGTGTTGAATATTTGGACCCACTTCAGGAAGCTAGAGACTTGTCAACCAAGTTGCGAGATGACGAAAAATGTGATCTGATCATTTGTTTGTCGCATTTGGGCTACAAATACAACGACAGCAAAATATCAGATGTAGTTTTGGCTGCCGAAACAGATGAAATAGACATAATACTGGGGGGGCATACCCACACTTTAATGGTTCGTCCAGAAATAATTAAAAATCGAAAAAATAGAAATGTCCTAATTAATCAAGTAGGATTTGGGGGAATGTACCTTGGAAGGCTCGATATTAACTTGCAGTCCTGTAAGCGAAGTCATTGTTACTCAGGCACTTCCATGTTGGTTCGATAAATCATTTTATTGATTATCAATTAATTAGATATTAAACAATCAAGTAATTTATTGCTTTTTGACGTATTGATACTGATAGTCAATGAAGTATATATGGTATGAAATATTTTTTAAAAAAATACGTCCAAATGCTTTTTTTACCGCGTAAAATTCACAACTTTTGCATTCGAATTACTTAAGAGGATTTTAGATAAATTATCACTTCAGCGCATACTTTTTAAGCTTGAAATGAATAATAAAAGTTGAGGTGATTCGAACTCAAACATATACTATAAGAAACCGCCGTAAGGCACAATTGATCTGATAAATGGTAAATGACCACAATGCAGTTTGGGGGAACTGTCTCTCAACCATAAAGGAAAACGTGAATGAGCAAAGCTTTAAAACTTGGTTCAAACCTATTGTTCCTTTGCGTTTGGACAACCAAGCCCTTACCATACAAGTACCGAATAAGATATTTTACGAGTGGTTAGAAGAACATTATGTGACCCTGCTTAAGTCAACTATCAGACAGGAGTTAGGTGAAAAAGGAAGATTGGAGTATCAGATACCAATTAACAAACTTTCTAATAATTCAAAAGTGGATTCTGCCTCAAAACACAGCGACAACAATGCTCCGAATTTCATGCCTTCAGATGGAATCAAAAATCCTTTTGTAATACCAGGTATCCGTAAAATCAGAGTAGAGGCTCAGCTGAATCCTAAGTACCTCTTTGAAAATTTCATCGAAGGTGACTGCAACAAACTAGCACGAAGTGCGAGCCAAGCTATTGCCAACAATCCAGGAGGAACAGCTTTTAATCCCCTAGTCGTTTTTGGTCAGGTAGGTTTGGGAAAAACACACTTGGCTCAAGCCATCGGAAACGAGATATTGAAGAATTTTGACAATAAGAATGTGCTGTACGTTTCGTCAGACAAATTTACCAGTCAGATTATACAAGCTATAAAGAACAATGCAATCGATGATTTCATCAACTATTACCAAATGGTCGATGTATTGATTGTAGATGATATCCAGTTCCTTGCCAACAGAAAGAAAACTCAAGAGATATTCTTCCATATTTTCAATCAATTGCATCAGAGTGGAAGACAAATCATATTGACTTCTGATCGCCCTCCAAAAGACTTGGACGGCATGGAAGAAAGATTGATTTCCCGTTTTAAATGGGGATTGTCAGCTGACTTAGTGATGCCAGATTTTGAAACACGTATTGCAATATTGGAAGACAAAGCACAACGAGGTGGTTCAGAAGTTCCACTTCCTGTACTTGAATACCTTGCCTACAACATCAAGAACAACATCCGTGAATTGGAGGGCGTCTTGATTTCACTTTTGGCTGAAGCGGATTTTCATAAAAAGCCCATAACAAAGGAATTGGCAAAAGAAGTAGCAAAGAATTTCATTGAAGCTGAAAATAAAGAAATTACCATCAGTTATATACAAGACTTGGTATCTGAGGAGCTTCATGTAAGCCTTGATAAAATGCACAGCAAGACCAGAAAGCGTTCAGCTGTATTGGCAAGACAAGTAAGCATGTATCTTTCTAAGAACCACACCAATAAGTCCTTAAAACAAATTGGTGAGACTCTGGGTGGAAGAGATCACAGCACAGTCATCTATAGCTGCAAGACCATTCAGGATTTGATTGACACCGATATGGAGTTCAAAAAAACCATTGATGACCTTGAGCGCAAACTCGCAATTAGTGCAACTACAGTTTCGGCATAATAAAAGTTCATTTTTTTTTGCATAACTAAAAGGAACTGATTACATTTGCAGCCGCTTAGTTAAATACGATAGGTAGGATAGATTTTGAACGTCAAAATGATTGAGCAAACTTCAAAAGAGAAGTAAGAATAGAGTCGAGGGTGGGATGGGTGAGTGGCTGAAACCACCAGTTTGCTAAACTGACGTACGGGTAACTGTACCGAGGGTTCGAATCCCTCTCCCACCGCATTTGGCACGATTATTATAGTAATGGTAGTACATTACACTCGGGGTGTAGCGCAGTCCGGTAGCGCACCTGGTTTGGGACCAGGGGGTCGTAGGTTCGAATCCTGCTACCCCGACAAACAAAGACCTTCATCGAAAGATGAGGGTCTTTTGTGCTTAGAGTAAGTTGGAACTTCCAATCAATATTACAGATTCGGTTTATTAGGACAGTATTAATGTCATTTCACAACATTTAGTAATGATTAATATACTGCGAGTAGCAATTGTCACAGAAAAGAGATTATATTTGTATCATTACTCACAATTCAAAATATAACTCTATGGTCGAAACCGAAGAATCGCTTTGTGCTTGGTTCGTAGGGATGAGAGTAAGTAGCGAACCAAGCATATCCAACTGCTAGCATATCTTGACAGTTGTTGAACAATACTGCCTTTAAATACTTGTTCGATCATTCTATTTTCATAACGAAATGTAATAATATTACGAATGAATCCTCCGTAAGCAAAATTACAATCCACTTAAATTGTTAAAAAATAAAAAACAATTTCGAAAATCGTAAACTTAAGAGCATATTAAAACAATTTGTTTTAATATGGGGGGGGGGTAATTTGCCTTTCCCAAAACAATTTGTTGTCACAA
>JBBQJT010000021.1:0-48376 GCA_038326165.1 Chitinophagales bacterium | reverse complement strand
CGTTCACTTGGAAAAATTCAGGATATTACCGGTGGTCTTCCACGTGTTACGGAACTATTTGAAGCCCGGAACCCTTCTAATCCAGCAGTCGTGTCTGAAATAGATGGTGTGGTTTCCTTTGGTAAAATTAAACGTGGTAATAGAGAGTGCAGCGTAAGCGCTAAAGATGGTCAAACACATAAGTATTTGATTCCACTTTCAAAGCATATCTTGGTACAAGAAGGTGACTTTGTAAGAGCTGGTACACCTCTTTCTGATGGAGTAACTGCTCCTAAAGATATTCTAAATATCAAGGGCTCATTTGCTGTTCAAAAGTACCTGGTAGATGGTATTCAAGAAGTTTATCGTTCCCAAGGTATCAACCTGAACGACAAGCATATTGAAGTAATCGTACGTCAAATGATGCGTAGGGTGATTATTGAAGATGCTGGAGATACTACATTCCTAGAAGCTGAAGCAGTGGATAAGTTTGAATTCCAATCACAAAATGACTGGATTCATGATAAGAAATTTATCACTGACCCAGGAGAATCCACTAAGCTGAAAGCCGGACAATTGGTTACAATCCGTCAATTGAGAGAAGAAAACTCTCAGTTAAAGAGAAACGATCAAAAGGTGGTACAATTTAGGGAGGCACTTCCTGCTACGTCAAGTCAGATGTTGCAAGGTATTACAAGAGCTTCATTGGGTACCGACAGCTGGATTTCAGCTGCATCGTTCCAAGAAACTACAAAAGTACTGAGCCAGGCAGCTATATCTGCCAAACGCGATGGCCTTGAAGGTTTGAAGGAAAATGTTATTGTAGGAAAAGCAATTCCTGCCGGAACTGGTATGAAATCTTACCGCGATCTGTTTGTAGCGAATATTGACGATTATCAACCTGCCCCAAACAAAATGGAGTTGGAAGAAGTGCAAGATTAGTCAACTTACTGGAATATATAACAAAGGCGGTGAATGTAAATTCATCGCCTTTGTTTATTCAAACATCGCCTTTATTATTATGAACCATGATGGGTAAATTTTAAATAGTTGCCTTTGAATTAGGAATAAACCTGTTTTTATAATATCTTTACAGTATAAATAAATTTAATTTAAAATGCAACCACAAACCACAAACCACAAACCACAAACCACGCCATTGGTAATTATGCGTTTTATTTTTTATTGGTTATTTTTATTTTCTCCTGCAAAAAAGATTCGACAATTCTAGAGCCAACAAATGTGTCATCAAGTACCCAATCAGTTTCGTACAATCCTGTGGACGAAAACAAATATAATTCTTTAATCAAAAGTTATTCGATTGGGTTACTCAACTTAGTTAGGAACCCAACTTTTAGACAAACTGTTTTAAGTGATTGTAATTTATATTTTGACGGTGACAAAAACGTATTATTTCATAAATTAAATCAAAGCTGTCAAAATTTTGGGATGAATTTGTTGGATAGTATTCAGTCAAGTCTCATCCTCAACAATGGTCTCATTTCTTCACTTGAACCCAATGCCAATTTACTTTACCCTAATATTTCTACAACCACTTATTTGAATGTATTGGCTCAAGGAATCTCCGGGATGCCTTATTACGGTGATACTCTATTTTTACAGGTATATATTCCTGAAAAATGCCCTACTGGACCTAATTTGATCCCTACAATTGTTATGCTTTATGACGATGTTGAAGTAACAGATGCATTAAAATACAATGGAAATTCTTGGGAATACATACAAGTTGATTCAAATTATGCAAAACAGAACCTCTGCTGGGTAATTAGTACAAATGAATCTGGAATAAAAGCAAGCCAAATTGTGAATTATTACCAGCAGAATATCAATGTAATCGAAACAAAAATAAGTAGTGTTGCCCCTAGGGCTGAATGTGCAAAAATTGTAAAGTTTAATGAATTTCTTATACAGGATATAAAAGAAGGTTTTTGGGGCGGAAAGGCTGACATGGGGATGATTGTCGATCGTACGGTAATTAATACTTGTATTCGTCCATTTTATCCTGTACAATATTTTAATGCTTGGAAGATTGGTAGCCTTAATAAGTGGTGCAAGGTTGACTTTAGTCAAGGAGATATATTGTTCAAATTGAAAAGTGAGGGTGTTGACAAGAAGCTAGAAAAAAAAGAGGCTTGTGGTTGGATTATCTATGAAATCGATAATTATAAAAAATATAATAAAACCAAGGCGATTCCCAATTGTTTTGTTCAGAAGTTTGAATACAGAAGCAAACAAACCCCATTTGCTGTTGAAACCTTTTTTGGTTGGGATGAATGTTTTACAGATACCAACTGGTCGACTTGGGTCTGGCAATATACAGATGGTTCGAGTATTCACGAGGGCAGATTTTCAGTCAAACAAATACAATGATCAACAATAATAATATAATTGCCGGATTTATAGTAGTTATGCTTTGTGGCATAACTACTATAACTGTTGGACAAAATCTTTCATTTGCTGTCAAGGCAGGATATAATGCTTACACAACTATTGTTACGAACTCCCAGTTTTCATCCAATTATCCGATTTATTCAAGGAATAGATTGAATTTAACACCAACGGTGGGCATAGAGCTGAATTATAGAATTAGAGGATCTAAGTTTGGATTGGATTTGATATACAACAGATTTGACTTGCAATTGAAAAGGTCTTTTAAGAATGTAAGTGGTTTTTTTGTAATGGATGACTATGATAACTTCCCCATATTGCCAATATTCAATACGTATAATGAATTGGGTCTAGGATATCATTATGAGATTTTAAAGCACAAGAAAGGTAAATTATTTTTCAAAAATGGCATGCTTTTAACCTTGCAACAAAAATCTACTATAAAAAACAAGGAAGAGATCATTGAGAATCTACTATTTAAGGTGCCATCAACTGATAATGTATTATCCTACAACCATGTTGCAAAAGAATTGGAGAATAACCCAGCGTCAACGAGGGTTTATGTTGGCATGCAATATGATTGGAAGTTGTGGAGTCATATTAGTCTTGGCTTTGAAGCCAATTATATTTTTTCTTGGCAAAATTTAAGTAGCTACTCCACTTTTTTCGAAATAAATAATTTGCCGGGTTATGAATTAGGACATCGTGGTAAATACATAACGATATTAAGTGGGCAACAAATAAGTGCAAATTTTATAGTCAGATATGAATTCTAGATTGATATGAAAAAATTGGTAATTGCAGTATTTTTCACGTGTATTTTTATACAATCCTCCAATGCACAGAAGTTTAGCATAGGTTTAAATTCAGGTATTTTCTTGTACAGGCAACAAAGATTGTCGGTGGGGTTTGAGGATTTGCCTGAAGTTCAACAGGATAGGTATAAATTATCAAGTTCATATGGGTTTAATATCCATTGTCAATTTTCTAGATCTCGCTGGGGGATAAATGGTGCAATAAATAGCATTAGATTAGTCAATACTTTTGATTACAAAGGTTTCAATACCATGCTTGCCCCTTCGGATCATGCTGCCTTGCCGGTATGGGAACTTACGGAACAATTGATTGAATACTCTTTGGGATACACATATAAGTTTAGTTTTAATCCTAATCGTCATTTTTTCATTGAAAACGGTTTTATGTATTCCAAAGGCAGAGGAAGTAATATAAACGATGGTTCTGCCCATGTCTTTGGAGATCGACTTTTTTTAAGCGGTCTCAATAAAGATATTCTGTACTACAGAAATTTATTTGGAAATATAGCAAACGGTCAAATATTTCAAACTTATGTAGGTATTGGATATAAGTGGCATATAAGTGAAAGTATTTACCTTCAAGCCCAAGCAAGAATGATTATTGCTTTCAATACTTTCAATTCATTTTATTATGACTCATATATTGAAGATGCTGCTACAAGGGAGAAATTTTTTTCAAATTATTATCAGCTCATGATCACTGGAAATATGTTAAACTTTGGTCTTTCAGCAGCTTATTCATTTTAGCTTATTTTTTTTGATTTCAGCTTTTCCAGTATTTCAATAGCTGCTTTAGCAATAACTGTCCCCGGGCCAAATACACTTGCTACGCCTTTGCTGAACAAAAAATCATAATCTTGGGCCGGCACTACGCCTCCTACTACAACCATTATATCTTCACGGCCTATTTTAGCGAGTTCGTCAATTGTAGCTGGCACCAATGTGCTGTGACCTGCTGCCAATGAAGAAATACCCAATATGTGCACATCATTCTCTGCAGCCTGTCTTGCTGCTTCTGCAGGTGTTTGAAATAATGGACCAATATCAACATCGAATCCTAAATCAGCAAATGCTGTTGCAATCACTTTAGCGCCTCGATCATGACCATCTTGTCCAAGTTTTGCAACCATTATTCTTGGCCGCCTTCCTGCTCTTTCTTCGAATTCATCTGCGAGTTGCAGTGCCTTTTCAAAAGTTACATCATTATACATTTCACGTAGATAAATACCAGTACTGATTTGGGTTACTGCGGTGTATCTGCCAAAAACTGACTCCATTGCATCACTTATTTCGCCCAAAGTGGCACGAAGTCTAGCCGCGTTGATTGCAGCCTCAAGAAGATTGCCATTAGAGCGAGCACAATTCGTAATTTCAGCAAGTGCTTGATTTACCAAATCTTTATTCCTATTTGCCTTGATTTGATTCAACCGGTTGACTTGTTCGGTCCGAACCAGCGTGTTGTCTATTTGTAAAACATCTATTTTTTCCTTACTTGTAGTCTTAAAAATATTGACGCCAATTAATTTATCAGCACCAATATCCAACCTTGCTTGTTTGCGTGCAGCTGCTTCTTCAATTCGGGTTTTGGGCAATCCAGCTTCAATTGCTTTGGTCATGCCACCAGCTTCATCTACTTCTTGAATCAATATACGAGCTCGTTCTATCAATTGATTGGTCAAATATTCAATGGTGTCACTTCCACCCCAAGGATCAACTGCTGAACAAATACCCGATTCAAATTGAAGGTACTTTTGGGTTTCTCGAGCAATATCTGCTGAAAAATCAGTAGGCAAGGCAATTGCTTCATCCAGAGAGTTGGTATGCAGACTTTGAGTTCCACCGAATATCGCTGCCATAGCTTCAATAGTGGTGCGTGCAATATTGTTGAACGGATCTTGTTCAGTGAGGCTCCATCCCGATGTTTGGCAATGTGTTCTTAAAGCTTGGGATTTTTTGTCTTTTGGCTGAAATTTACCAATCATTTCACTCCAAAGGACCCTGCCAGCACGCATTTTGGCTATTTCCATCATAAAATTCATGCCTATTCCCCAAAAAAATGAAAGTCGTGGTGCAAATTCATCAATTTTCAAACCTGCTGCAATTCCTGCTTTGACATATTCTATCCCATCAGCCAAAGTATATGCCAATTCAATATCCGCTGTGGCACCAGCTTCTTGCATGTGATAACCACTTATACTGATGGAGTTGAACCTCGGCATTTTTTCAGAGGTATATCTAAAAATATCCGATATGATCCGCATCGAGGAGGCAGGTGGATAAATATATGTATTGCGCACCATGAATTCCTTGAGTATATCATTTTGGATGGTGCCACTCAATTGTTCGGGAGCCACCCCTTGTTCTTCAGCTGCCACGATATAAAATGCCATTATGGGAATTACTGCTCCGTTCATGGTCATTGATACTGACATGTCTTGCAATGGAATGGAATCGAATAATATTTTCATGTCTTCAACCGAATCTATTGCCACGCCAGCTTTTCCAACGTCACCAGTTACTCTTGGGTGATCGGAATCATAGCCACGGTGGGTCGCCAAGTCGAATGCAACAGACAGACCTTTTTGACCGCCTGCCAAATTTCGTCGATAGAAAGCGTTGGAATCTTTTGCTGTGCTAAATCCGGCATATTGTCTTATGGTCCAAGGCTTTTGAGTGTACATGCTCGCATAAGGACCGCGCATGAATGCAGGTGCACCCGCGCCATCATCCAATATTGAATCAGATTGATTAGCTACCAAATAAGGAATCTCAATCTGTTCAGGAGCAGTCCAAGTATTATTTTCTGAATACTCCTGTTTGAATGAAATATCTTTGCGTAACTTATTGTGAAATATTGACATAAAATAATTTGTCGTAGTGTACGCTCAAAGTTACAAGTTCAGATCAATTGTGTTCACTATTTCATGAAATGATTTAAAAATTAAAGCAACTAAGAGTTTGATAAAATTTATAGAAGAGACCCTGAAAAATGGCTTGAAGGTATTGATTCACCAAGATGCATCAACACCTCTGTCAGCATTGAACCTCTTGTATGACGTAGGTTCACGGGATGATCCAGTCGAGCATACGGGGATGGCACATTTTTTTGAACATCTTATGTTTACAGGAACAGAAAGTACTCCTGATTTTGACGTTCCGTTGTATAAAGCCTCTGGTGATAACAATGCATTCACCAATACGGATACGACCAATTATCACATTACCATTCCCGATGTCAATTTGAATGTGGCATTGTGGTTGGAGGCAGATAGGATGTCAAATCTGAAATTATCCCAAAAGCAAATAGATATCCAAAGAAAGGTAGTGATTGAAGAATTTCATGAAACTACATTGAATCAACCTTATGGTACTGCATGGCACTACATAAGCAAAGCTTGTTATCAGTCTCACCCATATCATTGGCCAACTATTGGACTGAATACGGAACAAATTGCATCCATTGGATCGCTAGATGTTCAAGAATTTTATGAAAAATTTTATCAACCTGGCAACTGTATCTTGGCTATTTCCAGCCCCGAAGATCCAATGCTTGTGATGGATACAGTTAGAAGTTATTTTGAACCAATACCTGGTAGAATCTTAAATAGCAGATCCAAGGTTCAGGTACTCCACAAATTCGCTACATCAAGGCAAGTCATTCAGGAAGATTCTGTTCCTTCTGATCAATTGTATATTTGTTTCTTGGTGCCTGGCAGAAAGGATGACCAATTTTATGCGGCTGACTTACTCACTGATATCCTTGCAGAAGGAACTTCCTCTAGACTCTACCGCGATCTGGTAAAAGACAGAAAAATAGCGTCTTCAATTGACTGTTATACTACTGCCACTATCGAGGAAGGCCTTCTGATCATTGAGGCGCGACCCAGTGAGCAGAGTTCGTTGGAGGAATTGGAGCATGCCATTTATAGCCATATTGACCAACTTTGCGAGCAATTAACTGATCAAGAAGAGCTTGATAAAATTCTGGTAAAAATGGAAACTTCCAATGCATTTACGGATACCAGCATTTTGAATAAAGTCATCAATCTATCTTATTATAAGCTATTGGATCATCCAGAGTGGATCAATGAAGAAATAGATTACTACAAAAGAAGTACCCCAGTTGAGATCAAATTGATGGCCAATAAGGTATTTAAGGATGGTCCGTCTTTCACCTTGGTTTACAAAAAAAACGAAGATATAATATGAATACTTCTGGTAAAGCAAATGAGTTGATTCATGAAACAAGTCCATACTTGCTTCAACATGCATATAATCCTGTACATTGGCGTGCCTGGTCCGCAGATACCCTCAAATTGGCCCAAACTGAAAACAAACCGCTTTTGGTTAGTATCGGATATGCGACATGTCACTGGTGTCATGTTATGGAAAGAGAGAGTTTTGAGAATGAGGAAATTGCCGAATTGATGAATCAACATTTTATTTGTATCAAAATTGATCGCGAAGAAAGGCCCGATCTTGATGCTTATTTCATGGAAGCAATTCAATTGATATCGGGATCAGGAGGCTGGCCCTTAAATTGTTTCTGCCAACCTGACGGAAAGCCATTTTTTGGAGGAACATATTTTCCGCCGGAACAAAGATATGGTCGTCCTTCATGGCCCCAAGTGTTGCAAAGAGTCGCCAATGTTTTCAATACCCAACGGGAAACTACCTTAGACCAAACATTCAAGTTAACAGAAGCAATTATTAATAACCAAATACGGATTCTCAATTCACAAAGCGATATCAATCAATCCAGCAGTTGGGAGCTTAAATCATTGATGGAAAAGCTAGAGCCAGATTTTGATGAAACCAATGGAGGATTCGGGTCGGCGCCTAAATTTCCACATTGTGGCACTGTTGATCTTTTGCAGTTGATACATCATAACTGCCAAAATATCAAGGCGTTAGCACATGCGATGTTGTCCATGAAGTCCATGATTCGCGGAGGTATTTATGATCATTTGAGAGGAGGATTTTCAAGGTACACTGTTGATGCAGCCTGGTTGGTCCCACATTTCGAAAAAATGCTTTACGACAATGCTTTGCTTTTAAGTAGCATTGCAGGATTGTTTAAAGTGACCAAAGACAAGGAATTATTAGATTGCGCCCAAGAGACTGCGGAGTTCCTGATGGCGGAGATGAAGAGCAATTCTGAATGTTATTACGCAGCCATAGATGCTGACAGCGAAGGGGTTGAAGGAAAATTTTACGTTTGGAGTGCTGATGAAATAGAGGAGTTATTTCCAGAGCATTACCCAATCATCAATGCCTATTTTGGCGTGAGCAAACATGGGAATTGGGAAGAAACAAATATACTATCCAAGGTAAGTTCAATCGCATCGTTGAGTAAAGATTTTAAAATTTCAGAAGAAGAAGTTGAAAACATCATAAAGGATGCAAAGCAAATTTTGTTGAAAGAGCGCAATAAAAGGATTCGACCTATTACTGACGTGAAATGTCTATTTGGTTGGAATGCATTGTTGTTAAAATCATTTGCTCAATGTGCAGCAGCTTTTCAATCTGAGCATTGGCGTAAAATGGCGGAAGAATTATTTCATGCCATGAAAAAAATATTTTTCGTTTCTGGGACAGTCAGTCATCATGTTACCAATGGCATTCCTGCAGGTTCAGCAATGAGTGATGATACTGCTTATTGGGCTGATGCTTGCATAGAATTATTTCAATTATTTCAAGACAAAACCTACTTGGATGAAGCTGAGAGCATGGCCCAATATGCCAAAGTTCGATTCGATGATGCGGATGGAATATTTTTCTATCAAAGCGAGCAAACTTCTGAACATAATCTCCCTCGGATGATATCTTGGCAAGATAATGCCACTCCAAGCGGGAATGCTATTTGGATGGGAGTGCTTTCGCGTTTGGGTATTTTACTAGAGCATGAAATGTACACGAACCGATCAGAAGCCATGTGGAATAATATGGAGAAAAAAGTGAGTATGTACCCATTAAGTCTCAGTTGGTGGGCATATTATGGAACTGGGATTACTACAGGATATACAACAATCGTAATTACTGGATCAAATGCTGAAGAACTTTCTTCACAATTTCATGCCAAAGATTATCCTTTAAGCTTGTTACTTGTTGGGAATGAATCAAATAAAGACTTACCTTTGGTTGCTGACAAGCAAGGAAAGGAAGTGGGAATTTATATCTGTAAAGACTATTCATGCCTTGCACCCGTTAAAACATATGATGAAGCAATTCAGATATTGTAATATTAAGATCACAGCGCTATTTGGATGGTTATTGCTTTCCAATGTTTGCCTAGCACAACAAAGCGGCATATACAGTTTGTGGACAATGGATGATGCGATAATAAATCCTGCGGCTAGCGGCAATCAACAATCTCTTATGGTCAATGGTATCTTCCGTGGGCAATGGGAGCGACTGTCAAATAATCCTTTTCAGCAGCTTGTTCAAGCCCACGCTCCAGTTTGGAGCATCAACTCTGGCGTTGGAATCATGATCATGAACGAATCGTTGGGTCAGGAACAAAATACTGGAGGTTACGTACAATATGCCTATCATCTTGAGCTCACTTCAAATCTTAAAATTTCTTTAGGAGCACAAGCTGGTGTTATTCAAAAAAGTTTGAATGGCAGTTTGTTGATTACACCTGAAGGAATCTATAATGGACAAGTAGGAATAGATCACAAAGATTTAATCCTTGTGAACAATAACACAAGAGCTACTGTCGTTGATTTAGGTACAGGAATTATCGTTAAAGGAAAAAAATGGACAGCAGGGGTTGCCTTGGGTGGATTACCCAGAAAAAGTTGGCAACTTAACAAGGACAATGGACTATCGATAGTTCATGCTCCGAGTGTAATAGCTCATGTGAGTTATTTTATTCCAATTGACGACGATTTCTCGATAAAGGTTTCTGCCTTAGGAAGAAAGGAAGAATCACAGCAACAACTTGAAACATCTGTAATTTTTGATTGGCAGGATTTAATGTTTGTTGGAATAGGTTCAAGAGGATACAACAACAATACAATTGATGCCCTGATTTGGCAACTTGGTTATAGGCTTAATGAACAATTTGTTCTGCGTTTTGCATATGATCAAACATTGTCAAAATTGAGTAGAGTTCAGCTCGGGAGTTTTGAAATAGGCTTAGCGTCAAATCTATTTGGTCTAAAGTTTAGAAAAAAAATTCCACCAATTATCTACAATACAAGGTATTGATGAAGAAAGTTTATAAATTTGTTAAAATTTTAACAGAAGACATGATGTGAATTCATAAAAGTTTTTACATTTGTTCTTCAAACTCAAATACGTCGAGGGGGGAGGATTTAAATTTTTTTTTTTTGGAAGAAAAATTTTATCCCTTTATCTTTACGAACTTTTTAAAATCTAAAACGCTCTGAAACGCTGAAAATTAAGGTTCTACGATGAAAAAAACGCTAAAAATTTGTTTTGTTCTTGCTTTGTTTGCCACTATTGCAGCTTGTGGTAGAAAAGAAAATGGTCAATTGATGGGAATCATGGAACGACCAACTTGGAAGAACATTAATCCTTATGGAATGGTGTATGTGCCTTCTGGTTCCTTCACCCTAGGTCAGAGTGATCAAGATATCCGACGTACTTACACACAAAGACCTAAAACAGTTTCAATCAACGGATTCTGGATGGATGAAACTGAAATTACAAATAACGAGTACCGTCAATTTGTATATTGGGTGAAAGATTCTATTGCTCACACCATGATGGATCATTCTATCGAGGGTGACGATGGTGGAACTATGCTGGATTGGGAGCAGGAGCTTGATTGGACAGATGAGACTCTGGCTGATCTATATTACCAGGGTGATGATAAGTTCGCTGGCAAAAAAGAGTTGAATGTTTCTAAAATGGAATACAACTACGAAGAATATGATTGGGTTTCTGCAGCTCATGACAGAGGAAAATCTGTTCGTAACAAATTCATTAAGCGTCGCAAAACCAATATCTATCCTGACACTTTGGTGTGGATTCGCGACTTCGCATACAGCTATAATGAGCCATTTACTCGTAATTATTTTTGGCACCCTGCCTTTGATGATTATCCTGTAGTTGGTGTGAATTGGCACATGGCTAATGCATTTTGCTTTTGGAGAACAAAATTGTGGAATACCTACAGAGGAACTTCAAAAGGTGAAGTAAACTCAGAGGACTTCCGTCTTCCGTTTGATGCTGAGTGGGAATATGCTGCTCGTGGATCTCATGCAAATGCTCCTTATCCTTGGGGTGCTTATTATACTCGTAACTCTAAAGGTTGTTTGCTTGCAAACTTTAAACCTGGTCGTGGAAATTATCCTGAAGATGGTGGAATGTACACAGTAAAAGCTGACGCATATTTCCCTAACGACTACGGACTGAGAAACATGGCTGGTAACGTATCAGAATGGACAATTACCGCTTATTCTGAAAATGCAAGAACTTTCGAACATGACTTGAATCCAGATATTCGTTACGACGCTAAGGACAGTGATCCTATTGCAGACAAACGTAAGGTTATCAGAGGAGGTTCATGGAAAGATGTTGCACATTTTATTCATAATGATGTTCGTCACTTTGAATTTCAAGATACAACTAAATCTTACTTAGGATTCCGTTGCGCACTTACTTTCCTTGGACGTTCAATCAATGACTTTTAGTCTGTTAACTTAGGAATTTAGAAACTCTTTTTATCAATTTCGATTGACAGGAGCTTACTATATCTCATTTGGAAATCAAAAAAAACAATTACTAACCACAAGAAAATTAAATCGCAATGAGTTTCATCAAAACGTCTGGCTTTAAGTATTTTAAGAATCTAATCATTGGCTTTGGTGCCGCAGTAGTATTATTAGGAGCACTATTTAAATTGGAAAGTTGGGAAGGAGCATCTGAAATGCTAATTCTTGGTTTGTCAGTTGAAGCACTTATATTTTTGTTTCTTGGAATTTTAGGTCCTGAAAAGGATTACTACTGGGAAAAATTATACCCAGGACTGGATAACTACAGTTCAAATATCGCCTCTATCACTTCTGCAGGTCCTGCAACCCAGGCTCTTGACGGTAAAGTTGTAGAAGGCAAATTGGGAGGTATGTTGGATGAACTTCAATCTATGTCCAAAAGTCTTGGTTCACTAAAGGCACTTCAAGAAGCAGATTTCAGTGGAACTGCAGACCAAGTTAAAGCAATGAATAACTTCTACACCAAGTTGAACAGCGCAATGTCAACTTTGAGCGAGTCAGTAGAAGATACTAAGATCTACAAAGATCAATTAACTAGCCTTAATAAGAATTTGGGTTCACTTAACGGTGTTTATGGCAATATGCTTAATGCTATGGCCTCTATTGGCAAGAGCTAATACTCTTGACAATACAACTCAATCTAGTAAACCAAATTTTTAACTCTTTAACGTAGTCAAACTATGTCTATACCTAAGGAACCCCGGCAGCTAATGATCAACCTCATGTATTTGGTGTTGACTGCGCTGCTTGCATTAAATATTTCTGCAGAGGTGATGAACGCTTTTTTTACTTTGAATACAGGTATTGCTAACAGTAATAAAATTGTTGATAGCAATAACAATAATATTCAAGCTAACATCATCAAACAAGCAGACGCCAACAAAAAGGATGTAAACCTAAAATACAAAGCCAGTGCTGAGCAAATGCTTTCTGAACTGAAGGAATTTTCTTCCTACATTGATGGCATCAAAGCTACTATATTTACAGCCGCTGGAGGGCCAAGTAAGGAAGATCCTGAAAGACCTAAGATGATGAAGGACAAGGATATCACTACTAGATTGCTCGTTTATGATAACGCAAAGAAGAAGGACGGTGAAGGTATAGAATTGGCAAAGCGCATTACTGATTTCAGAACGAAGTTGATTGCCTACTCTGAAAATAATCCTGATGCGGTAAAGTCAATCTCATTGGATCTTGAAAAAATTCCAGCAGGTTCTGACAAAAAGAATTGGGCAGATTTCAAATTCAGACAAATGCCAGTTGCGGCTGTCTTTCCGATGTTAACCAAGATTCAGGCTGATGCCAAAACTTCCGCAACTTCTGTATTGACTTACATCAACACAAAAGTATCAGGTGAAGAAATGAAATTTGACAACTTTAAGGTTGCTATAGCCCCTAAAACGGGATATGTAGTTAAAGGAGAAAAATTTGAAGCTGATGTATATCTAGCCGCTTATAGCTCTAATCCTGGTCAAGGTGTATCCATTGCTGTAAATGGTCGTGGATTGCCAATGAAGGATGGTGTTGCAAAGTATTCTGCTATACCTGGTGGAACTGGAAAGCAAACTGTTAAAGCTACTGCTACTATCAAGAACCCTTTGACGGGAGAAGTAAAATCTGTTCAAGGTTCATTTGATTACGAAGTTGGAGAGCGTTCTGTAGCTGTATCAGCTGACAAAATGAACGTTTTCTATATCGGTGTTGATAATCCAGTGTCCGTATCTGCTGCAGGTGTTAACTCAAATAAACTTGTAGTTGGTATCTCAGGCGGTGGTGGTGGATCTATAAGCAAGTCTAGTTCAAGCAATTATGTAATAAAAGTGACTCGTCCTACTACAAAAGATGAGTATTGCTATATAACAGCAAATGCTGACGGTCTTTCTGATAAGAAGCCTTTCCGTGTTAAAAGAATTCCTGATCCATCTGCTCGTTTGAGTACTAAACAAGGCGGCGGTATGGGTAATGGAGAATTCAAAGCTCAGGTTGGTTTAGGTGCATTCCTAGATGGCTTTGACTTTGATGCAAAATGTAATATCGTTGGTTATACGCTTGTGCGTGTTGCTAAACGTCAAGATGCCGTTAGAGAAAACAACGAAGGTGGACGTTACAACGGCAAATGTCGAGGATTGGTTGATCTTGCTAAACCAGGTGATACTTACTTCTTCGAGGATGTTAAAGCAAAATGCCCAGGTGATATGGCTGCTCGTCCTATCAATTCATTAGTATTTACAATTAAATAAAAGAGAACACATGATTAAGTTCTTTGTTAGATTTCTTATGTTGACAGCTTGCATCACAATTGCAACAACTGTTCAAGCACAAGAACCTGAAACAATTACAGAATCTACGGTAACCGATGAGGCGCCGTTAGATGATATCGTCGAAAGGACCTTGAACGTTGAAAAACGCATCTTGGCCTATGACAAACCTCGTGAAGCCGACTTGATGTGGGAGAAGCGCATTTGGCGTGTTCTTGATCTTCGTGAGAAAATGAATTTTCCATTCAGCTATCCTGAGGAGCCGTTTGCCAAAATCGTTCTTGATAATGTAAAGAATGGTACCTTTAAGGCTTACAGCACTGTGAATGACAAATTCTCAATTGTAATGACACCGAAGGAAATTGAAGGAAAATTACTTAGAATGGATACCGTTCCAGTATTTGATCCTGAGACTTATGAGGAAAGCATTAAAATTGTACCTAACGAAGTAAACGTTGAAGATTTCAAACGTATCAGAGTTAAAGAAATCTGGTATTTTGACTCTGAGACTTCTATGTTGAACGTCAGAATATTGGGTTTAGCTCCAATCAGAGATGTCTATGACGATAACGGTAACTTTAAATATGAAGATGTCTTCTTTTGGGTTTACTATCCTCATATGAGAAAAGAGCTGGCAAAACATCGAGTTTTTCTTGAAGACAATGATGCATCACCTATTACATGGGAAGATTTTATGGAAATGCGCTATTTCAGTTCATTTGTTTACAAAGAATCCAATGTTAAGGATAATCGTATCCAAGACTACATGAGTGGAGTTGACGCTTTGATGGAAGGCGAAGTAATCAAATCAAATATATTCAACTGGGAACATGATCTTTGGGAATATTAGAATGATTTACTAGAAATATTAAAGGGAATTGACACTGTCAATTCCCTTTTTTATTGCATGTATTGGTAAGCGGATTTATAGCAACCATTCAGCTCAACGTATTCAATCAGTTTTCTATAAAATTGATCCTCACCTAATGTACCACTATCACCGATGATGGCTAAATGTATTTTGGCTCTGGTCATTGCTACATTCAATCTCCGATATTCTTTTAAAAATCCAATTTCTCCAGTATCATTGGATCGTACTAAACTGATAATTACAATATCATTTTCTTGCCCTTGAAAACCGTCAATTGTAGAAACGTTGATTGTAAGTTTTTTAAGTTCATTTTCTGATCTAATAGCATCTCTAATATACACGGTTTGGGCTCTGTATGGCGTTATTATTGTAATACCATTGCCTTTTAGTTCTTCGTTCGAATTCAACAGTAGAATGTGTTCACGAAGTATGTTCCATTCCCCTGGATTGTATTTGCTCCCAAATTTTGATCCTTTTTTTAGTTCTGTTTCTTCCTGAAATCCAGTACCAGCTGTGTCAATAAAGACCAAAGTTTCATTCAATTGTTTTTGCTCAGCAATAGATTCAGCATTGATCAATTTACCTTTGTAAAACCATTCATTTGAAAATTGCATGATAGCATTATGCATCCTGTATTGGATTCTCAATAAAGTTGAAGGCACTCCTTGATCGATACAGTTTTCAAGCAATGTTTTACCAAAACCCAGTTTTTCAGCCTTGTATGATTTAACTGTAGGGGAGAGCTGCAGTGGGTCACCAAATAATACCATTTTTTTGATGTAAGGCAGAACTAGCCAGCATAGGGCTTCGTGTGCCTGCGATGCTTCATCTATAAATAAGGTCTTAAATCTTCTTTTGTATAATTCCGAGTTGGCATAGGAGCTTAAGGTTGTTGCAACCACACTGCTACTTTCTATCACGGAGTTAATTATTCTTTCTTCCAATTCAATAGCCCATGCATCAAGGTCTTTCGCTTCTTTTCGGAGTCTTTGCCTTTCTCTTGTGAGATCATGAGTTGCTTTTCTTTTATATTGACCAGCTTCCCTTCGAAGTTGAGCAGCCTCCAGTTTTATTTTACGAATATGTGTAAATTCAGGGTGTGTTTCTACTCTTGCATCCAAGCTGTGCTCCAGGAGCGATTCATCCATTCTGGATAGATTGCCAATTCTAACAACGCTTATTCCTTCCTTTGCCAATCTTTCTACAATCACATCAACGGAAATATTGCTGGGTCCGCAAACCAAAACTTGTTGTTCAGTTATTAAGGAGTTCTTGATAGCGCCAATTAAAGTTGTAGTTTTTCCAGTACCTGGAGGTCCGTGTACTATAGCTAATTCATCTGCACAGGCAATATGTTGTATTGCGTTATTTTGAGAAGAATTTAATGACGGGAGAGGCTCAGAAACACGTTGCGTAAAATCAGGTACAACATGAGCTTGAAAAATATTTTTCCAGCGCTCCAATGATTTTTTGGGATCATTGATGGCATTGTTGAGGGCCATCTCCATCAATTTGAAAGTGCGTTCATCAAAGTCAACTTCTATTCCTAAGGTTGAGGTTTCTAACCATTCTGGATGCTCCTTACTGCTGAGATAAATTTTTATTTGAACTGGACTCACAGCATGCAAGGTACCACGTATCTCATTTCGTTTGCCACTTGAAATTACTTCGTAAATTACAACTGGCCTGCCTGATTGTATAGGAGAGTGAGAAAGAATCGGTTTTTTTAAATCTAAAATAATCGTGGCTCTGTTACCGAGCGTGAAGCCAATCTCGTTCAGAATAATGGGTTGAATACAATATCCAGTTTCAATGCGTTCCTTCAAAGGCAAGCTTTCCATAAACTGCCGATGTTGCACCAATTCTTCTTCCCTTTCAGCTTTCAAGCCTTCAAGCAAGTTGTAATAGTGAATATTTAAATCAAGCTCTGGCATATCTTAAATTCTTGAACACGATTCTCCAAAGTATAATACTGATGCACAAACCCAAATAAAAATAAAGTGTGATGATCGGATTTTCGTGAAATATAGCATTCCCATAATTGTGATACGAATAAAATATCCAGAGTGACCATAAAATAGCAATTACGTTGCCCGTAAAACTGGCAAGAAAAATTCCTATAATCAGATACCATGGATGGACGGTGGTGGTTAATAGCAGCCATGTAAAAAACATGTATTCCATCGCCGAGAAGGCTTGTTCTTCTTTCCGCTTATACCAGGAAATGGCCAAGCAAATAATCACAGTTGCACCACCAAGCAAAGGACCTATATATTGGATCATGTTATAACCCTTTTGTTGGTAGCCTATTTCACGACAGAGATAATAAATACTTGCATTGAATTCAAATTTGCGAAAATACAAATCTAAACTCGAAAAGAAAGCAGTACTGACAACCAATGGGGCCCACATGACCAAGGTGAAAAAGGCGATTAAAATGCCAAGCAAGAAGTTTTGCTTGATGTTTTTCCTAAATACTAGACTTGCAAGCAATAACAGGGGATGCATTTTTGAACAAATAGATAAAGTCCAATAAAACGCCGATTGCAGAATTTTGCCCTTAATCATAAAATAGATACCTACCGATAACATTGCGATCATCAAAACTTCGGGATGAAGGTTGCCCGTTGTTTCTATTAGAAATAAAGGACTGAGTGCAATTACTGCTATTCTATTGGCGGGCAACTTGCACACTTCCAAAATTAAAAGTATGTACTTAATTGAGATCAAATGACTGATAAAATAAATCAATTTCAAAAGAAAAGCTTGAACCCATATATCATTGGTGAGCCCTGCCGTAAATGCATAAATCAACTGATTGCAAAGTGGATAGATCGTGAAATAGTCTTTAGAATTCAATTTCTGAAACAAGCTATTATCGAGACCATCAATATTTAAAGCCAATATCTGGCGTGGGGTAGCCGAAAAAGGATGAATTCCATTCAACCAACAGCGACCGTCCCAAATGAACCTGTAAATATCATCCGAAAGTTTTGGGAATGAAAAACAAAGTAAGAAGGCGCATGAAATCGAAGCTGTTAAAATGATTTTTAGGCTTTGAGTCTTTTCATGAAAAAGCAGAAATAAATACAAAGCGAATGCCAAAGTGTAAAAAGAAAGTAGTTGTAGGGTATCTGTTCGTTCAATCGCAAAACCAATGTATAGAACCAATGTCACAATTAGAAAAGGCAGATATTTTATGCCTGGATGTGAGTTTGATTGCTGACTCATCTGTAGGAGTCAATTATGGATATAATGCCAATAACAAGATATCCAATGCCAAGCATTAAGTATATAATCAGACTGTAATAATAGCCAGCAACAAATGTTACCACAAACATGACAATAAAAATGATTCCGAGTATTATTTCAAACCAGGTTGAAACTGGTATTTTATGCGATAAATAAGCCAGTGAATGCAAATTAATCTTTGAGGCTTTGATATCATACTTCGGTGTGCGAATGAATGAACTCTTCTTTCCAGTAAACCCTTCCCAAACGGCAATGGAATTGTGAAAAGATAGTCCCATTGACAATGTCAAAAATGCTGGAAATCTTATCAGAAATATCAAATAATCTTTGAATGTTGGGTTTACAGCAATTCGAGTGTTAAAATTTGCCGCGTAATAAACCAGAATAATAATGGCCCAACTCAACATTGAGTATCGGAACAAACTCAAATCATAATCGATTAAATGATTAAAAAAGAACAAAAATATTGAAATAGTTCCCGTAAGAAAAACCAGGACAAAAATTGAACTTGCCAATAGATGGGCGGTCCCCATTATTTTTTGACCAAAACTAAGGTCAGATTTCCAAAGTGGGCCAGTAAGTTTTTTAGCGCATTCAGCACCTCCTTTCATCCATCGGAATTGCTGAGATTTCAGTCCAATCATTTCAACAGGTAATTCAGCTGGTGCACCAATTTCTTCAAGAAACTTTATTTTCCAATTTTTAAATTGCGCTCGGTAACTTAGATCCAAGTCTTCAGTGAGGGTGTCACTTTGCCAACCTCCAGCGTCAATAATGGTTGTTTTGCGCCATATTCCTGCTGTTCCATTGAATTGAAGGAGATAATGGGATGCCATTCTACCGGTCTGTTCTATGGTAAAATGAACATTGAGTTGTATCGCTTGAAGTTGGGTGAGAAAATTGTATTTCTGATTCAAATGCTCCCATCTTGTTTGCACAACACCTACTTGTGGATCCTCAAAGTATGGAATAACTCGAAGCAAAAAATCAGAGTCAGGTATGAAGTCGGCATCAAAAACTGCAATGAATTCAGATTTTGCAGTTTCCATTCCATATTTTAATGCACCTGCCTTAAATCCAGTTCTTTCTTTGCGATTGATCAAAACAATGTCAAAGCCTTTATTTTGGTATTCGGCCACTTTGAGTTTGCTGATTTCAATCGTATCATCATCCGAGTCATCAAGAATTTGTATCTGAAGTTTTGATGTAGGGTATTGTAATGCAGTTATTGAATCGATTAGCCTTTCAACTACATATTTTTCGTTGTAAATAGGTAGTTGGATAGTAATTGCGGGAAGATTGTCATCTAACTCAGCTGGTGGAATGGATATTTTTTTATTTTTCCAAAAGCGCAGGTAGGAATAGAGTAGATACAATTGCGATAAACAGTATAATCCAATTAAGACGATACAGATACTATAGACAATAAATACCAAACCTGCTAATAAAGCCATTTTACTTTGTAATTGCAAGTTTAAAAATTGTCCACAAGATTTTATAGCCTGCCATGATGGTTCCTTTTACTGTGCCCGATACCTTTGATATACCGATACGTGCCCTATAATCTACGGGTATTTCAGCACACCGATATTTCAAACGGGCAGCTTTGACCTGCATTTCAACGGTCCAACCAAAATCTCTGTCTTTCATATTCAATTTTACCAAATCCTCATATTTTATAGCCCTAAATGGCCCAAGATCGGTGTAGCTGACTCCATAGAACAAGCGAATAAGATTTGTAGCCAACCAGTTTCCAAATATTTGTGGAACTGTCATCGACTTTTTATCTCTTTTACCTAAGGCTCTAGATCCAATAACCATCTGATAATTATCTTCTAAAATTGGTCGAATCAAGAGAATTAACTGTTCAGGATGATCGCTATAATCTCCGTCCATAAAAACGATAATATCGGGATGGGTCTCGCGATCTGCTATCCAACTAAGTGCAGCAAGACAAGCATTTCCATAACCCTTCATGTCTTCATTAACAACTATGGCTCCTTCAGCTTTGGCAACGTACGCTGTGTTGTCGGTACTTCCATTGTTCCCGACAACGATGTGCCTCACCAGATCTTTTGGAATATCCGCAATGACACGACCGACCGATTTTTCTTCGTTGTAAGCCGGAATTACAACATCAATTGTGGCTTTTAACATTCGGGTGCAAAAGTAACTATTATATACACTATTCGCTTATAATTGGATTTTGTTGGGTTAAAATATATGGCCAATTAGATTCTTATTTGATTAGCATACTTGCCAAAGTGGATTTTGAATCTCTAAACTTAATCTTGAACTCATCCGTCAATAAATTGGAGTGGTAGGAAAAGTCAGCTTGAAAAACTTTGAGTACTGATTTTGGTAAATTATTCCTGATGCCAAATATGCTAAAAAGCCATGCTTTTAAATATACAAGCCCTATCAAAAAGGAAGGAATCGGAATTGCTTGGGCATTTATTTTAGGCCCTTGCAAAGAAGTGAAAAATTCAATCCACTTCATATTGAATCCGTTGGCGACGTACTTAGAGTTTTTTGGCTTTTCAAAAACACATTTTACAATTGCTTCAACAAGATCTCTGATATCGACAAAACCATTGCTGCCTGATGGGCAATATTTCATGCCAGCCTCAGCTTGTTCAACAAATACAGCGGTTTGTAATTCGTATTCTGGTGGCCCAATAATAATTGATGGAGCTATTATTACAGCATCGAGTCCCTCTGTTATTCCTCGATGAACTTCTAACTCTCCATACCATTTGCTTTCAGCATAATCTGTAATGAATCCCTCAGGATCCGGGATGGCAATATCATCCAATAAAGGATTTGTTTCATGAAATCCTATAGCTGCTGTGCTGCTTATGTGAATCAAACGAGTAGAATGATTGATTGCTGCATCTACTAAATGGCCTGTTGCCTTCTGGTTCGTTGTAAATAGTGATTGTCTTTCCCATGTTTGATAACTTACCAATCCTGCACAATGAATAATTAAATCTGCCCATTCTGCAATTTCATCCAGAAATAATAAATCCCGAATATCTCCAATAAACAACTCATTCTCAATTGATTTTTCTGCGGGTTTCGGAATTTCACGATATACACCTTTGATTTTTAGTCCATTGATTTGTGATAAATGCTTAAGAACCGCCTTACCCAAACCGCGCGAAGCACCAGTGACAACTACTTTCATATCTTGGTTCATGCAATGCTTTTTTTATGAAAATATACTGCACCTGCGCAATGGTCAGCAGAGGCACCTGTAACAACTTTTAGGACATTATTCTGCTGATTCAAACGCAGTAAACCCATCAAAGCCATGAGCAAACATTCCTTAAAATCTACCAGTTTATTATCTGGAAACAACACGTCGGCCTTAAGGCATCCCGTCCGAATAAGGTCAAGGAGATATAAATTGTGCGCACCTCCACCTGTAATGAGAACCTTAGGAGTTGTCTTTGTAAAAGTGTTTATACTGTTTATAATCTGTTCAGCCAAATGTTTGGTCATTGTAGCAATTGCAATAGGAGCTAAAATATCTTTGGGAAACAAGCCCAAAAAACCATCCATTACTTGCTGGTTGCTCAAGGATTTCGGTGGTTCTTTGTTATAATAACTCCATTGTTTCAGGATATTCGATAGTTGAAAATCTATAGAGTTGTTTTGAGCAATTTCGCCTTTGTTGTCGTAATTCTTGCCAAGTTTTTGCGAAAAGTGATTCAGGATTTGATTGCAAGGGCACAAGTCGAATGCTTTGGCAACAAAGCCTTTTTCAAGATGCGTTACATTGGCTATTCCTCCCAGATTAAAGATCATGTCACACTCAGGGAAACAATATTGGTCAACTATCGGTGCAAAAGGTGCGCCTTGTCCACCTAAAGCAACATCAGAACTTCGAAAATCACCAATGGTTATCATTTTGGTCTTGGCAGCTGTGCTTCCTGGGTGACCTATCTGAAGTGTAAAACCCTTTGAAGGTTCATGAAAAACTGTATGTCCGTGTAGAGCTACAAAATCAGGTTCGATTCCTGCTCTGCTACAAAAGTCTAAAACAATATCAGCAGTATAAGTGCCGAATTTCCGATCCAAGTCAATCAAATCCATAGAAGATAGATAGCTTGCATTTTTCAGTTGCCCCTTCCACATATCACTAAAAGCATAGGTGGCGCCTGATTCAATGGTCCATTCGACCAAGTGAAAAGAATCTCCACTGCCATCTGTGGTAAATTTACAATGCGCAATATCCATTCCGTCTAGGGAACTTCCGGACATCAATCCCAATACATCCCAATTCCTCATTTGTTCCAGATCGGATTCAGAGTGGTGGTGTATTGAGCAACGGCTTTAATTTCCTTGCTTGTCAGGATTCCCTTGTAAGGAGTCATTAAGCCTTTGCCATTTGTGATTTGATTGATTCTTTCCTCTGTGGAAGTACTTGAAATGCTCAAGTCTTTTGCGCCATTAAGTGCCAGCTTACCATCTTGCCCATGGCATAAAACGCAGTACTTTTGGAATATTTGCTTGCCGTCCGGAGCCACTAGTTGATCGGCTGTCTGAGGATTTTCAGAAGCGCAAGCTGCTATAAGCCAAATGCTAAAAATGAGCAGAGTTGAAATGCATGATTTAATCACAATAGAATTTATGAGTGAAACAGAAATATAAAGATAGAGTTTAGGGGGGAACTATTTTTATACTTAGAGTTATTTTCTGTGATGGGGATGATTTCAGCGATTAGCCATTTGCTCTTGGCTGTTGGCCTGAAAAATTACGAATTACAATTGACGAATTACGATTGAAAAACCTAAATGCGTTGCGCTTCCTCAACGACTCAACAAAATAAGCTATTGGCATTTAGCCTTTGGCTGTTGGCCTGAAAAATTACGAATTACAATTGACAAATTACGATTGAAAAACCTAAATGCGTTGTGCTTCCTCAACGACTCAACAAAATAAGCTATTGGCATTTAGCCTTTGGCTGTTGGCCAGAAAAATTACGAATTACAATTGACGAATTACGATTGAAAAACCTAAATGCGTTGTGCTTCCTCAACGACTCAACAAAATAAGCTATTGGCATTTAGCCTCAACCTCAACCTCAGCCTCAGCCTCAACCTCAACCTCAGCCTCAACCTCAACCTCAGCCTCTGCCTCAACCTTAACCTCCACAAATAAACGAATCAACAAATTTCACAAAATAATTGACAGAATATTTGGATAAATGACAGATCGGGTCTAATATTGTTTTATCAATTGATGAGTACCTCTTTTTTAGCAATCTGCAACAAGAGGACTTGGCTAGCCTTTGCAATACTGTTAACTGCTGCTTTCAAATTTGAAACTGTCTTTATTTTTTTATAACTTAAAACCGTCCATGATGAAAAACAAAGTTCTCGGCAGTTGGGCTCATAATTTGAGCGGCCAATCATCAATTTATTCCAAACAAAATGCGTTAAATAGTATCAAAAACGCAATTAAACTCGCGAGGGGGGGGGCTAGCTCTCTTCCTGACTAGTTTTTTACTTTGTGCCAATTTGAATGCTCAAGATATTTGCGAACCAGTAACACCCGCCTGGCAACAGTCTTGTTATTATGACGGTTGGGGCCAAATCAGTGGTCAAGTATTATGTATCAACTATACTGAATCTGAAATCACCAATGTCAGCACAATTAATACAAGCGGCTATTTAGATTTTGCAATCACTGGCACATTGATTGTCAATGTTGATTTTGCATTTCCTTCAAATTCAAGAATATTAATGAATGATAGGTCAAGAATCATTGTTCAAGGCGGAAAGAGGTTAAGTTTTGGGAGTAATGTCCAGATAAGATCTTGCGCCCGAATGTGGAGAGGAATTGTAGTTGAGGATGGCGGACAAGTCAGTTTTCGCCCTAATTGCACATTTAGAGATGCTAACGTGGCTTTACAATTCCTTGGAGGAGGTAGCTTGTCTCTTAATTCTTGCTCCTTTGTAGGTAACAAGCGGGTAATTGATACCGGAATTGGGGGCATCAATTCTATAAATTCTGTCAATAACGCAGGAATGATAGTTGGTTGTTATTTCAATTCAGGCTTGTTTAAGCCAAGTGATTTTCCGACATTTATCCATAATTGCGCTATAAATTTAGGTAATACCTCAGACTTTTTTATTGGTGTTAACTCACAACAAGCTGACGTGGGTCTTGTGAATATTTTTGAGGGTTACGATCATGGAATCTATGCTAATTTCGTCAACAATTTGTTGGTTCGTAATTCAAGGTTCATCAATAATGGTAATCAACCTCTACCTTGGGGTATTTTTTTGAATAGATCAAACGGCGTTATGGCTGGATTAGGTCAAGCTGAAGCTGCACCTGCCATGTTTATGAATAGAAATGGAGTACTTGGTATTGGATCAACATTCAGAATCCAGAATGCTAGATTTTTTAATTCTGTTGTAGGAGTTGGAGCAGTCAATGGTAACAATCAATCATTGAGGGTTGCTGATAATTCATTTAGGAATTGTGAAACTGGAGTTAACAAGACTTGGTGTTCAAATTATACAACAAGCATTACTGGAAGCATCTATAATGCTAGCCAAAATACGCTGATACAAAACCCATTAAATAATGCGAGCTTTGTAAGAATAGTTAACAGCCCCAATGCAATAAATGATGATAGAGTAATCGGAAATATCTTTACAGGATTGCGCACGACAAGTCACATGGGAGTAAGTGTTGTTGGAGGTGGAAGGACACAAGTTAATTTCAACTTTATTACGCTACAATCCAATTCTCCTCAGTTTCGTGCTATACGTTTTGAAAACAACCATAGCAATGCTACATTAAGAAATAATGTGCTTACTGGAGCAGTTGTTATTGGTGCGCCAGATAATAATATTGGTATTGCATTAGAAAATTCAAGTTTGAGCTTCATAGAATGTAATAACTTATCGGCTTTCCCAAGCGGATTTAGATTTGAGGGTGCATGTCAAATGACCAATCACTTAACCAATGATATGGGTAACCATGGGAATGCAATAAGAGTCATAGGTGCTGCTAATACGCAGATAGGTATTCAAATAGACAAGGGCAATAGATTTCTAGGTGTGCCAGTTTCAACAGAAGCGGTTATTCAGCAATCAAATACAAGTTCAACTACTTTGAGCAGATACGAAGTTCGCAGTCAGAATTTAATGACGCCTCAACAAATAAACGAATTTTGGCCTTTAACCTGGGCACCTGCTAATTTTTTTGGACCTTCACCTCACGGCTCTCTGCCGTTTTGCGCTGATCCAAGTTTTAATGGACATGATTGGACTGAAATTGAGCAGCAAATTGTTGAAGGTGGATTCAATACCAGCAATGGCATTCCATTAATTAATGCTTGGTCATCAAGATGGACACTCAACGAATATTTGACTGGCAATCCAAATCTGCTAGGAACAAGCAATACTATTTTGAATTGGTATAATGCCGAACAATTGACTCCTAGAGGCAAATTGTTTAAAATTGCCAAAGGGATTGAAAATCTTGAAACACCCACATCTTCTCAAAAGGCAACAATTGACCAGAATCAAGAACAGTATTTTATACTCAATGACCAGCTTCAGGGCTTATTTGATAATCTGGCAAATACCACTGACAGTTTATTGCGCATACCTATTATTGGTTCAATCAATACCAAACGAAGCCAAATCAATGGCAATGCCATTGCCACGAGTATCATAAGAGACTCTATCCAAGCTTTGGTTCCCAGTAAATTGGCAGTTATGAGTTCAGGTTTCAATTCAATTGTAGCTGGGAATATCATAGAACAAAAGCTGAAGGATGTCCAAGGAGTATTGTTGGCTGTGTTTGCCACGCCTAATTATACGATCACGCCAACACAAACCGCCCAATTGACAACTATAGCTAACAGTTGTGCTTGGACAGATGGAAGAGGTGTTTTGGATGCAAGAAGCATATTGCTAAGAGACAATGCTATATTGACATGGGATGATGCAACGATCTGTACTGGTCAATACCGCTTGGAAACGCCTGAAACAAGCAGCCCGTCGGTTTCAGTATTTCCCAATCCAAGTTCAGACAATAGGATATACATAAAAGTAAATGGAATAGAAACCATAACTATTCATTCCATTGAGATCTATTCATCCAATGGTACATTGGTAGCTAGTACAAACACCACAGGCAAGCAGATAGAAGAAATAAATACCAATGGCTTATCCAATGGTGTTTATTACGCCAAAGTAACACTTAATTCTGGAAGGGTTGATCATGTAAAATTTGTTAAACAATAGCTTTCGATACAACAGGCAGACCTTGATTGAACATCATGGTCTGCTATCTTAAATAGATCAAATGAAAAAGATACTTCTTTTACTATATTGGGTATTTATTACTACCACATCATATGCTCAAAAGGATGACTTTATCTGGTTAAATGGTTATTATGTTGATAGTCCTGTATATGGCTATACGAATGGAACCAAGCTAGACTTCAATACGGAGCCACCGACCATGAGTAAGGAGTTACTAGAAAGATATTCCTCATTTTTTTACACCATGATGGCCCAATGCGATACAGCAGGTAAATTGTTATTTTATAGCAATGGCATGCGTATGGTAAACTCAGACTATAAGTTGATGATGAATGGTGACAGCATCAATCCGGGTACCCAATGGGATATTTGGTGGAATGGCGGTATCCCACCGGAAGTGGGAGGATACAACGCAACCCAAGGGATGATCAGTTTGTCATATCCAGGTTCTGATAAGTATTTGGTGGCGCATCAAGCATGGCACAATAATTTGCAAGAGATTAAAGGAACTCACCGAAGTTATACTTATTTAACCGAGATTGATACCAAGGACAACAAACAAGTAGTAAAATATAAGAATAAGCTAATCAATGGGAGCTTAAGGCAAAGTCAATTCACTGCATGCCGAGCGGCGGATGGGGCATCATGGATACTGGGTATGTTTGTTTTGGACACCAAGGAGCACCAGATGGTTGGAATTGACAAAGATGGGAAGGTAGTGAGTTTGAGCAAATTTAAGTTTAACCATCCTTATTTCCAGGGATGCTGCATAGGTCCATCGCACTTTAACAATATTGGCGATGCCTACTTTAGTCTAGAATTCTTAGCTGATACTATAGGTGCACCATGTACGTTGTGGCGTTATGACTTTGACCGTTGTTCAGGCCTACTGTCAAATGAACGTTCTTATGATGTGGATAAAGCCAATATATTCAGCTTATCAACTTCACATGATGGGAAATTCTTGTATTATAGTGTTGGACGCAAGCTAATGCAAATGGAATTGGCAACAGAAGATATAGTCGAAGTTGGCAATGACAATGGCACAAAGTGTGGCGATTTTGGAAATGGGTTTGCAGTTTCACAGCTGGGTCCAGATGGCAGGTTGTACCTATCAACCAATGGAGGGTCAGACTGCATGAGCGTAGTTGATTATCCATACAAGAAAGGAAAGGCATGTGGAATGAGATTGTATGGAATAAAATATCCTACTCCATTAAATGTATGGCCTGGGATGCCCAATAACCCAAACTACCGACTAGGCCCCATAGATGGAAGCCCGTGTGATAGCTTAGGTATAGACAATATTCCTGAAGCTAGATTCCGTAAATCAAGCGGTACCGATACGATTATATTTACAGATTTGAGTTATGGAGAGCCTGATGAATGGTATTGGGAGTTTGGAGATGGAAGTACATCCAATGAGCGATTCCCAGAGCATGTTTATTCAACATCGGGTATCTATAATGTCTGCTTAACGGTGACCAATGAGAATGGAAGCAGCAGTACATGTCAGGATGTGAAGACAGCAGTTTATGAGCTGACAGAAGATAAAAGTGGAATGTTATCCATTTTTCCCAACCCAGCCAAGGATCATGTATCATTTGGTTCTAACACATTATCATGGGAGGCATTTCCAGCCACAATGAATATGTACGATATTTTAGGAAGATTGGTATTGTCCCAACCGATACAATATGCTACGGATGTGGTGGATATATCAGCATTAGGAGCTGGAGTTTATACGTGGAGCCTAGATAAGAACAACCGTATCTATGGTCAAGGAAAGCTGGTGGTGGAGCGGTAAGTTTCGTAGGTATGATTTTGGCGATTGGCAATTAGCTCTTGGCCTTTGGCATTTGGCAGAATTACGAATTACAATTGACGAATTACGATTGAAGAAACGAAATACTTTGTGCTTCATAAACATCATAACATCTAAACAAAGCTATTCCTTTCCCCATTCAAAGGAGTTAACTTTTAGCCCTGCAAGCTGAAGTGCACGGTCAGTTACGGTGCGTATTATTGAATCAGTGTCTTTTGGTTCGCTATAAAAGGAAGGTATGGCTGGGCAAATAATGCCTCCTGCCAGGGTAATTGTTTCCATATTCCGGATATGGATGAGATTGAAAGGAGTTTCACGAAGTATTACGACTAGTTTTTTGCGTTCTTTGAGCATTACATCTGCTCCACGGGTACTTAAATCACTTGATACGCCGGCAGCAATTCGGCCCAATAAGCCTGCAGAGCATGGGCAGATGATCATTGCATCGTATCCAGCGCTTCCACTTGCAAAAGGTGCATTAAAATCTTGAGCATCGTACCATTTCCATTTAGGATTACTGGGATATGCTCCACCTATTTCGAGATCCCAGTTGGTTGTGGCGTTTTTCGATGCGGTTATACTCACTTCTTCGAGCTGATTTTGGAGTTCAATTAGACCATTTAACAGAACTTTAGTATAAATTGCACCACTGGAACCACCTATTGCTATTGCTAATTTCATATTACAGTTTCACTTTTGTACTCTGATAACACTTACATCAATAAAACGTTAAATAAATCTACAATCTTTTTCATGAAATATACGTCCACAGTTTTAATTCTGATCTTGTTGGCACTTGGATTCTCTACAAACGCACAAGTTGTTGCCAAAGTTGATGCTGGAACAAAGGTAAAATGGTACACTTGGCAGGAAGCGGTGAAAATGCAAGCAATCACACCCAAGCCAATAATGGTCGATCTATACACCGATTGGTGTGGTTGGTGCAAGCGAATGGATGCTACTACATTTCAAAATGATACAATAGCTGATTATCTCAATGCCAATTACTATCCGGTCAAGTTCAATGCGGAAAGTAAAGAAGAAATTGTGCAAGGTGGGCAAACACTAAAATTCAAAGATGCTGGAAATGGAAGAGGTGTGCATGAACTAGCTTACGCCTTGGTCGATGGCAAATTAGGCTATCCATGTTTTGTTTATCTGAATGAAAATCTTGAAAGAGCTATGATTTCTCCTGGTTTCAAAGGTCCAGCTGATGTGTTGAAAGAACTCCGATTTATATCTGAGGGCAATTATCTGACCATGAAATGGGAGGACTACAAAGCTGCAAACTAAAAAATTGAGTTTGTTTGTAAAAAATTTCTTGTTTGGGTGAATCATTAGAAATGTCATGAAATAATTTTATGTCAAAATGATATCATTTTCAAGCGCTACTCTTGAAATATCTTGAAAATCTTTCTCCCTTGTTGGCACGGTTTCTGTTACATATTACTTCTGATAAACATATATTCTGAAAACCTGGCTTTTTATTAGGCCTCAAACAAATCTCATGAGCCGTACATCTACGTTTCAATTTCTAGATTTGCTCCTCTTGTGGTTATTTTTACCAAAGACATGCAGCATTCCCCAACATTTAGGTATCATTAATAATCAATAGGCATACAGATATGCGATGTTCGGTTTCATAGATCGAACTCAGTAAAGTAACTATGCCTGAAAAGAAATCTAATCCCATGAATAAAACGGCTTTTAAATTTTCATTTATTGGTCCTCGGCAGGAAACATTTTTATCGAACATCACGTTTGAAAGAAAACCCAGCCGATTTTACGGTTCCATTTTCCAAAACACACACACATCTAGTTTTTCTCGCATTTTTACTGCACAAGAAAGAGTGACGTCTATGAACCGATACATCCTAATAATTTTAATAGCAGTTTTGACTGCTACGGCTTCTTTTGGCCAATTAGAAATCAAAGCTGACAGTGGATCCGCTGCGCCTGGTCAATCTATTAAGGTAGGAGTCAAAGTCAAAAACTTTACGAATTTGATTGCATTGCAATATTCATTGCAGTGGGACCCGAATGTGTTGAAGTTTGACACCATCGCAAATTTGAACATTCCTGGGTTGGATCCTGGGTTTATTGGTTCACATCCTGATACCCTCGCCAAGGGACGGATAGGATTCGTTTGGATTTCGTTCCAATCTGGAGGCAATAAATTAGTTGATGGTACCAATATTATAAATTTCGTATTTGATGTTATCGGCCAAAAGGGCGATAGCAGCTTCATAAGTTTTAAAGATTATCCAACAGTTATTCAAGCACTGGACTCCATACAAAATGAAGTTTCCGTTGTTACAATTTCTGGATTGATTAAATTGGATATCACTTCATCAACATCAGATACAAAGAATTCTACTTGGAAGTTGTATCCTCCTGATCCAAACCCATTCAGTGGAAATGCAAACATCAAATGGGAGCAAGGTCATTCTGCTAAGGTAGAATGGAGTGTTTTTGACATGACAGGCAAAAGAGTATTTACAAAAACAACCAATGAATCTGAAGGCCAACATAGTTGGATATTGGATTCAAGTATATTGCCGAGCTCAGGTTCATATTTGATTCAACTTAAAACAGCCACTACCCAACTGACACAAAAAATAGTACACAATAAACCATAGCCACAAATTTTTATCAATCCCAATTTCTAGGACATGAACAAACTTTTTTCTTTATTTTTGGTAATTACCAGCTTGTTTGTAGCACAAACAGCAAGCGCGGTAGCTCCGACGATTCGAATATTGCCGGATGTAACCATGAATGTAAACGACCAACAAACGTTTACAGTGACGGCAGAGAACTTTAACCATCTGTCAATTCAGTTTAATATCAATTTCAATTCTGGATTACTTGACTTTGTCAATTTTTCAGACATCAACCCCGCACTATCTGAAATGCAGATCTTCAATGTGCCATTTGGAGATCCAATTTTTAAACCAGGTATTCAAATGGTTTGGCTTGAGGACTCATTGTTAGCAAAGAATCTTCCTCCCAATACCGTGCTTTTTAAGTTTACCCTGAAAGGAAAGTCGCCAGGTATTACAAACCTGTTTATTCCTTGCAATGCTGATTATGCATGTGAGGCAATTGATGGTTTGTTTAATATTGATGATAACATTCCATCCTTTCCAGCAAAGGTTACAATTACAGGTACTCAAACATTCAATGGTTTGACATTGGATATTGGTGAGGCTTCTGGTCCGGTAGGCAGCGAGGTCTGTGTGGATGTGAAGGTGATTCAGCAGTTTACAGGAGTAGTGGGCTTTCAATTTTCATTGGCATTTGATGAGACCAAACTTCAATATAAATCAGTCAAAAACTTTGCTTCAGCATTACCAGGTTTTGGCTCTGGGTCATTCAACAATGCGGGAGCGCCTCAAGGCCTAGTGAGCACATGGAATGATCCAGGGGATCCCTTGGGTTACAATCTTGTAGATGGTTCAACTTTTTTTACAGTTTGCTTTACCGTGTTAGGACCAAATGGTACTACCACACCGGTAGTTTTTAATACCAATAACCCCGATATTGCCAACGAATTTTACGACAGTAACCTGGATGTAATAAGTCCAACAACATTGCTGAGTGGATCCGTAACCGCTGGTGGTGCTGGCGTTGAATCAATTACGATTACTTCTTCGCAAGATATAGGCCTGCAGGGGTCAGTAGTTTGTAACACTATATCTGTTTCTTCAGGTTTCGATAGTCTGAAGGTATTGAAATTTTCACTTCAATTTGATCCCACTAAGATTACACCCACCTCCTCATATCTTTCGGGCTGTAATCCTTTATTGAATTTGGACTGTTCAGTTCCAAGTTCTAATATTTCCTTGTCAGGTGATGTAATTAGCTTTACATGGAACACCAATGCCGCAAGTGGCTTATCATTACCAAATGGATCTTCCTTATTTAAAGTTTGTTTCAGTGTTTTAGGAGGTCCTGGCACAATTGCAAATGTGGATTTAGGTGGTTTTGCAGGTAACCCTGTTCCAATTGCTACCGATGCAGCAGGAGATAATTTCGTAATGAATTACAATGATGGAAAAATAACTGTTCCAAGTGGCAATTCAGTAGTAGTAGGCGCAGAGAGTCAGGATATTTGTCCTGGTACAACAGTCTGCTTTCCAATTAATTTTTCAGGAAATACTTGCGTTGATGCAATGGAATTTGCAATTCAGTACGACCCAACTGTGTTAACATTCACAGAGGTAAAAAACTGTTATGCGCCATTAAATCTTACATGTTCTACAACTGGCTCGCAGAATTTTTATCCGGGACCACCAATTGTATTTCTTTGGTTTACACAAAACGGAAATGGAATTCCAATACCTGATACATCTCTGTTTTCAGTTTGTTTTCAAATACCAAATTTGAACAATGTTCAAACTACTATATCAATAGTGCCAAATCCCAACACAAACGCTTTAGAAGTTACTGCTTGTGGTCCTGTTGCCTTGAATGTTATACCATTAGCTGCAACCATTAATATTACAACGAGCGCTTGTGTGCAGCCTTGCAACTTGAGTGTCGCTCAAAATATTAAGAAAGTAACGTGTTTAAACGGCAGTGACGGACAAATAACACTAACCGTAACAGGTGGAAGTGGAAATTATGGCTACAAATGGTCAGCTGGAGTTGCTGGAGGTGCGCAAAACATTGCAGCCAATTTACAAGCAGGCACTTATGATGTTACTGTTACCGATCTGAGCAATCCTACTTGTAGTTTGGTTGTAAAGGGCATGGTAGTGCTTCCGGGTTCATTATTCACAGCTGTTGCAACAGTAGTAGATGCAGGTTGTGGAGCAGCAACAGATGGAAGTATCAGTTTAGCTATTTCAGGTAGTGCAGGTCCTTTCAGTTACCAATGGACACCCAATGTAGGCAGTACCAATCCATTAACAGGTATTGGTGCAGGACTATATAATGTTTTAATTACAAATACTCAGAGTGGATGTTCTGTTACTTTGAACGGAATTCAGGTAAAATCTGGAGTAGATGCAAACCTGTTTATATTTGCTGAAACTTTTAGTCCTAAGTGTGTGAATGGCAATGATGGAGCCATTTCAGCAATAGCAACAGGTGGTTCAGGCAACTATGCTTGGGCTTGGAATACTGTGCCTGTTCAAACATCTAGCAACGCGATTAATCTGACTGCGGGTACTTATACTGCGGTTGTTACTGACAACACTACAGGTTGTACCTCATCCAAACAATTTATGGTTGATGCTCCTCCTGATATTACAGTGAATGGAATAGTCAATAATGCATCAAGTGCTACTTCGGCTAATGGTGGTGTAATCACAACCGTGTTAGGTGGATCAGGTGGAAATACCTATGTATGGAGCAGTGTCCCTGTACAAACTTCTGCTAATTTGGTGAATGTTTTGCCTGGGATTTATTCTGTGACAGTGACCACTTCTAATGCTTGTACTAAAGTTGAATTTTTTAACATAGGTTTTGATATCAATCCACCAAATACAGGCTTAGTTATCACAAACTCAAACAATGATAAATACAATGGATTTGGAGTGAGTTGCAACGGTGAATGTGATGGTTCATTGCAAATTACAATGCCCTCTGCCGCAGTTTCTCCTTTTGGTGTGACTTGGTCTTCAAATGCTAATGGTCAAACTGGTCTGGTTGCAAATAATCTTTGTGCGGGCACCTATGGTGCAACCTTAACAGATGCAACTGGAACAAAATGGACTTCAATGGGCTTTGTTGTAACCCAACCTAATCCTTTGCAGTTAAGCATTATTACACAAGCGTCACCTCCAACAGCGGTAGCAAATGTGACTGGTGGTGTTCCTCCTTTTGCCTACAGATTTAACAATGGTGATCTACAAAGCTCTAATGAATTATTGGTTGATGGATATAAGCAAATTACAGTTTACGTACAGGATGCAAACAATTGTTTTGTAAATGCCACTAAAAATGGGCCTTTGGCTGATCGTTGTGACGAAGCAAGATTGGTTATAACTCCAAATGGCGATGGTAGTAATGAGACTTTCTATCTCCCTTGTGCAGAGGCATTTACCTCCAATAAACTCTATGTTTTTGATAGATTTGGAAGGACTGTCTTCTCTACATCCGATTACAACAATAATTGGAATGGTATTGATCAAGGAGGCAAGGAGTTAGATGAAGGCGCCTACTTTTGGGCATTTGAATACACCAGCAATGGTGAATCTCAAATTGCAAAAGGTAGTATTACCATCGTTAGATAATTTATTCCATCAACTGAAATTTCAACCAACATGAAAAACTCAATATTAGTAATACTCTTCCTTGGCTTAGGTTTCAATGCCATTGCACAGGATGATGCAATCACTTCGCAATATCTCGTTAATCCTTATTTTGTAAATCCAGCAGCAGCAGGATTCAACGGATTGCAAAATTTTCACGCCGGAATTAGAACCGGTATGGTATCATTGCCACAACGACCTACCACATATTATGCTTCATACAATGGAGCTTTGGGTAAAAGTGTGGGCTTGGGAGCAATGTTGCTCAATGACAAAGTAGGTTCTATTAATAAATATAGAATGCAAATGTCTTATGCCTTTAATTGGATGGCAGGTTCTAAAACCAAGTTATCGATGGGCCTAAATGCCGAGTTTCATCAATTTAATATCGACAATGGTGTTCAGACTAATGTTTTTACAGAAGGTGGAGATCTTCTTTTGGCAGAGGCAATCAACGGCAACCAATATTTTGATGCAACGCTTGGTTTGTTTGGTGAATACAACAACAGATTGCAATTTGGTTTGACCTTACCTAATTTGGTTCGCGCCAGACTGAATGAAGGCACGGACGAAGAATTGAACCCATTTGAGACTGCGGCAAGGCATTTTACTGCTTTTGCAGGATATAAATTGAGATCAAAAGAATACGATGTCACGGTGGAACCTTCCATCATGATACGCAAAGGCTTTTCAGCACCTCTTATTTCTGATTTTAACTTGAGGACCTATTTTCTCAAAGATAGAGTGTCACTCGGCGGAATGGTTCGAGTAATTGACTCAGAGACTATAATTGGGGTTCTAGCTGGTATAAAATTTGGATCACTCAGATTGAATTACTTCTATGATGTGTCGTTCCAAAGAACACAGAGATATCATGGAGGTTCGCATGAATTAACCTTAAATATCGAAATGTTGGGCAAAAAAAAGGAAACGGCACCAGCAGAAGGAGCAGATCCGATGATGCCTGCCAAATAGGATCAATTAGTACACATACTTAAAATACAAATCCTTCCGGTTCTACAATCGGAAGGATTTTTTTTTCATTAAATCTCGGATTGGATAAGCCATTGGCGTAAAATCTAATTGATAATTTTAATCCAAAATCCGCATTAGCGGATTTTGCCTTTCGGGTCGACGAAAATCTTGATTTTGTCGAGGTTAAACCCAGACAAATTTTTAGAATAACCATAAATTTCGTCGATTCAGCATCTAACGCTGAGTTTGGGTTTAATCTAATTGCTAGGTTCAAGCTCGAAGCTGGGTATAAATTACCTGTTGTCGTTTTTTTCCTAACGATAAATGTCAGAAAAGACGGCTGACGATGTGTTTCAGGTCAAACTCCTGACGGTATATTCATCGTTCAAATATTGTGTCGAAGGTGGTGCAATGCTGATGCCAGTTGTCGACTGATAAGGCTTGTGGTGACAACATGATAAGTCCATCATCTTAAAGGTGTTCAAAGTAGGGGTTCAATTGATTTTGTAAGATTTTTGGGAGAGCCTGACTTCAAACTCAGTTTTAAATTATTGGTTAGTTTAGCTTTTGATAGAAGCTATTTAATTTATTTTCTAAACATTTAAGAGATGAATGATCCAAAGTTTATGCTTTGAAGAATGAGCTAAGACATCAGGAAAACAGCAATTGCGGGGATTGAAGAACTTATTTAAAAAAAATTATATATTATTTATACACATGTTCATTTTTGGCATCGTAATTGCCTTATATAAGATAACAAATAAATATCAATAGAAATTTATTTTACACCGTATCAACAGACGTATTAGAGAATTGTCCCGAAAACCGAAAAACCGCTTAAAAGCAATTTTATGCACCCTTTAGAAGGTTCTACATTTACCAATTTCAGGTAAACTCCTTCGCTCCCTTTGGACTACTCTAAGCATTTTACACCAATACTCCACCCAAGGAGTAAGTATATGCCAATTGCATTACAACGTATTGTACCACATTTACATGATCAGTATTTCATGACAATGATTACACCGTTCGCTTAGAAGTAACATATCCAAAAATCTAATTTATCAATCCCATGAGAACTTATCCGATTACCGGTTGCGGTAACCGCAGCACAGCGCCTTGCGTTGTAACACCCGCCCTGATCTGGGATAGGATCTGTCAAAGTTCCTTAACGGTGTTCTTATTCACTCTTGCTTTAATTAGCAATATCACCAACACTTCAGCTCAATGTAGCCTAAACTGTATTCAAAATGTACAGGTTGCAATTGATCAAAGTGGTCAAGCTTTAGTAACTCCTAATGTTGTTTTGGCTCAGTATCCAATACCCGGGTGCAATCCAAATTTGATTTTACAAATAAAGGATCAAAGCGGCCAATCATTTCCAACCAATTTGAGTTGTGCTGATTTAGGCAAAACATTTACTGTTAAAGTCATTGATGGCTCAAACGGTAATTTTTGCAATTCTTCACTTACTCTGGTAGATCAATTGAAGCCGCAGGTGAATTCATTTAACCTTACGGTTATGTGTTCTGATCCTACTTCGCCTGATCTGATTGGATTTCCTCCAGCTACTGATAATTGTACCATTTTAGGCTTATCTAACTTTAGCTTCTCTGATAAGTTGGTCGACATGGATTGCAAAACAATGATTAACGGTCAAAATATAACTGCCCAAATACTTCGAACTTGGGTTGTAACAGATAAAGCAGGAAATTCAACTTCTGAAGTCCAGACAGTTAGCCTTAGACGCGCTAAATTGTCAGATGTGGTTTTTCCTCCTGACAGAGACGGAACACAAGCCCCCAAATTGGACTGTCAAGCAGATCCAAATAATTTAAAATTGACAGGTGTTCCTACCGTAAAAGGCAATCCTATAGTAAATGGCGCCAATTGTGAATTGGTTGTTCAAAGATCCGACCAAGCATTCAATACATGTGTCAACGGAAGTTATTCTATACTCAGAACATGGACAATAATTGATTATTGTGTTGATTCATTCAATGTACACGTTCAAGTAATACGAAGAGAAGACAATAAAGCACCAGTGATGGTTGCACCTTCGGATATAACAGTTGGAACATTATCCAATATATGTTCAGCTATAATCAGTTTGCCTGGAACTACAGCCACAGATAACTGCTCTAATTTTAACATTAAGCCAAATTGGCAATTCGGACAAGGTTATGGTCCGTTCTATAATGTACCTGTTGGTTCACATTTAGTGACATACACTGCTACAGACGATTGCGGTAATACTTCAACTGTTGGCATGAAAGTGACAGTAATTGATGATGACCTGCCGGTAGCTGTCTGCAAGAAAGATCTCACCTTGACCTTGGATGATGATGGACTTATCACTACTGTTGCAAGTTTATTTGACGATGGAAGTTTCGATAATTGCATTCTACAATCAATCCAGGTATCTCGAACTGGCCAGGCTCTGGGGTCTAAATTGGATTTCAATTGCAATGATATTGGAATTTCACCTATCCAAGTTCTACTAAGAGCCACAGATAGCGCCAACCAAACCAACTCTTGTAATGTATCGGTTACAATTATTGATCCTGTACCTCCTACAATGGTCTGTCCAGCTGATGTTACAATAAGTTGTACCAAAAATGCTTTGGATTTGACTCTGACAGGTCAAGCTGCGGCTTTTGATAATTGTCAAGTGGCAGCAGTCACATTCACAGATGTCAAAACGCTCAATAGTTGCAACCAAGGGTTTATTTCACGAAAATGGAAAGCAATTGACAAATACAACAACTTTGTTGAGTGTACTCAAAAGATTACCCTTAGAGATGAATCACCTCTTGAAATCACGTTTCCAGTGGATTATTCGACCAATCAATGCGGAGCTAATATATCGGCAGTAATTACAGGACAACCTTCCTTCAAAAATAATGATTGTGAGCAGTTGGATATCAACTTTGTAGATCAATATTTCAACACAGCTCCTCCAGCGTGCTTTAAGATTATCAGAAAATGGACTGTGAGAGACTGGTGCACATTTAATCCTAATATACCTGGATCTGGTATTTGGGAAAAAAATCAAATAATTGAAGTGAATGACCTCGTGTCTCCTGTTCTTAAAGTTCCTTCTGACATAACTGTTGGTACAACCAGTCCCACTTCATGTACAGCTCAAGTCACACTTTCGGCGGCTACAGCAACAGATTGTAACCCAAATGTGTCAATTGTTAACAATTCTGGCTTTGCAGCTTTCAAAAATGCTACCGCTTCAGGCACCTACCCTGTAGGAGTCCACAACATATCATTTACAGCCTATGATGGTTGTGGAAATGCCTCTACGGCCAGCATGAAATTGACAGTTGTTGATACTGAGCCACCGATTCCAGCATGCGTAAGTGGTTTGGCCATTCCATTGAATTCGATAGGTATCGCCAATATTTCGGTACAAATGATTGAAGTTGGCACAATAGACAATTGCACTCCAAAATCTTCCATCACTTATTCTTTGTCACAATCACAGTTCAACTGTACTCAATTAGGCAACCAAACTGTGATGTTGACTGCTACCGATTTATCTGGAAATTCGAATTTCTGTGTTACCAATATTAATATCCAAGACAATATCAACTATTGTGCTAGTGTTGTGAGAATTGCAGGAACTGTAAGGACCCCACTTGGAGAAGATATGAAGGAGGTGGAAGTTTTACTGAACAATAATAAATCTGTAGTAACTGGACTAGATGGCAAGTTCGAATTTACTGATCTGCCTAAAGGAGCCAATTTTTGGTTGAATGCCAAGAAGGAAAACGATATCTTGGTAGGTGTTAGCACCTTGGATGTCATTTTAATTACCAAACATATACTTGGTCAGAAGGCATTGGACTCACCTTACAAGCTTATAGCAGCCGATGTAAATAACAATGGTGCCATTACTGCTGGTGATTTGGTATCACTGAGAAAAGCCATACTGAAATTAGATGCTAAGTTTCCTAATAATACTTCTTGGAGGTTTATGGATGCAAGCCATACTTACAGTGATCCTAAAAATCCATTTAAGCCTAATCTGCCTACAACTATTGCTTACGATATCCTCAATTGGGATCAAATGAGTACCAATTTCATTGGAGTAAAGATTGGAGATGTGAATCTATCAGTAAATCCTAACAATGCCAGTGCAAGCAATGAGGTTCGTGGAAACAATACAGTTAGTCTATGGGCTGAGGATAGAATTCTTCATGCAGGTTATGAATACGAAATTCCAATATTTGCCAATGATTTGGATGGCATAGACGGAATGCAGTTTACGTTCACTTTTGAATCCAATATGATAGAATTTCAGGGGCTAAAGGGAGGTGAAGTAATGGGAATGGATGAGACTTGCATCAATATTGACGGTGCGTCAGTGGGTCAAGTTCCTTTTTCATGGGCACAACCATTCAGAACAAATGATAATCTGGATAAGCCCGTTTTTACCTTGAAATTAAAGCCAATACAAGATGTAGAATTGAGCAATGTGTTAAATATTACATCTGATTTATTGGATGCACAAGCATATTCAACTGACGAAGAAATACAAAAAGTGGATCTGAGATTTAGAGAATTGAATGAAGGACTTTATGAACTTCACCAAAACCAACCAAATCCGTTTCGCATTCAAACAAATATCCCTTTTAGCCTTAAGGCTCCAGGTGAAGCAAAGATTTCCATTTACAACTCGATGGGAATTCAAGTCTACACACATAAGGAAAATTACTCACAAGGTTATCATACACTCAACATAACAAATACGGATCTTAACAACCAAGCCGGTATTTACTATTACCAGCTGGAAACTGATGGAAAACGCAAGCTAACTAAAAAGTTGGTGTTGCTATCAGAAGACTAGATCCATTCCGTTCGACGGTTTTTGGGATTGGGGGGTTGGAGTCCCTTCTAATAGGAGGGCTCCAGCAACCTTTGGTTCCACACTAAAAGGAAAAGTATCAAGAATAATACTCACTGAGGCACATCAAATTCAGTGAATGAATACAAGTTTTTATTTCATGCAAGTAAAGATGACGACGCCCGCAATTTTTGTTTTTTACTTCCGCAATTCCTGAGAACCATTCTATTTTGATTTCTTGAAAAGCATATCATTTTCATGAAATTCTTAACCACAAACTTTTTTCCCATGAGAAACCGATTCAATCAACCGAATCATCACAGCGATAAAAAAAGACCATCTGCTGTTTCATTTCTAAAAAAGCGAGCAACCGGATTTATATTGCTCCTTTCCGCTTTGTTGTTTTCACAACTAATTTCTGCACAATGCCAACTCAATTGTATCAACGGAGGCATTCAAGTTTCTTTGGATGAAACATGCACAGCATTGATCACTCCAAATGTGCTCTTAAAAAATCCAAATGACTGCCCTGGTCTAAAGATCGTTGAAGTTCTTGATCAAAACAACAAGGTTATTCCAACCAACCCTGTCGTGACCGGTGCTTACATTGGTCAGACTTTAAAAGTTCGAATCATTCATCCTGCAAGTGGTAACATCTGCTGGGGATTCATCACCATTGAAGACAAATTGCCACCGGTATTTGCTAATTGCAAAGATTACACATTACCATGTGCAATGCCTATTGATCAGATTCTTGCAGCTTCAGCACCAACGGTGTCTGACAATTGTAACAACAATGTCAAACTTACAAGAACTTACACCAAGACTGATCTCGGCTGTAATTCTCTTCCTGTCGTAGCTTTGATCACGGTCAACTATGTAGCAGAAGATATTTATGGCAACAAATCAGGATGTTTGCAATACATCTATCTTGAAAGAGGTCCAATAATTGACGTTCAATTTCCATTGGATTATGACGACGTAGCTTTGCCTTCACTGAATTGTAAAGATGCAAACACAAATCCAAGCAACACTGGTTTTCCAAGTCTGAGTGGCTTTCCATTGATTGCCCCTGACTGTGGTTACTTGGTTTCATATGTTGACCTTCCACAATATTTCTGTCCAGGTCAATACAAAATACTAAGAACTTGGACTGTGATGGATTGGTGCGGTGGCGTACCGGGAATGAGAACTGCTAATCAAGTAATTAAGGTAACTGATACTACTGCACCTTCTATTAACTGTAACATAGATGTGCATAGCATCCAAGTTCAAAATACGAAAAGTGGACCTGGATATCAAGGCTGTACAGCGCAAGTAAAATTCCCTGCTTTGCAGGTTTCAGACGACTGTAGCAATTACAATCAATTGACATTCTTGACTTATACTTATGATGCTCAAGGTAATATCTATTCCGCTCCTTCCAATGGCGGTGTACTTACCTTACCACTGGGTGATTATTTTGTGTACTATGATGTAACCGATGGTTGCGGAAACAAAAACTCTTGCTACATCTACTATGAACTAAAGGATAAAGTAGCTCCAGTAGTAGCTTGTGAATCCTTTTTCCAAGTTTCATTGACTGATTCATTGACATTGGTGAATGCCAGTACATTTGATGATGGTAGTTATGATGAGTGTAGTTCAATCACTTACTTTGCACGTCGCATGGATAATCCTGGGTGTGCGTTCAATGATGAAACTAAATTTGACACCAAAGTTCCATTTTATTGCTGCGACGTCAATAATGGGCCAGTAAATATTGTGTTCAGAGCTGTGGATGCAGCAGGTAATTTCAATGATTGCATGGTTCAAGTAACTGTGAATGATAAAATTAAACCAATAGTATGGTGTCCAAAAGATATTACTGTTCAGTGTGGAGAGGATTATTCTCCTAAATCAGCTTCAACTTATACAAAAACTGTAACTCCTAACACAGTTATCAGTGATGTATTTGCGAAAGCTTACACGGTTCCAGTTGAAGTAACAGGCTTGCCTGCTGTCGGCGAAATAGTTGATTTGAATGTTGATTTGAATATCACTCATGGATATTTGGATCAGTTGACTATCAAGTTGACAAGCCCTAAGGGTACTGAAATTACTCTATTCCAAGGTGGTCAGTGCGGTCAACTGCAAACTGATATCAATGCAATCTTTGATGATGAAGCAGCTCCACTGGACTGCACAGGGGGAAATCCCGCAATTTTTGGTTCAGTTAAGCCTTTAACAGGATCACTGCACAATTTTGATGGTGAAAATCCTAATTCTATTAATTTGGGCGGCACAAACAAAAATTGGATTTTAACTGTAATCGACAACTCACCACTAGCTGGAGGAAAAATCAATAAAGTAGCTTTGAATTTTACTTACGCTACTCCTTTGGCTCTTAAGCCTAAGGCTACGGATAACACAGAGAAGTGTGGTTTAGAAATTACTTGGTCTGACTTGGATCTACCAAATAATTGCCAAAACAACTTTGTACGTCGTCAATGGTCAGCAAGCGATAAATTTGGTAACAAATCAAGCTGCATACAACGTATTTATTTCATTGACAATACACCTCTTGATGTGATCTTCCCCAAAGATATTACTATTGAAGATTGTATCAGCTTGCAAGATCTTGCAAACTTAGGTGCTCCAATCCACAACGGCGATTGTGAATTGGTTGCAGTTGATCCTCAAGATCAAGTGTTCAACGTAGTTCCTGATGCTTGTTATAAAATACAGCGTACATGGACGGTATTGAACTGGTGCAAATATGATAAAAACAAGCCTCATACTGATCTAGGTATAGCGTTACCAGGTTCTGATTTGAAATTCAGAGATGACGGTGATGGTTATTTCAAGTATGTGCAAACAATTAAAATCATTGACAAAGTTAAGCCAGTGCTTACAGCTCCCGCTAACGTAGTTTTTGGTAGCTATGAGCCTGATTGCGGCCCTGCTTATGTACAGATTGATACTTTGGTTTGGAAAGATTGCACACCAAATCCAGTTATAACCTACAGTATTGATTTCTATAACGATGGAACCATCAACTCAGTTGGAAATGGTGCAAATGCTAGTGCCAAATATCCTAACGGAACACACAAAGTAAGCTTTAAGGTATCAGATAAGTGTGGTAATTTCTCAATTGCTGAATTCACAGTAACCGTGAAAGATGCCAAGAAGCCTACACCAATTTGTTTGCCAATTGCTATTCCGGTTATGCCTAGCTCCGGATCAATAAGCATCACACCAGAAATGGTAAGCAAGGGAACTATTGATAACTGTACTCCTGCCAACAAAATCACAATGACAGTTTCTCCAAGTGTTTTCACTTGTGATGACTTGGGTGATAATTTGTACACATTGACAGTGACAGACGAAGCAGGAAACACTGAAAAGTGCACAAATATTGTTAACATTCAGGATGGTTCTAATGTATGTTCAGGTAACATCATGGCTCCAATCTCGGGTAAAATTGTTGATATTTCCAACAAAGGCGTCGGATTAGCTTCAGTTGCATCGGTTTTGGGAGGTTCAAGCAAAGCCACAACGAATGACAATGGTGATTTTACATTTAAGGTTGCATCTGGAGGAAACTACAATGTTGCTCCTGCTAAGAATATCAATCCTTTGAACGGAGTATCAACTCAAGATATCCTGCTGATTACAAACCATATATTGGGTAAGAAAGCATTGGACAGTCCTTACAAGTATGTTGCTGCTGATGTAACTAAGGATGGTAAGGTTACTGCTGGTGACCTTGTGCAAATCCGTAAGTTGATTTTACACATCATTGATGATTTTGAGAAATCACAATCTTGGACTTTTGTAGACCAAAACTTTAAATTCCCTGGTAGCGGTAACCCACTTACACTTGGATTTCCTAACGTTTACCCAATGAATAATATGCCTAAGACAGGTGCTACAGCTAATTTCGTGGGCGTGAAAATGGGAGATGTTCAAGGTAATGCAACATCGACTAATGTCAATGGAGGTTCAGAAACAAGAAGTTCTGATGCAGTACATATTTCAACTGAAATAGCCACATTGAAAGCAGGTGAAACGCGTACATTGACTTTCAAAGCAAGTGATTTGAAAGAAATTGAAGGCTTCCAGTTTACTTTACTTTTTGATACTGATAAACTTACATTTGAAGGAATTCAATCAGGTGATGTAACATCAGTAACAGAAGACAATTTCGGTACAAGATTTGCAGGTGAAGGTATGATCACTGCCAGCTGGAATACTGAGAACGCTCGTATCGAGGATGGAAGCATTATCTTCATGGTAAATGTTAAAGCAGTTAAAGATGTTATGTTAAGCGACGTATTGACAATCAGCTCAACGCTAACACCTGCTGAAGCCTACACTGAAGATGGAGAAGTACAAAGTTTAGAATTGCAGTTTACAGAGAATGGCAAGATTGTTGCATCTCAAGGATTTGAACTCTTCCAGAACAGACCAAACCCTTTCAACGGTTCAACGATGATAGGATTCAGTCTCCCTGAAGCTGCAAAAGCAAGTATAACAATATTTGATATGTCTGGACGTACATTAACTGTATTGGAAGGCAGCTATGCAAAAGGCTATAATGAGGTGAAAATCTCACAAGCTGAATTAGGTGCTGCTGGAGTATTCTACTATAGATTGGATACACCAACCCATTCAGGAATGAAAAAGATGGTAATCATCGAATAAACATTCACTTATATTTAAGGGTAGGGATACCCGAAAATATGAAAAGCGCCAGACATAACAAACTTACTCTTAATTAAATAAACACGACGGTTTTTGGGATTGGTCCCCTGTTGCTTCGGCAGCGGGGGACTTTTTATTTAATGAAATGTTAAAATTATGTTAAAACATACAGAATGCTTGGAGTTCTCTTTTTTTTTTGAATCTTTTTGCATTACTAATATCTAATATTTCACGAGATGAAAAAATTGTTTGTATTGTTTCTTTTTATTGTTTCATCTTGTAGTAGCTTATTTGGGCAAACTACTAATATTTATAACCACCCAACATTTAATAAATTTCAGTTGATAACAACTGCTTTAATAGACTATAGAAATTCTGCTTCACAAGAAAATCTTTCAGATTCATTGTGGGCTTATACAATCCTTAATATTGACACACTTGCTTTAAAGGCGGGATACTCTAGTACAATATTGATGTTATCTGACATTGAAGCCGCTACTGTTTTGTTCAATGGTAACGTAAGCGTAATACCACCTCAAGCGGCTGGTCCGTGCTCTGAGGCATTTTGGGCTGATCTTGCTGCTGATATGGCTCTTGCCGGGATGTGTGGAGATGGTGTTTTATTTTGTACAGCTATTGCGGTAGCTAAAAATTGGGCCGGATTTAAGAGATGCTTGAACAATACATATGGTCCCGGTTAATGATTATTGAATCCTCTATTTTTAAAACCAAAATATTAAACATGAAGAATCTATTAGTTTTATTGATTTGCTTTTCTTTATTTTCTGCCTCATGTAAAAAAGAAAATGAATCAAAGGTATTACCTGATTTGTCCACTCAATTATCTGCTGATCCTAACTTTATTGAGTATGCCAAATTAAATAAATTGGTTACCCAAGATTTAATGAGTCACTCTATCAGCACCGGAAATGAAATAGGAACTGATGAATACCTTGCTGTACATGGTAAAATGAGATCATCATCAAATGCTAAACTGACAGCACGTGAATTAGAAATTAAATCTATGATAGAGAGATCCGACAGGCTCGGAGAGTTGACAAGGTATTTTTGGGCAAAATATCCAAACTATGATAAAAAACTAATACTTCGGACCTTGCATGAAAAATCCATGGGTGAAGTTAATTTAATCAACTTAAAATAAACTAAGAATGAAAACGCTTATTTTAGCTTTTTCAGCAATACTTGCCTTTTGTTTCTTTGTTCCTGACTGTTACGGGGCATACAGCAACCAAGTTGTTCAAGCCGATATAGACTATGCTGCAGAAAACGCTTCGTGTGGTAGTTTTGATGGTCTTTGTTAAGAGGAAGCCAGACGCAAATGGCAACAAGCTGAAAACAATGCCTATGGTGCATTGGTAAATTGTTTGGGATAGACAAGTATTTTTTCTTTCTGAAAGTTAGCATAAGTTTGAATTTATTAGACTATTGAATCTGTTAGAATGTCAAATTCGCATTATCAATTTGTAAATGGAGGAAGATTGTCATAAAAGACAATCTTTTGAGTGGCTTTAAATAAAAAGAAGATAAAAGCCCCCTGTTGCTTCGGCAGCGGGGGACTTTTTATTTAATGAAAATTAAAATTATGTTATAATTTAAAAATTATTTGTTTGTTGAATTTAAGTTTTAAACCTAATGGTAAATTTAAATGACATGAAAAAATTATTTGTACTATTTTTCAGTTGTAACTTATTCCTTTTCTCTTGCCAAAAGGCTCCCAAACAATTGGATGAGAATAATTTATCCAAACTTAAAGCATGCTTTAATACCATACTACCAGCAGGAACTTTTGCCTTAAAAAACTCGGATGGGTCTATGGATATTACCCTGCTAGCTGGTAAATTATTCTTAGTTTCCAATCTGACAGGTGATAGTTTATTGTAAGCTACAGGAGGCCCTGTCAAAGTTACCTGTACATGCTCGAAAGGAAGTGGATGCAGTGTGGTTAAGAATATTGATCAATATTTTTGCCTAATGAATGAAGATTGTACCACATGCAGCATGACCAAATCTGGTAAAGGCAAAATTATTGAAATAGTTGGAGTTATTGATACAACACTTGGAATCAAATGGATGACAAACAATTTAGTAGAATCAGGCTCATTTACAAATGCATTCTACATGTCCTAAAATAAAGTCTTTGGAAATTTTCATCCACTCATGTTGCAACACAAACCCATTAGGGATTATTTAAGCATTATGTACGATCAAGCTTTTCCAGCGGCCGAGCCAAGTTTTTTGAAGAATCCTAACTCGGTCCAAATACCAGACGGGTTTCATTTTTTTAATAGTTCAATATTTGGAAACGAAGCAGGAATGATATGGGGCGGTGAAACAGATGGTTCTGGTGGGATGGCAGTGGGTGATGGAGGCCAAGTGCTCCAACTACATGTAAATGTCAAACCACCGGATCGAAGGGTTGTGTTTACAAATCAGGGTGGGCGCCAGATATTGAAACAATAAAATATTGTGAGGCAGGTCAATGCAGCTCATGTAGTATGGTAAACTAATTATGGTCAGGTATTGAAATTTTTTAGGTGTTTTATGAGAATAAAGTAAAATCATGAAACAGTCCAAATTGCACAAAGTATTATTTAAAAAAACTATTGGCTTAGCTAATAGGTTTTTTTTGTTGTTAGGACTTTAGAAAGATCTCTATTATAAAAGGCAAGGCCAAGTCAATGCATTATTTGTAGTAATATTTTATATTTGACATAAAATAACTGTCTACTTAAGGAGATAATACAAAAAAATCAACCAAGCTTGAATTTTTTTTATATATTATAAGATGTTGATAATCAGTACATATCAAATGAAAGGAGATAAATAATTTTGTCTTTTTAAATATTTTTTCAAAAGGTGTTTGGATAGTAGAAATATAAATTGTTATCTTTGTGTCCGCTTTCGAAAAAACAGTAGCTAATGAGTTACAAAGTTTTTAGAATAAAGAGATGTTCTTTGACATACATAGAGAGATAGAAAGAAAATTAATAGGACCCAAGAAGAGAAAGGACTAACTGGAAGGTTAGTCAACAATAATTCACTATGGAGAGTTTGATCCTGGCTCAGGATGAACGCTAGCGGAAGGCCTAATACATGCAAGTCGAACGGTTGATAGCAATATTGATAGTG
>JBBQJT010000020.1:0-49521 GCA_038326165.1 Chitinophagales bacterium | reverse complement strand
AACTTACATATACACGCTACACCATAGCGTGTATACAACACCATGTTAGGTGGATACACGCCACTGCGCAGCGCTTATTTGCAATAGCGAATATAGTACATTTTATTATCCTCATGTATCAATTGCCGAAATTATTTTTTGAATACTTTTGGCGCTATCATGTATATAAATTTCAGCTGTTTTACTACTGCTATGGCCCAATAATTTCTATATGTATTGCAAATAGGTGCCCCTTCTAACAAGCGGGTAGAGTAACTATGGATAAGACAGTTCAATGTTACTTGTTTGATAGTGCTTGCCTTTGCCATCCATTGTATCAATACTAGCCGAATAGTCCGTCCATTGTATTTTAACCCAAAATTCGCATCAGTATATTTTAACTCTGAGCAAAGCCTCTTGGGGCGACGAAAATCTTTGATTATTTGGACTTTAAAGCCCTGACATTTAAAAAATCGTAAAGGGGAAAATCTCTTGCCAGTCTGATATGACTATAAAAGTCGTCAGCCCCAACAGATTCTTGGAATAATCAAAAATTTCGTCGATTCAGCGTCCAACGCTGAATGTGGGCTAAACCCAAAATAAGCAAAAGATGTATTTTGACCAAAAGCTCGGCGAAAAACATAGTTTTTTGATCAGTACTTTGGTCCATGCAGCCCGAAGCGGAATTTGGGGTAAAATCATTTTCATCCCGGTACCTTGAAAACCATTAACCAAAACGTTTGTTTGAATGGCAAACACTGAAATGATGGATAATGATGGCAGGAAACATCTTGTAATAATAGGAGCCGGATTTGCTGGTCTCAAACTTGCAAGAAAATTGAACAATCATCCTGATTTTCAAATAACTCTAATAGATAAGAACAATTACCATCAATTTCAACCCCTCTTGTATCAGGTGGCGTCCGCCAATCTGGATGCGAGCAATGTATCTTTTCCCTTGCGTAATATTTTTAAGCGCAGCAAAAATGTCAGTATTCGAATTGGTGAAGTGTTTGGTATCAATCAAGAAACAAACAAGCTGGAAACCAGTTTTGGTCGACTTGGATATGATTACTTGATTATCGCCACAGGAGCCATCACCAATTTCTTTGGGAATTCCCAAATTGAAGCACGGACTTTTCCCATGAAATCCACATTGGAAGCACTCCAAATTAGGAATACTATGATTCAACACTTTGAGGATGCCCTTTCGTCAAAATTGGCTGACATTGAGACTAGCCTCTCAATTGTAGTGGTTGGCGGCGGCCCTACAGGAGTTGAAATGAGTGGTGCATTGGCAGAATTGAAGCGCGATACTTTGCCACTAGAATATCCTGAACTGGATTTTACTAAAATGCAAGTTATTCTGTTGGAAGGAGGCCCAAAATTGCTCGGAACCATGAGCAAAGTGTCCTCGCAGAAATCTGAATCTTACCTTAAGGACATGGGAGTAACCGTTATGACCAACTCACTTGTAAAAGAATATGATGGGCATACAATAATCTTACAAAACGGAACATCGATTGAGTCTTCTTTGGTTATTTGGGCTGCAGGTGTAAAAGGAACTTACCCCGCAGGAATCCCCACCAATACTGTCACTGCCAATCAACAATTGAAAACCGAGCAAAACAACCTGCTAATTGGTTCTGAAAACATATTTGTTGTAGGTGATGTGGCGATGATGGAAAGCGAAGAATTCCCAAAAGGTTATCCTCAGTTGGCAAGTGTAGCAATTGGGCAGGCTGAAAATTTAGCAAATAATTTCATCCGAATGGCTAAAGGTCAAGCAATATTGCCTTACAAGTTCGTTGATAAAGGTAGTATGGCTACAGTTGGTCGAAACAAAGCCGTCGTGGATATGGCATGGCCCAAATGGAGCTTCCAAGGTTTCTTTGCATGGTTGGTATGGATGGGACTACATCTTTTTCTTTTAATTGGTTTTAAGAATAAAATAGTTGTCTTCATTAACTGGGTTTACAAATACTTTACTTTCAGACAATCATTGTCTCTGCTTTTCAAGCCATTAGCTCGTAAATAGGAAAATATTTCACGCAAATACTTGCAGAAAAGATTACATTTGAACCTTACGCCTAAATAAGGAACTGACAATTAAACCTCTCTGTTCTACAAGGGTCAAAGTATGTAAATCAAGCAATCATGAAATACCTAATCCAATCAGTTTTACTTTTGTGCTTTCTTTTGGCATTCAATAACCTAGGCTATAGCCAAAATGCAGTTCAGGATTCAACTGGAATGCCCGGGGATAATTTCAGCCTTCAAGGAGCACTCGAATTGTTTAAAAAATCCAACACCACCGAAGAATTTGAAAAACTTATCAATTCGGAGGATAATAAGGTCAATAACGTAGACCTGAACGGTGACAATGAAGTTGATTATGTCAGAATAATTGAAAAATCAGAAGATGATGCCAGAGTGTATATATTGCAAGTGGCAGTATCCGAATCTGAAAATCAAGATATTGCAGTCATAGAACTTGAAAAGACAGGTGCAGAAAATGCAGTTATACAAATAGTAGGTGACGAAGATATATTTGGTGAAGAAAAAATCTTGGAACCAGGAGAAGAAGATGAAGGCACACCAATGGAAAGGTCAGACCGACGAAATGGCCCAAGCCCTTCTGCGCTTCAATTCAAGTCAACAATCATAGTTGTAAATGTTTGGGCATGGCCTTGTGTCAGATTTGCATACCGTCCAAATTATTCTCCCTACATATCTCCTTGGAGATGGAGAAAATATCCAAACTATTGGAGTCCTTGGAGACCATTGACTTGGAGAGTATATCAACCCTACACACATAGGTATCACGCAGGATTCCGAAGAGCACCCGTTCACCGTGTTGTAGTAGCACACAATGTGTATCGACCACATCGGAATACCTCCATAATGGTTAAAACCAGAAATACCAAAGCGCTTAATAATTATAAAGTTAACAGAAAGAAAACAACCGTAATTGGACCAAGATGCAATTCGGTTACAAAGAAGACTACCACAGTCAAAGGAAGAAATGGCAATGTAAAAGCCCAAAAAACTACAATAAAGCGCGGGAGAAAATAAAAATTTAAACAAAGCCCAAAATAAGGCAAATACAAATAGACTGCCCCCAAATAGTGACTCACTATTTGGGGGTATTTTTATTAGAACAATTAAAATGTTCTCTTAAGAATTTAAACAGCAGTGTATAAAAGTAATAAAAAAATTAAATGATAGCTTCAATGCGATTGTAAAAGTAAAGCAGGTGGATCATGCCAATTTACTTGACTTTAAATACGGTTATGTATTATTATTTGGCTTGAATTGTATAATTTCTCAAAAAGATAAGCGTAGATATTAAGAATGAATAAAACCACTAAGATTACAAAAAATGATCCTCATAGGCTCAAGACAAAAAATATTCCTTAAAAACCTATGTATACAAAAAACACTTTACCAAATGATTTTACTAAATCTTTTAGCTAATTTAACATAACTTACGCCTTCAATACATGTATCTGGAGTATGAAAAAGATTTTAACTATTGGACTCAGTTGTTTTGTTTCGTTTTATAGTTTATTTGCTGAAACAGGTACTCCGGAATTATCCGTTTCAACTCCATTAATGCTGGACAATTCAAGCATTTCTGAACATCAGATTATAACCGACAAAATAACTTCGTTGTTACCGCCTTGGAATCAGGAAGGGGGCGCCAGTTACGTAAAAAAAGGATGCTTGGAAGGTTTTCAACTTACAACAGCAGGTACAGGACAAAAAGGATGCGTTTGGGATTCAGATGCACTTGATTTTACAAGCAGCTTTGAAATCAATGCGGTAATGAATTTTGGAAGTTCTGATGCCGGAGCAGATGGAATCTGTATGGTTTTTAAAAGTAGTCCTGATGGTTGCGGACCTACTGGTGGAGCTATTGGTGCAGGCGGATTGATGCCGAGTTTTATTGTGGAATTTGATACTTATGACAATGGTGCAGGCTTCAGTGACATACCAGATGATCACGTTGCCGTTGATATCAATGGCAATATTAATAATGCAATCAACGGACCTATTAGTCTTGGAAATATTGAGGATGGCGCTGACCATGATGTACGTTTTGTGTGGGATGCAGGATCGCAGAACTATGAAATTTATTTCGATGGCGGTTTAAAATTAAGCGGAGTATATGATATTGCCGGCCTTTTGGGTGGAACTGGTTATCTGGGTTATACTGCCTCAACAGGAGGTGCAGTCAACAACCAAACTGTTTATACCAATGAAATAGATGATGTGCCAGACCCACCAGTATTCATTGTGTTTGACCTGGAAGTTTGTGAAAATGCTCAAAATGTCCCCTATGCAGTTGATCCTGTCACTGGAATCACATACATCTGGACAGTACCAAGTGACGCGTCGTTTACAGGTGGCAATTCCGCCAGCATCCTCGTTGACTTTGGAAAAGAAAGTGGAGAGGTATGCGTAGTAGCTGATAATGGCTGCAAAAAAAGTGATCCAGTGTGTGTAAACGTAACAGTTACTCCTTTACCTGAAGTGACACTCATTGACCCACCCGTGCTTTGTAATGACCAATTTGATTTGACCAGTGTCACTTTGAACGGACTACAAGCCAATGAGATAGTGACTTATCATGCCACTGAAACAGCAGCAAAAAATGGAACACCGGAACTTCCGTCAACAATTGTTTCAATTTCAGGTACCTATTGGATTCGAATTGAAGCTGGTGATGATTGTTACATTGTACTGCCTATTGTAGTTGAATTCGAAAAAGTTAGTTTGTTGATCAAAGGACCTAATTCCAAATGTGCACCAGGGTTCATTAATTTGCTAACAGATATCACGGTCTCTGATTTGTCAGGATTGGATTTAGAAATAGTAAGTTTTCATGCTACAGATGACGATGCAATTGCAGGTTCACCTATTTTGAGCGATAATAATATCTATAAATCCACATCAATATGGGTTCGTGGTGAAACGATTAACGGTTGTTTTGATATTCAAGAAGTAATTGTCACCATTCTGGACAAGCCAGAAATTGCTGTACCAAACATTCCTATCCTTTGCTTTGGTGATACGCTATTTTTGAATAATTTAGTTATCCAAGACACTTCAGGTACTTTGCAAGACACTTTGATCTTCAAATATTTCTTAACTGAGAATGACGCTCAATCCAATATTAATTTTTTAAATCCCTCGGTTTTAACAGCAGGTGATACTATTTGGGTACGCGGTTTTAACGGCGCTGGTTGTTTCGATTTGGATTCTTTTATCGTGAAATTTGGTGCAGGTGCAGGTGCTAGCTTAAGCGGGAACGCTACAGTATGCCCAGGTGACAGTGTTACCATTAATTTTAATCTCTTGGGAACAGCTCCGTACAATATCCAATTGACAGATGGCACCAACATCTATAATTTCACAACAAGTATTATAAACTTTTCTGCTAAAATACCTATTTTTCAGAATACAAATATTTCATGGACAAAATTTGAAACAGGATCTACTTCCGACTGTGTTCCTCAACCTACTGGAACTGCTGTGTTCTTGGTTCATGAAATTCCAAATATCACACTTGTTGCTCCAGCCGTTATATGCAAAGACTCACTCTTGAATTTTACAATAATCGCTGATAAATCATGGCCCCTTTCTCTAAATTATACACTAAATGGGCAAGCGAAAAGTGCGACTATTCTCCAGGGAGGCACTGTTGTATCAACTCCAGCCCTTGTAGATATCGCATTGAATCTCACATCAGTTACGGATGCGAATGGTTGTACCTGGGCATTAAATGACCAATATTTGATACCCATAGCAACACCACCTACTCCCAATAATTTAATGGTGGTTTGTAGCGGTACAGAGGTTGTTGTCAGCTTCGATATAATTGGTGGTGATAACACAACTTATTCAGTTAACGGCAGCACTAATGGCATAAGCAACAACTCATTCAACAGTGGAATTCTTTCTTCTCCAGCAACCTACTCCTACAGTATTGATGATGCAAACGGATGTGGCCCTGTACTTATTCAAGGATTAAAGGATTGCAGTTGTATTAGCTATTCTGGCACCATACAGGGTGGACAATTGGATGTTTGTGTTCCAGGTGATGCAATTGCCACAAATGACCTAAATGAAGTATTGGACGCCAATGACAATCTGATATTTGTGCTACATGATCTACCAGGCCAAACACTTGGAACGATTGTAGCCAGCAATAACATACCTAGCTTTGTTTATGATCCTTTGACCATGCAGTTGGAAAAAACCTATTACATTTCAGCAGTGGCAGGGAATAGTTCTGGAACCAACCAAGTCAATCTTTTGGATCCTTGCCTTTCAGTTTCATCGGGGACACCTGTTGTATTTCATGCAATTCCGATGATCACTTTCGTAAGTAGTGATACTATTTGCGCAGGCGAAGAAGGAAATATTTTGATTGAAATGATTGGAAACCCAGATTTTACGATCCAAATAAATACTTCTACTGGACCACTACCCAATTTAAATAGTACTTTGTTTTCTGCCTTATTTAAGGATAGCCCTAGCGCGACAAGTATTTATAACCTAAGCATCTCAGATAAATATTGTGTCAATCCTGTTCCCATAAATGCAAGTATATTCTTGCATCCGAAACCATTTATTGTGGGCTTAAAACATATTTGTAACCCTGACAATACCAGCTATACTGTTGAGTTTGAAATAACAGATGGCGATCCAAACAGCTACAATGTTACGAACGGGGCTGGCACTGTCACAGGCGCAATTTTTAAAAGCAATGCAATAGCTATAGGTCAGCCTTACAATTTCTTTGTTGATGACAAGTTTGGTTGTGGACCGTTCATTGTGGCGGGCGCTTATACGTGTATTTGTGAAAGTGATCCCGGAACAATCAGTACTTCTGATAATTTTTATTGTACCAACCAGACCATTGCTGTTCAACTGAATGGGAGCTTCGTTGATCCAAATGATGTTTTTAGTTATGTCTTATCTAATTCTGCAATTTTTGATCCAAGCCAAGTTGTTTGGAAATCGACCATTGGTGTATTGAACTATAATGCAGCTACAATGACAACAGATACGAAATATTATCTTTTTACAGTTGTAGGAAATCAGTCTGCAGATCCAACTTTACCTTCTCAATTAGATCCCTGCTTCAAGCAAAGTGCTCCGATTGAAATCACATTCAAGGCAGCCCCGATCATAAATATTGGAGTACTAGATCAACTTACCTGTCTTACATCTGAAATAGAGATAGACGCCAGTAACTCAACAATTGGAACAATCCAATGGTCGAATGCAAACTCGAACCCTATTATCGGTGGCACAACTTTAAATCCGACAGTCAGCATAGCTGGATGGTATGTGATCAGCATCACTGAACCATTGGCAGGGTGCAATTCGAAGGATTCTGTTTTGATTGAGGAACTACCTGCCATTGATGCGGCCAATTTTGCTTCAAAGGATCCAGAATGCGGAAAAGATAATGGAAGCCTTACTGTTATTAATATTTCTGGAGGTACCCAACCATTTACCTATACGATAGCAACGACTAGTAACAATACAGGTGCTTTCATCAATCTAGCAATAGGCAGTTACAACATTGAAATCGTTGACGCTGAAGGCTGCATATTCATTGAAAGTTTTGAATTGGAAGGAAGTGCAATTATTGATCTTGAATTAGGACCTGATATCACGGTAAACTATGGGGAAATAGTGACCTTAAATGCCCAAATAGCTACAGATACAAGTTTGATAACTGGTATTGTATGGTCCAATCTGCCTCCTTCCGATTGCAACAACTGTTTGACACCCAGCTTCACTGCTACAGAAACCAAAAAGATTTACCTCAAAGTTTTAAGCAATGATTGTGAGGACAAAGATGTAATTACAGTCGTGGTGATTACACCAAGGGACATCTATATTCCATCCGCCTTCTCTCCAAATAATGATGGGCTTAATGATCAATTGGTCATATTTGGCGGTGATTACGTAGAGGAAATCAAGCAATTCGCCATTTATAATCGATGGGGTGAGGCATTATTCGAAGCGAACAATTTTGTGCCGGATGGACAGAAAAATGGTTGGAATGGAGAACACAAAAACCGTCCCATGAATCCGGGTGTCTATGTTTACTATGCCTTGGTAAAATTCAAGGATGGTGCAGAGATTGTGTTTTCGGGAGACATCAATCTTTTTAGATAAGCACTTCCAAAAGCCAAGTTGCTTTTATGCCTTGCTGATTCTTATTTCTTTTATGCCTTGCTGATTCTTATTTCTTTAATGGTAGTTTTTGTGCCATTGGTTCTAAAGTAAACAAATACTCTGAACTTGCCTTGTGCTGTATCGGCTTCACCAATGGAATACCAAGAGGATTTCCCCTTATTGTTGCCTGTATGAACTTGAGTGAAACTTTTACTTACCCTTGTTGCAACCCATTTTTGGAACGTTGCTAAAGCTTGGGCCCTTGGCTGGTCAAAATCTTGATTCTCCAATGTTAACGCTACATTGTCATCAAAATAAATGCTCAATCCAGACGTGTTGCCAGAAGTCATTGCTGATGTGATTGCATCCCAAATAGGATCTCCGGCAGCCTTAGCTTGAAACGAAACAGAAACCAAAGCAAAAAAGAGAATTAAATTTTTCATATTGTTTTGACGTAAGAGTGAGAGCTAAGTCATTTGATGAGAAGACAAATATGCAAAGTATTTGGTTCCATTATATTCCTTCCAATCAAAATAGTTATCAATTATCTTAGTATATAACTCTCAAAATAACTATTTATTGAATTTCCCTTTTGCTTTTGCAGCTTTGATGCTATCAATTTTACTTTGGTTTGGCCCTTTGGTATTGTATTCATTTGGCTTTTTTACCACAACTTTAGGCTTTTCAATCACACCACTTTTTCCTGCTGCTGTAGATTTTGCAGGAATAGTCTTTTCCATTTCCTTTGGTGGCATTGGCATTGAATCACCAATGGACATTGGTTTTTCTTCTACAAGTACATCTGTTCCAGCATTGATTTGGCTGCTATTAGATACATTTTGTTCCTCGACTGTTTTAGATTGCTTTCTCGTACAAGAACACAATAACACTAGGCACAGAGCAACACCAAGACTACTGAATAATAATTTTTTCATTGTGTATGATTTCGTCTTTGTTCTTGATAACCAAAAAGTAACTCCCAGCTGATAAACCAGACTTGTTGAAATTGAAAAGATTTTCCCCGGCAGAGGCCTTTCCTTCAAAAAACAAGGCCATAATTTTACCGTTCATATCCAGTAGCTCAATTTGAATTTCATTATTAGGAGGAAGATTTATTTTTAAATTAAATCTGCCTGATCCAGGATTAGGAAATACATTTACCTCATTCTTTTTATCCAAATCTGTTGTAGCAATAAAAGGTCCTCCTGAATGCACTTCAGCAATCCTTGTATTCCAACCACCGTCAAAATTGCCATACATTCCGTTCAGGTAAACTGAAGGGATATTTGAATTATAATTCCTAGCGCAACCCGTGTAATCACCCCAACGTAAAACATCATCTCCCGGAAAGCAATCAACATCCCATAATTCATATACATAGGTAGAGTTTGAGAAATTGAAATCATTGTCAACATTTAGCACACGGATTTGAGGACTAAAATCTTTGCTGCTTCTACCGAAGCCAATCATAGCTGAAGCATCGTTAACCGATGACCCGAAAGATGCAACTGACGGATAGCCGTAATCATACCCTACAAAACCAAATTTCTTGGACACATTGGTTTTGGAAACCACATTCAGTCGATTGTAATTAATACCTGCATATCCTTGTCCATAATCTGAGTGGAAAACGAAATGGACCGTATTATTCAAGTAAAAACCACTTAGGGCTCGACAATCTCCGATATCCAACAAACATGGATTTCCCTTTTGTTGGGCATTTGCTGGTACTTCATAGGCAGTAGTATTGACACTCGAGTGAAATATTTGAGGACTCTTGTCTATATCATTGTTAATATCATACAAACTAATTTTGTCGGAACCGCTGTTATCACTAGCAACCAGATAGATTCCAGGGCCATAATTGCCCGTTTGCCCAAAGCCTACAGGCACCAATGTAAAGTTGATACCTTGCAATTGGGAATAATACAAATACTGCAAATTGCTGCCAGAAAAACCCTTTGCCTTGTCAAATTGGATTACCATGGCTCCTTCAGATGAGTTTGATGAAAACAGGTTGGCTGTCAGGAAGAAATCATGGCTTGAAACGGCAATTTTTGGGTAATCGAAAAAATAGCCATTTCCTGACTGATCGCCAGCAATTTTGTAAAGCCACCAACCGTCATTCGGATCATCAGTTTTACTGAACAACAAAGCAATTTGGTTGTCATAATCCTTACCACATTCCTGCACAAACATTATAAACCTGTCAGATCCACTATCAAAAATCACAACTGGATCACAAGGGCTATAACTTTCATCCTCGCCAATGAATTGGTCCAAGGCTTGATAAAAATTCACTACGCCATTTTTTGCATAAACGATGGTCGAATTGGCAACACTAATAACCGTTCCTTTCTTTGAAATGGCTATGTGATTATCGGCTGGAGCAGTTCCATCAAATTCATTTCCAGTATAATTCAAGCCCACTTCAGGTATAACTGCGCTTGGAGACTGAGTTTCATCAGCATCCCGAGCTTGTATTGAATTGGATTCAAAACTTAATTTTTGGATCAATTTTTCACGCTTTATTGCTTCAATTATAGCAGCATTTGGTGTTTTGTGTTTTATTTCCTTCAGAATTGGTGTCAATTTAGGTTTGAGATTCAAGTCCAAACTCTTTGGATTTATCAAACCTTGACAATCAACACTACGGAGTTCCGAAACGCGACCAGCAGGAGTTAATCCAGAATAATCAGTGGATGGTTTTTGGTATTGAGAAAATATGGCTGAATGAAAGAAAAGTAAAAAATACAAAAAAAAGAACTTTCTCATAACGGGTGCTTTTGGTGGTTAATCGCAATAAACCTAAATAAGTATATTTAGGAACACAAATATAATATAATTGTGGAAATATATCAGTTAGTGGAAATGCCAAAATTATATCATTTCCATTAAAATTCCATCCTTTATGTCGCCAGGCGCAACCAACAAGTTCACGCAAGTTGTTTTACTAAAAACCACATCAACAAGCACAAATACCGCTACAATCATTTTGGCACGATAATCTGGAACTGCAGGATGATCCAAACGCTCTTCAAAATTCAGTGGTACAATTTCATGATACAATTTCATGAAATGTTGTCGATCAATTTGATGTTTGTGGTGCAAAAATAGTTTTCTGAACATATTCTCTACTACATCAAAGGTGCCCGCAGCTCCAACCAAAATAGTTGGGTTTCTATTTTGGACTTCAACCCAAACCTCAGCAGCATTTGAGTCAATATACTCCTCCATTTGAAGCTTGCTTTCAGCTTGGATAGGTTCACTTTCATGAAATTGGCTGTACAAATTGGCTACCCCAATGGGCAAACTCTTTGACCATGTAGGGTTGCCTGGGAAGATGAATTCTACACTTCCTCCTCCAATGTCCATAATGAGATATTGATTCAGGTCACCATCCAAATATTTGCTAACGCCATTTCCTATCAATCGAGCTTCTTCAGCGCCATCAATAACTTCAATCCTGATGTTAGTCAGTTCAAAAATTTCAGCAATTAATTGATTTGCGTTATCTGCAGTTCTTAAGGCAGAAGTACCTATTGCACGCATTTTATGAGGCTCGAATTTTTTAATCGCCTTGGCAAACAAACCCATTGCGTTTTTGGCTCTTTGGCACCCAGCTTTTGAAATATTCTCAACCGAATCATCTGCCAAATAGACAAATATTCTATTTCGGTAAAGTACATTCCAAGAACCCTTGTCAAGTAACTCAACAATATTTATGTGGAATGTGTTTGTACCACAATCAATGACTGTCAGTATGGTTCTCTTCATCAATTACTTTAAAGCCTTTTAAGGCATCAGGGCCGAACATAGTTGTGAGCTGCTTTTCGAATACTGGAGCTATTCGAGTGGCATAAACAGGAATGTTGTTCTCCATGAACACAAAGTATTTACATCCTTCAGCAAAGAAAATATCTGCTTCAGAAACACTTGATCCTTTTTTTTCAAAGAAAACTCTTCCATTGGGATTTTTACAAATCAACTTACCATTGACTGGCAGATTGTAAATATATCGTGTTACAAAGTCATCTATTTGTGGCTTGTCACTCAATGCCATTGAGAACATTGTACCATGAAGTATCACGTCAATTCTATCGGTATCAAGCAATAATTTGCCAATTAATGCCGACGGAATGGTGGGCAACGAGTCAGGTAGTTCGCCAGTTTTAGTTGTTACTTTCGGTACCAGAGCTGCTAAAGAATCATAGTCAACCTTGCCAGCTTGCTCTGTGCTTTTGGTTGATGAATTCTTACACGAATATTGCCCAAGGCTTAACACAGCCAATAGGGTCAGAGAAAGAAAAGGATTTTGCATCAAAATGTGTACTGGTAATAGATATGGATGAACCTGTTATTCAACGAGTTTTGATTTGCAGAGTTGCCATCATTGTCATATAATCGGTTCAACGCCCTACTCCATTTGAAGCCAACTCCACTGTGTCTCGTAAAATTAAATCCCATTCCTAAGGTTAATCCTATCTCAGTTTTATTAAAATCTTCCAATAAATCAGCATAGCCACTGAATTCTTCACTGCTACTCAATAAGCGAGCACCATAAAGCCCACCAAAAAAGTCCATCCTGTAAAAAGTAGATCCATCATCCAACCAATCCATGTAGTGAAAAGTCAAAGGAACTTCAACGTAATTGAGATTGATTCGAAGAATTCCATCAAAATTACCGGGAATAAGTTCAGATCGACTTCCACGTTGGCAATAACTGATACCAATCTGTAATTTCATGTTATCATACAAGCGCGCGTAACCATTGAAAGTTAACGCAGGACCTGTTCTGTTGTAACCCGCTGAAGCATCGCCATCTATTTGCGACACAACTAATGCACCTTGAATGTTGGCTCCAAATGTTTGAGCAGCTATATGATTGGCTTGAAATAAGCTAAAACCAAAAACCAATAAAAATGATACCAATGCTTTCATAACTTATTCTGATATTTGCATGACACGAAATAATTATCCTTCCACCACACAATGATAAAGTACACCAAGCATTTTTTACTAAAAATGGAAGACTTTTTCAAGAAAGCAGACTATATTTTACGATATGAAAAAGGGAACTTTCATTCGGGCTATTGCATGGTAGAAAATAAAAACATCATTATTGTCAATAAGTTCTTCGAAACGGAAGCTAGAATCAATACCCTAATTGAAATTTTACCTAAGCTTTTGATTCCTGAAGATAATTTGGCGCCTGAGGATATTAAATTCTATAAATCAATCCTTGACGTGAAATCAGAAATAGAATGACAGACTTGAAACTAACTTTACTGGGAACTGGAACATCGCATGGAGTGCCAGTTATTGCATGTGATTGTGTAGTGTGTAATTCCCAAGATCCTAAGGACAGTAGACTGCGTACTTCTGGCTTAGTGTCTGATGGCATAACCAATATTCTCATAGATTGTGGCCCTGATATGCGCCAGCAATTGCTGCGTGAAAATGTCAAGCATATTGATGCCATTTTAATAACGCATGAACACAATGATCACATCGTTGGCTTGGATGACATTCGCCCCCTCAATTACAAACAAGAAAGCTATATCAAAATATACGCAACACCTAAAGTCCAAGAAGAGTTAAAAATGCGATTTGCTTATGTATTTTATGATAATCCTTACCCGGGAAGCCCTAAAATTGAGCTCCTTAATCTGCCTGTTGGTCAATTCAAAATCGGAAATATAGAAATCGAGACCATTGAACTAATACATGGCAATATTCCCTGCACTGGTTATCGATTTGGCGATCTTGCATATCTGACCGATTTCAAGTTGATTACAGATGATCAACTGGCAAAACTGAAGGACTTGAAATATTTGGTCATAGATGCCTTACACCACAAAGAGCATCATGCACACTTAAACCTGACCGAATCCCTTGCATTGATAGAACGCATAAAAGTTCCAACTGCGTATTTGATTCATATCAGTCATCAAATGGGAAAGGCAGCTGTAATCAATGATCAACTGCCTTCCAATATTCAACTTGCCTATGATGGGCAAATAATAGATTTTAATCAGGGTAAACTACATGAGTGATTTTACTAGGTCAACAGTATGCGTGCTGGGCAATGTGATCCTCCAAGTAATTCTATTTAGGTAATTACTTCCTACCGAAGATTTAAGTTGTTCCTGCAAGTTCTTAGATTGAAATACTGGAAAATGTACGGATACAATTCTTCCAAATTCTATCATAAATCCTGAGTCAAAAATAAATTGATCAGCAGTTGAAACGGGCTGATTAATTGGTTGTTGATCATCAAAATAGCCCAAATCTGCATAAATCTTAATAGGAAAGTTTGCTGGTAAATCAATGGGCAAACTGGTTTTGATATTGATGGCTGCTAATCCCGAATTGCTGTATCCAAATCCTCCAAACAACGCTGCCATTGGAAATTTAAATCCACCATCTGACACATCAACTTGCCTACTAAATATGCCACTATTGGTATAAGTTCTATCCAGATAAGGTCCTTCAAACAAATAATCATCTGCACCAGTACTTGCCATTGCAAAGCTACCCCTCGCAAAGAAATCACTGTTAACTGCTCCAGCTTGACGATTGGTATTGGCTAAAAACACTCCACCAAATACTCGGACATCAAAACTTTTCTTTTTGTCAAAGTACAATCGAGTACTCCAGTCTCCCGACAATTTGATGTAATTATCTCTGAAGTCATTGTAGGTTTGTTGCTCCAATCGAACATTTACAACCATGGGATGCAATGCATGATTGTTGACAGTCAAATAATCTAAAGTACTGACATTTGCATTGGCTTTATCAGTAATTAAAAATCGATTAACATCAATCTTTTGGTCAGCTGTAACAAATGAATTGTCTTTCCAAAGAATATGTTGACGATAGGTGATTTGATGTCTCCAATTGCCCCATCTGTTCATTTCAATTGTAATGAAAGGGGCTATTTTGGCATAAGAAAGTGCCAATTCCTTTCCAGTAGCAGAGTTTGGAACATCCAAATTATCAAAACTAAATCTCTTTGCAAATACCCCAATAGCTATGCGTTCAACTTTTTTAGATTTGGTGTACCAATTTTGTTCCAATCTCAACTGACCTACAGGAAGCTTAGATCGAAATCCGTAACCCGCAAACCCATACCATCTAAAATTTCGGCCCGGGATGAAATCGCCGGCAGCACCAGCACCAAGCATAAATCCATCACTTCCATTACCATTAATGAATGGAAATAAATTAACTGAAGTTTTCTCTTCATCACTCACAAAACGAGGTAATCCAACTCTCAATGTTCTACCATATTTAGGAAAACCTGAAGAACGGTAAAAATTATTTGCATGATTTCTATCCATCGCAGTGCCATCGGGATCTAAAGTTGCCTTTTTTATAAGTGAGGCATTCACGGGGAATGTATAGTCTTCTTCAAAACCTTTAATCCATTGATCTTTGGTGGTTCCATCTTTCATTAGAAGCCTGAGATGCGTTGGCGCTTTGACCTTAGTTTCATTCTCGATAATCAGCTTATCGCCCTCTTTTTCAACTTCATAATCGGCAAAATCATTTTTCATGATCATGTCTTCAAATAACCATCCCAAGTTTTCACCTGTTTCGCTTTCCAATACATTTCGCAGATCCGCTGGCTGAGGGTGCTTCATTTTCCATTTCATGAAATATGCTTGCATTGCCTTATCAAATCTGTCCTTTCCCAAATACCCTTCTAAAATCTGGAATAATTTGGCAGTTTTCTGATAGACATCCAGACCATAATTAATAGCTGAAAATTGCTCAGATGATAACCCCACTGCTTGATCCAAATGCTTTTTCATAAAAAGATTAGAAGCAAGCTTTTCATCAATAGCCAATCCTTTTTTGTTAGAAGTATCCTTTGGGTAAAACTGTAACATGTATCGGTTCTCGTAAAAGGTGTTGATGCCTTCATCCATCCAGGGATTCAATCTTTCATTGGACGCCAAGATCCCATAAAACCAATTGTGTCCAACTTCATGTTCAATTACATTATCAACACTTTCGGCACTGCCTCCAGGCTGGATTACCGTAACCATAGGGTATTCCATTCCGCCTCCAGCTTTCAGGCCACCTGCAACTGCAGAGGCATGCGGCCAAGGATATTTGCCAACATTTGAACTTAAGAACTCCAAAGTACGCTTTGTGTAAAAAGCAGATTGCGTCCAAGTATCGCGGCTTTTATAAGGGAAATAACCATAGGTAGGTATTTGGGTACCGTCTTGTAGTATTGCAGTGTCCTTAACCATATAAAATTCCTTGCTTGCAAACCAAGCAAAATCATGAACTTCATTTGCACGATAATGCAATCTCTTGGTATTGTCGGAACTTTTAGGATCCTTCAGTGTATCCGCTTCTCCACCTAACACGACTTTAGTCAATTGAAGGCGTGCCTGCACTCTGTTTAATTCTTGAGCATCATCAGTTGTTCCGGTAGAGGCAATGATATAATTTTCAGGTAATGTGATAAAAACATCAAATGTGCCGAACTCTGAGTAAAACTCACCCTGATCCAAATATGCTATTGGGTGCCAGCCATTCTTATCATACACTGCAGGTTTTGGATACCATTGTGTAAAAGCATAATTCTGTTTTTCATGTCCACTTCTTGAAAAAACATCAGATGATTTCAGCAAAAAGGGTGTCTTGATCTCAATTGACTTTCCAGGCAACAGCGGCTCTGATAAGCTAATTATTACAATATCCGGATTGTCTTTTACGGTTATCCAATTTACCTTGCTGTCATTGACTGAAAAATCAATCTTTTTGTAATAACCGCGTTGCTCAGGTTTGGAAAAGTGGAAAGCTCTTTTACCATCTTCGAGCTGTTCACGCCCAAAAGCAGTTTGATCATTCTTGTAGGCATTCCCCCACAGGTGCATGTAGATTTGCTTAAGTGCATCTGGACTATTGTTCTTATATTGTATTGAAATATTCCCATCAAGCGTATGATCAATATCATTCAATGTAACATCTATTGTATATTTGAGCTCTTGCTGGAAATATGCCTTTTGTCCATCCACGTGCGACAAACAAGTTATTCCCAGTAGAAAAAGCAATACGTTTTTCATCATTAGTTATTAATTTTATGCAAAAGTACAAAATGTGTTTTAAACCATTTGTTTACCTTAATTTTAAACTGCTGACTAGTATTTTATTCATGACTTACACCATTAATGGCAACAGTCAAAATGATGATTTTCTGAAGCAAATATCAGGACACTGGAGGGGCACAATGGAAGTCAGTGTAGGACCTAAAATTGTTCAGACAGTGCCTATGCAATTGCGCATTTTACCAACTGACACCCTTGGAGTTTACACCTACCGAATAATCTATGGACTTGATACTGTGGCAGGCGACAGGCCTTACTTGATCAGGACAGTCAATGAAGAAAAAGGCCAATACGTAATTGATGAGCTAAATAGTATTAAAATTGAAAGCTACAGGCAAGGCAACACTTTGACGAGTGCCTATGAGGTTGAAGGAAACTTAATATTTGATATTCTTGAGTTGAGGCAAGATGAAATGATCTGGTCTTTGATGTCCGGTAAAATAGAACCGATCAGCACCACCGGCAATACCACTTACTTGGGAGAGAAAATACCCACCGTAAGAACATATCCTATAGGTGTGTTGCAACGTGCTGTCCTTAGACGGTAGTCATCGGGTCAAGCAGAATTTTTATTGCGCTTGAAATTGGATCTGTTCAACAATTGTACATTAAAGTTATTATGCAGGATTTCTAGTTATTTGTCGTCTAATACAAATTATCAATATGAATTTAATGTATGTGCTAAAAATAAAGAATTTTAAAAGAAGTCAGAAATATTATTATTAAGTTTACACTTGATTTATCGCACGTTCAAAAGCAGCCAATTTAAAAATGAAGTACTTTTTACTTTTTGTAACTCTCCTAATAGCTAATAGTAAAATTTACGCCCAGCCAGAACCCTGTGGACCAAATGCTTTAATGACTCCACTTTGCAATGATGCTTGTATTATTTGCGATATTGACGGTTATAGCGGCATAAATAATGACTTAGCAGTAGGTCAAAAACCAGCTGGGTTTTGTACTGGAACTTCACACCATTTCAGTTGGATAGCTTTTCTTGCCGGAACCACAAACTTAAAGTTAGAATTTACAGTTGGAACTTGTTTAAAAGGTTGGGGCTTGGAGGTTGGGATCTATTACAGTCCCGATTGTAAATCTTTTCAACTCGTTAGTAATTGTGAAGGCGCTATGCCTCCAGGATCAGTTTGGACATTTGAAAACACAACTCCATTGGTGATAGGACAATATTACTACTTTGTAATGGATGGTGACAATGATGGGGTATGTAGTTATAAGATTAAAGTTTTAGAGGGTAGTACAAAAGTTGATCCATTGCAAGGCTCGGGAGTAATAATTGGTGATACGGTAGTTTGTGCCAATTCACAACAGACATATACAGCCCAAGGTATAACTGGTGCGCCAAGTTATGACTGGACGGTCGATGGCAATCTTTATGATACAGGGCCGCAAATGGCAATAAGCTGGCCAACAGCTGGTGAACACGAAGTTTGTGTGCAAGCTTACAATGTATGCGACAAGGCACCCTTGAAATGTGAAACAGTAACCGTTTACACTATCCCCCCAACCATAATTGATACAATACTCTGCGAAGGGGAATGTCTCACCGTTGCCAATAATACCATTTGCACTGCAGGCAATTATAGTTATACACTTAAAACACTAGAAGGATGTGACAGCACTATTCAAGTAAAACTATTGGTGAATCCAATCAGCAGTAAAGCGCTCAAATTCAATATTTGTGATGGTGACTCAGTACAAGTCGGTATCATTAAGTACTTTACAACAGGTAATTATACGAATGTCTTAAAAAATCAGTACAATTGCGACAGTACCATTACTTTAGATCTTAATGTAATAATTTGCGATATCGAAGGCACCACGGCCATTGCTCCCGTAAAATGTTTTGGTGAAAATTCGGGAAGTATTGATTTTCAAGTAACGAAGGGAACTCCACCTTTCACTTATACTTATCAAAAAATTGGGGATCCAGGAGTTTCAGCTCCCGGAAATATTGTTGCCCTATTTCAAAACAATACAATAAGTGGACTAGCAGAGGGACAATACCTAATCAATATTGAAGACTTATTCTCCAACAAAGAAATACTCATTGCATCAATCTCTGAGCCTACTCCTCTTGCACTCATGCTTTCGACACCCAATTATCAGGGTTATTCGGTGCGATGCTTTGGAGGATCAGATGGTAAAATAACTAGCTCTGTTTCAGGAGGAATCGCTGGGTATCAATACACTTGGAGCAATGGCGCTACATCCGCTGACCTCAATGACATTTCAGTTAGCACCTATACTCTCATTCTTACCGATGCAAATGGATGTTCGATCGTTGAGTCAATTCCGATGATTTCACCTGATTCTATGGTTGTTTCTGCTGTCTTTTTGAATCCAAATTGTGATGGGCGATCCACTGGAGCAATAAGCATTGGTAACGTTATTGGTGGTATTCCACCTTATGGTTACTCGTTCAAAGGTACCAAATTCAAGGATGATAAAGTATTCCCTGACCTACCAGAAGGAAACTACAATATTAAAATTCAAGACTCCAATGAGTGTGAGACGGAAATATTCGGAACCTTGGTTGAACCAGTGATTCCTGATATTTATATGCCATCAGACAAAACAATAGAATTGGGTAGCAAAACGGAGTTGAAAGCATATGTGAATGGAAGTCTTGATTCAATCCAGTGGGTTCCAATTTTTAACTTGAGTTGTGATACTTGTTTGGCAACTTTCGCAAAACCTTATAATTCTACTCAATATTATTTGAGAGTCGTATCCATTGATGGTTGTATCAGAATGGATTCTGTAAAAGTCACCGTTGATAAATTGTACAATATTTATGTTCCCAATGCCTTCAGCCCTAATGGGGATGGAGAAAATGAAAAATTGGTGATTTATTCCAATCAAAGCGTGAAAGTTGTCCGCAATTTTAGCGTTTATTCCCGTTGGGGCAATCTGGTTTATCAAGGGATTGATATCGATTCTAATGATACTAAATCTGGTTGGGATGGTTATTTCAATGGAAAAATTGAAAATCCTGGTACTTACGTTTGGTTTGCAGAAGTAGAATTTCTGGACGGAACAGTTCAAATTCTTAAAGGTGATCTGAATCTGCTCAGATAACTCGTGTTGTTACTTTACGTTTAATGCCATCCAAGACAAACTGGCCATACCAGTGAATAAAGCTTGCTCGTCTATGTCGAACTGTGGTGTGTGAACTGAATTTGACTTGGATCCGTCTACACTTGATGTTCCCAATCTAAAAAAGCATCCTGGCACTTTTTGTAGATAGTATGCAAAATCCTCACTTGTCATTCTAGCCGGAAAATCTTTGACCAATGCATCATCCCACAAATCTTCAGCGACAGATTTGCATTGGGCGGTAAATACTTTATCATTTACCAGACAGGGATAGCCAATCCTAATGTCTACAATCGCTTCGCATCCATTTGCTTGAGCAGTTTCATAACAAATCTTTTGAATCAATTCGTGGGCTCTGGCGCGCCAAGTTTCATCCATTGCTCTGAAAGTTCCTTCCAGCTTGACTTCATCAGGAATCACATTGGTGGCCCCGCCTACCGTGTTGACCTTGCCGATGGTCAATACTGAAGGAGAGAATGGATTGTTGTTCCTACTCACCAACTCTTGAAGTGTAGTAATAAGTCTTGCTGTAGCTACAATAGGATCAACTGCCAAGTGAGGCATAGCAGCATGTCCACCCTTACCTTTGACTGTGATGTACAATTCATCACTCGACGCCATTGATTGACCGGGGCAAAAGCCCAATTCACCCGCTTTCATAGTGGGTTGAACGTGCAAACCGATTATTTTGGATATCTGGTATTGATCAAATAATCCCTCGGAAATCATCAAACTCGCTCCTCCTGGCAATTTCTCTTCTCCAGGTTGAAATATTCCAATGACTGGCTGAGCCAATTCTCTTTCAAATGTCTTTAAAATCAAAAGTGCCCCTATCAAACAAGAAGTATGCACATCATGACCACATGCATGCATAACACCATGATTGGCAGATGTATAATCTACTGTATTTTGTTCGACAATAGGCAATGCATCCATATCAGCACGTAGTGCGAAGCATGGATTTCCTTTGGTTTCGCCAATGCTTGCTACCAAGCCAGTCCTAACCCAATTGGCTTCAAATTCGATTTGATGACGTGTTAAAAAGTCTTTTATAAACTTTGAAGTTTCAAATTCTTGAAATGACAACTCGGGATGTTGGTGCAAATGCCTCCTTAACTCAATGATAGATGGAAGTAATTCTTTGGCTTTTTGGAGCAACAATGATTTTAGTTCGGGATTCATAGGCTTAATTTCTTTCGAGATTTCCATACTATTTTTAAATCAGTTGGCCATTGATAGGAACGAGCGTAATTCAAATTTATTCTTTTGATGATCTCGCTATCGTTGGTTCGCATGGCATATTCATCTAGACAATTCAATATTCCCGGAGGAAGTAATGGCAAATGTTCCTGATCATTTATATTTCCTGCATATCCAACCCAAGTAGATTTGTTTTGAATAACGTGAAATGACTTTTTATAAATTGATTTGAGTTTAGAATAACTGAAGAAGTAAATAATTGGACCAAAAATGATGAACAAAATAGAAATCACCACATCAAAAATCCTCTTTTTCTTTTTTACAGTGGCATTTGCCAGCAGAATTTCATAATTCAAAGTGTACAACTCGCCAACCCCTGTTTTGTTGTGGCTGCCAATGATAAAATCACTTGATTCAGGCATTATCTTGAAGTGAATACGGGCACCTAATTCCGTCATCCATTTCATGATGGACTCGCTACTCATGTCAGAAGCGCAGAATATGATTTCATGCACCTTAAACATTTCCGCCAATTCCTTTAGGTGATCAACATGACCAATCACTTCATCATCCGTTTCTTTGATGGTTGAGACGACACCTACGAGATTTTTTTCAAGAGCCGTACACTGCAACAGTTTCTGTATTTGCGTTTTACGTTCCGGATTGCCTACAATCATGACATTGATCGGATCGGTCAAAGAAAACTGAAGCGAGCGGCTTTTTAGCACAATCGAAATTATGCGCCAAATAGGCAACAATATCAAACCACAGATGGCACTAATCAATAAAACTGCGCGGGAAAACCGGAATTCCAAATCCAAAAACCCATAGATAGCTGCGTTGGTTATGGCACCAATTAACATCCCGTTGAATACTTCTTTGTAATTATCGAGCCGTTTGTATGCCCCTGAGAATTGCAGGCAAACCAACCAAATCAATGCATACAAGCCAATCACATAAGGTACACTCCAAGAATTAAAATAGTCAGAATTTTGATACCGATAAACGCTCCAAAAGTATTTCACGACAAATAGCAGAGCAACCAAAAACACCAGATCAATCAAAGGCATGGCCAATTTGCGCAGCCAAGACAATATAAAGCTCAATGCCCCTCTTAAGTAGATGGCTAATTTTAAAGCCTCAACATACCAGTTGCCCAATCCTTTGCGTTGATGCTTGTTGGCAAAAATGATCATTGCATTGTAAAACATACGGACATAGTTGATGGATCCGCGTTTGGTGCTTTCTCCCTTATAATGAATGATAGTAGATTGAGGCAAATAATAATTTTTGTAACCAGCTTTTTGAATACGGAAGCTCAAGTCAATGTCCTCGCCATACATAAAAAAATCTTCATCCAAATAATCAATTTGCTTCAAGATCTTCTTGCACATAAACATAAAAGCACCCGATAACACATCTACCTCATTGGTATCCGTTTCATTCAGATGTCCCAAATAGTAGGAATTGAACAATTTGGACTTGGGAAACAACCGGTACAAACCAGTACTTTTACAAAATGCAACCCATGGAGTCAGCATCCCTCTTTTGGATTCTGGCAAAAAACTTCCACTTCCATCTATCATGCGCACGCCCAAAGCACCTGCATCCTGGTGATTGTTCATAAAATTCAAACAAGCCGAAATGGTATCTTCACCAAGCAAAGTGTCAGGGTTCAGCATAAGGATATATTCGCCCTTACATTGTCGCATGGCCTGATTGTTGGCACGCGAAAATCCTACATTCTCTGCATTTGCTATTAATTTGACTGCAGGAAATTCATTCTTGATCATTTCAATTGAACCATCCACTGAATTGTTATCAACCACCCATATTTCATGAGTGATGGACTCACAACTTTTTATGACAGATTGTAAAGCCTGCCTCAAGAAGTGCCTTACATTATAATTAACGATGACGATGGATACCTGAATCATGCCTGATCAGGCAATTGATAGAGCGTTCTTGCCAATATGGATCTGCCCAAGGTTACTTCATCGGCATATTCAAGTTCGCCACCAAATGAGATACCTCGCGCTATCAAGGATATTTTGACGCCTTGTCCCTTGAGTATTCTCGACAAATAATACGTAGTAGTATCGCCGTCAACCGTTGGACTCAATGCCATAATGACTTCCTGGATATGTTCTTTTTGGATACGATCATTCAGATTATCCAGAAACAACTGATCGGGTCCAACTCCATCCAATGGAGAAATCAAGCCGCCCAATACGTGATATGAGCCATTGTATTGCGAAGTTTCTTCAATAGCGAGGACATCTCTGATACTTTCCACAATGCATAGAGTACCATTATTGCGAGACTTCTGCTCACATATAGAACAAAAATTTTGGTCACTGATATGATTACAGCGTTCACAGCGCTTGATGTGGTTGCGCATTGTTGATATTGCGTTTGCTATTTTAGTGGTGGCGCTGACATCTTGATTCAAAAGATGCAAGGTCAAACGCAAGGCAGTTTTCCTGCCTATTCCGGGTAATGTACTAAAAGCATCAACTGCATCAGTCAGCAGCTTAGAGGAATGGGTATTCATGCGCTGCAAAAATACAACACAGGAAGAGCAAAATGAAGATTCTTAAAAGATTGAAATACTATTGTGCAAAATTGATACAATAATTGTCATGAAATGTGCATTTTTGCATTGACAAAAATAAACCTTATGGCTGAAGTAATCAAAATGCCTCGTCTCAGTGACACAATGGAAGAAGGCAATGTTGTAGCATGGAACAAAAAAGTGGGCGACAAAGTCGTTCCTGGAGACATCCTGGCAGAAGTTGAAACAGATAAAGCCGTAATGGAAGTAGAAAGTTATTTCGAGGGAACTTTATTGTATATTGGTGTTGAATCAGGTCCTGTGGCAGTCAATGGTATTTTGGCAGTTATCGGAGCACCTGGTGAAGATTTCCAAGCTGCAATCAATGCATCGGGCAGCGCACCTGCAGCTGTTCAAACAGAAACTGCTCCAGTAGTTGCCACAGAGGTAGCTGCTGCGCCAACAGTGCCGTCTGAAAGTTCAGATAGCAGTAGAGTCAAGGCTTCACCCTTGGCTAAAAGCATTGCCGCCCAAGCTGGTATATCCCTGACAAAGGTGACTGGAAGTGGAGACCAAGGAAGAATTGTAAAGCGAGATGTGGAACAAGCAATGTCCGGCATTCCGGCAACTGCTCCCACAACTTCTGCAGCCCTTGTTAATGTCTCAATGCCGTCCCAAGGTGATGTTGACTTTCCATTGAGTCAAATGCGCAAAACAATAGCGCGACGCTTATCCGAAAGTATGTTTACGGCTCCACATTTCTATTTGTATACCGAAATAAATATGGGACGTGCCATTGCATCTCGAAAATCAATTAGTGAAGATGGCAGGAAAGTTTCATTCAATGATTTTGTGGTAAAGGCAGCGGCTATGGCTTTGCGTTCACATCCAGTTATTAACAGCAGCTGGCTTGGTGATAAAATCCGCCAAAACGGAAATATCAATGTGGGTGTAGCAGTAGCCGTAGATGAAGGCCTTTTGGTGCCTGTTGTAAAAAATGCTGATTACAAATCCATGAGTCAGATCAGTGAAGAAGTTAAAAGCTTGGCTGGTAAAGCCAAGGAACGCAAACTTTCGCCTGAGGAAATGACCGGAAATACATTTACAGTATCCAATCTTGGAATGTTTGACATTGAAGATTTTACGGCTATTATCAATCCTCCCGACGCTTGTATTTTGGCAGTAGGTTCTATCATTGAAAAACCAATAGTTGTCAATGGGCAAATAGTAGTTGGCCACATGATGAGAATTTGTCTAAGTTGCGACCATCGTGTAGTTGATGGCGCAAGTGGCGCAAAATTCCTTCAAACTTTCAAATCATATCTGGAAGAGCCAGTTAAGATGCTGGTGTAAAATAGTTTTATGAAAAAAACGGTCGTGATTGGGGCCTCTCCCAATCCTGAAAGATATGCTTATCAAGCTGTTCGAAGTCTGAAGCTACACGGGCATGAAGTCATTGCAGTAGGACTTAGGGCGGGTGAAATAGATGGAATCTCTATCAATGTTGACAAGCCAAAAATAGATGAAGTTGATACCATCAGCTTGTATGTGGGGCCGGCACATCAAAGTGCTTGGTATGAATACATTGAAAGTCTGCACCCCAAACGATTGATATTGAACCCCGGCACCGAATCCAAGGAAATTATTGAATGGGCTCAAGAGCACAATATAACAGTAGATCAAGCCTGTACCTTGGTATTATTGAGTATTGGCTCATATTGATTTTTGTTAAAATGGAAAGTTTGCTTGAGATCGCCAATCAATTGAAAACGCCCCATAGCTTCAACAAACAACAAAATACTCTTAGCCGGTCCTCACTTTTATGTCGCCTATTTTTATAAGCACTCCACAAACGTTAGTGTTGTAAGCCACTATGCTTTTGGTTGAAATTGTTAAAGAATATGCTTGAACACCTAAAAAAATATTGCCAACGCATTTGTTTTCGTAAGCTCAATGTTTAGCAAGTCAATTTCATGTCGATGTGGGCCAATTTAATGATTTTGTTTACCTTCGCAGGGCAATTCTAAGCTCCCATGGCCAAAACTTACGACCCAACTCAAGAACTTCCAGATCAATCGGTGAATGTAAAAGGTATGTACAAGGATTACTTCCTTGATTATGCTTCCTATGTGATTCTTGAGCGCGCGGTCCCAACAATGAATGATGGTTTAAAACCCGTACAACGTCGAATTCTGCATGCTTTGCGTGAAATGGACGACGGCCGATTCCACAAAGTAGCAAATGCAATTGGACAAACCATGCAATATCACCCACACGGTGATGCAGCAATAGGAGAAGCATTGGTCAATTTGGGCCAAAAAGATTTACTCATAGATTGCCAGGGAAACTGGGGCGACGTACGCACGGGTGATGGGGCAGCTGCTCCTCGTTATATTGAAGCGAGATTGACCAAATTTGCTCTGGAAGTAGCTTTTAATAAGCAGACTACCCAATGGCAACCCAGTTATGATGGTCGAAAATTTGAACCCATTACGCTGCCAATGAAGTTTCCTTTACTCCTCGCTCAAGGCGTAGAAGGAATTGCAGTAGGATTGAGCACCAAGGTGATGTCCCACAATTTTATTGAATTGCTGGACGCTTGCATTGCTCACCTCAAAAATGAAGCTTTTACAATCTATCCTGACTTTCCTACAGGCGGATTTATCGACATCAACGATTATCAGGATGGACAACGTGGAGGAAAACTTCGCATGCGCTCCAAAATTGAGTCCACAGACAAAAAAACCTTGTTGATCAAAGATCTTCCTTATGGCGTCACTACCGGAACAATGATCGAAAGCATTGTGAAGGCGGCAGAAAAAGGAAAAATAAAGATCAAAAAAATTACGGATAATACGGCAGCTGATGTTGAAATAGAGGTAGAACTCATGCCGGGCAATTCTCCCGATGTTACCATAGACGCACTTTATGCCTTTACCATGTGTGAAGTTTCGATATCTCCCAATGCTTGTGTTATTGGGAACGATCGACCTAATTTCACAACAGTGTCTGAGATGTTGAAGCACAGTGCGCAGCAAACCAAGGATCTGCTTGAGTGGGAACTTAGAATCAAACAAGAGGAACTCAATGAATCCTGGTTGTTTGCCAGTTTGGAGAAAATTTTCATTGAAAAAAGAATCTACCGCGATATTGAGGAATGTGAAACTTGGGAAGCAGTGCTCGAAGCAATTGAATCGGGCTTAGCTCAATACATAGCCACTCCTGCGGACGAGGCACCAAAAACTGACAAAAGACTCAGACTTTACCGCAACCTTACCGCTGAAGATTATACCAAATTAACTGAAATCCGAATCAAAAGAATTTCCAAGTTCAACGCTTTTCAGGCGGAAGAAAAAATCAAACAGTTGGAATCCGAATTGGAACAAGTGGCCTATGATCTCGCTCACTTGATCAATTATACCATTTCTTGGTTCTTAAGACTGAAAGAAAAGTATGGAAAAGGTCGTGAAAGAAAAACTGAAATCCGGAGCTTTGATACCATTCGCGCACAAGAAGTTGTGGCCAATAATGCAAAATTGTACGCCAATTTCAAGGAAGGATTTGTAGGATTTGGCTTGAAAAAGGATGAATTTGTAGCAGATTGCTCTGATATTGATGACATCATAGCCTTCCGTAAAGATGGTAAATTCTCGGTAGTAAGAATTGCTGATAAGGTATTTGTTGGAAAAGATCTGATCCATGTTGCAGTTTGGAAGAAAGGAGACGACCGAACAACTTACAACCTCGTCTATCTCGATGGAGCTTCCGGAAAAAGCTTTGCAAAACGCTTTCAGGTTGGCGGCATTACACGCGATAAAGAATATGATTTGACGCAGGCAAATACCAATTCTAAGGTGTTTTACCTTTCCTCTAATCCCAATGGCGAAGCCGAAACCCTATCCATCACTTTGAGCCCTAATTCTACTGCCAGAATCAAACAATTCGACTTCGATTTTGGCGAAATAGCCATCAAGGGTCGATCTAGTCAGGGCAATACTTTGACCAAATACCCTCTAAGGAAAGTTGTATTGCGTGAAATAGGCAAGTCAACCCTTGGAGCCACTCAAATATGGTGGGATGACTCAACCGGAAAAATCAACAAAGACGCACGAGGCAAATTATTGGGCGCATTCGATACCGGTGACAAGATCATTGCACTTTACAAAGACGGACAATATGAAATAAATGAACCCGATATCAATATCCGCATAGAACCTAATAACATATTATCTGTCAGTAAGCTAAAAGATGAAACAGTAATAAGTGCATTATATTTTGATGGCTTGAAATCATGGACCATGGTGAAACGATTTAAGATCGAAACCAATTCAAATGGTCAGAAATACAATTTCTTAACAGAACACAAATCGAGTCAACTCTATTTTGGAACATTAGGATCCAATGCAACACTCATGTGCATGTGGAATAATGGCAAAAAGGAAATAGAACAGGAATTGAACTTGGATGAATTTGTAACCATCAAAGGATGGAAAGCAGCAGGAAATAGATTAAGTGAGTTTGCCCTTTCAAAATTTCATGAAATCAAAACCGAAGAAACTGAGCCACAAGAAAAATTTCATCCTGGTGACAGCATAGATTTTGACTTAGACAAAGGTAATCAAGGCAGCTTGTTTGAATAGGGATTGGTTGATTATTAGCTTGAAGCAAGTGGACTTGAAAATACTTATGATTTCACAAATTCTAACTTGTCCGACAAATTTGGCGATGAAGATCCAAGCTATGACAAAATTGGCAATATGACCAATTTGAACAGAGGGCTTTACGACGGCTCCGTTTTTTCTTATCCTTTGATGAGCTATAATTATACCACAAACTCCAATAAATTATCATCAGTATTGCTCAACGGAGCCAGTTCAAGGTCTTACCTTTATGACAACAATGGTAGTATGACTCAAGAAACTACACAAGGCGTAACTGCCAACTACAGTTATTTTAGAGACAATCTTCCAGATTTGTTTACTAAGGGTACTTCCAGTAGCAAATATATTTATTCAAATGCCAATAGTCGGATCATAAAATTCAACACTATTACCAACATCAAAGAATACTATATAGAAGACATGGCAGTCTATAACTCAGGTTCAACAGATTTATTTTGGTATGTACCTGGTTCAGGTAATGAAGTCAAATTCAAACACCACTCAGTTATTACCTCTTGGGAGTTAAACAGCAACACTGGTGCCACCTCCTACACAACAGACCCCTACAATATCCCGTTAACACAGACCAGTGTCAATGCATATCCGGACATGGATTACATCATGAACGACCACTTGGGTTCAACCCGCATGATCTACAAGCTTAACCATACATGTGCAGGGGTTTATCAGAATGCCACCATCCAGTACATGGCCGACTATTATGCCTTCGGTAAGAAAGTAAGAGAATACATCAACCCCGGGACCGTAACAGAAAAATACCAATACACCGGCAAAGAACGTGATATTGAAAGTGGATATGACTACTTCATGGCCCGCAATTACCATTCAGAGATTGGAAGGTTTATGAGTGTTGACCCCCGAGCAGACCAAAGAGTTAGCCTATCGCCATACAATTATTGTAGTAATAACCCAGTTAATCGTATTGATCCAGACTGACAATTAGATGATTGGGTACAGAATGCAGATGGTGAAATTTATTGGGATAAGAATGCTACTTCACAAGCAACAACTAAAACAGGCGAAACTTATTTAGGAAGAGATTTAAAATTCACATTTATAAGCAATATTGATGGTGGACTTTGGGATGGGCCCAACCCACCTTGGGATGTAACAGGGAGTAAAATAACATCTACTATATCACTAACATCAAATACTGACGCAGATAATAATTTGTTATCTGTAGATATTAAATCAAAAACATTTATTCATAAAACAGGGGGCATTTTTCAGAGAAGAGATTATTTTCCAGGTCAAACTAATTTAGAGATTAAGAAAAAAGGAATGACAAGTGGTTCCGCAATTTTTGAGCAGCACGCGATGGTGCATTGGAGTGAAGAAGTGGGTTTGAATATGATTGGTTATGATGCTGTAAATGTAGCCCAAAAACTTACATTAGCTTTGAATGGTAACAATCTTTCTGTAACAGGTTCTACGGATGTTTTCCCTTCAGCAACTTTGATGGTCAATAAGATTCAACTTTTTAAGTACGACCAACCTTCATTTAAAGCAACTCACGGAAGAAGTAGTAGTTTTGGCGGTGATAATGGTATGGGTGGTGTTGATGTGTTAACTTTGCCTCGCAGACCAGCACCTTCCTTTTATGAACGTTACAATAAATAATTATATGGGAAATTTAGTAATGAAAGTTGCGGGTTATATTTTTCTTCGCTACTTAATGTTTTTTATATTCTTGGTATTTGTTAAAAATGCAAAATGGAATTGGTCAAATTTAAAATCTTGGGAAGACTGGATTATGTTTTTTTGGTTATTTGGCTTACCATTCTTATTGGAACTTTTAATAATCGGTTTACCTATGAGTTATGCATTGAATAGACTACCTAATTTGTCTAATAAAACTTTTGTATATATTTTACTATTCATTCTTTTTATGATAGAATTTTTGTTTGCAAACTGGATTTATGGGACACAATCGGCTCTAATTATGTCAGGAATTAGTATTATACTTTTTCTTGCGTTATTTTGGAAACGAGTATCTTAAAACAAAGAAGCCACCTAATCGGTGGCTTCTTTCATTTACAGCATATTCAATTTAGTAGCTTTAATAAAATTATCTACTGTCAGTAAAAGACATTCTTTGTCTCTAATGGGTAGGGCTTCAATCTCTGCCATCCGCTTAAACATTACAGGGTCTTTAAAAACATTGTGGTTTTCTGTTTCCCCCATCAAAAAGCTAATAGTAGTGATTTAACTTCCAAATCGGGTTTATATATTTTTAATCTACCAAACAGAAATGATTATATTTTTAAAGATGGGATATATTATTACAAAGGATTTGGACCTCATTTTTTAGAGAAGGGAATTTTTAAGCCAGTCGTTTGAGTTCCTTCTCAAAGCTATGGGTAGGGATAATGCTATAACTCATCAAGAAGTTCTTGTGCAGTTTTTAGCTTCAATTTTCCTTGCTTGTGCAAGCGAACTTGTTCGGCAGCTTCTTTAAGGTCGTCCCAAAGCTCAACAGCAGCTGTAGTCATAGGCTTTACCTTGGTAATAAAGGAAAGGCTTTTTAAAACTTTCATTCCAAAAGTTGCCTCATTGTCGGGTATCTCAATTAAAACTTTCATCGTCTAAATTATTTTATTTTATTGAAATATTTTGCTGAAAAAAATCTTGAAATTTCTTTTTAGTAAGCATTGTATCAAGCATTTTATAAATTAAGTTTTAGTCTTCTTCTTCCAACTGTTCTACCAGTCTTATTTTTTCTGAAACCGTTTTGTCCTCTACGGTTACGGGAGTAGGCTGTTTTTTATCTTCCGAGCTCAACAACTCATCAACCGTAACCCCAAGTATTACTGATAGTTTTTGCAATACCTCTACAGACGGCTCTCTTCTGCCATTTTCAACTCTATTTTAATTGCTTTGGTCTAAACCCATATCTGTAGCTAAAGTTTTTTGCTGTAACCCTTTGTCCTTACGCAGTTGCTTTATTTTTTCACCTACTGTCATACTATTGAAATTTGAGACAAAATTAATCATTTTGACAAGTATGTGCAATAAGTTAATTTGTTTGACCTATTTAACTTTTCATATAATAGGAAATTTTATTTTACCTTTGAGTTGGTCAAAAATGACAAAATATAATTTATAGAAATAGCTGAAATCATCAAGCAACTAAGCATCCAAACAGTTTTAGAATACAAACAATTAATTGATAACAATTTTAAAAATGCAACACAAGGGCTATGAATTTTTATCCACTTTTGATTTGGAATTCCAGTAATTAAAAACTTAGGAAACGTTCAAAAAACGATGCCATTTGGTAAAAAATGATTTTCTACTTGTACCAATTTCACAAGTCCTAAAGGGAGTAAGCTTCTTTTCAATCATCAATTCGAATGAATTCCTTAGCTTTGGCATTGAAAACTAGTAAATAAAAACCTTACGATAGCTTATGAACTTGTTTATCAGAGATGTATGTATCGTTACTTCTGAACTCGAACAAGTCCATCCTCCTACAAACATTGCAGTGAAAGATGGAATGATCACAACAATTGGAATTTTGCCGAATGAAGTTCCAGATCATGAATTTCATGCCAATGGAGCTTACCTAACACCAGGTTGGTGCGACCTATTCCCACAAATGGGTGAACCAGGTGAAGAATTTAGGGAGGATTTGCAATCATTGAGGGCTGCAGCAGCTAGCGGCGGCTACACTGCTATTGTTCCCTATCCAAATACCAAACCTGTTATTCAATCAAAGGCCGAGGTCCAAATGCTCACAAGGGGCAATAGAAACTCTTGTACCCAAATTCATCCTATCGGGAGTCTGACTGTAAACGGTGAAGGTAAAGACATGGCTGAGTTAACGGATATGCATCATGCTGGAGCAGTAGGATTTTCAGATGGTCCAGGTGGAATTCAGGATGCCGGCTTGCTGACCAGAGTCTTGGATTATAGTAAGTCATTCGATGGCCTCATTATTGATCAACCCAACGACCGAAGCATGAATCATGGTGCTCAGATCCATGAAGGCCTCGTGAGTACGCAATTGGGCATGAAAGGAAGTCCATCATTGAGTGAAGAATTGATGGTGCATCGCGATTTGGTGCTTCAGAAATATACCAATGGCAGAATGCACTTGAGTATGATTTCAAGTAAGGGAAGTTTGAATATTCTCAATGATTCAAACAAAGACAATAACATAACTGCTTCAGCTGCAGTTATGAATCTTTGTTTTACGGATGCTTCCTTATGGGGATTTGACACCATGTATAAAGTTCAACCACCCCTACGTGGAGAAGAAGATAAAATTGCACTTTGGGAGGCACTTGATAACGACATCATCACAGCCATCGTATCCAATCATGTTCCTTGGGATCGAGACCACAAGGATATCGAATTCCCTTACGCCAAAAGAGGGGTAAGTATGTTGCAATATGCCTATGCTTGCCTCAATACCTTTGGATTGAAGCCATTATTGCCGCACAAGGTATTCAAATGGTTTGCACAAGGACCACGTAAAATTGCAGGTATTCCTCTTCCAGAAGTGAAAGTTGGGCAATTGGCTGATTTTACGATTTTTGACCCTATTATCAAGTGGACGCCGTCTGAAGAAAATCAAACTTCCAAATCTGATAACCATCCATTTCTTAAAAAGGAGCTTTCTGGGCGTGTATTGGGAGTTGTACGAGGCAGTCAAGCAATTTGGAATAAAATAGACGAATGATTTTCTTACTCGATGTAAAGAATCAAATTGATTCAATAAATAATTTAGCAGCACTTAACTTTGCTCAACAAAAACAACAACAATGGAAAATCCGGGAGTAAAATGGGGACTAATTGGCGCAGGTGCAATCATTCTGGTCGCCCTTATCGCTTATGTTTATGATGCAAAATTTTATTTGAGTTACAACGGATTTGCGATCTTTTTGATTAGCATCTTTTTCCTGTATAAAACTGCTACAGAAGAAAGAAAATTACGCAATGGCTATGCCAGTTTCTCTGAACTTTTGAGATCGGTATTTTTGGCAGGTGTAATTATGACAGTTTGCTATCAAGTATTCAATATGATCATGGTATTCTTGATTGATCCAGGATTGGCTGATATGTCGAAAGAGGTTGCTCTAGAAGCAATGCAAAAAATGGAAAGCATTTTGGGTGAAGAAGGTTATGAAAAGGCCATTGAAGATATTCAAGCTCAGTCTTTCAAACCGTCCATTGGCGAATTCTTCTTGGGACTTGCAAGCAGTATTATTTTTACGCTCATACCTGCAGCCTTGATATCGGTTATCATGAAAAAAGAAAAACCGCTAACTATCGATACCATGAAACATACACCTACTGACCCAGAAGTATGATTCAAAAACCCACCAAGGATCTTAGTGTAATTGTTCCAGCTTATAATGAAGCTGAGTCTTTGCCAGAATTGGTGGATTGGGTTGACCGCGTGGTAAAAGCACATCATATTGATGCAGAAATATGGATTATGGATGATGGTAGCACAGATGAAACATGGGATGTTGTACAATCGTTAAAGAACAAATACCCCATAGTAAGAGGCGTAAAATTTCGAAGAAATTACGGAAAGGCTGCTGCCCTTCAAACAGGTTTTAATGCTGCGGCTGGAAGTGTGGTAATTACAATGGACGCTGATCTTCAGGATAGCCCCGATGAAATTCCTGAATTGTATAAAATGATTAAATCTGGAAAATACGATCTGGTAAGTGGATGGAAAAAGAAGCGTTACGATCCGATTTCAAAGACCATTCCTACCAAATTATTCAACTCAGCTACTCGTTCATTAAGCGGAATTCAGCTCCACGATTTCAACTGCGGCTTGAAAGCATATCGTTTTGATGTTGTAAAAAATATTCAAGTCAGCGGAGAAATGCATCGCTACATTCCAGTTATAGCCAAATGGCAAGGGTTCCACAGAATAACTGAAAAAGTAGTAGAGCACAGAGTGAGAAAATATGGAGTGACTAAGTTTGGCCTTGAACGCTTCATCAATGGTTTTCTGGACCTGTTGTCCATTACCTTCGTCGGAAAATTTGGTAAACGTCCCATGCATCTATTCGGTACTTTAGGGTCATTATTTTTTATATTCGGTTTTGGAATTTTGATTTATCTGAGCATTGCCAAAATCATGTACACTGAATATGGAATTGCTACCCGTCCGCTTTTCTATTTTGGAATTGTAGCTCTGATTATTGGAGTTCAGTTGTTTTTGGCTGGATTTCTTGCAGAGTTGATGATTCGTCATTCGGCAGTCATAGACAATTATCAAGTTGAAGACGAGTTGTAACCATTCTTAAGAATTAGTTAACTTTCTACTTTACTTAAGTTAATCTGGCAGATGTTACTTTGTGGTATAAATCCTCATCATGAAACGCTGGCACCATCTTTCTGTTTACCCGATACTTTATTGTACTATTTTGTTTTCATGTCTAACCATCGCATGCAATAAGGAAGCCTCCGAATTGATGAAGGTACTGTCACAACAACTCATCGGAAAATGGAAAGTAGTTTCGTTTAAGGATGCCGACATTGAGCAAATTGGCAGTACTATCGATAGTTATGAGTTGCTTTTTGAAAAAGACAGCTTGCATGTTTCAACTATCCTTTTTACAAACAAAAATTCTGAAATTGATTCTACCACTTACTCAGTAAACGATGGAAGCGAAAAAGTAACCATTCTTGCGACAGACAATGAGCTGGATGAATGGGGAGCATTTCTAAAAGCTGATACCTTGCTCCTTGAGTTGAGCAACTGTTGCAACAACAAATTATTGAAAGCTGTGAAGAAGTGATTGAATACCAATAATATTTTGGATATAATTTTTTCTAAAAATCTATTCATACACATTGAATACTATATAATCCTTTAATAATTTTCAGCTTACAATTTGGGTTCTTATTAAATATTTATCGAACTGATCATCTAAATTTGCACTTTCGTCAATGCGGATCCATTTTAGTTATACCATTGGAATAATTTGATTGATATTATTGTATTAATACTAAATAAATCATTCAATCATGAAATCACTAAAATCAATTTTATTCTTGGTTTTTGCATGTTCAATTTTAAACTCCTCCTGTACCAAAGAAGATTGGGATAGCGGCAGCTCCTCTAACTTTGATAACCCATTGCTTTTCAATCTTATGCTCTTGAACGGCTATGTCATCAAAGTATTTGATCCTGTTGCCATTCATTTCAATCCAAATAATACTGTCACTACTACCTCGACTGACCCAAATTATGAAGATCTTTTCGAAGGAACATATACCATCAACGAAAGTAGAAGCCAACTGAAGATTATCAATAACAATGGAGAGCAAAAAACTTTCGATTTGACCGTGTAAGAAAACGAGTACGTATTGTCCGAAATAAATGGACTTACCTTGATAACGAGCAAACAATAAAATCAAATAACATTGCCCAATAAACCCGATTGAATACATCTCAGTCGGGTTTTCTATTTTAGAAACTTTCGAATTGTAAGAATTTTCCTAAATTGAGCAATCAATCCGAATACATTATGACACCAGGACAACTAAGAAGGTTTTTATTTTTTCGTCTTCCGCTAGCATGGATAATGGGCTTAAAATTGACAAGCAAACCTGATGAAATACCTGCAGTAAAGCTGCCCTTTCATCGCCTAAACTTCAATCCATTTAAGTCGATGTATTTTGCTTCACAGCTTGCTGCAGCCGAATTGAGTACAGGACTACTTTTGTGGCGAGCGCTTCGCGATGTTAAATCATATTCGATGCTGGTAACCAATATAGAAGCCAATTTTACGAAAAGAGGTGTTGGTAATCTGTTTTTTGCTTGCATCAACCCAGAAGTGTTGGCTGAGGCATTGGAAAAATTAAGAGCAGGTGAAACTATGCAATTAGCACTATTATCTGAAGGTAAAGACCCTGATGGAAACCAAGTTTGTGTAGTGAAAATAACCTGGTCGGTCAAGAAAAGAACTCATTGAGTAGTCAAAAACAAGCAATCGAATCCCGGCACCACAAAAGAGCGATCGATTCCTTCGAATAATTGGGGCTCAGAATCCAAAATATTCGTAAAATAATCGTCTTCTGCTAAAACATTGGCTTGAATTCTCACTGGCGCACTGTTAAAATTCCACATAAAATAATTACTCACATTGCCCACGGTCTTTTTTAAAATCAAGACTGTACTTTGATCTGGATCTCGAATTATAACAAGTTCTTCCTTTGACTTAGGTATCTTTTTGGAGTTGAGTGTGAGCATATTTTTTAAACACCTATTAAAGTGTATCGAATCGGCCGTTGTAAAAACTTGTACAAACATCTCTGAAAATTCAGGAATTCCTTTTAAAGCGAATGCCAATACCAATTTTGCATGTCTGTATGGGTCATCTTCATCCACTGATATTGAAAATAAGTCATTCAACACGATATTCCTAGATGCCTGAAACTTGGATTCAATGAAGCCACCTAAACTTTCCACCAATATTTCTCTTTGTTCCGTTAATTCAATCATTTCATGCAGAGCTGGACACCTCAGCAACATTTTTTCTGAGAAAAGCCCGACAACACTTGAATCTCCTATATATAACAATTGCTTATTGGATTCTATGGATTTTATAATTCCACGCCAGAAATAATCTTCAAACTTGGTAGTGGCAGTAATATTAAAACCATCAATATTGCAATTCTTAATCCAAAAGTTCATCTCCGTTGCCATCTCGAGCTGGACATCAGGAATTCCAAAATCTAAATTGGGTAATAAACCGGAGTTGATGACAATTGAGTCCAGAATAAACCAACCTGAATGCTCAACTCTCCATTGGTGATCCGCAGCAATTTGATCAGGTATCCAATCTATTATTACTTTTAATCCAAGATCATGGGCGCTTGTCGTCAACGATTTCAAATTTGAAACCTTTCCCAAGCGGTGATCAGTAGCATTAAAGTCTCGGATCCAAATACTTCCAAGAGAATCTCGGTAGTGCGACTGAACACAGCCTATCGAAACTACATTGAAGCCCAATTTTTTGATCTTCTCTAAATTTGGAGTCCAATCTTTGAAGCTTACTGGCTGTTCATCTTCTGCGAAATTATATCTATAGATCAAAGCCTCATTCACCCAATTTGTGTACTGAGCAGTCAAATTTTTTCCCTTTTTCTGTCCCTCAACGGAAGTTGAAGAAAAAATTACCAAAAATACCAGCAAGACAATATTCCATTTCACGGTGCAAAACTAAAGGAGTTTTCAATTTATAGTATTTCCATCCCACAATTTGATTGTTGCAGCGATTGATTGTTTAACTTTGGGTCTTAATTCTTTTTTTATTATGGTTCACTTTCACCCAATCAAAGTTGCACAAGTCAAGCGTGAAACCTCAGATTCAGTCGCAATTAGTTTAGACATACCCAATGAACACAGCAAGGATTTCCTATACGCACCCGGTCAATACCTGACTTTTAGAACGCATATCAATGGTGAAGAAGTTCGAAGATCGTATTCCATTTGTTCCGTTCCCTCGGACGGCCGCATACAAGTTGGCATAAAACAAGTGGAAGGAGGTCTATTTTCAACATGGGCAAATAAAAAGCTGAAGGCAGGTGATACGCTAGAAGCCATGCCTCCGCTTGGAAAATTTGTTTGGCGTGAAATTCCTGAAAATCAACAAGTGTTGTTTATTGCTGCAGGAAGTGGCATCACACCAATACTTAGTTTGATCAAGCAAATATTAGAAAGCGACTCAGATCGTCAAGTAATATTGATTTACGGCAACAGATCAGTGAAAACGATTATGTTTCGTGAGGCAATTGAAGCACTTAAAAATAAGCACCTTGATCGCTTCCAGATTTTTCATGTCTTATCCAAAGAAAAACTCAATTCTCCCTTGATGTGTGGCAGAATTAACGAGGATAAGTGCAATACTTTCTTTACTTCTATTTTGCCACTGAATAACGTTGGTGCTGCTTATCTATGCGGCCCGTATGAAATGATCCAGGCTGCAAAGCAAGCGATGCTCACCAACGGACTTGCTGAAAAAGATATACATTTTGAGTTGTTTACTACAGGCAATGTTGTTCCAAATCTTGCACCAAAAACTCAGGAAGCTGCATTTGATCCTACTACATCAGCCAAGGTAAGCCTGAAATTGGATGGCAAGACCTTTGAGTTTCCACTGCGATATGGTGGTGATAATATTCTGGATGCTGCGTTGAGTCAGGGAGCAGACCTACCTTACGCTTGTAAGGGAGGAGTTTGTTGTACTTGCAGGGCCAAGCTTGTCAAAGGTGAAGTAGATATGGATGTCAATTTTGGTCTCGAACCGGATGAGATAGCAGCTGGTTTCATTCTCACCTGTCAATCACACCCAAGAACTCCAGAAATTGAGGTGGATTTTGACATAAAATAATGGCTTGGCATTTCATGAATCAGAATTCATCTAACATCAAATATTCAAAAGACCTACTTTCATGATCAATAAAGGAATAGTTATAGATGGCAAGGCTAAACCAAGAGGAAAATTTCCGCACGTAAAAAGGGCAGGCGATTTTATTTTTGTTTCTGGCACCAGTTCACGATTGCCAGACAATAGTTTTGCAGGGGTAGCTGTGGATGAAATGGGTACAACTCAACTCGATATCAAAGTACAAACCCGTGCAGTAATTGAAAACCTCCAAGATATTTTGCGTTCTGTAGGAGCCGAACTCTCTGATGCAGTTGAAATTACTAGTTTTCTGGTGAATATGAATGATTTTGGTGGCTACAATGAAGTTTATGGTGAATATTTCGATTATGAAGGCCCAACCAGGACAACCGTTGCTGTGCATCAATTGCCTCATCCACACCTATTGATAGAAATTAAATTAATCGCTTACAAACCACTCAACTAATGGACTTAGAAGATCAAAAATACGCCAGCGTTCACTATGCCGACTATTTGAGAATAGATCAATTGCTCAGTGCTCAAAACATGCGTAGCAAAGAATTGAATGTGCCTGCACATGATGAAATGTTGTTTATAATAGTACATCAAGTATATGAATTGTGGTTCAAGGAAATCCTCCATGATGTTGGCAGTGTGATGGAAATGTTTCAGTCTGAGTCAGTTGACGAGCGGAATATTGGAACTGCATTGCACCGCTTAGAACGTGTTTCAGAAATACTCCTTCTGCTCATTCAACAGATCAAAGTACTTGAAACTATGACACCATTGGATTTTCTTGATTTTAGGAATTATTTGTTTCCAGCCAGTGGATTCCAAAGCCATCAATTCAGAATGATTGAAGTGAAATTGGGCTTAAAAATCAAACAAAGACAGACTTATCACAATACCCCTTATCAAAGCGTTTTTACTCAAAAGCTTCAAGAGGAATTGCAAAAAGCAGAAACTGATCCTTCACTCTTTGAATTGATTGAAAGTTGGTTGGAGCGCACGCCTTTTGTTGACCGAGGTGATTATCAGTTTATACCAGAATACCGACTTGCAGTGGAAAAAATGCTGGCAAGAGAGAAAAAGGCAATCATGGACACACCTATATTGAGTGACAAGGAAAAAGAAATGCGCATTAAGATGCAAGGTGATACCGAAACTTACTTTGCTACTGTAATGAATGAAGATGCCCACAACAAAATGATTGAAGATGGCACAGTAAGATTGAGCTACAAGGCAACATTATCCGCTCTTTTCATCAGCCTTTATAGAGATGAACCAGTATTGCACTCCCCTTTTAGATTATTGAACCAGTTGATTGAAATTGATGAATTACTGACCACCTGGAGGTATAGGCATGCACAAATGGTGTTGCGTATGATTGGCAGAAAAGTTGGTACTGGCGGTTCAAGTGGATTCGAGTATCTCCTGAATACAGCCCTAAAACATCAAATATTCGTTGACTTTCACAACATTTCAACTTTGATGATACCAAGATCCGATCTTCCAGAACTTCCTGAAACATTGAAAAACCAACTGGCATTTCATTTCACCATAAACCATTGATTCAATGATAAGATTGGCAAACCTCATCAACGGCAAGCTAGAAGCTCCAGTTTCAGGAAATTACCTGCCCAATGTTGAGCCTGCTACAGGATTGATATACAGCGAAATACCAGATAGCAATGAAGATGATATTGAACTGGCTGTACAAGCAGCAAAAGCAGCTTTCCCCAAATGGAGCAAAACTCCTATTCCAGAGCGGCATAAGATTCTAGAAAGATTAGCGGGATTAATTGAAAAAAATCTGGCTAGATTAGCAGCCGCAGAATCCCTGGACAATGGCAAGCCCGTTAAGCTGGCTTTGCATGTGGATATTCCAAGAGCTGTCAGCAATATAAGGTTTTATGCCAGTGCCATCATGAATTGGAATAGCCATTCTCATGAAATGGTGGGTGAGGCAATCAATTACACTTTGATGCAACCAGTAGGAGTGGTGGGCTGTATCTCGCCCTGGAATCTTCCGCTTTATCTATTCACATGGAAAATTGCGCCTGCTCTTGCTGCAGGATGTACAGTGGTTGCAAAGCCATCAGAAGTTACCCCATATACCGCTTACCTGCTAAGCGAATTGTGTATTGAAGCTGGTTTGCCACCGGGTGTATTGAATATCGTTCATGGACTGGGGCCAGTGGCTGGAAATGCTATAGTTGCGCACAAAGATGTTAAAGCCATATCTTTTACAGGCGGCACCAAGACAGGTGCACATATTGCAGCACTTGCAGCGCCAATGTTCAAAAAACTATCTTTGGAACTGGGCGGCAAAAATCCCAATATTATTTTTGCAGACTGCGATTATGATAAAATGCTGCAAACCACAGTGCTATCAAGTTTTTCGAATCAAGGGCAAATATGTCTTTGTGGAAGTAGAATTCTAGTTGAGGACAAAATATACGATAGATTCAAAAAAGATTTCGTTGAAAAAGTAAAAGCATTAACAATAGGTGACCCCAATGAAGCTGATACACGTGTGGGAGCAGTTGTAAGCGCTCAACACAAAGAAAAAGTGTTGAGTTATATCAAGCTGGCAAAAGAAGAAGGTGGAACTATTTTGACTGGTGGACATGAAGTATCTCCAGAAGGTCGATGCGCAAACGGATATTTTATAGCACCTACTGTTATAGAAGGCTTGGGCCCAGCATGCAGAACTAACCAAGAAGAAATATTTGGTCCCGTAGTTACACTCCAAAAGTTCAGCAGTGATGAAGAAGCACTTACTCTGGCCAACGACACAGTTTATGGCTTAAGCGCAACCGTTTGGACCCAAAACCTGACAAGAGCACACCGAATAAGCAATGAACTGGAATGTGGTATCGTGTGGGTAAATTGTTGGTTGTTGAGAGATTTAAGAACTCCATTTGGAGGAGTAAAACAATCCGGTGTAGGTCGAGAAGGAGGAAATGAAGCGCTACAATTTTTTACAGAACCCAAAAATGTTTGCATAAAATACTGATCAGTGGAGATTGAACTAATCGTCATCTTCTTTGGGATTGCATTGATTTACGCTTCAGTTGGATTTGGAGGTGGCTCTTCATATCTGGCAGTACTCGCATTATTCTTCCATGAGGTTCCAGTCATCAAAATAACTGCATTGATCTGCAATATCGCAGTAGTAACTGGCTCTACCATCCAATTTTCAAAAGCCAAAACCCTTAACTGGAAAAAGATATTTCCACTCATTTTCACTAGTGTACCTATGGCTTTTATAGGTGCAGCGTATCGAATAACCGATGATGCCTTCTTTGTCTTATTGGGTTTGAGTTTAATGATTGCGGCTATCATCATGTTGATAGGCAGGGTCAACTCAAATGCAAATATGAGCTACCGAACAACGAATGTTACATCAGGCATTATTGGAGGACTCATAGGCTTATTATCAGGATTGGTAGGAATAGGTGGTGGAATATTTCTGTCACCCGTTTTGAATTTCATGAAATGGGACCACCCAAAAGCAATAGCAGGATGCTCAGCAGTTTTTATTCTGGTGAATAGTATCTCCGGATTATTGGGACAAGCCTCGAAAGGTATTCCTGCAATGAATTTATTTCTTACACTTAGTCTAGTTCTAGCGGTTACTTTCGGAGGTTTAATAGGTTCAAGAATTGGAATATTCCGTCTGTTTCCAAGAGTTATTATCAATATTACAGCAATATTGGTAATGATAGCAAGTTTAGAGATTCTTGCAAAGCATACCCAGTTGTTCAGATTATTCAACTAATTCTATTCTAAAAATTTTACTTCAGTAATGTTAAGGTGATCGGTAATTTTATTTAACCCAATAGCCGTATTGGGCGCATTTTAGCTTTGAGCAAGTTCCATGAGTCGATGAAAATCCTTTTTTTGACAAATTGGGTATCTAAATCAATCTGATTATATTTGCGATATACACACAAGTTTAGGTGTATGAATGATGTACGAAATTTCCCCCAGGGTATAAAAAGTGAAAAATATAAATCTGACAAGAAATATTAATCAGTTAATTTTATGCCATTATATAAAATCAGTCTTTTCAAATAATTTATGTTTTTAAAAATAATCACTGTAGCGGGCCTTGCCACTTTTGAAATATATGCAGCCATTCCTGCGGGTTTCGCCTTTGGCTTATCACCTTGGACTATTTTTTGGGCAAGTGTTACTGGTGGTTTAGTTGGAGTATTTGTCGCAGCATTTTTAGGTGATAAGATAAGAGCGTTGTTTCACAAAAAGAAGCCTTCTAAAGAGAATGCCGAAAAGAAACATCCCGTAATACTTCGCCTTTGGAATAACTACGGCATTTTTGGTTTAGGATTTTTAGGAACTATTTCTGTTGGAGCTCCAATAATTCTAGCTGTTGGTATTGGTTTAAATGCAAATATTAAAAAATTAGCTATTTGGTGTTGTGTTGGGGTTATTACACGTTGCATTGTGTTTACCTTCATCGGCTGGTATGGGCTACAATTAATTTAACTCTTTGCTTCTAAGATTCCTGTCCGAATAATTAAAGCAGCTTAAAATGTTTGTATATCAACTCTAATAAGCTAATTTTGGAGGCTTGGGTTAGTTCTTAGACGGACTGACGTTAACGAACACGGCAATAGGACGCACCAGTGAACAATGAATATTTAAAAATGACGCTTGAATCTCATCACTTTAAATTGGCAATTATGACTAAGAAAAAAGAATTGTTAATAATTTTATCAGTTTCAACTTTACTGTCAACAATTGGAATGTTTGTGGACACTGACCCGGGAAATTTAAGCACTTGGACAATGATTTTTGAATATTTTGCAATGCTTACTATAACATTTGCAAGTTTATCACTCATGTATTATGGAGTGACTTTTTCATTTAAAAAAGTTAAAGGATTGGTTTCATGATTTTTGAAATTAGGATTAGACAAGTTCGACTATTGTAAATCTTGACGAATTAATTCAATTTCTTGTTAAAAAATGAAATCACATAATTAAAACGTCAATCCGCTGACAGGGGTAGTTGTTGCATAATCTCTTCAATTTAACAAAACCTCCATTTTTGGGGAATAAAACGGCTTATTTAGAAACGTTTTATGACATATAATTATATTGAATGATCATTTGGTTTCTAAATTTTGGGGTCCTTAGAACTTAGGTGTGTGGCTGTGGAAGTGGTGCTTTAAACCCAAAATCTGTATTGGCGCATTTTGCCTATGAGCAAAGCCTCTTGAGTCCACGAAAATCCTTTTTTTGCGAATTGCATATCTGAATTAACTTGATTATATTTGTGATGTGTACGTATGTTTGTGGTTATTCAATTGTTATGTGCAAGTTTACGAAACAATACAGGCGACAGACAAGAGAACCACCAAAGTTTAACTTTGACAGTTCTTAACAGTCATTCACGACTGAGAAAAAAGCAGTGGAGACCAGCAAACACTTTAAAAAACGGGGCAACTCCCCAAAGCCAAATAAGTAGGAAATTATTTAAATTCAAAAAAGAAAAAATGAAAACATTTTCAACACTTTTACTTGCAGCAACTATGCTCTTCATGACAAGTTGTGCAACATTGTTTACTGGGACAAAACAAACCGTTCTTATTAATTCAAAGCCATCAGGTGCTAAACTTCAAGTTGACGGTATAGACCGTGGAACAACACCAACGGCAGTTAGACTAAAAAAAGGCTATGATGGACAAGTCTTAACTTTAAAAGCGGAGGGATTTGAAACAAAATTATTTCAACCAGAAACCGCGTTTAACGGGTTTGCAGTTTTAAATTTATTCAACATATTCTTTTGGGGTATTGACGCAGCAACAGGAGCTTTGTGGAAATATGACCCTAAATTTTATGAAATAGAATTAGAACCAAATAAGGTGGAGAATAAATAAAACAGCTCACAACAACAGTATCTGTTGCGCAACCCTCACAAAACCACAAAATCTCAATTTGTAGGGAATAAAATGCCTCATTAAAGACGTTTTATGACATATAATTATATTGAATGATCATTTGGTTTCTAAATTTTGGGGTCCTTAGAATTTAGGTGTGTGGATGTGGAAGTGGTGCTTTAAACCCAAAATCTGTATTGGCGCATTTTGCCTCTGAGCAAAGCCTCTTGAGTCCACGAAAATCCTTTTATTTTTGCGAATTGCATATCTGAATTAACTTGATTATACTTGTGATATATAAGGGTGTTTGTGGGTGTATGGTTGTTCTGACCAATTAAAAAGGAAATGCAAATAGACATAAACAAGTGTTTTTTTTGTTCTGAAGAAATTACAGAGAAGAAAACACAAGAGCATATTATTCCCAATTCACTATTAGGTAAGATGGGTATAAAAAATGAAACTATTAAAGGAAGAGGTGAATTCACCTATAGCCGACTTAAAGTTCCTGCTCATTATAAATGTAACAGTGAATTTGGAAGCAGGTATGAATCTGAAATTATTGAATTTCTTGAAAATCCAAATGAAACTTATCAAACTCTAATTAATGAAGACCAGGGAATCCCGCTTCAGTATGGCCCTGACAATAGTGTCACAAGTAAAATCTCAACCTGGTTAATAAAAATTTATTACGGTATTTTTTACAATGACTACTTAAAAGTTAAAGATGAAGAATGGAAATTAATATCAAAAAACATTATAGATATCCCAAATTTCAATTTCATTAGAAAATCTTATAAAAATAGCTACGGTTTCTACTTACCATCTTCACTCTACTCTTTCAAATCAAAAGATAGCTTGTTCGACCTCAAAACTTTAATTTTTCCCCAAACAATTATGATGCAAATTGATTCATTAATTTTCATATTGAATATTGAAGATGGATATTTGCTGTGTCATTATTTGATTTTAGAACTACTCACAGATTTTCGATATAATTTAATACAGAATGAAAAATCAAAAGAAATTTTTCCAACTCGGATATTTGCTCTTTCAGAATTAGTTTCATTAAGAATGTGTATTCCTAAAAGCCCTAAATTTATGTTTAGTGATAATGAAATAACGAATAATAGCTTATCTACTATGGTAACTAATCCAGAACAATATTATGCCATCGATAATGAATTACTAAATAAAAAAAGAAAAGAAGTCCTTTTATATTTTGGTATAGCATTAGAAATAACTGAGCAGAACAATGCACATGACGATCATTACGGCTAATAGCCGCCACGTTGGATGCACTTAACTATTATAGCCAATGCCATCGGACGACCGTACAACAACAAACAAACCCAAAATGAAACAACCTTATCTGATAATAATAATATGACAAAAATTTTAATTACAGGGGCTACAGGAAATGTTGGAATTGAAGTGTTATGTGCCTTAAAAAAATTTGACCATCAACTCGAAATTTGTGCAGGTGTTAGGGACACAGAATTTGGAAATGAGAAGCTCTCAAACTTTAACATAAAGACAATCAAATTTGACTTTATGAATATTGAGACCTTTTTGCCTGCTTTAAAAGGGGTTGACGTGCTTTTTTTACTTCGACCACCACAAATTTCAGACGTTAAAAAATATTTTGCGCCACTCATTGAAACAGCAAAGAAATCTTCAATAAAACACATTGTCTTTTTATCTGTACAAGGTGTTGAGAATAGCAAAATTATACCGCATCATAAAATAGAAAAATTAATTGTTGACAGTAAAATCCCATATACATTTTTACGACCTGCCTATTTTATGCAGAATTTCACTACAACTTTACGCAATGACTTAGTGAATAATAATAGAATCTATTTGCCAGCAGGACTAGCAAAATTCACAGTAATAGACGCAGAAGATATTGGTTCTGTGGCAGCAAAAGTGTTAATCGAACCGCAAAACCATATCAATAAAAGTTATGAATTAACCAATAATGAAACATTGACATTTGCTGAAATGGCAAAGAAAATAAGTAACGGAATTGGAAAGACTATAAAATTTATTGCACCTAATTTATTGCAATTCTTTTTGACCAAACGAAAAGAAAATATGCCAACAATGCTAATTTTAGTGATGATTATGTTGCATTACTTTCCAAGATTTCAAAAGACACCAAAGACAACTGAATGGGTAAAAATTATCACAGGACAAGAGCCAAAATCTTTTGACGACTTTGTTTTGACAAATAAAAATCAACTACAATGACAAGAAGCATTTGGTATAACACACGTTTTGCGCTATTGCGAATTTTGTAGTAAAATCACGTTTACTTTTCGCAAGAAATAGTATCTTTAACAGAAAATAAGTAGTTCCGAAGATCGCAACAGCGCAAAGCGTGGGAACGTGTGTGTCTTGAATCGCTGACTTTGTCGAGTCATTGAATGCTTTTCAAAAGATGGAAGCCAAATTAGTAAAAGCCAAATAAAGCAGTAGAGCTCAAGCGAAGCGAGTGGCTATGCTACCAGAACGAATTTGAAAGGACTTCCAAAGACGGCAGTCAAGTGCGGTCTTTAAACCAACTAATGCTGCAAGAGGCGGAAACTCTTTTTGTGGTGAACGGTTAGTCAAAAACGGGAACAAGTATTCCTGTAGGTGAGTTTATAGGAGCTGAATAAATTGAACTGCCTATTAAGCCTCTTAAGCGCAATAGAAAGAGTCGAAAACAAGTAGCTACGTTTGTATTTGTGATAAGAGTGTAATGGATGACTTGATTACTGATTACACGGCTCTCGGGGTAAAGGCAGCAGGAACTATGCATAGGCTTTTGAAAGGAACAAGAGAAGTCAATATCGCGCTGTTAAATTGTGAAAGGAAACAGTCATTTAAGGATTAAGTGAGATATTGGCGGCAGACCAGCTCGTAGTAGTGATGAAGTTGCTGAAAGGTAATGGAGCAAAGGGGCTGGCTAGTTTAACTTTTTATAATTTACAACCGAAAGGGATGATTGATTATTATGAGGTAAAATCACAGCCAATTACCAGGCTAATGGTTTGGCAGGCTTACAAGAAAGTAAGAGCCAACAAAGGAAGTTCGGGCATAGATAATATGACGTGGAAATATTTAGATAACAATCTAAGTAACCAGATCTATAAGCTGTGGAACAGAATGACCTCCGGCAGTTATTTTCCGCAAGCAGTAAAAGAAGTTAGCATTAAGAAAAGAGATGGAGGAGAGAGAAAATTAGGTATTCCCACGATATTAGATCGTGTAGCACAAGAGGTAGTAAAATCACATTTAGAGCCATTAGTAGATTCTAAATTTCATCCAAGTAGTTTTGGTTATCGACCCAATCGGAGCTGTCATCAAGCCGTAGAGCAATCTTGTAAGAATTGTTTCGGGCAAGACTTTGTAATAGACTTAGACATTAAAAGCTTCTTTGATACGATAGACCATAACCTGCTGAAACAAACGATTCAATACTATTGCAAAGAAAAGTGGGTGCTACTTTACATAAGCAGATGGCTAAAGGCAGGTATCATAAAAGAAAATGGTTGTTACATAGACCGATTAACAGGAACGCCACAAGGCGGAGTTATCAGCCCATTAATTGCCAATATCTTTATGGATATATGCTTTGATAAATGGATGAGTAAAAACCACCCAGAAAAGCCATTTGAGCGCTATGCAGACGATATAGTAGTGCATTGCAAAACAGAAAAGCAAGCTAAGTTTGTACTAAAACAAATAAAGCAACGCTTAACGAAATGCAAATTAGAACTGCATCCAATTAAAACCAAAATTGTAAACCTAAGAGGGGTTTCAGAAGAACGTTATGCAAAGAAGTATGACTTTTTAGGCTTCAGCATACAACCTCAATGGTGCAAAATAAAAGGCAAAGGGATGCAATTACCGAGTATTCTCATTAGCAATAAATCGGAGCAAAGTATTTTAACCCGATTTAAGGCAATGGAATTGCACAAGAAAAGAATATCAATTGAAGAACTAGCTAAATTACTTAGACCAATAATAAAGGGAATAATTAATTATTATGGCAAATTTTCTAAAGGGCATTTAAGGCATGTATGCCACCAATTAAATGTACGCCTATTAAAATGGGTAAAATGGGAAAAGGGGCTATACAAAATGAAATCCTTAAACTGGCTTAGAGTGAAATTCAAAACAAATCCACGACTTTTCCCGCACTGGCAATTGGTAAATCCATGACGTTTAAATACATTCGTGATGAAACTAGAAGAGCCGTGTGAAGGGAGACTTTCAAGCACGGTTCCGTGGGAACGTAAGGGTGAAATTCCCTTGCGTGACCCGATTATGCCCAATTATAAAATGACACGACAACTAATTATTTGCTTGACAATTTTACTAT
>JBBQJT010000019.1:0-50409 GCA_038326165.1 Chitinophagales bacterium | reverse complement strand
ATCAAAAATCCAGAAATCACCATTGGTAAGAATGGCCGTTACAAAAGTTTCAGCCGCATTGAATGCTACAGTTTCTGATACGTTATATTTCCCACCAATTTTATGCCTATTCAGTAAATTACCTTTTTCGTCATAAAATCTTATTTCGTATAAGGCACCTCCATGAAAACTGGAATAACATACTAACCTTGTCTTTAACTTATTGTAAATACCTCCAGTGACAATTTCATTTTGCCCAGATTCGGCCATTTGCCTTGGTTGTGTTTGAGATTTAATCTTTGCTAACAGCTTGTCCTCAGGATCGGCTTTCTGGCTCATAATTGGTGCCTTATCCAATTTTCTAATATATGGACATCCCGTTACTTCCCCAGTAGTATCATTGATATGAAATAAAATTGGGCGGATCGAATCAGAAATTGAATTATCTGAATATGTGATTATTGACGGCTCTTTTTTAACCACCTCCTTTTTTATGGCTGTAGTTTTTGTTTTACCAGTGACAGACTTGGGCTTGGTTTTTTGCTGACCTTGACATTGGCCTGCCAGCAAACTGAGTACAAGAATAAGAGCGGACGCATATCTGTTGTGCAGTTTCATCTTTAACTTTTTGTGTCTTGATAGAACCTAATGTCCAAATTTATATAATTTATTTCAAATTATATTACAATTTTAAAAATAAGCATATTTGTTAATATTACCAACGGGTATTGCTCCTGTGTCGAACACAAAAGTCATGCTATCGGCAGAAATCATAAAGGGATTCAAGTTCAGAATACTCAAATAAGGAATAGACGATTTGACCGAATTAAGTGCTTCACTTGATGTAGCAGTGATACAGATACCATATTGTGTGAGCGAATCCGATGAACATTCTTAGCCCATTTCCTGAATAACCTCGGTTACTTCTGGGCACATTCTTTTCAGCATACCTTCAATGCCACTTTTCAAGGTTACTGTGCTGCTTGGGCAGCCACTACATGATCCTTGCATGATCACATATACTTTTCCGGCATCGTATCTTTTGAACTCTATGTTGCCACCATCCATCTCAACAGCTGGTTTTACATAAGTGTCAATCAAGCCTTTGATTTTTACAACCAAATCTGCTTCATCGCCTGTGTATGCTTCAGCTGTTTTTTCAGCAGCTAACTTTTCTTGGGCTTCTGTAAATCCATCCTTGATTACCACGCCTTCATCCTCAACATATTTTTTGATATGTTCCTTTGCCTTGAGCATGATATCCTCCCAAGCGTAGTTAAACTCCTTGGTAATGGTGATAAAATTATTGGAAATATAAACTGCTTTTACGTAAGGCAACTCGTACAATGACATGGCCATCGGACTCCATTCTGTAGCGAGTTCACGGTCGCTCAGGTCAGCGGTGCCACGGAACAACATTTTATTCAACACAAATTTGAGTGACTCCGGATTGGGAGTTTGCTCAGTATATAACATGACAGGCGACTTGACTATTTGATCCATTTTAATCTTATTTGGAATGATTCTACAAAAGTACAGCCATTTTGTTCATAAATACGCATAAATAATCGTATTGATCCATAAAAATGTAAAGAAACACTTTTCATGAAAAAGAGATCTTTTTCAACTTTTAAAAGAGATTTAGCCCCGTTTCCTTCATGAAACTGCACTTTTTTATTGATGTGTGTGAAAATAATTCTCTACTTTTGATCATAAAATTGTTTTTCGCATGAATGAAGCAACAGATTATTTGCAGGTCAACAAAGCAGCTTGGAATGCCAAAACCACCTTGCATGTAAAATCCGATTTCTACAATCAAGAAGCGTTTCTAAATGGGGAGACTTCTTTGAAGGGGATTGAAATGGATTTGCTCGCTGATATCCAAGATAAAACTATTCTTCATTTGCAGTGTCACTTCGGCCAGGATACGCTTTCATTGGCACGTATGGGAGCGAGGGCAACTGGAGTTGACTTGTCCGATATAGCCATTGAGCAAGCGAAAGCCATTTCCAAACAGATCAATACCCAAGCTAATTTTATTTGCTCTGATATTTACGAGTTACCGAATCATCTGGATCAGCAATTTGATATCGTATTTACAAGTTATGGAACAATAGGATGGCTGCCGGACCTTGACAAATGGGCTAATATTGTGTCCCGATATTTGAAGCCAGGTGGCAAATTTATATTTGTTGATTTTCATCCGGTGGTTTGGATGTTCGACAATGATTTTAAAGAAGTAGCTTATAATTATTTCAACGATGGTCCAATCGTGGAGGAGGAACAAGGAACGTATGCTGATAAATCAGCTGATATTGTTCTAAAAACTGTTGGATGGAATCACTCCATAAGTGAGATATTGAACAGCTTGCTCCATCAAGGCTTGGAACTCAATTCATTCGATGAATTTGACTATTCTCCCTACAATTGTCTCAATCAAATGGTAGAACTTGAATCTGGTAAATTCACTATCAAACATCTTGGCACTAAAATTCCTATGGTTTTTGCGCTGGTTGCGACCAAGAGACGTTAATAAAGTGAACAAGTAGTTAGAATCGCACCATGATGAAACTGTTGCCAATACGCTTGAATGAAGATCCGACCAATCCCTTGTTTTCGACGGATGACTGTCAGGAGTTGCTCCGCATTTATAAAGATTACTATCAGATAATTGGATTTCATGAACCTTGGATTGGATATTTTGTCATGAAAGACGAAGAAGTCGTGGGATCTGGTGGATTTACCGGACCGCCTAAGGATGATCAAATAGAGATTGCATATTACACCTTTAAGGGAATGGAAGGGCTTGGTGTTTCCAGTTTTTCATGTCAAGCACTGGTAGCTATTGCTAAAAAAACCAATCGGCATCTGTTGATTACTGCCAAAACAGTTCCCGAGAGCAATATTTCTTCCAAAATTCTTGCGAAAAATGGATTTCAATTTCACAGCATGGTCCATGATCATGAAATAGGGGACGCCTGGCTTTGGACAATTCAACATTAGTGCATTTTTGACAGGAATTTGTTATATTTGAAGGAGCCAAAGGTTCTCCCGCTATAGCTATTTTTAAATTACCTGCTGATCGAAGCAATTAAGCATATTGAAATGTCTCTTGTAGAAAAAAACTTGAAAATTACAGGATTGAATGATCAGCAAGTTGCTGTATCCCGGGCGCAATATGGCTTGAATCTGATCAATTATAAGAAGGTGAACCCTTTTTTTGAGGCTTTAAAAAGTCTGGCAAAGGAGCCAATGATTCTGTTATTGTTTCTTACTTCATCGGTTTATTTCATCACGGGCAATATAGGAGATGGCATTTTTATGGCATCGGCTATTGTGCTTGTGGCCACTATTTCATTGTATCAAGATTCACGCAGCAGAAATGCACTTGAAAAACTAAAAACTTATACGGAGCCCAATTGTAAGGTTTTGAGAAATGGTGTGACACTTGAACTCAAAAGTGAAGAGTTGGTAGTGGGAGATTCTATGATTGTTGAAGAAGGAACTTTAATATCCGCAGATGGAATCATCGTGCAATCCAATGATTTTTCGGTCAATGAATCTATCCTGACAGGCGAATCATTCACAGTTGAAAAGGACCAAAACAAGGAGGATAACTTCGTTTACAGCGGGACAAATGTGACGAGTGGACTGGCAATAGCAACTGTTACAGCTATTGGCAATGACACAAAGCTGGGAAAGATAGGCAAGAGCCTGGAAAATATTCAAGAAGAAAAAACGCCTTTAGAAATTCAGATCAGGAGTTTTGTGCTGCGGATGGTAGTTGTTGGGGCAATTATTTTTTTGAATGTGTGGGGAATCAACTACGTTCTGACGCAGAATTTGATGGGTAGTTTGCTGAAAGCCCTGACTCTGGCAATGAGCATCCTGCCGGAGGAAATACCTGTCGCATTTACAACATTTATGGCGCTTGGCGCTTGGAGGCTCATGAAAATGGGTATTGTAGTTAAGCAAATGAAGACGGTAGAGACTCTTGGAAGTGCCACGGTTATTTGTACCGACAAAACCGGGACACTAACCGAAAACAAAATGACGCTCGCCAAGATCTATATCCACAAAACTGGTCAAATTGTCGAATCCGCTGAACCCCTAGATGAGTCAGGATTGGAGTTGATTAAAATATCCATGTGGGCAAGTGAACCCATCCCATTCGATCCAATGGAAATAGCGCTGCATGACAAGTACACTGCAATCATAACAAAGGATTTAAGGAGCGAATATCAACTGATTCATGAATATCCACTAGGTGGCGTTCCACCTATGATGACCCACATTCATGAAAATGCGCTTGGAGATAGAATCATTGCTGCCAAAGGCGCACCTGAAGCATTGATCAATACTGCTAAACTGACGGAAGCCGAGAAGAACAGAATTTTGGATGCCATCAAATCGCTTGCGTTGGAAGGTTACAGGGTCTTGGGTGTAGGCAAGGCACAATTGGCTGGTTCTAAATTTCTTGATACGCAACATGCATATTCCTTTGAGTTCCTGGGCTTGGTTTCATTTTATGATCCACCTAAAAAGAACATCAACACTGTTCTGCAGGATTTTTATCAGGCAGGTATAAAGGTGAGAATTGTTACCGGTGACAATCTGGAAACCACAGCTGCAATTGCAAAGCAAATAGGCTTTTTGGGATATGAGAAAAGCATTTCCGGAGAACAGCTGATGAAAATGCCGGAAAGCGAATTGATTGAAAAGGTGAATAACTATTTCATTTTTTCAAGAATGTTTCCAGAGGCGAAGCTCAAGATCATCAATGCACTGAAGGCCAAAGGTGAAATAGTTGCCATGACTGGAGATGGTGTAAATGATGGGCCTGCACTCAAAGCATCACATATTGGTATAGCCATGGGCATCAAAGGCACTGAAATTGCAAAACAGTCTGCCTCTCTCATTCTGGCTGAAGATGATTTATCCAAAATGGTTTACGCAGTTGCTATGGGTCGCAAGATCTATACGAATCTCAAAAAGGCAATTCAATATATCATTTCGATTCACATACCTATTATTTTAACAGTATTTCTGCCGTTGGTTTTGGGATGGATTTACCCCAATATTCTTTCACCTGTTCATATCATATTTCTGGAATTGATCATGGGACCTACTTGTTCAATTATATACGAGAATGAACCCATGGAACGCAATGCGATGATTCAAAAGCCAAGACTTATGAGTGACACGTTTTTTAATTGGCGTGAATTGGCTACAAGTATTATCCAAGGTTTGATGATTACATTATTCTCCCTGTTGATTTATCAATATTCAGTTGGTGAGCAATTTTCGGAAGGGATAACGCGAACCATGATTTTTACCGTACTTGTTAGCGCAAATATTTTTCTGACATTGGTCAATCGCTCTTTCTATTATTCCATTTGGACCACTTTAAGGTATCAAAACAATTTGGTACCAATTATGCTTGGCGTTACTGTCTTGCTCACTGCATTGCTGATTTATATTAAACCTCTTGCAGCCTTTTTTGAATTTGAAGCGCTTGATTTTAAAAGTTTGATTGTTGCTGTTGGAGCTGGATTTATCTCAGTAATTTGGTATGAAATCGTAAAATGGAGAACGAGATTACAATCTGATTCAACAAAGCCAATGATGGATAAAATACTTATTTCATGAAAATTCTTACACCTACACAAGTCAAAACATGTGATGATAATGCCATAAAAATCCTGGGAATCGAGTCGATTGAATTGATGGAAGAGGCAGCAAAAGCATGTGTAAGTTACATCAAAAACAAGCTAAAAAAGCCAGCAAAAACATTGATATTCTGCGGAAAGGGAAATAATGGAGGTGATGGACTTGCCATTGCTCGCTTATTGACAGATGTGGGTTATTTGGTGGAAACTTATGTATTGGATTATGACGGGGAACCGTCGCGTGATTTCATGATCAATTCAAAAGCCTTCAAAGGAAATTTGATCTATTTAAAGCACGGTGAACCCATTCAGTTGTCCATTGCTGAAAATGACATGATCATTGATGCCATTCTAGGAAATGGACTGAATAGACCTATATCAGATTGTATTCATACAGTAGTATCTTACCTAAACAAGCAAAATTGTTTGCGTTTGGCAATCGATATACCTACCGGAATGTATGCCAATGCAGCTTCAAGTAATGACCAACTTTGCTTCAAAGCAGATGTAAGCTTAAGTTTTGAGCGTCCAAAACTCAATTTTATGATGAAAGAGCAATCTGAGTTCGTTGGCAGATTTGAATTGCTTGAAATAGGTTGGCCGCAAGATATTGACAAGGAAATGCCTTCAGATTACCATTTTACGACCAAAGCTGACATTGCCCATATTTATAAAAAGAGAGCTAAGTTCTCATCCAAGCATGATTTTGGACATGCTTTAATAGTTGGCGGATCTTATGGCAAAGTAGGAGCTGCTGTTTTAGCAACAAAAGCTTGTATCCGAAGCGGTGCAGGACTAACGAGCGTGTATGCACCAATTTGTGCAAATCTTATCATCCAAATGCAAGCTCCTGAAGCCATGTTCATTGAAGATCCCAATACTGCGCATCTTAGCTTGGTTCCAGCTCGATTCGACTACAAAGCGATAGGGATTGGACCCGGCATTGGTACCGAAAATGAAACCGGAATCATGGTTAAGGAAATTATCACACAATCCACTTGTAGTTTGGTCATTGATGCAGATGCCATCAACTTACTGGCATCGGACAAGGATTCTTTTGCTTCTCTGAAGCCCAATACTATCTTGACTCCTCATGCCATAGAGTTTGAAAGAATGACTCAAAAAGAGGAATCTGATGCTGAAAGGATAGAACTCGGCAGAGCATTTGCCACCAAATATTCAGTAATTTTGTTGCTAAAAGGAGCTCATACGGCTGTGATATTACCCGATGGGAACGTCTTTTTTAACTCTACAGGAAATCCGGCTTTGGCCAAGGGAGGTAGTGGGGATGTGTTGACAGGTATTATTACGGGACTGCTTTCAAGCGGATATTCTGCTGAAGAAGCAGCAAAATTAGGCGTGTATGTCCATGGTTTGGCTTCTGATGTGTGCACACAACAATACGGAATGGAAACGATTACTGCAAGCGATATCATTGAAGCCTTAAAAGAAGCGTTTTTCATGATTGCAAATCAAGTGGAAGCATAGATTATACCTAGTTAATGTTCTATTAAATCATGATTTATGTCATGGTTTCGGGCTTGAGCTAAGCATATCTTTGCAGGTATAAAAAAATCAAATTTTATGAGTTTCACAAACAAGACGGTAATAGGTGTATGTGTAGATCACAGCGAGGCTTTATTGATACACACACCAGATAAAAGCAATGATGGTATTTATGAAGTATCTGCCAAAATTCACAACAAACATCATAGCGACCACACACATAGTGAAAACACCCACAATCATAAAAAAGCGCAGGAATTGCACAAATATTATGATGAAATATCCAAGCAAATTCAGGGTTATGACGCCATTTTATTGTTCGGAATCGGAAAGGCTCAAGAAGAACTTAAAAATTATTTGAGTGAAAACAAGCAGTTTCAGGGCAAAAACATCATAGTGAAAGCGTCAGATAAATTGACCCACAATGAAACAATCGCCTTTGTTAAAAAAAGCTTCGTTTAGTAGCTTTTAATTTTGAAACAGTTTGCTTCATTGGTTTTAATGATAAGATAGTCGACTGTTCTTATTTAATTTGATGTATTTTTGAGATTCTCAAACCCAAAAGATTGAGAAAAACTTTATTATCAAATTGCGAATTATGAGCAAACTGTTTTTTTCTTTGCTTTTTTCTCTTGTTTTTTTAGCCAGCCAAGCTCAAAATTTATACGTAAAGAGTTTTGGCGACCGGAAAGCCACACCCGTGATATTTTTGCACGGAGGTCCAGGTTACAATAGTGCCAGTTTTGAAGCAACTACTGCTCAGAAGCTCGCTGAAAATGGATTTTTTGTCATAGTTTATGACCGAAGAGGCGAGGGAAGGTCACTAGACAAGAATGCCCAATTCAATTTTGACGAAAGCTATAAGGATATAAAGGCAATTTATGCCCAGATGGGAATTGAGAAGGCAGTTTTAATAGGGCACAGCTTCGGTGGTATTGTTGCAACACTTTTTGCAGAGAAAAACCCAATCTTGGTTCAATCAGTTGTTTTGGTTGGTGCGCCAGTGTCTCTTCAAGAAAGCTTCAGGACAATCATCAAAAAATCAAAGCAAATCTACGAGCAGAAGAAGGATTCTGTAAACCTGAAGTACATCGCTTTGCTTGAAAAAATGGATTCAGATAAGTTGGAATACAGTTCCTACTGTTTTGGACATGCCATGAGCAACGGATTTTATTCCCCCAAACAAGCAACAGCTGAAGCGAAAAGCATTTATGCCACCTTCAAGACAGATACCTTATTACAGAAATATGCATCCAAAATGACTTATCCGGGGCCAAAGGGATTCTATGACAACGAGCATTATACCACAATCGACCTGACTAACAGTATCAAAGACTTAAAACTCAAGAAGATGCCCATCTATGGATTGTATGGGAAGGAAGATGGATTGTATTCGGTAGAGCAGATAAAGAGCTTGATGAAATTGATTGGCAAAAAGAACGTAAAGTATCTTGACAATTGTTCGCACAGTGTTTTTGTTGATCAGCAAACAGTTTTTATCGCCTCTCTGAAAAAATGGTCTATGGCTGCTAAATAGCAATTGCTTTTATCCGTACAATTCATAACTTATTTGACTTCTGTCATATCTGCACTTGAGCAACAAATTTTCAACTGCCTCATCGATCATTTGAGACCAACCACACAAGTAAAAGTGGATATCTGGGCCAGAATCAGCATATCTGTCAAGATAGACTTGGTGGACATGGCCACTGATACCTTGCCAATCAGGCTCCTTTGAAAGCACAATATCATACGTAAACTCAGGAAATTTGACTGCCAATTCGTTAAATTCTGCTTGATAAAGGATATCTGCCTGAAACCTGGTTCCAAATATCAAATGGACTTTTTTATGAATTATGTTTTGGGCAAAAATGCTCGCTATCATGCTTCTAAAAGGCGCCACGCCAGTTCCGGTGCAAATCATAACAACATCATGGTCAAGTGGCTGTTTCAGTAAGAATCCGCCATCGGGAGCTTTGCATTTTAAGACAGTTCCTATTGTTACTTCCTCAAACAAATACGTGCTACCAGTTCCACCTTCCATATTCACAATGCAGAGTTCAAATTCATTGTCATTACTGACTATTGAAGCGATTGAATAACTTCTCCATCGCGCCAATCTTTTGTCGCCAATAGGAAGATCGAAGGTCAAAAACTGTCCTGATATAAAGGAAATAATTTGATCTGATTCTATTTTTAGAAAAAAACTCTTGATGCGATCACTGTGATTTAAAATATTGATCACCTTCGCATCATACCAGAGAGTTGTCATATTGACTGTGTTTTAATTAAAAATTGTGCCTAGACCGTTCTTTTCAATACCAAATCTTGATACTTGAAATAGGTATTTAGGCCTTTCTTGTCCAGATAGGAAACAATACTTTGTGGATCCATATTACTTGCGAACAAGGCAAAATCTCCTCCCCAAGCACCCAATGATTTTACAGTTCCATCAAAATCACCAAATCTGGTATCTTTTATTTTCTCTTGTCCTAGCACTTTGCTCATTATAATTTCATGTGCTTCCATCAATTCAATGAACTTGTCCAAAGAGGCAGCTTTTTCTATTTCAAGAGTAATGGCACTAATATCTGAAATTTCAGATTTGAAGTCTTTGTTGGAACGCTGGAAATCAGCTACCGACTTTTGACTATCTTGTTTTTTTCCAAGAAAAGCCAAGTAGATTTGCTCGTGGTATTTGGGCACAAAATCAGCTTCCGTGACCGATATTTGATTGTCATTCAATTGGTAGATAAGTGGTCCATCGGCTGCGGCACATGCTATGTCATACGCACTTCCGCCAATGGTGTCCATGCACAACTGGTATGCGTTGACATCGGCCCAAGCTGCTATGCAATGAATCAAAGTACTGCTGCTTCCAAGTCCCCAATTGCGGTCAAATTCCAAACGTGTAGTTACTTGTCGGCCACCCCATTGCGCCAAGAATTCTGAATCCTGCCTAGCACATGCTTTAAATAGTTTTGTGAGCAGACCAGATATCTTTTCATCTGAAGTATCGATTGCCTTAAAGTCGTATTGTGATAATTTTGCTTCAAACCATTTTTCACCATTTTCATCCAGACTCAACCACTTTATTTCTGCACCTGAGCTTTCTTTTACTTCCATAGATTGGCCCAATTTGGTTGGAAGAGCCAAACTCTCAGCACCTTGCAATACAAGATACTCACCGGTCAAGAGGAGTTTTCCGTTTCCCCTGAATAGACGCTTTGACATATTAATTGCTTAATTGAGAAGCTTTCGAATTCCTGATATCATGAAGAAAAGTTCTTACTGCATTGAAAGATACAACATGATGTTCAAAATGCTGCAAAACAAGCTCTGTTTCATTGTCAGCAGCTGATAATTGTTGCAATATATTCTGAAGATGCATTTTCATGTGCCCCTTTTGAATTCCGGTAGTTACCAATGAACGGATGGCAGCAAAGTTTTGTGCAAGACCAGTTGCCGCAATGATTTGCATCAAGGTCTCGGCGCTTGGATTGCCCAATAGCTCATTGGATTTTTGTGCCAGTGGGTGCAATTTTGTCAATCCACCAACGGTACCAACTGCCATTGGGAAATCCATCCAGAATTCAAATATTCCATGCTCGATATTACAATGGGATAGACTGGAATAGCTACCACTTCGGGCTGCATAGGTGTGTCCACAAGCTTCAACGGCTCTGAAATCATTTCCGGTAGCAATAACTACAGCATCGATACCATTAAAGATTCCTTTGTTGTGCGTAGTGGCACGATATGGGTCAATCTCTGCTATTCTTATCGCGGTATTGAACAATGAAGCAAAATCTTCAGCATCGATGGGAATACTTGAGTCTTTTAGCTGTGACACCGGGCATGAAACAGAAACGCGAACCAAGCAGTCAGGTGTATAATTAGAGAGTATGCACATGATGACTTCCAATTGATCGTCCCTTAGGACATTAAAATGTTCACCAAGGGCTTTACCCAGTTCTTCCAGTATGGTATTGATAAAATTGGCTCCCATTGAGTCGCAAGTTTCAAACTTTACAAAAGCCTGATAGTACCCGGGTATTTCGTTTGTGAAATCCTTCCACGACATTTCTTTCACGCCTCCACCTCGTTGTTCCATATTTTGCACAAGAGGCTGTATGGTTTTTCTAAACGCTGGCTCCAGAACTTGCCACCCATCGAGCAATTCCTGAAAGCTTCCGTCCCATTTGATGTGGACTTGTCCTATTTTTTGAGTACCTAATATTTGTGTTTTAAATCCTCCTCTTTCAAGCCAGAATTTAGCTGCTGATGCTGCTGCTGCAACTACGCTACTTTCTTCAGTCACCATTGGCACACAATAAATGTTGTCATTGACCATCAGATTGGGACAAACGCTATAAGGTAGTATGAAATTGGAAACAGTATTTTCGCTAAATCCGTCTATGATCTGTTGTTGTTTATCGTCCTGAAGCCAAAAGCTGCTCATTTCATGATAGACGGACTGTGTTTTGTTGAAAAAAGAAGTTATGATCCAATCAAGTTTTGCTTGTTTGGTCAATTTGGAAAATCCGCGTATCAGTTTTTTCTGATTTTCGTTCAAAGTTGTGGTTTTGGTTTAAGAAAAGCTTGAGCCATATCCAGTCCGTGTGCTACATTCTTCATGTATTTCAGTAGCGGTTCATAATCGCCCATTGCATGTTTTAAAAAAGCGGATGCTTGACCAAAAATTGAAGGCATATCTGTTTGCGCCATCAAATAGTAACCATCGAGATAATCCAGAATTCCACCAGATATGATGATTTGTTTGCAGTTTATTTCTTCGGGGTGTTTTTTTACTATTTCACGAATATAGGCGCACATTTCTGAGGCCGTATGTCCCACATAGGTGAACGCTTCCTTGTATGCAACTTCCTCTGATTGTCGCATGAGTTCAAGTGTCGAAAAATTTGTTCCACCAAATGCTCCGAAATCTATAGCCTCCAAGGGGAGAGCCATTAAGGCCCTCAAACTTGCTGGACCCATTCCTTGGCCAACTTCTTTAACAATAATGGGTAGATTTATTTGATTCATCAGCTCCTTGATGGTGTCAATAGGTGGATGCTTAATGATATCGCCTTCCGGCTGCATCCATTCCTGCATGGGGTTGACATGGATGATCAGTCCATCTGCTCTTAATTTTCGAATCATCAGCGGAATTCTATCCACTTCATTGGCTTCAATGAGGGTTTCGACTTGCGCTATGCCAAGATTGGCATAAAATGGACGGTCACCAATGGTATTGCGGACATCAAAATCTTTGAAGAATTCATCGCTGTATAATAATTGTCTGCAAGAACCGAGTCCCATACCCAAGTTAAAATCATTGCAAAGCCGCGCAAGATTGCGGTTGATCAGAGGTGCCATTTCAGTACCTCCTGTCATGCTGCTGATCCAAATGGGATAATTGAAGCTTTTGCCTAGGAATTGAACGGGAGTGTATTGATGTTCCATACTACCCATCAAGGGTTCGTAGTAAAATCTATCGTCCAATAAATTTCCTGTGGTTCTGGCTTTTAATGCCAGTTCAATATGATCCTTTTTCCGTTCAGCAGCTGTTGGATCTTGATCAAAAATTGTGTCCAAAATTTCTGTTTTTGTCGCCATAACTTGAGCACCTGACCGTAAATATAGTGAGTCAAATGGAATTCTATAACATTCTGTTGCTGAGAATGGTTGTCATGCAAATTTGAAAATGTAATTTTGTGGCTCTATGAAGCAAATACAATATACTATTTCAGGACAGGATATTACCATCTCAGAAATTGAGAGGTTAATATCAGATGGCTCTCCATTGCATCTCGACCAAAATCTCAGTCAAAAAATTAATGATTGCAACTCCTTTCTCAACGAATTATTAGAGAAAGATGATACGGCATATTATGGTATCAATACAGGATTTGGCTCATTGTGCAATGTGAAAATTCCCAAAGAACACATTCAAAAGTTGCAGTGGAATCTTGTTTGCTCACACGCCTGTGGAATGGGCGAGGTGGTACCTATTGAGATAGTCCGAATTATATTGTTCCTCAAAATAAGGAATCTTTCACTTGCCTACAGCGGAGTTCGCATCGTGTTGATAGATAAGATGATTGGCATGTACAATAATGAAATATGGCCCGTCCTTTTTCAACAAGGATCTTTAGGTGCTTCAGGTGATCTTGCTCCTTTGGCACATTTGAGTTTGCCCTTGATTGGTGAAGGCAAGGTGAATTTTAAAGATTCAGTAATGGCCAGTCGTGAAGCATTCGACCAATGCAATTTGACATCAATAAGCTTGGAAGCAAAAGAAGGCCTGGCGTTGCTAAATGGCACCCAGTTTTCAACTTCTTATGCAGTTTACGCCATTCAAGAATCACATAAAATAATGGCCTGGGCGCATGCTATAGCTTGTCTGTCAATGGATGTATTCGGAGCCAGTATCAAACCTATGGATCCCAAGATTCATGAAATCCGCAGACAATCAGGTCAGATACAATCAGCCGCCACAATCCGCAAATGGTTGGAAGACAGTGAGTTGTCACAATCGCCAGCTCAAAGTGTACAAGACCCGTATTCTTTCAGGTGTACGCCACAGGTATTGGGTGCCACCTTGGATGTTGTTGATCATGTTTCTGAAATTGTTACTAATGAAATCAACGCAGTGACTGACAACCCAAATATTTTTTACGAAGAGGAAGAAATCTTATCGGGTGGTAATTTTCATGCACAGCCTATTGCATTGGCATTGGATTATTTGGCAATAGGTATAGCTGAAGTTGCCAATTTATCTGAAAGAAGAACCTATCAATTGATATCAGGACAACGTGGATTGCCAGCATTTTTGATACCTGAACCAGGATTGAGCAGTGGATTTATGATACCACAATACACCGCGGCATCCATAGTTAGTCAGAACAAGCAATTGTGCACACCAGCCTCGGTAGATTCAATTGTATCATCCAACGGACAAGAGGACCACGTGAGCATGGCCGCCAACGCAGGAACCAAAATGTATCGGGTTATTCAAAACACCTGGAGTGTCTTGGCTATTGAATGGTTAACAGCCTGTCAAGGAATCGAATTCCGAAGAAACAAGAAAACGGGTTCTGCCCTCGAAAAATTGATCCAAGAGTTCAGGAAGGAAGTTCCATTTCATGAAAAAGATGTTTTACTGCACAACAGCATGATAAAAAGTATCGAATTTATACGATCTCAAAAACTATGAGATTTGCTATTGCTCTTCTTGTTTTTTTACTGGGCTTAGGGACTGTTTATTCTCAGGAGGGAGGTTGGTTGCTGGAATCAGAATTTCATGCCGGGCGTATGATCAATCATACCCGAAAGCTTACATTCGAGCCACCTGCGCGAACAATAGGTTTAGGTTTAAATTTTGTTTATCAGACTTATGGAACCAAGTATTGGCATAAAATGCAAAGATTTCCTGCTTTGGGTCTTGCACTTATTCACGATGATTTGGGTGACAGAAACTTATTAGGGAGTGCTACTTCAATATTGCCTAATGTCAGTATCAAACTCTTTAATCTAGGTAATTTATCATCCCACCTGAATTTCGGGACAGGGGTAGCCTATTTGAGCGAACCATTTGACTTGATTCAGAATCCTAAAAATAATGCAATAGGATCCAACTGGAACAATATTACACGATTTCGATTGGAGTTTTTTTATCCACTCACATCCAAGCTGGCAGTCAGTGCGGCTGGGCAATTGAATCATTACTCCAATGGCAGTGTGCAGCTGCCCAATTATGGCATGAATCTACCTTCTGCTTCGCTGGGATTGCGCTGGAACCCGAATCCTAAGCAACGCAAGCTGGATTTTGATAGTATTTCTTCAAAACCCTCCCGAAGATTTGGGCTAACGATGAATGCAGGAATGGCATTTACTGAAGCATTGGCACCGGGCGGACCCAAATACCCAATTTATCAGGGACAGGTGGGCATAGTGTACCGCGTGTCAAAAGTCAATCAACTGATGTTGGGAATGGAATATGAATATGTCAGTTCATCCTTTTATTTCAGCTTGGCTTCCACTGAAGCGCGCACGGATCAGGAAGCCCAAAAACTGGCTACACGCTATATGTTTTTTGTTGGAGATGAATTTTTCTTTTGGCCATTTAGTATCGCCTTGTTGGCAGGAGGCTATTTTGGCGGAAAGCCCTATCAAGCCGGAGATTCTATTTATACCAAGTTGAGTAGCAGATATTATTTCACGCCATTTGGGAAACCAAAGACCCGCATGTATTGCGCAGTTCATCTAAAGGCGCACAAGGCAACAGCTGAGTACATTTCCTTTGGTTTTGGAGCGCTGCTTTAAAATATGCGGACAACTACAAAACAATGTAGGCTGAATACTGTTAAGGAGTAGTATTTTAGGACGAAAAGTAGTAATTTTGTGCCCTGAAATCAAAGTATTTGGTTTTTATCTTTCATAAAATAATTAATTAATGCAAACAACTGCCACATCCGTTAAGTACAAAGTAAAGGATATGTCATTGGCACAATGGGGACGCAAGGAGATTCGCCTTGCAGAAGCAGAAATGCCTGGACTTATGTCACTAAGAGCTCAATATTCAGCAACCAAACCCCTCAAAGGAGCTCGCATTGCAGGTTGCCTTCACATGACAATCCAAACTGCCGTGTTGATCGAAACACTGACTGAATTGGGTGCTGAAGTAAGCTGGTCATCATGCAATATTTTTTCTACACAAGATCATGCAGCAGCAGCAATCGCAGCAGCCGGAATTCCCGTTTATGCTTGGAAGGGCATGAACAATGAAGAATTTGACTGGTGTATCGAACAAACGCTTTTTGCCTTCAACGATGAGAAGCCGTTGAATATGATTTTGGACGACGGTGGTGATTTGACCAATTTGGTTTTGGACAAATATCCTGAATTGGTGGCTGAAATCCGCGGTATTTCTGAGGAAACAACTACAGGAGTTTTGCGCTTATATGAGCGTGTCAACAACGGTACTTTGCCTCTCCCTGCTATCAATATCAACGATTCAGTAACCAAATCAAAATTTGACAACAAATACGGTTGCCGTGAATCATTGGTTGATGCGATCCGCAGAGCTACAGATTTGATGATGGCTGGCAAAGTAGCAGTAGTTGCAGGTTATGGTGATGTAGGTAAGGGTTCAGCTGATTCATTGCGAAATGCTGGAGTGCGTGTAATTGTTACTGAAATTGATCCTATCTGTGCCTTGCAAGCTGCAATGGAAGGATTTGAAGTAAAGAAATTAATCAATGCAGTTCAAGAAGCTGATATCATTGTCACTGCTACAGGCAACAAAGACATTATTACTTCTGAGCACTTCAAATTGATGAAAAGCAATGCTGTAGTTTGTAACATTGGCCACTTTGACAATGAAATAGACATGGCTTGGTTGAACAAAAACTACGGTGCTACTAAAGATGTAATAAAGCCTCAAGTTGACAAATATACTATTGGTCACAAGGATATCATCGTTCTTGCGGAAGGTCGTTTGGTGAATTTGGGTTGTGCTACAGGTCACCCATCATTTGTGATGAGTAACTCCTTTACCAACCAAACAATTGCTCAATTGGAACTGTGGGAAAATTACGACAAATACGAAAACAAAGTTTATACTTTACCTAAACACTTGGATGAGTTGGTAGCTCAACTTCACTTGGAAAAAATAGGTGTAGAGCTGGATATTCTAACTCCTGAGCAGGCTGCTTATATTGGAGTACCTGTTGAGGGTCCATTTAAGTCAGATATGTACAGATACTAGATCTTGAAAGGGTCATAATACAAAAAGCCATTCCATTAACTTGGAGTGGCTTTTTTGTTGGGATTAAAACGGGAAGTGTTATGTTATTGGGATCTGGCTAAAAAGCATTCAGACAAGCCTTTGTTTTGGTTTAAGCAATCTTACCAAAAAGTTCTTCAACTTTCTTAAAACGATAATCGAATATTTTATTCAATTCTGATTTGACCAAAAGGCTATTCATCATATTTCCTAGTGGCCCAAGAGGCAGTTGATAATGCACAACATCTCTTATTTCAGTGCCGCCTGGTATGGATTTGAACCAATGTTGGTGGTGCCACAATTTGTAGGGACCTACTCTTTGTTCATCGATAAAATATTCTCCTTCTTTGATATTTTTAATCTCGGTCATCCAGGTTAAGGGTATCCCTAATAAAGGTCTAACGGTATAAGTGATTATCATGCCGCTGTACATAACACCATCACCAAGATCAGAAGTAACCACAAAATCCATTTCCTTTGGTGTGATTTTGGCCAAATTACCAGGCTGAGAGAAGAAATTCCAGGCCTCATTTACAGAGATTGGTATTTGCTGAGTGCGTTCTAATTTGAAAATTTTCATAAATTATTGTATTTTGCAGACCTATAGAATGATTTATCCTTGAAATTGTTTTGATAGCTTAATAAACCTTTTGTGACTTAAGTGGTCTATTTTTTATGAAACTCAGACATAGTCTGCCGATATTACTATTGTTTTCACTGATTCAGCTTCCTGTACAAGCGAGAATAAATCCCGTATTGCATGAAAAAGATTCTTTGACTGTCTATGTTTTCTTATTGGAAGAGTGTGTCATCAGCAAAAACTATACGGACAAACTAAAGGAGCTGTATGCGACATTTCACGACAAAAAAATCGGATTCTTAGGCTTGTTTCCAAATGCTCAAAGTCGGGAAAACACCATTCAAACTTTCGGCAAAACCTATGGGATTCTATTTCCAATGAAAACAGATCATTATCAGAAAATGACGCAAAAGCTCGGTGCAAGCATTACACCCGAGGTTGTTGTGTTTGATCATGAAAAGAATGAAATCATCTATCGAGGGCGAATTGATAATCGATATGCTTCAATTGGTAAGCGACGCACCGTGGTCAGTTCATCCGAACTTGAGGATGTTTTAAAGGATTGGTCGGCTGGAAATGATGTAGAATTTCATGAAATGGCTGCGATTGGCTGTTTCATTCAAAAAATAAAAAAAGAATCTGTTCACAACGAATAATATGTGCATGAAATACCTGATAGTTTTACTTTTAATGATTGGCTCATTCACTTCAAATGCGCAGTCTCCAAAATTTTATGAAGACATATCGCCGCTCATTTACAATAAATGCACAAAATGCCATCGCTCAGGCGAAATAAAGGAAGAAATTCCTTTGACCAATTATACCGAAGTGTCAAACTACGCTTCTACGATAAAGTATGTGACCAATATCAAGTACATGCCACCTTGGAAGCCCAATCATGAGTACTCCAATTTTCAGGGTGAGAATTACCTCACGGATGCACAAATAAAACTGATTGCTGACTGGGTCGATGCAGGCACTCCTGCTGGAGATCCTACCAAAGAAGCCCCAAAACCTTTTTTCCCTATTGGTTCTCAGTTGGGTACACCAGATTTGGTAGTCAACTTCTCACAAGGATATAAAGTCAAGAGCAACAATAAGGATGAATATCGTGTTTTTGTTCTTCCATCAGGATTGACTCAAAACAAGGATATCGCAGCAGTAGAATTTCGACCTGGCAATTTGAGTTTGGTCCACCATGCATTGATTAGTCAGGATACAACTGGTCAGGCAAAAATACTTGATGCAAAAGATCCAGAGTACGGATATTTGAATTTTGGGGGATTTGGAGTGAATTCTGCTGATGAGAATATGTTTCCGGGATATGTGCCAGGCACAAACCCAAGATTTTACCCCGATGGTGTTGCTCAACCCATGTTTAAGAAAGCGGATGTTTTGGTTCAGGTGCATTATGCTCCTACACCTATAGGAGGCATTGACAGCAGTACGGTCAATTTCTTTTATTCCAAAAAGCCGGTACAAAGGTATGTATATCAATATACTATGTTGCCATTTGACATTGTAAACGGACCGTTTGTAATTCCCGCCAAGCAGGTAAAAACTTTTCATGGAGAGTTTGAAGTGCCGTTTAAAGTAAGTTTGTTGAGTATATGGCCTCATTGTCACTTATTGGGTAAGGAATGGAAAGTATTTGCAATACATCCCAATGGCGATACAACCAATTTGATACAAGTTCAAGATTGGGATTTCAACTGGCAAGGTGGCTATTCCTTCAAAAAGTATCAAATTTTAGACCCGGGTACAGTGATACATGCCTATGCTACCTATGACAATACCTCCAACAACCCTTTAAATCCTAACAACCCACCCAAAACAGTAACTTGGGGCGAGAAGACAACTGATGAGATGTATTATTTGCCACTGTCTTTTGTGTTGTATCAGCCAGGTGATGAAAATGTCATTTTCAACGACAATACAGTTGCAACCAATGGCCCCAAATTCGTCAAAGCATCGGATAAACTATTTCCGATATCACCCAATCCTATAAAGAATGACCCAATCCAATTGGCTTATCGGCTGTATTCGAATAGCCAGGTGAGAATCAGTCTCTTGGATATGAATGGACGTGAAATTATGGAGCTGATCAACGAAAAGAACCAAATGCCTGGTGAACATATTGTTACAGCTTCGATTCAGAATGTTCCATCGGGTCAATATTTAGTACAGCTTCAAACATCCAATTCTCAAAGTTCCCAAACTATTCAGGTGGTGAGATAAGCAATTATAACCGTGGTTTGGAACGGATCTTGAGATCTGGTTTTTTGATTTCTTATTTTTGGCATACCTTTGCGCCTCTAATTGGAACATACGTATGAATCTAATACCTAAAGGGCTACTTATAGCAGTAGGTGGCAATGAAGATAAAGGAACTGATAAATCAGAGCAGTTTAGTGAAGAGTTTGTTGAGGCTAGCATACTGTCAAGAATAGTTAAGGAAGCTGGAGGATCTGATAAAACAATAATAGTTGTCACTACAGCAAGCAGTATACCTCTTCAAGTTGGTAAAAACTACATGCAAGCATTCAAAAAACTTGGATGCACCGATGTTAAGATTTTGGATATTCGCACCAAATTTGATGTCAAGAATTTAGATAATCTAGAATTTATTCGAAAGGCATCATGTGTTTTATTTTCGGGTGGCGATCAGCGAAGACTGATCAATATCATAGGTGGTAGCGAAATGCACAAAATACTTATAGATAGATATTTCAACGAATATTTTGTCATAGCAGGGACCAGTGCCGGGGCAATGGCAATGTCGCATGAAATGATCAGTGGCGGGAGCAGCGAAAACGCAATGCTGAAGGGCTCGGTAATGATGATGAAAGGTTTTGGGTTTTTGCCTACAGTAATATTTGATACCCACTTTATCAACAGAGGTCGATTTGGTAGATTGACGGAGTCCGTAGCGCGTTTTCCAGAATTAACAGGTTTTGGACTTGCTGAAGACACAGGTGTTATTGTTAGAGATGGGCATTTATGTTCAACCATTGGATCAGGTATGGTGTTGGTGTTTGATGGCAAGTTTTTGAATTACAACAATGTCTCGAACTTGGATGAAGGAACACCCATATCCATAGGGAATATGGTATTGCATGTGATGGCCAATACCGATGTTTATGATCTGAACACCCATACATTGAAGATCTTGACGGTTGAGGAAGCTTACGCTGGATAATCTGACTTAGATCAAAAACTTTCCATTCTGGTAGATCAATTCTCCGTCTGCATGAATTTCTCCTCCATCTTTCATATCTGAAATCATGTCCCAATGGACTGAACTTTTATTTTTACCGCCACATTGCAGGTAACTTTGTCCAATTGCCATATGAATTGATCCGCCTATCTTTTCATCGAAAAGAATATTTCTGGTTATTTTTTGAATTTCATAATTGGTGCCAATCGCAACTTCACCGAATCTACGAGTTCCTGGTATTTGAAATATGTGATCCAAATATTCTTTGCCTTTTTCTGCTTCCCATTTCACGATAAGTCCATTCTTTACCCAGAGTCTTGCTCCCAGAACATCATTTCCTCCATGAATAGCAGGAAATGAGAATTTCACGACGCCATTGACAGAATTTTCAATTGGTGCTGTAAAAACTTCACCACTTGGCATATTGCTTTTGCCATCACTATTAATCCATGTTCTGTCTTTTACCCTAAACTGAATATCCATATTGGGTCCTGAATACCTAATCACATTACTTTTATTGAGGTAGTCAACTATTCCTTGTTGTTCTTTTCCCAAGGCCAACCAACCTGCTTCAGGATCAGCCAAATGTAGCTTGCAGGCAGTATAAACGAAGTTCTCATATTCGCTCAAAGACATTCCTGCTTCTTGTGCTGAGGCTTGGGTTGGATATTGACAAAGACAACGTTTGAGGCTTCTGTCTGCAATTCTCGTAAAATAGGACTTATTAACGGCATCCAATGCTTTACTACGGGATTGCAAAGCTTCCTTTGGCAATCCTGAATCTTCACGCAGATTATATGGTGCCCTAATGTTCAAATAAGCATCAAATGTCTTCATAGCATTGCTGTACCAAGGAGAAACATACTTCCATTGCGTATCTTTGCCATGAAGCATCAGGGTTCGAAATTTTTCAGCAAAGTCAAGATCAACTTCAATGATAGCACCTGCTTCAAGTGCGTATTTGTAAACCTCTTTGAGCAAGGGTTCTGCCAAGGTGGAGGTTTTAATCAAAAGCCGATCTCCTTCTTTGAGTTCTAGGCAGTAGCCAGTTAACAATTTGGCGTAACGTTCGTGAATGGATTCTAGATTTTTCAAGTTGGTGTTGTTGATTCATCAAAATTAAAAAATAAAAAAGGATTTACAAAAATTGCAAATCCTTTACTGAATAATAGCTTGATTAACTCAACATCCATTCATGCAACAATCAAAGGCATTACCTGCTGATGATTCTGATTTCAGCCACCATTTGTGGGCTTCACTTGCACACACACCACTCCCACCGCAATTTGCAAGATCATTTGCAAGTTCCAAATCAGCATCAGCCTTAGCGTTGTTATAATCTCCAAAACAATCTTTTGCAAAGGCCATAATTGGCAATAATACAAGAATAAATATTGACAGTTTAGTTCTTATTTTAATTGGTTTTATCTTGAGAGTATGCTTTTAACTTGCTTTGATGGACTGGCATGAGGCCTTCAGATAGGTGCTTTTGGAAATCGCCATTCCCTTTTAGTTCTGGATACTTTTGATAAATCGCGTTTCGTATTTGATTTTCTTGGGCGATTAATTTGGCATATTGAAGAGAAGCTGATTCAATTGATGATGAGGGTTGATTATTGTTGGTTAACAATTTTTGACCAATGGCAATAAAATTTACTAAAATTCCAGCTTCTTTTTCATAACGCAGAATATCAAAGCTGACAAATTCAATCAACGCTTTAGAGTGTTGGGCAATGAGCGGTTCATTTGCAAGGGCAATTTTTATCTCGTTATAATCAGTATTCTCGTTAAGCTTGTTGTTTTCACTGCACGAGAAAAAAAAATGCCACAAAGGCTAACAACATTATTATTCTTTTCATTTGTGTTGGGTTTAAATTACAATTAATAAGTATTAAGCATGCGGCTGGTGTAGATAATAGCAGCACCCATCAAGCACCCAATTGCGCAACCCGCATAAAATTCACCACAAGGTGCGGCATCTCCAATACAATGAATTTAGATCGGCCATTAATTGGTTACAGCAAGGTGTTTGAGGCAGAGGTTTATTAGGGTTATTGGTAACATGAATGATACTGGAAATATTGTTTTGCTATAACATAGTGCTGATTGAACTGTAAATTAAACTCACCTAATGAAGCAAACCCCATATTTGTTGCCAGTAGATTTCATTGCTCTGGGCTTAGCTTGGTTGGCGGCGAGGTATTATTGAACATCTTTGCAGCTTCAATTGAAGTTCTCAGAACAAACTCAACACTTTGAATTGAATCCAGAGAGTTAAAGCAATAAACTTCGGAATTGGAGTTTAAAGCAATATGATTTCCTGAGGCATTTAATTTTGTGTTGATTGATAGTACCACAAAGGCCGTAAAATAGATTAAGTGCTTTTTTATAAAAAATATTTTTATTGTTAGGTAATCTTATCAACCAAATTAACAATAAAAATTAACACTTTATTGCTTGAAGTCTTTTGCTAATACCCCTTCCGATAAGGATATCTTGATGCATTCAATTCTTGCACTTTCTTTTCAAGCAGCTCTTTTAGTTCCGGTATGTTTTCACCTGTAATGGCACTGACAAGTATGATGTTTTCACCATAATTATTAATCAGATTGTCATAAAATTCTGCTTCTATTTCCGCCTTGTTTTCATCACTCAAAAGCTCGTCATAATTGATCTCCCTATACTGGTCAATTTTATTGAAAATGATGATCATAGGCTTGTCATCTGTTTTCAGATCGTGAAGGGTTTGGTTGACAGTGGCAATTTGATTTTCGTACTGAGGATGTGAGATATCTACCACATGCAGCAACAGGTCACTTTCCCGAACTTCATCTAGGGTGGATTTGAAGCTTTCCACGAGGTGATGGGGCAATTTTCGTATGAACCCTACGGTATCAGACAGCAGGAACGGCATGGTGTCCAACACGACTTTGCGAACAGTAGTGTCTAGGGTAGCAAACAACTTATTCTCAGCAAATACATCCGACTTACTCAATATGTTCATGAGTGTTGACTTGCCAACATTCGTATACCCAACAAGTGCCACACGAACCATTTCTCCTCTGCTTTTTCGTTGAGTTTGCGCTTGTCTGTCAATTTTTTCTAAATCTTGTTTAAGCGTGGAAATGATATCACGGACGATACGACGGTCAGTTTCAATTTCTTTTTCACCAGGACCTCTCATACCTATACCACCACGTTGCCTTTCAAGGTGCGTCCACAGACCGCGAAGCCGAGGCAGTAGGTACTGCAATTGTGCTAGTTCAACTTGGGTTTTTGCTTGTGCTGTTTGTGCTCTTGCTGCAAAAATATCAAGAATTAAGGTACTTCTATCTACTATTTTTACTTGAAGTGCTTCTTCAATATTGTGTTGTTGTTTGCCGCTCAGATCGTCGTCAAAAATAACGAGATCTATTTTGTGGGTTTCGACATATTGTAGAATTTCTTCAAGCTTACCTTTTCCTACAAATGTTTTGTTATCAGGATGAGGAAGTTTTTGAATATATCTTTTGAGGCAAACGGCACCGGCTGTCATGGCCAGAAATTCCAGTTCATCCAAGTATTCATTCAGTTTTGCTTCTGTTTGTTCGCCGTGTACAACCCCAACTAAAATTGCTTTTTCGTCTTCTTGTTTGAGTTGGTTGACCCGCATGGGGTTAATGTTCCATTCTTGCGCCATGTAATTGATTTAGTAAAATTATAGACCTGATAGCCAAGATTCAGGATTCAATTCTTCGGTACCTTTATAAACACCGAAAAGCACAGCAGTCTGTTTGTAAGAGGTTTCAACTCCTGCAGTACCCAATATGTCTTTGCTTTTGAGTTTTTGTCCTTTTTCTACATTCACCGTTGCCAAGTTGGCATAAAATGTAAAATAGTCCCCGTGTTTGACCAAAACACAATTTTGAAAAGAGGGCATTTGTACCACAAAGATAACCGTCCCTTCAAAGATGGTCTTGACCTTTGTATTGGGGCTTGTTGCTAGGTAAATGCCTTTATTGTTGACTTTAACGTTTTTATCGAGTGGGTGAGATTGTCGTCCATATCCAGATAAAAGGGAAGCTTTGTCAACTGGCCAGCCATATTTTCCTTTATTTGCGGCAAATGATTTTGAAATCGGATCTGTGGCTGGAGAAATTTTCAATACTGCATTGGTATCCGTTTTCTTATTGTCCGTTTTGGTATTTTTGGTTGTTTTGGAGGTTTTGATTGTTTTTTTCTTAGCAGCCTCTATCTCACGTTTGATTGCGTCATCAAGTTGTTTATCAAGTTTTTGTCTTTGTGCTTCTTTTCGGCTTATTTCAGCCAGCAGATCCTTTTGTGAATCTTGAATCTCATCCAACAATGAGTTTTTGACCTGCATCTCTTTTTCCAATGAGGATTGTTGATTCTCTTGATCCTTTACCAACTGCAACTTGCTGGTTCTAGAGGTTTCAAGTTTGTAGATTTTGTCCATCAAGCCATTATGATTAGAGGCTATATTATGGATTCTATTGCAAACGTATTGATCGAATTGCTTCAAATACATCCACCACCGCAACGCAATATTCATGGACTTATACGAAAACCAAGCCAATGAGCTTCGATTCTGCAAATGTCTTCTGTAAGCACTTTGCATGATGTTTTTATAATCACTCCTGACCCTGTCGAGTTCTTTTTGTAATTCACCAGCGTTGGATTGTGTAGCAAGTGTTTCATGGTCGAGATGATCAATGGACAAACACATGTCACTGATCAGTTCCTGTCGGCGTGAAATAAGCAAATCCAATTTGTCAATCCTCACTTGCGTTTTTTCAAGTTTGGAATTAACTGCTTGAACTTCTTGTTCAGCCTGTCTGATCTCTTCCAGCAGTTGTTTCTTCTTCCCTTCTAGCTCATCTTTCGATTGCGCAATGGTATTGGTAAGGGGCAACAACAGCAGAATGAACAGAAAGCTTTTGAATTCAGATCCGATCATAACTTGAAGGTAATGAAAATCTGATTTCTTTGACAGTATTGACAGTAAATTCTTTGATATCAATGTCAATAGTACCATTACCTGCAGACTTAGTATTGATCTTTATATTGCGTTGACAGGATAATCCGGGATAGTTTTTCCAAGTTCTAAAGTTTGACATTGCAGCTTGAACTTTGGTGTTTTTATCACTTGAAGCGTGAAATAATGATACCAATCTATTCAATTGTGGATCAGTAACAAATTGTGAAAGCCATTTGCTATCTGATTGCTGCCAGGTATGTTTCATAGGTTCTTTTACCACAGTCATCACAGTATCTGTGATGATAAATGGCTCTCCAAGTATCATGTGTTGGTAACTTTGAAAATTAAGCGGTATTCCAAGCTTTTGACTCATTTGGCTGTGCGTTCTTATCATCAAATTGGAATTGATTCGATCCACTAGAAAAAAAGAATCCTTTGTAATCAGAAGTCGAGCGCCCTCTATACCAAACATAGAAAAATTCATCCAAATTATTGAGTCTCTGATCCATCGTATCTGAGCATTGACATCTTGGTTCAATCCGGCAAAGTTGACATCAACATCTGCTTTTGCATTCAGTCGGTTCATTGGGAGAAAATCATTCTGCAAGGCCAGCAAAGGAGCTGTTCCGTTGGACTTGGGCACAACGGTTTCCTTTTTGACGGGAGCTTTTGTATTGACAATTTGACTGTCCTTGATGGATGCTTTTTTTCCAGTAAATTGGTCCATCCACTGACAAGAACTGAGTCCCAATAGCGCTACAAAAACAAACAAGAACACTTTAAATTTACTGACCAGCATCTTGGATTTTTTGTTTTAAGGAAGGTGTTTCTACGCCCAGACTTGATGATTTCAGCCAATAATCTTTAGCTTTTATTTTATCGCCTTTGAGAGCCATTAGGTCTCCGTATTCTTCCAGATATTGAGGCAGAGAATTTCCACCTAAAGCGAAGGATTTTTGATAGTTTTCATCAGCGGATTGCAGGCTGCCAGATTTCATTGCAACAAAAGCAAAAGCAGCTAAAGCATCAGAATTATTAGGTTCAAGGGTCAATGCCTTTTGGGCGTTGTTGGCAGCGGATTTCATGTCATTGATTTCAGCTAAAATTCGAGCATTTTCGTAATAGGCCCATGCTGCATTTGTGTTCATGGCAATTGCACTTTCAATTGCAGCTTTTCCCAATTCCAAGTTATTAGATCGGTAATGAATTTGAGCTTCTAATATTTTACAACGGTATTGGACTGCTGGTACCCGTCTGGTCATGCCCAATGCCATTTGAATTGCAGATAATGCATCTTTGTAATTTGCATTGCCGTAGTTGGCGAAGGCATTCCAATAAGCTGCTGTGCCCAAATTAGGGAACAGGTCATAGGTTTCATTGGAAGTTTTCAACAGAGATTTCACGTCCCGTATATCCCATTGAAGCGTCATCAATTGTTCCCAAACGGCCCAAGTACTTTTGTCCAATTGAATTGATTTCTGATAGGCTTCAATGGCAGATTTTAGTTTATTTGAGTGGTGGTACAAATCACCTAGTGCAGAGTAAGTCTTGGCGTTATCGGGACTTGTGGAGTTGAGCACATTTACTGCATCAACCAGTGCATTTGCCAGGGAAGTATCACCTGTGTCAGCCACTTTTTGAATCAGAGGGATAAGTTCTTTCATCTTTCTGTCATAGGGCACATCAGTTCGATAAAACAGTTCCCTGAGGGTTTGAACGAATTCAATGTCCTTTCCACTTTTGCGCAAGCCAGCTGCGGCAGCCAGACGAGCATCGGTGTCTTTAGGATCTAATTTGAGGATTCTTTCGTATACTGAAGTTGCTTCATCGATACGATTGGATCGAACGAGGTAAGCAGCAAATATTTTGAGATAAGTGATGTCAGGCTTTGTGTTTGCCAGCTCTTTGAGATAATCGTATGCTTCTTCTTTTTTGTTCATGGCCTCTAGAACTTGCATTTTTTTGAGTGCAAGCTCTGGTGTGATACCCATTAAAGCTGCTTGATTATCATATACCTCTATGGCTTTAGTAGGTTCCTGCACTTGGATTAAATGGTATGCCCAGTTTTCGTAATGTTGCGGATTTTTAGGTTCCAGTTTGTTTAATTGTGCACATACATTGGCAGCTTCGCGGTGATCATTCATCCTTTCAACCAGATCTCCTTTGTATATTAGATACCATTTGTTTTTGGGTTCCAAGGTAATTGCTCGGTTGATCATGCTGAGTGCTTTATCGTCTTTACCTATACCTGCATTGACCCTTGCTAGCTCATACCAAACGGCTCCAATGGTTTCGTTCTCTTTGACGATTCCATTCAGAATCTCCTCAGCCTTATCGAACCGCGACATCAGCATTTCTTTGTTGGCATCGATGAAGCGTCCTTGCAGTTGGGCCTCTTGTTCAGAAATTTTTACCGCTTGAGCGTTAATTATTTCATGAAAAGATGTGAAAAACAAAACCAGAATTATCCATTTCATGCGTTTACACTTGAATAGTCGCCGATGTTTACCTGTTTTGGTTCTTGGCTGTGACGAGCCAATTGGCCCAATATTGAATATTGCATAACTGTATTTACGACTTGTGTTTGGCCTTGCAAAATACTGTTAGAGATAACTGAATTCGAAATGCTTGATCCTTTACCAATACTAACGCCGGGACCTATAACTGAATTGTTGATGGTGACTCCTTCTGCAATAAAACACGGTTCAATAATCGTGCTGTTATTGATAATTGCAGATGGGTGAGTCCCGGCTGCTTTGGCGTGAAATTCTAAAATTCGAGTGTTGGCATTTACTAGAGCAGCAGCATTGCCACAATCTAGCCATTCATCAATTTGAGCGGGGTAGAATTTTAGGCCTGAATTTTTGAGATTTTCGAGTGCCGTGGTAAGTTGATATTCTCCTTTGTCCTTGATATCATTGTCAATGAGATATTGAAGCTCCTGACGCAGTCGTGCACCATCTTTGAAATAATAGATACCAACAACAGCCAAATCCGAGACAAAAGTGTCCGGTTTTTCAACAAATTCATTGATATGCCCATCAGCATGCAATTTAAGAACGCCATAAGCGCTAGGGTCTTCCACTTTCATTGCCCAAATGAAACCATCTTTGGAAGGATCAAAAGTGAATTTTGCCCTGAATAGAGTATCGGCAAAGGCAACTATTAAAGGGCCATCCAGACTGTTAGCGGCGCATAGGATGGCATGACCAGTGCCCAAAGCCTTTTCTTGATGGTAAATACTTCCTTTGGCTCCAAGTCGCTTAGCAACATCTAATAATTCTGCCTCAACATCTGCCCCAAAATCTCCAATAATAAAAGCGATTTCTTCAATTTCGCCAGGATAAGCCAAAGTAAGATCCTCAGCTATTCTCTCAACTATTGACTTGCCAGCTATGGAAAGCAAAGGCTTGGGAACAGTAAGGGTATGAGGACGTAAGCGTGTGCCACGGCCTGCCATTGGTATGATGATGCGCATTGATGAATGTTTTCTAGGTTTTCGATTAAAGCTGCAAAATTAAGGCTTATAAACGAATAGCGCTTGTTTAGTTGCAGAGATGAAGCTAATGAAAAGTTTAACCCAAAATACGCCTTGGAAATTATCTAATCTTGTTTTCAACATTATCGGTTGTTCCATCAATAGTTTAGATCTTAATGCTAAAATTATAACTGATCAAGTTTTTGGAGATTTAATAAATAATAAGCCAGACACGTTTAATATTTCTCTTTACTCCACGTATCCAACTTTGAGCATGTTGGTACGGTGCCTTTTGTCCATAGGCATACTTGCAGTGTAAACCAGAAGTTCACCTGCTTGTACCATTTTTTCTTCTTTCAAGATATTGGTTATATCATTAAAAGTTTCATCGGTTGAACTGAACTTATTGTATAAGAAACATTGTACTCCCCATAATAAATTCATTGTTCCCAGCATACCTTCTTTTTCAGAGAACACATAAATTTTGCAAGCAGGTCTGAAGCTTGATACTTTGAAAGCGGTGTAGCCTGATGTTGTCATTCCCAATATGCCTTTTGCTTTGACATCCTCCGCGGTTTTAGCCGCATTGAAGCAGACAACATCTGATATAAATGTAGAAGATTTCTTGTTGGGCACGGGTCTATATGAACGAACATCATAAGTTTTTTCGGCCTCAATGATGATTTTATTCATTGCTTCAATAACGGCAACGGGATGATCACCTACAGAGGTTTCGCCACTTAACATGAGTGCATCTGCGCCATCCAATACTGCGTTGGCTACATCAGTTATTTCAGCTCTTGAAGGAGATGGATTGTGAATCATACTTTCCATCATCTGTGTTGCCACTATTACGGGACGCGCATACTGCATACACAAACGGATGATTTTCTTTTGGATTCCTGGGAGTTTTTCCATTGGAACTTCGACAGCCAGATCACCGCGTGCTATCATAATGGCATTACAAGCCTTTATGATTTTCTTAATTTTAGTGACAGCTTCTGGTTTTTCGATTTTAGCCAAAATCTTGGCTTCATGCCCGGCAGCATCAATGTGCTTTTGCAAATCTTTAAGATCTTCAGCACTGCGGACAAATGAAAGTGCAATCCAATTGACTGGTTGAGTCAGAATGAATTTCAAATCAGCAAGATCTTTTTCAGTTAAGGAGGGCAATGAAACATTGGTTTCCGGCAGATTAACCCCTTTGTTGCTGCTAAGGACACCTCCAAATATTACTTTTAATTTTACAGCATCAACACCATTGGTCTCAAGTACCTGCATGACCAACTTACCATCATCCAATAGTATCTTTTCGCCAGGCTTTACATCTGCTGCAAATCGTTGGTAACTCATATATATGCGTTCCATGGTACCCAAACAATGCTCATTGACGAAAGTGACGATATCTCCTGCACTCAAATGCAATTCGTCATTTTCGATCTTGCCAACTCTCAGCTTTGGCCCTTGAAGGTCAGCCAAGATCCCTAAATGGAAATCGTATTCTTTATTCAATTGAACCAGGTGTTCAATTACGGCTAAATGATCATCGTGGCTGCCGTGCGAAAAATTTAGACGAAAGATATTTACACCTGCTTTTGCCAGATCGCGGAGTTTTTCATAGGAATTTGAGGCAGGGCCTATTGTTGCTACGATTTTACTATTACGGTTTTGTTTAGGAATCATCTTGTTGTTGAGAATGTTGTCATTGAACGATTTACACCTACTTAAACACCCTTTTTGCCTCAGTGTTACACTCAAAGTTATACTTAAGGATTATTTAATTTAGCAGGTATTTTAATTTATTATTGTTTTTTGAAAAAAAAAGAAGGTAAGATTTTGTTCATGCCAATAGATTAAACGTACTTTGCAGCTTAATTTTGTTCATAAAATCATTTATAACGACATGTCAAACATTGCCGAAAAAGTAACAAAAATTGTTGTAGAGAAATTAGGCGTTGATCCATCACAAGTAGTTGCTGAAGCCAGCTTCACTACGGATCTTGGTGCTGATTCACTGGATACAGTAGAATTAATCATGGAATTTGAAAAAGAATTCAACTTGAGCATTCCTGATGAGCAAGCTGAAGGAATTCAAACTGTGGGTCAAGCTGTAAGCTACATTGAGTCTCAGATACAAGAATAATTTGCTGCCAAATGGGGCAGTAATCTTCTGAATATCAACATCCACAAACATCTGTAAAATACAGTGTTTGTGGATTTTTTGTTTGTTCTCAACATTGTTTCATCAATCAAATAATTATGCGACGAGTAGTTGTCACGGGAATTGGAGCAGTTACTCCAATAGGGAATAACATCAAAGATTATCAAAAAGGATTGGAGAATGGTACCAGTGGTGCCAATCTGATTACCCATTTTGATGCCTCATTGTTCAAAACAAAATTCGCTTGCGAGATAAAGAATTTTGAATTTGGAGAAGGTTTGGATGCTAAGGAAGCTCGACGAATGGATTTGTTCACGCAATATGCAATGGTTGCAGCTCATGAAGCCATTGCCCAATCTGGACTTAAAATTGAAGATTTAGACCCATTTAAGGCAGGAGTAATCTGGGGAAGCGGTATTGGTGGATTACGTTCACTGGAAGTTGAAATTCAGGAATATGTAAAAGGAAATGGAATTCCAAGATTCAATCCCTTTATGATTCCCAAAATGATATCGGACATAGCTGCAGGTCACATCAGTATCAAATATGGATTCAAAGGGATCAATTATTGTACCACCTCAGCTTGTGCATCAGCGTCGCACGCAATAGGTAATTCACTGGATTATATCCGTTTGGGAAAGGCTGATGTAATCATTACAGGTGGCTCAGAGGCAGCAGTAGTTGCCGCAGGTATGGGAGGATTCAATGCCATGAAGGCTTTGAGTGAAAACAATGATAATTTCATGACAGCCTCCAGACCATTTGACAAAGAAAGAGATGGTTTTGTTTTGGGTGAAGGCGCAGGCGCTTTGATCTTAGAAGAATATGAACATGCCAAACGCAGAGGCGCGCCAATTCTTGCCGAAGTGATGGGTTCTGCTATGACGGCTGACGCTTATCACATTACAGCTCCTCATCCTGAAGGCCTATCTGTTATTGCTGTTATGAAATTGGCATTGCAAGATGCTGGAATGAATCCGAGTGACATCAACTATATCAACGTTCACGGCACATCAACACCATTGGGTGATATCGCTGAAATCAAAGCGATACTTGGTGTTTTTGGGGATGATAGTTACCGATTGAATATAAGCAGTACCAAGTCGATGACTGGACATTTGTTGGGAGCTGCTGGCGCCATTGAAGCAATAAGTGGTATATTGGGGATGAATAATGACTTTATTCCCCCTACTATTAACCACGTAAATGCTGATCCTGAAATTGATTCAAGATTGAATCTGACTCTAAATGAAGCGCAGCATAAAAAATTCGATACTTTTATTAGTAATACCTTTGGATTTGGAGGACATAATTCTTCAGTGATTTTTCGTAAAATATAAAGCGTCAACGTGATCAGGCTTTTCAAAAAATTTTACAATTATTTTCTATCACCCGAGAGGATGCTGGCACGTAAGTTGTATGCAATCTCTGGATTTATTCCGAGCGATTTATCTACATTCAAGCTGGCTTTTGCACACAAGTCAAGTTACAGCGAGAAGGAATATGCCTTGCAAAACAATGAGCGACTTGAATACTTGGGTGATGCTGTGTTGGGTACTATTGTAGCAGAATACTTATTCCGCAAGTATCCCAACGCAGATGAAGGGTTTTTAACCAAAATGCGGTCAAAGATTGTAAAGCGAAGCTCACTCAATGATTTGGCAGACAGCATGGGATTGGAAATGTTGCTCAGCGAATACAACAATACGCGATTGAGCAAATCCATGTTGGGTAATGCATTTGAAGCTTTAGTTGGAGCTGTTTATATTGAATGTGGTTATCCCTACACCAAAAAATACATCATCAACCATATTTTGAGAAAATATGTGGATATCCACGAATTGGAACTTTATGATGACAATTACAAAAGTCAGCTATTGGAATGGTGCCAAAAGAACGGTAAGGAAGTAGCTTATAAAGTCATTCAGCGCTACAAACAAGAAAAGCGAGACAGATTCAAAGTAGGCGTTTTCGTCGATGGCGAGAAAATGGCCACTGCTGATGATTATAACAAGAAGTCGGCGGAACAGCAAGCCTCCGAATATGCTATTAAGGCCCTCGGAATAAACGCTGAAGTTCCCGAATAAAGAAAAACATGAAATTGATCAAATCTATTTTGGTGCTGTGCTGTTTTTACATGGCGCCTGTATTTGCACAGCTACCTGGTAAGGATGCTATCATATCCTTGATTCCTGTTCCAGGCACTTTGGTAAAGCAGCCTGGCAGCTTGACCTTGGGCAAAGAAGTGGTTTATAATTGTATCAACACCGATCTGGAGAAAGGATTTGAGGTATTCCAAAACAAGCTGATCAAGGATCTAAAAATCAATTGTAGAAAAGCCAGCTCTGCAGTAAACATTAGAATTTTGGAATCTTACGTAGTACCTGATGAGGGATACCAATTGTCTATTACACCTAAAGAAATTATTATCAGAGCCAAGAATGCGGCAGGTGTATTTTATGCCACTCAAACATTATTGCAACTACTACCCGAAGGCGTCTATTCAAGCCCAGCCAATTTGAGACTACCATTGGTTTTGCCTTGTCTGTACATTGAGGACAACCCTCGGTTTTCGTACAGAGGGATGCATCTAGATGTGTGCCGTCATTTTTTTCCAGTCGAATTTATTAAGAAGTATATTGATCTAATTGCTATGCACAAAATGAATCGATTTCACTGGCACCTTACCGAAGATCAAGGGTGGAGGATTGAAATAAAAAAATATCCTAAACTCACTGAAGTTGGCTCTATCAGAAAAGAAACCCTGATTGGCAATTATGCTGATGTTCCACACAAATATGATGGTCAAGCTTATGGAGGATATTACACCCAAGCACAAATTAAGGAAATTGTAAAATACGCTGCCAATCGCTTTGTTACCATTGTACCTGAAATAGAACTTCCAGGTCATTCATTGGCTGCCTTGGCAGCATACCCGGAGTTGGGTTGTACGGGTGGACCTTATGAAGTGGCTACTACTTGGGGCGTATTTGAAGACGTTTATTGCCCTTATGAAAAAACATTTCAATTTTTAGAAGGCGTTTTAACAGAAGTTATGGAGTTGTTTCCGGGCCAATTGATTCATATCGGGGGAGATGAGTGCCCCAAGGAATCTTGGAAAAAATCGAGCTTCTGCCAAAACCTAATGAAAGAAAAAGGCTTGAAAAACGAAGAAGAGTTGCAAAGTTATTTCATAAAGCGGATAGCAACATTCATAGAGTCAAAAGGAAAGCGGGTTATTGGATGGGATGAAATACTGGAAGGTGGACTCGCTGACAATGTCGCAGTCATGTCTTGGAGAGGAATAAAAGGCGGAATAGAGGCAGCAGAACAAGGACACGATGTGGTCATGACTCCAGGAAGCCACTGTTATTTTGACCATTACCAATCCTTGAGTCAGCAGGAACCCAATGCCATAGGTGGTTTTACTTCCGTTAAGAAAGTGTATAATTATGAACCTGTTCCAGAGGAATTAAGCAAGGAAAAAGCAAAGCATATTTTAGGTGCCCAAGGCAATGTTTGGACGGAATACATTGAGAGTCCTGAGCAGGTAGAGTATATGGCAATGCCGCGAATGTGCGCATTAAGTGAAGTTTTGTGGAGTGAAAAAATAAATCGGAACGAACAAGGATTCATTTCAAGACTTAAAATGCATACCAAGCGATTGCAAGCAATGCAAGTCAATTATGCCAAACACATCTACGACCCTGATTTCAAAACAAATACCTCATCAGATGGTAACTTATCTGTTGAATTGACACCCTCAAGCAGTGGAGACCAATTGGTAATAAGTATGGATGGAAAGAATTTTGCCCCGTACAGTAAGCCCATTAGCCTAACATCCACTGGATCTTTGAGTTTTAAGAACAGTATGCCCGGATCCAATACTTCGCGTCTTGATTTTATCAAAAGCCTTTCAACAGGAAGTCTTACAACAAGTTCTATTCTCCCTGACAAAAGATATCCTGGGAGCAATGGTACGATGAGTTTAACCGATGGCTTAAAAGGCGGCAGGAGATTCAATGGACAAGATTGGTGTGCATGGCAAGGGAAGGATATTGAGTTGGTAATTGACATGAAATATCCTAAGGAAATATCAAGTATGCTCATCGGTTCACTTTTAAACAAAGGTGCTTGGATATATTTACCCAAATCAGCCAGTATTGAATGTTCAACTAATGGCATTGAATTTCTTAAGCTTATCACGAATCCAATGGATTTTCAAGGCAAAAAGGCTGAAATGAAATTCAACAAAATAAATGCCCGCTACCTAAAACTCAAATTGACCGCTCAAGGCAAAATACCTGCTGGAGAACAAGGATCCGGGCAGGATGCCTGGTTGTTCATTGACGAGATTGAAGTGTATTGATATTTCAAGAATTTCAAAATATGTGAAAGGACTGAATCGAGGAGTTTTATGCATTAAATCATAAAATTATAGGGTCTGATGACTCGACAATTTTTAAGATTTTCGGTGACTTGTGAGACCTTGCTCGGAGGCAAAATCCAAAGCAGCAGATTTTGAGTTAAAAAAAACCCCGCTTCATAAAGTGAAGCGGGGTAGATTTCATTTGAATAAAGTTCAAAATCTATCTAAATGAGATTTCTATTTTACGATTAATTGCTGAACTGCTAGTCCAGATTTACCACTAAGCTGTATATTGTACATGCCTGTTGCAAGTTCAGAAATATTGATCGGAAACTGATTTTGACCGTTCAATTGAATTATTTTTACTTGTTGGCCTAGAGTATTAGTTATGCTTACAGTTTCCATTCCATCAATATTTACTTTCAAATTCACGGCATCGGTAGCCGGATTAGGAAACACGCTGAATGAATTTTCATCCAACAAGGTGCTTGTTGAAGTGTTTAATCCAAATTCAACCACCGTTCCGTCTACAAGCGCAGCAAACAAACCGAAACCTTCGCCATTTTGATTGGAAGCTGGATCCAAGAATCCACTTGCAAAGACTACAGCCGAAGAACCATTAAGCCCAGTCAAATCAACATCATAAGACAATAGAATAGGACTCCCTGCTGCCGGTGCGATGTCAATAATGTATTTGGATGCAGGAACATCAATGTAATCTGTAACATCAGAATAGGCAGCATCTTGCACCAATGTTGCAACATTTCTTGCTATAATATCAACTGCCGGTGCGTCAGTTGAACCGTGATAAGCACGAAATTCAACATTACCGCTGGATGCATTTTCTCTTGAACCTGCTATTTGCAATAGTTCAAATCCAGTTGCTTTACCATTTGGGTTAGGAGCAAAATTCACTGGATTCAATACACCTTGTGCAATGACTGTATAAGTTTCAAAGGCATCAAACACAACAGGAATAGTTGCAATGATATCTGCACTTGAGGTACTGTTACCGGGGGCAACACCAAACTCCAATGGAATTCCACCAATTGCCGTCAGATAAGGAGTTGCTGTACGAAACGCAAAATTATCCAAAGCCAATGCTCCGTTTATGTATACATCCACGACTGCAGCAGCAGGGTCAGCTGAATTGTGAATGAACTGTACACGCACTTCTCCAATCAAAGGCAGTTGGACTACATCACCATTAGCCAATACAGCAAATAAACCAAATTCAGCTTGTCCATCATCTGGATCTGCAAATCCTGAAGCCATAACCAAGGCTGATTGACCAGCCAAACCACTTAAATCTGCCAAGAAACCAATGTCAACTGGAGTTCCATCAGCCAATAATATTTCTAAAATATACTGTGCAGCTGGAACAGAAATATAATCGCTTACGTCTCCATATTCTGCATCATTTACAATAACACCACCGCCTTGAACAGCTACATCAATACCAGGGGCATCGGTTGCACCGTGCAAAACCACAAAATCAACATTGTCAACGTTAAGTGATTTTTCACGAGCGTTTGCTACTGTAATCAACTGAAATGCAATGTTTTTCCCATCAGGATTAGATTCAAAATTCGCAGGATTCAATACACCATTTGCAACTGCAATATATGTTTTACCATTTTCTAGTGTTACTGGTATTGTGGCAATAATATCAGCTGAGGAATTGCTGTTACCTGGAGCTACACCTATTGCTAATTCTACTCCAGCTGGAACTTCCAAGTATGGTGTGGCCGTGCGGAATGTGAAGTCATCAAGGGCAAGACTACCGTTGATATAAACATCAACCACCTCAATCGCAGGGTCAGCAGCGTTGTGAACCACTTGAAGTCTTGCTGCGCTAATGGTAGGCAATTCAATAACTGAACCGTCTGCTAGGGCAGCAAACAAGCCGAATGCTTCGCCATTTTGGTTAACACTTGGATCCAGAAATCCTGATGCAAAAACTGTAGCGCTACCACCTTTGAGGGAAGTTAAATCTGCCTCATAGCTGGCTACAATTGGAGCACCTCCAGGAAGCGTTATATCTACAATGTATCTGTCAGCAGGAACAGTCAAATAGGCAGTTAAATCAGTGTATTTTGCATTTGGCACCAAAGTTCCAACACCTCTCGCTACTACATCTACACCTGGTGCATCTGTTGAGCCATGAAGCACATTAAAACTAACTGAATTGACATCATCAGCGGATTGTTTTGCTTTGTCTGAAAGAAGCAATTGAAAGCCAGTGGCTATGCCATCAGGATTTGCCGAAAAAGCAGCGGGATTCAAAACACCAGATGCTATGGCAGAATATGATTTACCGTTTTCAAGCGTCACAGGTATTGTTGCGATGATATCAGCGTTTGAAGTGCTGTTACCTGGTGCGATTCCGATAGCTAATTCCACTCCAGCTGGTAATTCAAGGAATGGAGTAGCAGTGCGAAAAGCAAAATCAGGAATTGCCAAGTCACCGTTTATATAAATGTCCACGACTTGGGCTGCAGGATCAGGTGAGTTGTGTATAATTTGAACGTCTCCAAGAGAAACAGTTGGTAATTGTATTACTGTACCGTCACCCAATGCTACAAACAGTCCAAATGCTGCGCCATTTTGATTCGAAGCAGGATCAAGAAATCCTGATGCAAATACTACAGCAGTTCCACCAGACAAACCACTCAAATCAGCAGCGTATGAAGCTACTATGGTATTAGGTAGGCCTGCAGGAGTTACATCCAATATGTAGGCTGCAGAAGGGACAGATATATAATCAGTTATGTCGCCATAACTTGCTCCATCCACCAATTTAGCGACTTTGCGTGCTATTACATCTACCGAAGGGGCATCAGTTGCACCATGAAATACGATAAAATCAGTATTTCCTACAGGCGCTGAAGGTTTAAGAAAATCTGCAATGTAGAGGTCGAATCCAGTTGACTTGTTGTCAGGATTTGGGGCAAAATCATTTATGGCAAGCACTCCTGTTGCAATGGCAACATATCTCTTTCCACTTTCAAGTGTTACAGTAAAAGTAGCAATAATGTCACTTTCATCGGTGCTATTGCCTGGGGCAACCCCAATGCTTATTGGTATTCCTGAAGGAACGGGAAGAAAACCAGTGGCAGTTCGGAAGCCAAGGTCGTCTAGGGTATTTACGCCATTAACATAAATGTCAACTACAGCTGTACCGGGATCGGCTGAGTTGTGAATCACCTGCAACAGTGATTGTGATTTCGCAACATTGAAGCCAAAAAGGCTCAAAATTCCAAAAGCAAATAGAGGTAATAATTTCTTCATAATTTTTGATTTTTATATATTTTAATGAACATTGATAAGAAACATTTTGTTTAAGTATTGTTCAAGAAAGCTAAACAATTTTAGACAAAATGAAGGCATTTGGGTGTAAACTGTGTATTTTAAAGGTGTGAATTGTTAAGCTATTTTGATTAAACTTTATAAAGTATTAAAGTGTATTCCCTCAAGTTTAGGGCGGGAATGTATTCTTGTGGTGTAGATAAGTGATTCTTTCAAATACTTCTCTTCATTCCACCGTTCGTAACGTACCTTTGAGGCACGTAAAACTGCATCAAATGAAATTTACACACCCGATAAAAGTGACTGAAATTGCTAAGATGATCAACGCCAATATTACTGGCGATATTGATCAATTTGCTACTGGTATCAATGAAATTCACAAGGTGACTGCTGGTGACATAGCCTTTGTGGATGTCGCAAAGTATTTTGATAAAACTTTGAATTCAGCGGCCACGGTTATTATTCTAAATCAAGAGGTGCCATGTCCCGAAGGCAAGACTTTGCTTATTTTAGATAAGCCCTTTGAAGCGTACAATGCGCTGGTGTTGCATTACAGGCCATTTCAGTTTATCAAAAGCGAAAGAGATAATTCAACAAAAATTCATCCAACTGCCATAATTGAACCAGGGGCAATAATAGGACCTGACGTAGAAATAGGAGCCCACAGTCATATCCAGGCCAATGTGGTTTTGTCTAATCATGTGACTATTGGAGAACGTGTCATCATTCAATCAGGAGCTGTTATTGGAACAGATGCATTTTATTTCAAGAAGGAAAATGAAGTGTTTGCCAAGTGGCACTCTTGTGGCAGAGTAATAATTGAGGATGATGTATATATTGGAGCCAATTGTACGATCAACAAAGGTGTATCAGGTGATACTATTATAGGAGCTGGCTCCAAATTGGACTGTTTGGTGCATATAGGGCATGGGGTAATAATCGGCAAGAATTGTCTTTTGGCCGCCCAAGTGGGCATTAGCGGAAAAACCATCCTAGGTGACGGGGTTACTTTATATGGCCAGGTAGGTTTGGCACAGAATCTGCATATTGGAGCGGGTGCAACGGTATTGGCCAAATCAGGAGTAGGTAAAAGTCTAGATGCCTTAGGCACTTATTTCGGAACTCCGGCGGGCGAAGTCCGAACCAAAATGAAGGAAATAGCTGCAATGCAATATTTGCCTGAGTTGGTTAGAAAGATGAACACCTAAATGCGCATTGAGAATCATTTCAATAATTTTATCAAAGCTGAGGGAATCTGGAAAGATCAACGTCTGACTTACGCCTCGTTGTTTTTTTTCGGACTGTTGATATATCTGCCTTTCATTGGCAATGTGCATTTATTTGATTGGGATGAAATAAACTTTGCAGAATCTGCACGTGAAATGATTTTGACAGGTGACTATAGCCAAGTACAGATCAACTTCAAAGCTTTCTGGGAGAAACCGCCCCTATTCATTTGGCTTCAAGCTTTAAGTTTTAAAATATTTGGAGTCAATGAATGGGCTGCAAGATTTCCTAATGTGCTTGTTGGTTGCATTACATTATGTGTTTTTTATAAAATAGGAAAAGGTTCTATTTCACGCCAATTTTCCTTAATTTGGATTTTTTTGTATGCTGGATCTATACTGCCACATTTTTACTTTAGGTCTGGTATTATTGATCCTTTGTTCAATTTATTTATATTCTTATCGGTCATTCCACTAGCACAATTTGACGTATTTAGAGCTCGTCCGACCATCATGAAATTCTTTGCTGGAGGGATTTTTTGCGGATTGGCTGTGTTGACAAAAGGGCCGGTAGCAATTTTGGTATTGGGCTTAACTTGGTTGGTTGTGTCAATATTGACACGAAGTGCAAAATGGTGGAATTGGAAAATATTATTGGCTTATTTTTTGGGCTTGTTTTTGATAGCGGGTGCTTGGTTTGCCTATGAAATATTTGTTCATGGTTTTTGGTTTGTGGAGGAATTCATTACCTACCAAATCCGATTGTTCAGGACAGAAGATGCTGGACATGGAGGTCCGTGGTTCTATCACCCACTTGTCCTGTTATTGGGATGTTTTCCATTATCAATTTTGGCCCTTCCTTTGTTGTTTGCCAAAGTTAAGAAGGGATCTACCAATATGGAAGTATGGATGCAAGGACTTTTTTGGGTTCATTTGATCTTGTTCACCATCGTAAAAACCAAAATTGTTCACTACTCTTCCTTGTGTTATTTACCCATGAGTTTTTTGGCTGCCAAGTACCTGTGGCAATTATTTCAAGAACAAAAATCTGTCCCAAAAAGCATTAATATTGCATTTTTAACCATCGGAAGTATCTGGACTTTGTTGTTCCTATTGTTGCCAATAGTGGGCATGAATGCGGATGGCATTATGCCTTATGTACAAGATAAATTTGCAAGAGCCAATTTGGGTGCTGATGTCATCTGGCCGTGGTACACTTTATTGCCAGGGTTTATTTTGCTTGGATTGATGATTTATACGCTTTCAAAGTCAAGACCAAAGCGCATTTTATTCCTTAGCGGAGGAATGATTGTCATTTTGCAGTTGGTATTGTCCCTTTTTGTTGGTCGCATTGAAGCATACAGTCAGAATAGTTTGGTAGAATTTTACAAGGAAAGAGCAAGTAAAAAGGATTACGTACACGCAGCAGGATTTAAGTCATACGGACAATACTTTTATACAAACCGACAGGAGGACTACGATACTAAGGCTAATTTTGACTCATTGCTGGTTTCCAATACTTTAGACAAAGATTTATATTTTGTCGTGCGAAACTATCAACTGAAAGACATGAAGAATATTAACTTTGCAACACGATTGTACGAAAAGAATGGATTTGTTTTTTTCAAAAGACCTGCAGTTGTAAACAATTGAATTAATTAACGGTTAGAATACCAATAAATTTAACAAGACTATGATGTACCCAATAGAATTGACAGCTCCTATGGCAGGAGAATTGACACAATCAGGATTTCAATCACTAAAAACACCTGAAGAAGTAGATCAGATCCTCAATCAAACAGAAGGAACAACCCTTTTGGTTGTAAATAGTGTATGCGGTTGTGCAGCTGCCAATGCCCGACCTGGAGTGCGCATGGCCTTGACTTTAGATAAAAAGCCAGATAATTTGGTAACAGTATTTGCGGGAGTAGATGCTGCAGCAACTGCCCAAGCAAGACAACATTTGTTGCCTTTTCCTCCATCTTCCCCTTCTATTGCCCTATTCAAAGACGGAAAGGTTGTGCACATGTTGGAGCGTCATCACATCGAAGGCCGCAGTGCTCAGATCATAGCGCAAAATCTTGCAAAGGCATTTCAGGATTTTTGTTAAATTTTTTTAGCCTTTACCCGCAGGACCTTAATGACTAATACTTCTTCACGTGAAGTAAAATGACAAGCAGCAAATACTTTTCAGGGTATAGCTTATTGAACCAGTGATTATACCCAAAATCCTCTTTAACGGATCTTCGGTTAATTGAGGAACTTGTACCTTTGAGCTATGGAAAGTATCGTATCGATAGAATCATTGATTTCTTATATTCATGGTGTCACGCATTTATCCAACAGGCAAATCAAATCTGTGGTCGAATTGCTCCAAACTGGCAATTCTATACCCTTTATAGCTCGTTATCGCAAAGAAGCAACCAATGATTTGGATGAAATTGAGATTGCTGATATTGCAGCATCTTTGAAGAAATTTCATGAAATAGTTCAAAGGCAAGGCTACATTATAAAAACAATTGAAGAACAAGGTAAACTAACCGCTAGCCTTAAGAACTTGGTACTAGGAACTTTTGATGTCCATGTGCTTGAAGATATTTATGCTCCTTTCAAACGCAAACGAAAAACAAAAGCTCAAATTGCAATTGAAAGTGGTTTAGAACCTCTCGCCAAAATTATTGCTCAGCAAAGATTCATACAACTAGAAAAAGAAGCTGCAAAATATCTGAATGATGTGATTCGCAACACAAAGTCGGCATTGTCAGGAGCAAGAGATATCATCGCAGAATGGATCAGTGACAATGAAGAAACCCGTCAATCCCTACGCAGACTTTATGATCATTATGCCGTAATCTCCTCAAAACTCGTAAAAGGTAAGGAAGAAGAAGCTGCCAAATATCGTGATTATTTTAATGTTAGCGAGCCGCTTCAAAAATGCCCATCACACCGTATGCTCGCATTGCGCAGAGCGGAAGATGAAGGATTTCTGAAGTTAAGCATAGCTCCACCAAATGAAAAGGCAATACAGATACTGGGGCGTCAATACATAACCGATGGCAATGACTGTAGCGAACAAGTTAAGCTTGCTGCCGAAGATGCTTATAGCCGATTGATTGCGCCTTCGCTGGAAAACGAATTCAGAAAACGCTCTAAAGAAAAAGCGGACAAAGAAGCCATTCAGGTGTTCTGCAATAACTTATATGCTTTGCTGATGGAAGCCCCTTTGGGACGAAAAACCGTCTTAGGTATCGATCCGGGCTTTAAGTCGGGTTGTAAAATAGTCGCATTGGATGACAAGGGAGATTGCATTGCCAATGATGTGATCTATCCCCATCCACCCCAGTCTAAACCACAGGAGGCAGAAGCCAAGATCCGTCATTGGATAGATTTTTATCAGATTGAAGTAATTTCTATTGGCAATGGAACTGCTGGCAAAGAAACTATTCAATGGCTGCAATCCTTGGACTGTACCAAGCATTTAGAACTCTATTTTGTTAGTGAAAGTGGTGCTTCGATTTATTCCGCAACGAGTATTGCTCGTGAAGAATTTCCTGATCTTGACTTAACAGTGCGCGGCGCCATTTCAATTGGCAGGCGCTTGATGGATCCTTTGGCGGAACTTATCAAAATAGATGCAAAGTCAATTGGAGTTGGACAATATCAGCATGATGTGGATCAGTCTGACCTAAAAGAGTCATTGGACGCAACAGTAATTCGTTGTGTCAACCAGGTAGGTGTTCGCCTGAACACAGCAAGCAAACATTTATTGGCGTATGTATCTGGTATTGGTCCGGTTATGGCTCAAAAAATTGTGGCACACCGCAGTCAGATAGGTCGATTTACCAATAGAAAACAGTTGTTGGAAGTAGCGGGTCTAGGAAAAATTGCATATCAACAATGCGCAGGATTTTTGAGAATTGATGATGCTGATAATCCTTTGGATGGTTCAGGTATTCACCCGGAATCCTACCCAATTATTGAATCAATATCCAAAAGTTTAAAAGTGAATGTCGCTACCTTGATTTCCAACGAGGAATTGAGGGCAAGTATTAACTGGGACAGCTATGTGTCGGATAAAGTTGGCAAATTCACGTTGGCAGATATCGCAAAGGAACTGGACAAACCGGGTTTAGACCCTCGGGGACATGCACAACCCTATGAGGGAAACAGCGGAGTGAATGATATATCGGACTTGCATACCGATATGGTTTTGCAAGGAACCGTTACCAATATTACCAAATTTGGTGCTTTTGTAGATATTGGCGTCAAACAAGATGGCTTGGTACATATTTCTATGATGGCCAATAAGTTTATCAAAGATCCTATGGAAGTAGTACACTTGACTCAAAAGGTCACAGTTAAAGTCATAGAAGTAGATGTGGCACGTAAACGGATACAATTATCCATGAAAGACATATAGTACAGTTTGTTTGTTAAGGGGCTAGTCGAACTCTGGTCCAATTGCCCGTTTCATTTAGTTCGTATGCTATTCGGTCATGAAGCCTATTGGGTCTTCCTTGCCAAAATTCAATGTAGCTGGGTTTTACCTTATAACCACCCCAATGAGGAGGTTTTGGTAACACCTCTTTGTCATGAAATTTTTTCGTGATCTCTAGCTCTAAACTTTCCAATTCTTCTCTACTATTCACTTTTTTACTTTGTGGTGAAGCCCAAGCACCAATTTGACTGCCCAAAGGTCTTGACTGAAAATAAGCTTCCGATCTTTCAGAGCTCACTTTTTCCACCGAACCTTCTATTCGAACCTGTCGAATCAATTCGAGCCAATTAAACACTAGCGCCACATTGGGGTTCAATGCAAGTTCCTCTGCTTTCTTGCTTTGGTAATTTGTATAAAACACAAAGCCGTCAGCATCCACATCTTTCAATAAAACAACCCGGGCACTTGGCTTGGCATTTGAATCAACTGTTGCAAGTATTAGTGCGTTGGGTTCGATAACTTTGGCATTTACTGCTTCTCCAAACCATAAATTAAATTGCAGAATTGGGTCTTCAATACAATGCTCCATATCAAATAATTCCGAGGCATAATGCACACGCATTTCATTCAAATCCATAGACTTTGCTGCTTATTTTAAATTTGTCAATGCCTTATCCAAATGCTTGATTATTTCATGAACATCATCCATGCTGCAAGTTCCAACCGAAAGTCTATACCATGGCTTATCGGTATGACTACCGAATGCACTAAATGGCACCATGGCCACATGCGCTCGGTTCAACAAGTATTCAGTTACATCCGATATTGATTTGAGTGTGTGTCCTTCGGGGGTCTTTTTGTCCAGAATATCAATGAGTACAGTTAAGTAAATTGCACCTTGTGGTTGAAGCGCATCAATGGCTAGGCCTTTTGACTTAAGAGATTGAAATCCATTGTAGAAACCCTCAAGTCTTTTGTTAATTTCAGTGTTTTCCCATTTCAGGTAAGCGCTGATGGCTTTATCGTTAGCTAGAAATTGGGCAGTGGCTTTTTGTTCGGCTTTTGGTGCCCAAGCCCCAACATGGCCCAACACTGATTTCATCTTATTTATAATTTTCGATGGGCCCCATGCCCAACCAACCCGAACACCAGTAGCTGAGAAAACCTTTGAGATACCATGAATATAGATTGTGTATTCTCTCAGTTCTGGACATAGGCTCACAGGATCAACATGTTTGACACCTTTATAATTCAGCCCCCAATATATTTGATCGTACATGATATAAAGAGCTTTTTTATCCTTTTTCTTACGTTTTTCATTTTCTTTAACCACGGCTTTACATATTGCGGTCAGGTCTTTTTTGGAAAAGCAAGTGCCCGTGGGATTCAATGGCGAACACAAAGCCAACAAGGTGGCTTTTGAAAGGTGTTTTTTCAAATCCTTTGCCACTGGAAGGAAGTTGTTTTCAGGGCTCGTTTCAATTTCTATGCCCTTGCAACCGGTCAAATGAACATAATGGTTGTTATTCCATGATGGCACTGGATAAAGCACGGTGTCTTTATGATCCAATAAGCTTTTGTAAATGGCATAAATCAATGGCCTTGAACCTCCTGCCACAATTACCTCATCAGCATGATATTCCAAGTTTCCTCTGGTTGAAATATATCTTGAAATTTCTTGGCGCAACTCCAATATTCCTTCACCGGGAGGATAATTGGTTTCGTTGTTGTCATAGGCAGTCTTGATACCTTCTTTTAATAAATCAGGTATTGGGAATAAATTGGAGTTGAAATCTCCTATTGTTAAATTATAAATTTTTTGTCCTTCACGGATACGTGCATTGATTTCACCTGCAAGTTTAATAATCTCTGAACCAATAAGATGTTCAGCCATGTGGCTGGTATGTAAGTGATCACTCATATTTGTTAATTTTTAGTCAGAGAAAGCCACAATATAAGCAGATATCCTCAATAGGGAAAAATATCCCTTGATAGATTTATCATAAAATAATTTATTTCATGACATGATTTAATGTAGGAATCTACTTACCAGCCCGAGCAAAAATAACCGTAATATCGCCTTTGTAAGTTTGGACAAAACCATCATCGAATTCGATTTCAGCCCAGTAGACAAACACGCCTGGATCAGTAGGTTTGCCGCGTACCAAGCCATTCCAACCTTGACCAGGGTCATTGGGTTGAATATCTGCAGCCACGAATATTTCTCCTCCCCAACGATCGTAAATTGCCATCTTGCGAATTGATTTCACGCCTTTACCAGCACTAATAAAGAAATTATCATTGGTGCCATCAGCGTTTGGAGAGAAGGCATCCGGAATGTAAATGTTTCGATTTTGTCTTAACTTAACCAGCACCGAATCTTTGGCAGTACAACCATTGACATCCGTCACAAATACGTAGAACCTTGTGGTGGCATCAATCAGTGAATTGAAAACCTGCCCACAATTAGGGCATAAATTGGGGCTCCACTGATAAGAAATAATTTGTGAACTAGGAATATTGAGGGCCGCTGTCAAAACGACAGGAGTGTCATCTAAAACGGTTTTATCTGGACCCAGATCTACGGTAAATCCTTTTCCTTCTGTAACAATGAGTGTTTTTTCCGAACTGCAACCTGATGCGTCTGTAACCAAAAGCGTGTAATTGCCTGGCATCAAATTATCGAATGGTTCTGTGACAAATACACCGTTCAATTCGAAAGAATAAGGTTCTATTCCTCCAGTAATTTGATCTATGACCAATTGACCGTCATCGCTACCAGGGCATGATGCTGGAACTGCATCGACTAGGAATTCAGTTATCAAGTCACCCAGTTGATTGACTACAATGGTATCTGAAGCACTACAACCAGTGGCGCTTGCAGTAATTCGGAGAATATATGTACCTGCTTGGCTGATATTTTGTGACAGCTGATTAGGGATGGTGATGCCAGGACCTTGCCAATTCGAAATTCCCGTCGAGGCAGACAGATTTTTCAGCAAAGCATTTTGAATATTGCAGTCGATATTTTGATCCGCTCCCAAATCAACCAATGGCAATGCATTTATTATTATCGTGAAATCCAAATCCGCGTCTACACAAGGAGCAGAGGCAGTCAATAGGTAATTGAATCCATAAATTCCAGTAGAAAGACCTGATACATCAATTGTTCCATTTGAAGCAGAAAACAGGGCGGCAACTTTAGGATCAGTGCCAGCATAAGACCAAGCTCCTCCCAAATCTTCTCCTTGGATAGAAGCTTCCAATCCATAGAGTGTTAGATCTCCAGCACAAAAAGCTGCCGTTGCATTTACTGTTCCTATCTTAGGAGACTTGAACACTTCGACGAGACAAACTGCTGAGGCTGGGCATCCAGCTGGCGGGGTAGCTCCAAGAATGAATCGAAGCGTATAAATACCAGGATCAGCATTCAAGGAATTTAAAGTATTGCCCATTATGGTCATCGGTTGAGTCCCGGCAGGCAAATTCTCTAATTGCCAAGTTCCAGATTCAGTTGTCAGCTTTAAGGTGTTCAAATCTAGAGAAGCAGTCGAGTTACAAATATCCAATGCAGGAATTATGGTCACATCAGGGCAGTTGCAATCTTTAACAACAATATTAGCAGTAAAAACTTGGTCAGGACATGGATTTCCCACTGAATTAACTTTATAGCTGAAGGAATAAGAGCCTGATGCAACACCAGTAAAGTTCAAATTAGGAAAAGTGCCCGTTGCACCTGAATTATTGACATCCTTCCATGTTCCGGAAGGATTTCCACTGATAATGAGTCCTGATAGGTTGAGCAAACTGCCTGGATTTCCAGAGTTGTTGCATACCGAAACGGTATTGGTTAATTGGACTGACTCGGGAGCTATAATATCCAGAGTTTGGCTAGTACTCGCTGGACAACCTTGAGGTACATTGCCATTGACTGTAAATTGTATGGTGTAGCTGCCAGGGCTGGCGTTGTTGCCAACCAACTTATTGTTCGAAATTGTTGCAGGAGTTCCTGTTCCTGGAGAAGCAATAATATTCCATACCCCAGTATTCCCTGATACGATCAAAGGATTCAAATCAAAATTCAAATTTTGGCTGCACAAATCAGGTATTGCAGCAAAACTTGGATCCGGACAATTGCAATCAACAACATGAACATTTGTGGCATATTTCACATCAGGACACGGAGTATTGCCAATCAAATTGTATTCAAATAAGTAGGTGCCTGGAGCAAGGGTATTGAAAGATAAGTTTGTGAATGGCCCCGAGGCTCCTGAGGAATTAATATCTGCCCAAAATCCTGTCGTGTTTCCACTTGAAATTAATGCAAAAAAATCAAGAGAAGCAGGATATGAACCAGCAGCGGCATTGTTGCAAACCGTAACGTCACTTATTATTGTAGCTATAGGTGGACTGACCAAGGTTATGGTATTGGTAAAAACTGAGGTACAACCAGCAGGAGGTGTATTGTTCAGTGTAAAATTTATGGTATAAACACCAGGTGTGGCACCTGTTCCATTAAAAATAGTACTGTTAAGAATGGTAGGATTTGTTCCCCCAGGCCCGTTGGTTACAGTCCAACTTCCAGCTTGTGTAGAGTTCAAAAATGGCAACAAATCTTGTACGGCGGAAGTGGTACATAAATCAGGTAATGAAGTGATTACGGCAAAAGGACAATTGCAATTCAAGACATTGACCGAAATAACTTGTTTTAATTCCAAACAAGGAGGCGTTGCCGAGTTGGTCGTGTATTCAAATTTATAATTTCCAGGATTTATTCCCGTGAAATCAAGTACTGGAAAGGTGCCGCTTGCCCCAGAATTGTCAAGATCTATCCAGCTTCCTCCATTGTCACCAGAAGTAATCAATCCAGTAAAATTCATGGTAACAGGCAATCCTTGTAACGTGCTGTTACAAACGGTAACATCATTGGTGATGGTTGCACTTGGTGGTTCATTGATGACAATAATTGCAGTATCAGCTCCAACACAACCTTCAATTGTTGTAAAGATTGCAATAACTTGAAAGTTGCCTTTACCACTTGAACTTGGATACAAGAAACCTTGGGCGTCCGCTTGGCCACCCCAGTCAACATTTAGTGGATTTGCTTGAAGTTGCAATTGGATTTGATCGGTGCAACCTGTCAATGGATCAATTATTTCAACCAGGGGAGTTGCGATAATATTAAATAATACATCCTCCTTACTGATACATCCTTCAGGTGTTGTGTAAGTGTAGGTACCCGCATAAGCGCCAGGAGAGTAATTTGAGGGATCTATGATCCCAGTTTGTTCAATGTCACCAGTCCAAACTCCTCCAGTAGGATCAACATTTACCAAATATGGTGGTCCTCCCTTGCACAATGATTCAATGGGCTCAATGGTTATTTTTTCGGGTGCTGCAATCTCGATGGTAACCATTTCTTCGTCCATACAGCCAAAGGAATTGGTAAATGAGAGTGTTACAGGATAGATGCCCGGTGATAATTTTGAAGGGTCAATTTTTCCCAAAGGCCCGGCAACACCGCCCCAAGTACCATTGATTGGTGTACCCACAGCAGTAACAATTCCAGTGTTATTGCATGTCAGGGGTATTGGATCCAATATCACATCCGGTTTTGGATTAACGGTTATAAACATAGTATCCATCACTTCGCAAATAGGAGAAGTAACTGTGACGATATATTGAATGGTCCCAAAAAAATCTTCTGGA
>JBBQJT010000018.1:0-51824 GCA_038326165.1 Chitinophagales bacterium | reverse complement strand
GCCAGAAAATTGGCTTACGAAATAATGCAAGAAGTTAAAGATGCAAACATTGAAATGGTGCAGTTTCACCAATCCTACAGCTATGAAGATTTTATTCAAGGTTTAAGACCAACACAAAAAGGCGGTTTTGATTTAAGAGACTGAATATTCTACTCATTCTGTCAAAGAGCATTGGCACATCCTGACAGACCTTTCTTTTTTATTATAGACGAAATAAACAGAGGAAATCTGAGTAAAATATTCGGAGAATTGATGATGCTAATTGAAGCAGATAAAAGAGAAGAAAAATTTGCATTAAAACTAACATACGCAGAAGACGAAGAAGACCGTTTTTATGTTCCTTCAAATTTATACATCATTGGAACAATGAACACAGCAGACCGTTCACTGGCTATTGTTGATTATGCTTTAAGAAGACGATTTGCTTTTATTACACTTCAACCTGATTATGGCGACAATTTCCGTTTATTTCTTTCTTCAAAAGGTTTAACGTCTCCAATGGTTGAACATATTTGTTCAGCGGTTACGAAAGTTAATGGCAAAATAAGAGAGGACATTAATCTTGGTGAAGGATTTCAAATTGGACACAGCTATTTCTGCACCTTTACAACGAATGAGGATGAAAATAAATGGTGGAATGAAATTTTAAGTTTTGAATTGAAACCACTATTAGAAGAAATATGGTTTGATGATTCTGCAACTGTTACGGAAGTTTTAAAACAATTATCAAGATAAGTAATGCAAATACCTATCGAAAATATTTACTATTTACTTTGCTATGCTTGGAACAAGCTAGAGGAGAAAGAACGTGTAAATGTTTCTATAGACGACAAAACAGAACTTCTTGACCTTTTTGCAAAGATTTTAATTAATGCTACAAAAATGCTTTTGAAAAGGGGCATTGATAAAAATTATGTTGACCACACAGAGGAACTTGCAGGCGTAAAAGGTAAAGTTCAAATTAGTCAAACATTGAAAAGCAATTTGCTTTTCAAGCAAAGAACAATCTGCACATTTGACGATTTTTCCGCAAACATAATTTCAAACCGTATTTTAGTTTCAACAATTTACAGACTGACAAGAACCAAAGGACTTGACAAGCAACTAAAAAATGAATTAGTTAGTTTACAAAGAATGTTGTCCGACATTGAGCAAATTGAAATTACTAATTCGCTTTTCAAACAAGTAAAACTGAATAGAAACAACCGTTTCTATGGATTTGTAATGAATGTTTGTCAAATTATTTATGAAAGCACATTGCCGTCAGAATAACAAGGGAAATATAAGTTCTCCGACTTCACAAGAGATGATAAAAAAATGAATCAGTTATTTGAATCATTTATTAGAAACTTCTATAAAATCGAGCAACAGAAATATAAGACTGTAAAAAAGGAAACTATTAAGTGGCAATTTGAAAACTCTGATAATGACAGCTATCAATATTTACCGCAAATGGAAACTGATATAACGTTGGAAAATGACAATGAGAAGATAATAATTGATGCAAAGTTCTATCGAGAAACTATGACCATAAATTACGATAAAGAAAGAATAAAATCAGCCAATCTATATCAGCTTTTCAGTTATCTATTGAACCAACAAGACACAAATTTAAAAACACAAAATGCAACTGGAATTTTACTTTATCCGACCATTGAAACAGACTATAATTTAAACTTCAAATACAACGAACATAAAATTCAAATACGAACCATTAACTTAAATTCAAATTGGAGAAATATTTCATCACGTTTAAAAAGAATAATTGAAGTAGAAACGGAAGAAGCCATCGCACATGTGTAAGCACATTTGCAATTCGCACAAGCCAACGCACAGACCCAAAATTGCAAAAGAGCTTTCACCTTTCCAGCCCAAACAAAATTGAATTAAAAAAAATCCAACGCTTCAAAAAATAAAAAATACGCAACACACAGCCGACACGACAATGACACATAAACTCAATAACGACAATGGTTTACAAGCTCCGTGGACAAGAACACCAGCTTGTAACAGCGGTAACTATTGCGCAACCCTCCCAAAAACACAAAAGCTCAATTTTTAATAAATAAAACGGCTTTATTAGAGACGTTTTAAGACATCTAATTTTATTGAATGGTCATTTGGTTTCTAAATTTTTGGGTGCATAAAATTGATGTATGGGGCTTTGGTAATGGTCTTTAATTTTTGAAATAAAAAGCCCAACAAACTTATATTTATCCACTTTAACCCAAATTCAACGTTAGCGTTGAATCGACGATATTTTTGGTTATTCCAAAAATTTGTCGGGTCTGACGACTCCTACAATCGTATTAGACTCGTAGGGGATTTAACCCCCCTGACGATTTTTTAAATATCAGGGCTTTAAAGTCGAAAAATCAAAGATTTTCGTCGACTGATGGAGCTTTGCTCAGAGGAAAAATCCATTATTGGGGATTTTGGGTTTAACTCAACTGCCTGGGTGGGCACAGGTTACTTCATGGGTATTGGCATCAAATGATGGACTCACATAAGGGATTCCTAAATTAAGCCCGCGCAGGATAAGTAATATTCCTACTACAAGCGATAAATAATATGAACTTCTAAACATTTGTTTCCGCCAGCTAACAGGCAATTTATTCTTAAAAACTCCAATAGCGGTTAAGGCCGGCATCGTACCCAAGCCAAAGAACGTCATAAAAATTAGTCCATCAAAAGCTGTGCCCGAAACAGTTGCAGCAGCCAAGGCGGCATAAACTAATCCGCACGGCAATAATCCATTCAAAAAACCAAACCCAAAAAAGTAACAAAGCTTCGGATTTTGAGCAAGTTTGGCATAAAGTTTGGCAAATTGACTTTGTAAAGGAAGTTGAAACTGTAATTTCTGCTTGACAATTGGTACAATCGTAATGAGCAGCAGAATTATGCCTGCCCCAATTGATAAACTTTGTTGCCATTTTAATAAAACAAATCCTTCCCCAATTACGCCCGCAACCGTTCCCATCAATGCATAAGTGCTTGTTTTTCCTAGATGATAGCTGAGATTAGCAAACCAAGTTTTGTTGGTTCCAAGGTTTTGAAAAGGCAAACTCATAACCAAGGGGCCACACATGCCTAAGCAATGAAGACTTCCAAAAATTCCAAGCAAAAAGGCAGATCCTATAGCCACGCTCATGTTCAATATTTAAACTCCATATAATAGTCTCTGTTGCCGGATTGAACAGAAAGTTTTAACGCGTAATTGCCATTTCCCCAGGATTTGGTATCTATGGTGTAGATCCCAGATGCGTTTTGTGCCAAATCAATGGATTTGTCTTTTTTATCATCTGCTTGATTGTAAGCCAACAATGATGCCTTTGTCATTGCATGATTGATAGAAAAGGGTATCTGAATGATGATACTAGAATTCTGTTTGGTGAGAATCAAAGAGTCAGAAAACGGGATTGTATTGTTTTTGGCATCAATGACTTCTTGGTACTTTAGTTCTTTTTGGTAGTAATTATCACCTACCATTACTGATGGGTTCAAAATACATTGGTAAACCAAGTAGCTCATAAAAACAATCATGCCACCAAAACCAAATAGGATTACATTACCAGCGTGAAATAGATTTTTCATAAAATTAGTATTCTCCGATGAACGTTATTTTTTTTGTTTGAATGACCTCGTTACCTGACTTGACCAAAATTTTTAATTCTTCTTTCCTTTCTTTAATATGATCCTTTGGAACTTTAATAAAGAAGGTTTCCTCGCTTTCTATTCCAGAATATAAGGAGTCCAAATTTTTCCCGACGTACTCAATTTTGGCAAAGCTTTTGTCCATTTCAAGATGGTAGGGCTCTGTGTACCCACTTTTGCTCACTACTTTTATTTTATACAAATTGCTGATGGTATTGTCTACGTTTTCTTGCAAGATTTGACCTGGGATTCGCAATACCGTTGCATCAAATTTGCTTCGTGTGATGAGCAATCCTACTAAAGCTCCAAGTAGAATCAACAAAACTGCACTGTAACCTATTATCCGTGTTGTCAAACGAGGTTTTATTCCAGATGCTACATCATTTTCACTTGCAAATTTTATTAGATCGGGTTGCAAGTTAACATTGGTCATCATCATATTACATGCATCAACACATGCAGTGCAATTGACGCATTCCAGTTGGGTGCCGTTGCGTATGTCAATCCCAGTTGGACAAACGTTGACACACATGCCACATTCGATACAATCACCAATCTTTTCTTCTGTTTTTCTTTTTTTGGATCTTGGTTCACCGCGGATGTAGTCATAGATAACCACGATGGAGTTTTTATCCAATAGCACACCTTGGAGTCTGCCGTAGGGGCAAATGACAATGCAGGTAATTTCACGAACAAAAGCAAAAACAGCATAGAATAGAATAGTAAAGACTATAATCATTACAAAGCCAGTCACATGTTGACTGATTGGCTCCAACATTATTTTAAACAATGCGTCAACACCAATAATATAGGATAAAAAAGCATTGGCGATCATAAATGAAATGCTGAAGAAAATAATATGCTTAATCCCTTTGCGGATGTACATCTCTTTGGTCCATTCCTTACCATCTGCAATTTCTTGTTTATGAGCAGGTCCTTCAATCCAGTATTCAATTCTCCTAAATACAAGTTCCAAAAAAATAGTTTGTGGGCATGCCCATCCGCAAAAAACCCTTCCAAAGATCAAAGTAAAAACAATGATAAATAGCAAAAATACCAGCATTCCAATTCCAAATAGAATGAAATCTTGTGGCAAAAAAACCTGTCCAAAAAAGATAAATTTTGAATGGGTGATGTTGAATAAAAACATTGGATTGCCATTCCATTTTACAAATGGCAATCCAAAGAGTAGCAACAAATAAAAAATACTAGAGAGCGTCCTTAAGTTATATAGCTTTCCTTTAGGTTGAAAAACATACATCCATTTTCTTTTCCCTGCAGTATCTACGGTAGAGATTTTATCTCTAAAATCCGGATCGGTGTTTCTACTTGAGTAGCTCAATATTTTTATTTTACCTGAACTGAATCAGTGGTAGCTGTTGGAACCTTGGCTTCTATTTTATTGTTTTCTTCTTCATCATTATAAAGTTCTCCTTGTTTTGCTTTACCTCCAGGTGGATTGGTTCCGTGCAAAGTTTTTACAAAACTGGATAATTGGGCTATTTGAGAAGGGGAGAAGTCATCTTTCCATGCTTTCATTCCTTTTTCTTGCCAGCCATATTTTAATGAGTAGAAGATGTCTTTGATTCCTCCTTTATGAATCCAATAGTCATCGGCAAGATTTGGCCCAACACCACCTTGTCCGATGTTTCCGTGGCATGCCACACAGTTGGCAGCATAGAGAGATGCGCCTTGTGCTATGTCTGTTGCTCCTAGCATCACCACATTTGTTTCATCAACATTATTGGCTTGGGTTTTCAAATACTCGATTTTGGCTATTGAAGCTGCCTCATTGGCCCTTTCAAGTTCAACATATTGGGACGGCATGGATTCCAATACAAACATTCTTAGCAAATATATCACTCCAAATAGGATACTTGCAGCGAATGTCCAACTCCACCATGAGGGAACTTTATTATCTAGTTCAGTTATTCCATCGTAATCATGCATAAGGTCAATACTTGCCTCTTCTTCGATAGGTACAGTATCATTGATTTTCTGGAAAAAAGATTTCTCTACGACTCTTACAGGCTCCACTTCCAATGATTTTGCACTTTCGTCGAGACCAGAAATGGTCACAATGGTTTTAATTAAAACCAGGATTACAATGAATAAAATAAAAATACCACCCATTAAAAGGTTGTTGCCCCAATTGTCAAAAACAGTAGATTCCCCAACCGCTACCGCAGCCGGTACAACAGCAGCTTGGGCTGACAATGCAGTAGAAATCAAGCTGCTACCCAGGATCAACACGATTGACTTAAGGCCGCTGTTTCTCTCGGTTATAATTTTATTTCGGTAGGCTTTCATTGCAAGTTTTAGCATATTGTTCAATGCAAAAATGATAAAAACGAACAAAGCTGTGACTGCAAGAAGTACATAGCGCAGCAAATCCTCAGTTTGGAATAGAGCTTTTGTTGTGGTTTGGGATGTTGCTTCAGCCGCATAAACTGAGACACTTGAGAGTGTCAGTATAATTGCTATGGTGCTGAATTTGATCAGTGATTTATGATGATTTTTCATAATTATTGTGGCTTAATTTATAGGAATATTGGCTTTCTGGTCCATACTTTTTTTATCAGCCGTAAATACATAAATGATTACACCAATAAAAATTGCAGAAAAAAGCAAAAGTGAGATTATTGGATAGATACTTACGCCGTCTATTTGTTCCAAATAGTTTTTGAATTTCATGATGTTGATTTGTGAATTTATTTCTTCTTAATGTCGGTTCCCAATCTCTGCAAGTAAGCAATCAAAGCGATTATTTCTTTATTCCTGTCGGTTTTGATCTTTTCAATTTTTAGATCAGCAGCAATAGCATCTGCTTGCTTGTAAAGATCATAAATCGCTATTTTTTCATAACCTTCAGGATATGGTACACCTAATTTTCGCATGGCATTGATTTTGGCTTCGGTAGTGCTTACATCCAAGTCAACTTCAAGCAACCAAGGATAGGGAGGCATCAAACTACCAGGAGTCATGTCTGTAGGATTTCTCATATGGTTGTAATGCCAGTTGTTAGGATACTTGCCACCAACTCTATGCAAATCTGGTCCTGTTCGTTTACTTCCCCATTGGAAGGGGTGATCGTAAACAAATTCACCGGCTTTGGAATATTCGCCATAACGTGCTTCTTCGTCCCTGAACGGCCTTACCATTTGCGAGTGACAATTGTAGCATCCTTCTTTGAGGTAAATATCTCTTCCTTGAAGTTCCAAAGGTGTGTATGGTTTTACTGAAGAGATGGTGGGAACATTTTCATTGATCATGAAAGTAGGGATCAATTCAACAGCGCCACCAATAGAAACTGCAATAAAAGCAAAAAGCAACATAGTCAAAGGTCTTCTTTCAATGGCAGTGTGCCAGTGTAGTTTGCCATTGGGCATTGGTTGTTCCGAAAGTGGTAGGGCCTCAGCAGCTTCATTTGCAATGAAAGTACCCTGTTGCATGGTTTTGTAGATATTGTAACAAGCCATGATAGCTCCGGTCCAATATAATAAACCACCAATTCCTCTAAGTATATACATTGGTGCAATGTGGGTCAATGTTTCCATAAATTGGAATTGCAGCTGACCGCTTTCTGTAAACTGTTTCCACATGATACTTTGCGTGAAACCAGCCCAATACATTGGAATAGCATACAAAAGTATCCCAACTGTACCCAACAGAAAATGTTGGTTTGCCAAATTTCTGCTGTACAGTGTGGTTCCCCACATTTTAGGTATAAGGTAGTAAAGTATTCCAAAAATTAGAAAACCATTCCATCCAAGTGCCCCTACGTGAACGTGCGCAATTGTCCAGTCAGTATAGTGACTAATAGCATTAACTGATTTTAATGAAAGAAGTGGCCCTTCAAAAGTAGCCATACCATAGGATGTCAAAGCCACAACAAACATTTTAAGAATAGGGTCTTCACGAACTTTGTCCCAAGCACCTCGAAGGGTGAAGAGTCCATTCAACATACCGCCCCAACTAGGTAAAATCAACATAATACTGAAGATGGTACCCAATGCTTGTGCCCATTCCGGAAGTGCTGTGTACAAAAGGTGGTGAGGCCCTGCCCAAATGTAGATAAATATCAAAGCCCAAAAGTGTATGATACTCCAACGGTAAGAATAAACTGGACGATTTGCTGCTTTTGGCACAAAATAGTACATCAACCCAAGGAAAGGGGTTGTAAGGAAAAATGCAACCGCATTGTGACCGTACCACCATTGAACAAGGGCATCCTGCACTCCAGCATATAAACTATAGCTCTTAGTCAATGAAATTGGTAATTCAAAAGAGTTGACTATATGTAACAATGCAACTGTGACCCAAGATCCTATAAAAAACCAAATTGCCACATAGAGATGTCGTTCTCTTCTTTTAATTAAAGTTCCAAACATATTAACACCGTAAACCACCCAAATAAGTGTGATCAAAATATCAAGCGGCCATTCCAACTCTGCATATTCTTTACCAGTAGTGTATCCTAACACCAAGGAGATTGCCCCTAAAACAATTATTGACTGCCAGCCCCAAAAGTGGATTTTACTCAAGGTATCACTGAACAATCGAGTTTTTAAAACTCTTTGAAAGATGTAATATGAGCCACCAAAAATTGAATTTCCTACAAATGCAAATATTACGGCATTGGTATGCAGTGGCCTCAATCTGCCAAATGTAGTGTAGGGAATTCCAAAATTTAGAGCAGGATATGCAAGTTGAAAGGCAATTATTATACCCACCAACATGCCAATGATTCCCCAAAATAAGGTTGCAATTCCAAATTGCTTAACAATTTTGTTGTCATAAAAGAATGATTCTAGTTGCATTGTAGTTAGTTCTTGCTTTTGGTTTTGTTAATAGTGTCGTCAAAAAAAATACGATGAGCCGGAGAATAGTCATCATCAAATTGTCCGTTTTTCACACTCCAAAAAAAAGCCAGCAAAAAGCTTATTCCTACAATGAGACTAACAAAAAGCAAAAAAATAATGGTATTCATAAAGCAAATGTTTTTGTTTTTATACCGTACAAAATTAAAGGGTGGGTCTATCGAATAAAATGGATTTAGTCAAACCAAAATATGATTTTTGTCATGTTAAGTTTGATTGGGCTTCTCGCATAAAAGAATATTGCACGTTACTTAAGCTTTTTTGTTAGTTTGCCATAAACTTTGCAGTCAGAAGCTAAAGATTGTGTCCAAATATGCTAAATCGAGGTGCCGAAGTGTTTTTTATGAATCCACTTTGTACCTACAAATGCAATTAGAATTACACTAATAGATGAAGCAGGCATTAAAATTGCTGCTAAAACTGGTTTCATATTCGCGCTTACAGCTATCGAAATGCCGATGGTATTGTATATGAGGGAATAGATAAATGTACCTATAATAAGATTTTTAACATCCTTAGTGGCTCCAATAAATCGATACAAATTAGAAACCTGGCTGGCATTCAGTATTGCGTCAGAGGCGGGAGAAAAGGAAAAGCTGTTGTTAACGATAGAGATTCCAACATCACTTTGCTTGAGAGCTCCAGCATCATTGATGCCATCACCAACCATCATTACAACTTGATGCCCTGCTTGTAAATGTTTTATGTGATCAAGTTTTTGTTGAGGAGTTTGTTGAAATAGGATTTCAGAGCCTTGAGGGAATAAGGACTTCATTTGTGTGGCGGAAGTGACATTATCGCCGCTTAATAAACTTAATTTAAAGGGTTTTAACTTGTTTATTAAACCTTCAATACCGTTTTTGATGATATGGGAAACCTCAAAATATCCAGTTTTTGAGTTGTCAATTGAAAAATAAATACATGAGCCTAGTGCATGATTAATTTCATCAATACCTATGAATTCTGCCTTCCCAATTTTTATGTAAGCATCACAATACCAAGCTTCTAAGCCCTGACCTTCTGTTTCTTTGATGTTTGCAATCTCAAATTTTTCAGCACCAGGATAATTGTTTGCAATTACTTTGCTCAAAGGATGCGTAGATTGCTTGAGAGCTGAAATTACAAGGTCAATATCGTACTGGCCGCAGTTTTGGCTTTGTAATTTAATGTTTTGTTGATTGGCATCTGAAAGTGTACCCGTTTTATCAAAAACGATGTGATTGATTTTGTTGATGTTAATCAGAGTGGATGGATTTTTAACAAAAAGACCTTCCTCTGCGAACAACTCAATGATAAAACCAAATGTGTAGGTCGAGGCCAAAAGCAAAGTACAGGGGCAAGCTACAATGAGTACCGCTGTCATGGCGTTCCAGGCATTTTCAGGATTGACATATTGCCAGTAAATGAACGCCGAAAAAGCAATGCAAAGCAAAACAAGGGCAAAGTATTTGCTGATTGTATCTATGAAGTCTGCATGTTTATTGCTTGATTTTTTGAAGATTTGGTTATTCCAAAGCTCTGTAAAGCTGTTTTGTGAGAATTCTTTTACTGCAATTACTTCAACAGCAGTGTTCATGATCTTGCCACCAGCGTATATCAATTCGCCAGTTTTGAGTTTTACGATTTCATTTTCACCGGTAACAAAACTGTAGTCTATTTCAGCCGCTCTTGAGCTGAGCATACAATCGATTGGGATTATTTCCTGATGGTGAAGTTCAAGGAGATCTTCTTCTTTTATGTCTTGAACTCGTGTGACAATTTCAGCGTGATCTTTTATGACTGTAACTGAGATTGGAAAGAATGATTGAAAGTCTCTGTTGAATTTTAAGTTGGTATGAGTTTTATGCTGCAAGGATCTACCTATTAGCATGAAAAACACGATTCCACTCATGCTGTCCAGATAACCAGCACCAGTATTCGATACAATTTCGTAAACACTGCGGATAAAAGTAATACTAATTGCCAATGCAATAGGCGCGTCAATATTCAAGAATCTATGCTTTAAACTTGACCAGGCATTCTGATAAAATTCTTGTGCACCATAAATGACAATAGGGAGTGACAAAAACAGATTGGTATATCTCAATATCGTCAATAACAAGGCATTATCCTGGTATTCCAAACCAAGATATTCAGGAAAACTTATCAACATGATATTCGCAAAGCAAAACCCTGCTAAGCCAAGTTTTATGGCTGTTTTTCTAGATTTTGGTGCCGCCGATTTTTTATCATAATCTTGCAATGTTATGTATGGTTCATATCCGATCGATGCCAGTAATTCCGCCAATTTTCTTATCGATAATAGTTGATGATAGAATGAAATACTCACTTTTTTCTCACCAAAATTTACTTGGGATGAGATGATTCCCTCATTTAATTTATGAAGATTCTCCAGAAGCCAAAGGCATGAACTGCAGTGTATATGTGGTAAATAAAGTTGAACTTGAGTTTGCTTTTCGTTTTTGAAGCTTATGATTTTATCAGCAACAGTGGGGTCATCAAGAAATTGAAATTTTGCCTCATTTATAGGAGCAAACGAGTTTCCAGGATTTTCATTCAGACAATAGTATCCATCTAATTGGTGTTGGTTCAGTATGGAATAAACACTCTTGCATCCAACACAACAAAAGGATTTGTTGTGAAATTGTATTGTTTCATCAATACAATCTTCGCCGCAATGGTAACATGAAACCTTGTATTGAACCTTCATTTGTTGAGTTTAGATCTTTTGACAGCCACTGCAACTCTTAAATTGAAGATAGAAATTTCTGTCTTTGATATTTTGAAGTTCAATCATAGTGCCTTTAAAGTGTTCGTAGGTTTCTAAAAGTGCAAAAATGGCTATTGCTTTGTTTTCGCGCTTTTTTATTTCATTGCATAATTTTAGCGCATCCTCGATATTTTTGATGATTGAGGTGAAATGTGCTTTTGTGTTCTTGAAAGGAGAGCAGGTTTCAGATTTTTTATTCTCGCTCTCTAATTTTAGTATAAACGGGAAAAGCACCAATTTTTCCTTTCTAAACATTTCATCAAAGTCGTTGTATATTTTTTGGTTAATGGATTCAATAATGCCTATATCAAATTCCGATTTCAGATAGCTTGTGCTTTTCTCAGCGTTGTTAAGTTCTGAAAACAAAAAAGGGTAGAAATCATTGATAAGTACCTCCGTGAATGACTTAAGGGATAGATTTTTTAAATCTGAGAGGTGTATATCGGAATAGTTTACCATAGAATTGTCCATTTTTATAAATGCAAAATTCTAAGAAAACATTGATTGAGACAATGATTAAATCAATACCTAAACATGACATTTATCATGTTCTTAATCTTAATCGTAAAGGTTTGCTATTTTTACCAGCTTATTCAGGTCAAGAATGAGTATCTTTTTTCCGACCAATTGAATAACTTTTTCTTTATTCAACTCAGAAAGCAATCGAATTACTGTTTCGGTAGCAGTGCCGACGATGTTGGAAATATCTTCTCGGCTAAAGGCAGCATCTATGGTTTGACCGTCTTCTTCAAAACCATAAGTTTCTTTGATAAAAAGAATTGCTTCAGACAGTCTTTCTCGAACTGGTTTTTGAGCCAGGTTGGTTATTTGTTGCTCGGCTTTTTTGAGATTGTCCGAAAGCAGTTTCAACATTTCAAGCGCTAGAGAACTATCTTTTTGTAATATTCCCATGAAAAGTTCTTTGGGAATAAAGCACACTCCGCTGTCTTCAATTGCAATGGCAGTTGAACTATATTTGTCGCCGCCTAACAAAGCTCGATAGCCCAATGGGTCTCCAGCTTTTACCAATCTGGTAATCTGTTCCTTGCCATCAGCTCCCAAATGTGAAAGTTTTATTTTTCCATAATTCACACAAAATACTCCATGTGGTCGTGTTCCTTCCTTAAAAATATTTTCTCCTTTTCTGTAAACTGTACATACTTTTTCAGTATTGATTTCTTGCATGGAATCAAATTTTGCCTGACAGAATATGTTGGTAAAACGCTTGCTACAATGGTTACAATCCGCTAAAATGTTATGATCAAACGACATATTGCAAAGTTAATATTTTATTAGAGTTGATTACAATCTAAGCTTGGTAATCGGTTGAATTGGAATAAATAAGTTAGGATCATTAATCAATTTGGTGGAATCCCTTTTGCAGGAAGCTTGGCAAGTATTGTTTCGATTTCATGCCCTTTTTTTGTTCCAATTAATACTTTTGATTTGTCTCTGAATTCTATTTGTAAGCCAATATTGCCTGAGATATTATAAGCCATATTATCAGCACCAAATCTAATTCCCCAACCACCAAAATCAGTCAATGGATTGTATTTTCGGACGTAAGCTTTAGCAATTTTATCCCAAGAATAAAACTTGTACTTGAAATGAAATGGCCGAAATCTGAAATAAATACCCTCCTCAGTTATTGTGGTCATGAGGTTGATTTGATAAAATAGAAAAGTAAATATGCCAAATAGGAGTGCCGGAATAATAACTGATTGGTTACTTATAGGTTTGTCGCCAAGCTGAATTCCTAGTATGCATTGTTTTACGAAGGCAAACACAAAAACACCATTAATTGCAATGAAGAATAGAGTAATCCATTTTTGATTGAAACTTTGTTTTTCATTAAACAGAACAATTTTATCCATTGATTATTTTTATTGTTCAAAATTACACAATACTTCTTGCAAGCTACTTTTTTGACCAATTTTTAATGTAAATTACTTAAACTTGATTTCTTGGAGTTTGATGGTATATTCTACTCTTTGGTTGTCGAGGATGTCCCAGATTTCAAATTTTATTTTGGGGTTTTTATTTTTTTTACCAATAGTAATCATGGCAAAATGATTTTCCATTACGGGGCCTTCTATTCTATTCTTATTGGGTGTCGCAAAATGCCATGTTGAGGACAATCCACTGGAAGTCACATCATAAATGGGATAAAGATCTTTTTCGGTAAGTTTAGAAATTTCGGCATAATGGACATCACCTGAAATAAAAAACAAGCCCTCAGCTCTCGTTTTTTTTATCAGATTGAGAAACTTTTTTTGCTCGTTTGGAAAATTAGCCCAAGATTCATAGCCGTTATATTCAATCCCAAATTGAGAACCGCTTCCTATAATTCTGATATCAGCAGGTTTCATCAGTTCTGCTTCCAGCCAATTCCATTGAATATCACCCAAAAAAGTAGAATCGCTATGCTGGTAAGGGGCATAATCCAATTCGTAAAAATACCGTTTATCTTTACTGAATTCACCTTGATAAGGTTTTAAGTTATCTCTGAAGGTTCGATTGTCGAGTAGTATTATTTGGACGGTTTTCTTGCCGGATTTGTAATTATAGGAAGTGTAAATTCCTTCGTGATTCCATCGTTCAGAATTTTGGGCTTCGTTGAAGAATTGCAGAAAAATTTCTTTGGATTCCTTTTTGAAAGGGTAGTGGCGTCCAATATCGTTCCAGCCAAAATCGTGATCATCCCAAGTAGCAATTATTTCAACATGTGAATTTAGGTTTTCGAAACTTGATTTGGAGGCAAGTCTGGCATATTTGGCTTTTAGTGTATCCATATTTTGAGTATCTCCATAGATATTGTCTCCCAGAAAAATGAATAGGTCAGGATCATGTTTGACTACCAGATCAAATATTGGAAGGGGACGATCCTGCGAACTGCAAGAGCCGAACGCAATTTTATGCACTTGTTTTTGTGCAAAAAGCAGATTGCTAAATAAAATAATCGCAAAAATTAAAAGTAACCTTTTTTGAGTGTTTCCTCTTTTTTTCATGTTGTATAAATGATTGAGATGTATTTCAATCAGGTAAAGCTACTTCATGAAATTTTAGATCTGATATTAATTTTAGGTGAATTTCATTACATTTTGCCATATTCCTATTCTGAATAACATACGTAAAACGCTATTCCGTTCATTCTTTGCTATCGATATTTTTTCGGTTTCAAATAGGCAATCAGGAAAAATATAAAACCCATTTTTTAAGTATAAATCAAGTGGCGAAATGTAGGTGTTGCCATCACTTCTAAAATCATTGTTGTGATCAATCACCCAACCAACCAGATTTGGTCTTTCTTCTTTTCGTTTTTTGAGTAGGGTACTATTATATCCAAGCCTATGATTCGATTTTCAATAACTAGAGCTAACCACATTTCAATATCTCTTTTAGAGGAAAATGCGTGACCAATTAAGTTTTTTTATTGTGCAATAAAACATGCTTTTGGTCAATAAAGCGACCAAGGTGTTGCTTAAATTCAGCAAGACAAGCGTGAATTATGGAGTTAGGATATTCTAAGTTGCAAAGCTTAAAAGTTTCTATTTTATCGGAATTATTGGAGTTTTGGGCATTAGTGATCGACATAAAATACCATGGAATTTGGTCAAAAGCACTAAAATAAACATTTTTATTTAAGACTAATGTTGATAAGTTAAAAACAAGTGATTATACTTTTTATGCATTTTAGTAAATTAAATAAATTTTATAATATTAATAATAGAAGATAAATATTAAAAATATAAACATATAAACAGAATATAATACGGAATGAGATGTTGCTTAATTTTAAGAAAAATGAACAAAGTTTTATTTTGCAAAATAATAGTTGCTGGCAGTCTATTTCTAAAAATAAATACCATCTTTGTGAACCATTGTCTTAACACATTGTTAACCTTTAAACTAAACCAATTAACTTATGAATCTCTTTTTTCTAGACATCGTGAAAATTCCAGTAGATGATCCTGTAGCGTTTACATTTTTTACTGGTTACATGGCTATGTTAGCCGCTTCTGTATTTTTCTTTTTTGAAAGAAGTCAAGTAGACGACAAGTGGAAAACTTCACTTTTGGTTTCTGGACTAATTACTGGTATTGCTGCTGTGCATTATTACTACATGCGCGACTATTACACTGCAACTCAAGAAACTCCTACAGCGCTTCGTTACATTGACTGGACACTTACTGTTCCTTTGATGTGTTTAGAGTTTTACCTGTTGTTGAAACCAGCTGGTGCTAAAAGTTCATTCATGTGGAAGTTAATTTTGGCATCTGTAGTGATGCTAGTAGCTGGTTACATAGGTGAAGCATTTACTGATGGTTCTACAAGTCACTCTGTCATGTGGGGTGTTATTTCAACACTTGGGTATGTTTACATCCTATATTCTGCTTGGCTAGGTGAAGCAAGACAGTTGGCGGACGCTTCTAACAATCCAGCTGTTAAGCAAGGTATTCAAGCATTAGCTTGGTTTGTATTGGTAGGATGGGCAATTTACCCAATTGGTTACATGGCAATGCCAGGTGGTTGGTTGAGTGGGGTACTACAACCAACTGACATCAACTTATTTTACAATATAGCTGATGCAATAAATAAAATTGGTTTTGGACTAGTTGTATACAGCATTGCAATTTCTGATAAGAAATATGCTGCTGCTTAATTAAATATTGGGCCTGGTTCTTTTGAATCAGGCCTATTTTTATTTTTATGGGCAATTCAAGTCAAAACAAGGTATTCGGTATAGCCACACTTTTAATTATTGTACCTATTTTATTGGGCTCTCAATTACCCCTTGGTTTTGATAAGGTGATTTTTTTAGCTAGCCTCATTTTGTTTGGTATTCCTCATGGTGCAATTGACCACATAATATACCAACACTCAAAAGCTGAGTCCAATAATATCTCCAAATCTGGACTTTCCTTTTACGTTCCCTATATTTTAATTTTAATTACCACCATTGGTTTCTGGCTGCTGATTCCTGCCCTTATGTTTTGGATTTTTCTGTTGATTTCTGCATATCACTTTGGACAGTCACAACTCTACTACATAAAACTTCCTGAGAAGAATTTTCAGAAGTGGACGCTATATTTGGTATGGGGTATCTTTATTTTAAGTAACCTATGGTTTTATAATTGGGAAGCCTTGCAACCGATTATTTTGACTCTTTTTGACTGGAACCTTAATTTTGATTCCTTCCTTTATTTTACAATAAAACACCTGAGTTATTCAAGTGGGTTTTCTGTTTTAATACTGTTGTTTTATACAGCCTTAGACAATGAATTAAAGTGGTATATGTTCCTTCAAGAGCTTATTGTTTTAATAATCCTTTACACCTTGATTAGAACAACTTCTGTCTATCTGTCATTTGGAATTTACTTTGGCATTTGGCACGCATTGAGAGTAATAATAACTGAATACAAACATTTAAATCATAACCCGACGAAGCAAGTTAGTTTTAAAGCTTTCTGTATTTCTTTTATTCCTTTTTCAGTATTGAGTTTTGCAGGAATTGGGCTGTTGTTACTCTTTAATTACTTTTTTCATGAAAAGATTTCAAATTTCATGCTCTTTTTAATTGCCATTTCTGCATTAACAATGCCTCATGCGCTTGTAATGCAGGGAATGTATAAGCTGTTGGTCCAGCCTAAATTATCAAAATCATAACTCTTCTTGTTTCTAAATTTGGAACACTTACTTAGGTGGATCAGCTTTTAGCTTTTCTTGTTTTCTAAAATAGCCTCTAAAAAACACATTGTGTTTTAATGCTTCAAGATTTTGATTCAACAACAAAGTTGATTGATTGGCATTGCTTAAGATGGAATTAATTTTTTTCACCAAACTCGGGTCATTGGACAAATAATTAAGTGCGCCTTTACCATCCTTGGCATTCACTACAGTTTGATTGATGTTGTCAACAGTTTTTTTGAGATTCTCGCTTGTGCTTTCTAGGTTATGAACAATTTGCTTTACTTCAGCAACTAAAAGCGTATCATTCATGAGGCCGATAAAATTCTTCTTATTATCCAAAGAGCTGATCAGTTTACTCAATTTTGCCATGGATTCTGTCGCTGAATGCGTTGTTTCTTCTAAGTATTTCAAAGATGCCTGAATATTTTTACCCATTCTTTCATCGTTTAGCAACACGCCAATGGTGCCATTGCCTTTGATTATTTTATCGGTAATTAGCAAAAGATTGGCAGTCAGAATTGCAGCATTCTCGTTTGTTTGACTCAAAGTTTTTAACAAGTCTTCTGTTTTAATTTTTTTATTGGTTTGCAGAGCATCTCCTTCTTGCATGGATGGTGCTGTACCTTCTGAAGGTAAAATATTGACAATTACATTTCCAACCAATCCATCAGATCCAATTGTGGCAGTTGCATTTTTTTTGATGTGTTGAAGTATTTCTGCCTCAATCACCATATCAACTTGAATACTCGAATCATTGATCATGTTAATGGCTCGGACTGTGCCTACATTGATACCTGAAAATCTAACATTGTTTCCTTTTTGTAGCCCATTGACGTCATCGAAGGTAGCTTTTATCGATACTGTGCTGTTGAATAAGTTTTTTTGCTTTCCAATGAAATAAATTCCTACAGTAAAAATTAACGTACCTATGATGACGAATAATCCTAATTTGATAGTATTTGATTTCTTTTTTTCCATTTTCGATTTATTTGAAAAATGCTTGAATTTTAGGGTCTGGTGATATAGACAATTCTTCAAAAGTTCCTTCACAGTAATTTATTCCATCAATCAAAAGAATCATCCGATTGGACACGACCCTTGCACAGTCTACATCATGTGTAATGATAATTGATGAAGTCTTGTATTTTTTCTGAATGGACTTCATGAGTAGAATAATTTCTTTAGAGGTGATGGGATCCAATCCTGTTGTTGGTTCATCATACAGGATGATTGAAGGCTGTAGGATTAAAGTTCTTGCTAATGCAATTCTTCTTTTCATACCTCCTGACAACTCATTTGGCATCAAATCTATTGCGTTTTCAAGTCCTACATTTGCCAAGGCGTTTAGGATCAATTCAGATGGATCTTTGATGTTTCCGAATTTTTTAACATGCCTTCTTAACGGGAATTCAAGATTTTCACGAACGGACATTGAATCATAAAGCGCACTTCCTTGAAATAAGAATCCTACCTCTGTTCTCATTTCATCCAATTCATTAGCATCTAACTCATTGGTATTTTTATCCATCACTTCGATTATTCCACTATCTGTAGTTTCTAAACCGATCAAACATTTTATCATTACAGATTTTCCAGATCCAGATTTGCCCATAACAACCAAATTCTCTCCCTCAAACAGGTCAAGGTTGAATCCATTAAGTACATGGTTCTCCCCATAACTTTTATATAGATCCCTGATTTTTATAACCAATTTGGTTTTTTGATGACTCATATTTTAATCGAACTACAAATCATAAAATATATTCGTAACAAATACTGCCATAAAATCTATTACAAAAAGCAACAATGAAGTGTAGACTACTGCAGAATTTGCCGCCAAGCCAACGCCAGCAGTTCCTTTTTGGCAATAATAACCCTTGAAACATCCTACAAGTCCAATTGCAAATCCAAAAAAGAAGGTTTTAATTGTGGCGGGGATTATATCCCTGAATTCAAGCGATAGTAGAACTTTATTGAAATATAATTCAAAGGAAACATTCGCCTTTACATTTTCAATTAATGCAGAGCCAAATAATGCAATAGCATCTCCAAAGATAACAAGTATAGGGAGCATCAATGTTGTAGCTGTTATCCTGGTAACGACCAAATAGTTAAAAGGATTGGTACCTGATACCTCCATAGCATCAATTTGCTCTGTCACCCTCATTGATCCCAATTCTGCACCAATTCCTGAGCCAATCCGACCTGCACAAATTAGAGCGGTTATGATTGGTCCAATTTCTCTAATAATGGATATGCCCACCATTGCTGGAATCCAAGAGGCAGCTCCAAATTCTTCAAGTGTGGGCCGAGATTGTAAGGTAAATACAAGTCCTATAATAAAGCCAGTTACACCAACCAATAGTAAGGACTTGTTTCCCATGCTATAGCATTGTTGCAATAGTTCAGTCATTTCATATGGTTTTTTGAAGACCTCTCTGAAATACCTTCCAGCAAAACTCGATAATTCACCTATTTCCTCTAGAAAGGATTTTAGATTCGAAATGAATTTACTTGGTTCATTCATGACATTGTGAAGCTAAACAAATACAGTTTAATTTATTGAAGTTAACTTATCTTAAAAGAGATATAAAAAATATATATAATACAAATCAGTAAATATGGAAAAATTTAATTCGTAAATATCCAAAGAATTATTGATATTTCCTAATTCAAGTTACAACTTGACAAAGTATTGTATCACCAACTATCTAGTCCGTTCTTTATTTGGTGGTCTATTTCTTGTTTTACTATTAGGGCCACTGGTGCTTTTTGCATTTCTTGGGCTTGAAGGACCTTTGCTTGGCTTACTTCCTGATTTTTCAGGTTTCCTAGAAGTTGAGTACTTTGAGGAAGGTCCTTTTTCGGAGCTGGATGATTTCGGTTTGAATTTTGACTTTGGCGCTGAACTTTTATTTACCTGATCTGATTTTGACTTAAATTTTGGTTTACCTGTCGAATCTGCTTGTCTTACTTCAGATTTTGGCTTTAATGAATGAACTGCTTTTTTTCTAAAACTTGCTTTTCGGATCGAGCCATCCTCTGTTTTTGTAGAGGTCAATAGTTTTTCGTTGAGTTCCTTTATTTCATGAGGAAGTAGTTTTCGCCATTTGCCAACCGGAATATCATCCAATAAGATATGCATGATTCTTACTCGTTTGAGTGCTACGACTTTATAATTCAAATAGTCGCACATGTGTCTTATCTGCCTATTCAGCCCTTGGGTCAAAACGACATTGAATTTTTTGCTGCCCAACTGTCTGACTTTACACAATTGTGTTACTGTGTCTAATATGGGCACTCCCCCTCCCATTTTGTCAATGAAATCTGGAGTAATAGCTTTATCAACTGTTACGATGTACTCTTTTTCATGCTGATTGCCAGCTCGCAATATCTTATTAACTATATCACCATCATCTGTAAGCAGTATCAGACCTTCACTTTCTTTATCCAACCTGCCAATAGGGAAAATCCGCTTTGGGTATTTGATATAATGGATAATATTTCGTTTGTCGCTTGAGTCTGTTGTACTAGTTACTCCTATTGGTTTGTTAAAAGCCAGATACACATGATCTTTGGTAACAGTTTTAATAAATTCGCCATCTACTGCTACTTTGTCTCCTGGTTTCACACGGTCTGTCAATAATGCAACCACATTATTGATATTGACTCTTTCTTGTTCAATAAGCTTATCTGCCTCTCTTCGTGAACAATAGCCAGAGTTACTTACGAACTTGTTGATTTGTATACCTGCTTCACTTGGTTCCATTTAGCAAAGCTAAAGCTAATTTGTTGAAACCCGAATTTGAGTATTTGGAACTATTGATTTGTTAAGCTTAAGCTTTGAGATTTAATGGGATAAACTGATTATTGCTTTCAGTTTGTGTGTTCAATGTTGGTTGACAATTAATTTACTTTTTATACTATCTTGAACGCTTTATGAGATATATCAGGTTTTTTTTATCTTGAAATATGAAAAGCTTTGTTCACTTTTTTTCGATTCTGGCTCGATATCAACTAACTTCGCGCATCCATTTTTATCATGTTCAATAATCCTTCTATAAGTCTATATAACCTCAATGAATACATCCGGCGGGTGGTAGCTTTGAATTTTCAGGACTCGATCTGGATTTCATGTGAAATAGCTTCTTTCAGGGAGTCTCGCGGACATGCCTACTTGGAAGTGATTGAAAAACCGTCACCAGATGCTGATATCATTGCTCAAGCTTCGGCGGTAATTTGGCGTACCCAGCTAAATTCTATTTATAAAAAATTGGGTGGTGAACAGGAAAGTGCCTTGCAACCTGGACGCGAGATTTTGGTCAAGGTGAAGGTCGATTTTAATGAGCGATATGGCTTAAAATTGATCATTGAGGACATGGATCTCAGTTTTACAATTGGAAAACTTGCACTTCAAAGGGCAGAAACCATCCGCGATTTGACTGCCAAAGGTATTTTGTTGAAAAACAAAATGCTTCCCATTCCTAATGTTATTCAGCGGATTGCAATTATTTCTTCACCAACAGCAGCTGGCCTGCAAGATTTTGTTCGACAACTTGAGGACAATCCTTATGGGTATGCCTTCAAAAGCAATTTATTTCCTTCGGCAATGCAAGGAGCAAGTGCAGCTCCCGAAGTTTGTGCACAGATGGAAGAAATAGCTTCTCGAGGAGACTTTGATGTAATAGTCATCATCAGAGGGGGAGGAGGCAAAGTTGATCTAGCAGATTTTGATCATCCCAACATTGCCATTCAAATATCGAAGTCTAAGATTCCTGTTTTGACAGGAATAGGTCATGATATTGATGAGTCTGTGGCAGATTTGGCTGCTTGTAGATCGCTCAAAACGCCTACAGCTGTCTCGGAATTCATTATCCAGCGCAATATGGAATTTGAAGCAGCCGTGTTATTCACATACCAAAAAATCGTTTCATCCGTGAGCCAATTGCTTCAATTTCATGTTAATAGTATGGATGTGATACAACAAAATTTGCGATGGGTACTTGAGAACAGAATCCGAAATACAGCTCAAGCTTTGAATCAATTAAGTAGTCAAATCAAATATATTTCGAAAGTTGGTCTTGAAAAATGGTCCACTAAACTGAGTTCAATTCAAGAATTGATTGCCCAAATAGCCCCAGATTCTCAACTCAAACGAGGCTTTAGCTGGACTGAAATCAATGGAAGACGGGTTTCGGCACAAAATATACCTAGAGTAAAGGATGAATTAACCAGTTTTACGAATGAATTTGTCATCACCAGCGTTTTAACCAAGATAGCGAAAAATGAAAGTAAGTAAAAACCTCAACTTTGACGCAGCCTATGCCGAATTGCAAAAGATTTTATCAGATTTGCAAAGTGAACAAGTGAGCATGGAGCAAATGCGTGAAAAAGTTATAAAAAGCAATGAACTGATTAAATTCTGTAAAGATAAGTTGCGCAATATTTCCGATGAAATAAATGCTTCATTGAATCATGAAGATGCTGACCTAAACTAGTTCATTGCTATTTTACTTTTATTCTGTATAGACCTCGGTAGGAATTATTCCTGTAGTAAATGAATCAATAATAGATGTTCCATCAATGATATAAGCTTGTCCGCTCGAGGCATAGTTTTTAGCATCAAGCCCTACAATATTGCCAGTTTTAGTGTCCACACCTAAACCGTAAAACAATTTATTTAGTGATAATGAGCTTATTCCACCTGCAGCAGTAAACTTATTCAAAGACCCATAATTGGTTAAATACAATGCATTGTCAGCTGCTACCAATCTCTCTGCTTGTCCTCCTATCGGGTAGGATTGGTCAATTTCATCATCCTTCAATCTTACCAGAGCACCATCTGTACTGTTGGCTGGATTGTTAAAATTGTAGTAGCCTTTACACAATATGTATAAATGGCCATCCAATTCTGCAAAAATGCTTGGATTGTCACTTAGCGTCAATGTTTTTTCGATTGTTAAGCTTGTAGGGTTAATGATCCACATTTTGTTATCCACATCATAACCTCCAGTGCTGCCAATATACAATTTGCTGTTTCGTAAAAGGATATTTTCAGGACCTTTTCCTAAAGCAATTGTATTTGTAATCGTCGAACTGCTGAGATCAACAATTTTCAGTGAACCGCTTATACCATCTGCACCCCATTGGGTTACAAAGGCCTGATCGCCAATAATTTTTATATATCTCGGCAGTTCAAATCCTTTTATTTCATTGATAAATTTAAAATTCAAATCAGTTACAACAATTTTATTGGAGTTATTGACCACCAAATAGCGTCGATCACCTGATACAGTCATACTTTGTAGGATATTGCCAACCAGTGCGCCACCGTTTTCAATTGAAAAGATATCTGTAGTTGAGGATTTATTTTCTCTGTTCCAATAGCTTATGCTTCCATTACCGGTTCCAAAATTGCCTTCGTTAAGTACAAAGATCCCATCATTGTACTTTCCACTACTAGGCTCATCTTCTTTTTTACAAGCAAAAAGTAAACAAAGTGCAATGAATAGAATTAGATTTTTCATATTATTTTTAGATTGAGTTGAAAATTAATAAAACGTGGTTCTCTTGGCCGAAACCTTATATTCTCGTAGTAAGTATCAAAGATATTGTTGATCCTGATGCCAGGGGTAAGAAGTACTTTTTTTAAAATTATTTGTTTTTGGATTTGGCATGAAAAAACAAAGAATGGATCCAATGAAACACTGTTTTCAATGTCCGTATATCTGTTGCCCATAAACTGTGACCAGATTGCGATGCCGTATGATTTAAATTCATATTTCATGAAATTGGAGTAAGTCCAATATGCAATGTAGGGTAATTGTTGACCAACATTATTGAAAATGGACCGGACAGATTTTGTGTCTGTATATTGAATATTTTGTTGGATGAAGATCGATTTACCACCAATAGGAAGCTGACTTGTAATGTGAAGATTAGCCCCAAAGGAATGGACGTTTTGAATGTTTTTTGGACTAAAAAATTGAGTTTCCGGCACCCACTGAATCCAATCATTTACATAATGGTTGAAGCCCTCAATCCTGACGTCATTAGAAACTGCTCCTATTTTAAACGGTAAGGATATTTCCAAACCTGAGTTGAAGCTCCGTTCGGATCGTAGATTTGGATTGCCACCAGGTTGCCAAAACAAATCATTGAAGCTTGGGAACCGATAATTGAAGCCTGAATATGCCTTAATCTTATAAGTTTTACCGTATTGGAGTCCAAGAGTACCTGTAGGAATAGTTTTTTGTGTTCTCCAATGTTCTAGTCTTGAGGTAAAGCTGCTGCTCAACAGTGAAGTAAAATGAAAATCATACCTGAATAAGATGGCTGAAAGCTGACGGCTTTTGGTGGCAACAGGCTCAGAATCTGTTTGGAAACTACCATTTTGACCATATTCCATTCGTTGCTGAATTTGAATATCTACATTGGATTTTTTAAACTTTCGCAACCAAGATATTTGCCCAAAACCTAAACCAAATTTGCCAATATTTTGGATGGCAGCATTCTTAAATCCAATTTCATCATAACTTACGCCTAAAGTCGCCTTCAGCTGACCCGACATGAATGGAAATGTGGCTTGATTGCTCCAACGAACCTGAAAATCGGTTTGTTCTGAAGAACCTTCAGCTTCTATCAATGAAGTTGGAATTTGGCGAACTACTCCTAACACAAGTAGGTTAGAGGTGAATTTCAGAATTGGAGAAATTTCTCTGCTATAAGAAAGCTGTGCTTGTCTTGAATTGATTGGCGTAGAAATACTCCTTTCTTCTTTTAATGGGCTTGTATAATTTATTATGCTGAATGAATTATTGCCTTGTGTGGTACCCAAACTTAAGGAATACTTATTTTTTCCTGCCTTTGAATGAAACTGAATATTTCCTTGAAATGTATTTAAGCTGTTGTAACTGAAGATTGATTCTAATTGACTGTTTGCATGTTCATTGTCGTTGATGGTTAATGTGCTGCCAATTGCTCCATAGCCCCAGAGATCTGAACCGCCACCAGTTGTGAGATTGACACTTTGATTTGAGTACAGGGGTATCAAACTTAAATCCAGTTGGCCAATTAACCCATTCGTCAAAGGGATACCATTCCATATGATTTGATTTTGTACGGCTGATGTTCCATGTACGGATTGGCTTGCCATTAGTCCAGCGCCATTGCTTCTTATTTGTACAATACCTTGAATTTCTAGGGCTTGAGCTAAGCTTAAGCTTTCCATTTGATTCAAAACTGTATCCAGATTGTAGCTGCTTCTGCCAATTTTATCTGATTCAGCTTGACCCCAAATAGTGAATTGCCTACCTTTCAAACTATCTTGAAAAATTTGAGCATAATTAATGTTAGGAATGCATACAAGTATCATAAAACAGATCCGATAGAAGAAGTTATTTCTATCGGATCCATTTGCGTAATTAATCATTAAATTTTTTAACTTTTCAAGTAGCGGTTAAACTATCTGATCAATGAAATGTCACCGCGCAAAACTTGTTCACCCGTTGGTGTTTGAATAACAATCCAATAGACATATACATCTGATGGAGCAGGGGTCCCATTAATATTGCCATCCCAAGGTAAATTACTGTCTGCCTCAAAAGCTATTTTACCCCATCTGTCAAAGACTTTAACTTGTTTGATGTTCAAATTATCACCTTTCACAAAAGTGAGGAATACATCATTTTTCATATCACCATTTGGAGTGAAAACATTCGGAATTTTAAATTCAGGTGCGGTCACTTGGAAAACTATTTCAAAAGTACTTTTACAACCATTGGGATCTGTTGCGATTACCAAATAAACGCTTGTCGATTCAAGCGGTTTTACAGTGATTGAAGGCGTTGTCAGATTCATCGATTGTCCTTGATAGAACCATTGGTATGTCACATTGACCGAAGGATTGGTTAGTACTGCTTGTAGGGTCACTGTACTTCCCTGACTAATATCTAATGTATCAGGTGTTGCAATAATTGTGACAAGTGGTATTGGAACTACGGTTACTTTAACCGTATCAGTTTTAGCTCCACAGCCATTTCCGTCAACAAAAGAAACGGTATATTCTGTAGTTGTATTTGGGGCAACAGTTATTTCACCAGAGTTGGATCCTGTTGACCATGTGTACAGTCCGGTATTATTGGAGACTGCAAATAAACTCACCGAATTTCCATCGCATATTGTTATATCGTCTGTAACCGTAAGGGTTGGCACAGGAACAACATTTACAAAAAATTCATACCCAGCAACACAGCCAAGCGCATTTGTAATGGTCACATAATAGGTGGCTGCTGTAAGTGGAGATGCGGATGGTGTCGGATCAGTGGAAGTTCCAAAAGCAGGGTCTGTGCTCACCCAGCTGTAGATCCAATTCGGATCTGGGTTGGAATTTAGCACAATACTTTCGCCGAGGCACAAAATATTATCATTCGGAAAGTTGATATTCGGCAATCCAGGTACATTAACAGTCACTGAACCTTGTACAGGACAACCCTCTACTTCAGCGGATACTGTAAAAGTGGTAGATACATTCAGCGTCGCAATAACAACAGGTCCACTGGCAGTATTGAGTCCTGTAGCAGGATCCCAAGTATATTCTACGGCACCAGGGCCACTTGCAGTAAGTTCAATGGAACCTCCTGGGCATATTTGTGGATTTTGCGGAACTACGGTCAATAAGTTAGTAGGTATCACCGTGACGTTAGAAGTGTCTATTTGCACACAAGCTCCTGATACAGCAATTCTTTGATAGATATAACTGGCATTGGCTTCTATGACTATATTGTAGAGCGAATCTGGTGTTCTTGCATCAAATGTTGGTTCCCAGTTAAATATTAAATTTGGGAAATTACCTTGCTCGTAGGTTGTACTTTTTAACACGACTATACTTCCCTGACAGACGGTAGTATCCATTGGGGAAATTGTCATATTGAGAGGTAAAGAATCTACTTGCACATATACTGAGTCATAAACAACACATTGGGAGGTGGTTAATTTTGAAACATACCATCCTGATTGCGTAGGTTTAACAATTGCAGTTTTGCCAATTATTACTATTGTAGAATTCTTTGGAGACCAATCAATAGATCCAAGTTCTGGATTTTGGGAGGTATTCAGCAATAAGCTATCTCCCAAGCACAGTTTAAAAGTGTCTTTTTCTATTCCTTCGTTTAAGATATCTACATCTGCTTCAATTACGTCAACGAATACGGTAGCAGTGTCTGCACAAAAACCATTTTGACTTGTAGCAATTAGGGTATATAAAATATCTTGTTCGGGTGTAGCAATTGCGCCTGAGAATGTGGGATCGGATAAATAAAGTGCAGGAGTCCATTGATACTGAGTTGTTCCAAAGAATAAGCTCTGCGCTAATTGTACAGGATAGGTTTCACATAATTTTACTGTGTCGTTAAAAATCACTGGAAAATCAAAAGGATCGACTTGTATGGTTACAGAATCTCTCACAATACAACCTGACAAATTAATCTGAGCATAATACTTGGTTGTAACCAAAGGTGCGGCAGTAATGTTTGTTAATTTGGTACTTGAAAGTCCCAATGGCGGGAACCATGAAAAACCTTGATTTTTTGTATTATTTACAGCAGTTAATTTCAAGCTTTTCCCTTCACAAATGGTCGTACTTCCATCAACGATAATGTCAATTTTAGGATCTATTTCTACAGCATAGACTGAATCTTTGGCAGTACAAGTCCCAACTTGTCCAGTAACGAAGATATATCCATTTCCAGTTGGTGTTGCAATTGGTGTCGGACTTTCAAAATTATCCATTATTGAAATCGGTTGCCAGAAATAGGTTTGGCAGCCAGTAACATTAAGGTTTATTTTTCCTCCAATACAATAATAAATACTATCAATACCAGCATTAATTTCAGCAAATGGCTCATCGGCTAAGTTTATGGACAATGTGGTGTATGTTATCGTACCGCAACCAAAGTTGTTGGTTAGTGAGATGGTAATTGTTTCGGTTCCTTCATTCAATCCATCCATAAGTGGTGAAATATTAAAAGATTTGATGGTTTCGCCAGGTTGAAGAGTTATTGTAGTTGGGATATTGGTGGTGTAATCTATGTTTTTGGTTGCTGTTCCACCAATCACAATGTTATAAGTGACCGCTTTGTCCAATACGTTCGAAAGATTCAAAGCAATCTCATCTGTGCCTGTACACGATTCTATCATGTAGTTAATATTTGAATTTGAAACGAAATTCAAATCAACTGAGCCACCCTTTAGATCTGAAATAAATACGCCAGAATCATATGAAAAGTCGCCTCTATCCGCAATAGCCAATTTTAAATGGTATGTGTTGCATGGAGTTACTTTAGATTTAGCTGTCAAGCTCTTTTTAACACCCTTGAAGTCAGATGTAAGTCCGTCATACTGAATTGACTGACCTCCTATGTTGTTTCTGTAATACTCCCAATTTAGGTTATTGTTGACTGAATTGATCTGGGTAGGAGTTAAACCATCAGGGAGAACTGCGATATTTTTCTGATTGTTTAGGAGCGGGTCTCCTATTATGCCTGGTCCTGATATCAAGAATGCAAAAATATCATTGAAGCTACTTCCTACAAATTCTGGATATTCTTCAGACCCAAATATATATTCAAAGGCTAGTTCATCAGTTGCAGAAAAAACATCCAATTCAACTATGCATGCGTCATTTGATGCAGAGAAATTGCCACTTGCAAGTGAAATTTGATCAAGGTCCTTGTCGCCTAATCCTCCATTGGAGATGGTAGCTGAACCAATATTGTTGGGCCCTATTGCATTGATTGCACCTCCTGAAGTCAATATCAAGCCCTTGGAGAGGCCTAACATAGAATTATCAGTTGCTGTAAAAGTTCCATAAGCTCCTTGTGCACAAATAATCGTATCAATTGTTACAGTCGTTTGAGGTGTTGAAACCGCACTGATGATTTGAGCGTCAGTGGCTGTAGGAGTTATTCCTATTACATCAGGAAGTTCACATGGTGCTGCACTGCATTGCCAAGAACCCAAAAATCCTTCAAATTCTTGGTCGCTGTCAGCTTCAAATGCGATGGAAATACATCCGCTATTGGCTTGAACTTTGTAACATACAGCTCCGCCTCCTTGGTCGGGAAATGAATTACCACTCAAGGTAGCTAAAATAGGATCTGACTTTGTATCTCCGTTGTAGATTGTAATAACATCAAACCCAGCATCTATACTATAATAATCGAAAGTAAACTCAATACATCCAACCAATCCTGAAGGGCAAATGGTATAAAAATAACTCTTGTCGGCTGAATAGTCTCCATTTGGACCTCCGTCGTCAACAAGTTTTCCGCTGCATGCGTTGGAGAAACCATTGATAATGTTCGTTATTTTCTCTTTCTCTTTTATGCACAGAACAAAAGAACCTTCATTGTTCGAGCCATCATTTTTGTTGTCGTGAATACGCATGTAGTAGGTGGCACCTGGCGTTAGGCCATTGGCATTTAGCACCACACTAGTATCAGAGGTGTTGTTCCAACTTGCGCAGAGAATCAAGGCAAGTTCATCAACAGCACAATCTCCTCGATAAAGTGCAATTTCAGGATATTTCATGGCAGCTGTTGCACCATCTTTTTTACCAAAAACTGTGATGACGTAGTCAAGAATAGTATCACTTGCTACAAATGAAATAAAAACGTCCCTGCTGAGATCACCTCCCTTAAAACATGGGGGTACATTAAAAGCACCAATATTAGAAGTGGTAGCATTGACGTTGTTAAAATATTGGCTGGTATCGCAAAAGGGAGCAACTCCAACACTGAAAGCAGGGCAATTGTCATAAGCTGGCTGAGCAGCTAATACCCCAGTAAAAATCAAGCATAAGGCTAATAGTACTATGTTTCTCATATATGAGATTAAATAATGAATGTAATTCAAGCTGCTCAAAAGTAGTAATTTTCTGGAATATGTTGTTCTAGAATTTTACTTACCAAAAACAACTTCCCATATTTTATGACACAGCAGCCCAATATATAGCCCCAACAAAGCTCCTGCCAAGGTATCTTCAATGTAGTGTTGGGCCAAGATCATTCTGCTAACGCCAACAACGCCAGCCAAAATCATGATAATTATTTGAAACCAACATCTATTGGGGTAGCTGAGTGCCAACAAAACAAATAAAACGTAGGCTGCCGTGGTGTGTCCTGAAGGAAAGGAACTGAAACCATGATTCAAATGCATCCCTTCTGGAATATTTATTGAACTCAATAAATTCATCTTGCTAAAATATTGAGCAGGCCTTGGTTCATAAAATAAATTTTTTAACCCGGCATTGATGAACAAGGTAAATACTCCCGAAACAAGAATCAATAGTGACTTTTTGGGCTGCTTAACAATTATAAAGAATAGAATAACTGCAACATAAGAGTGCCACTCTCCTAATTTAGTGATCCATGCCCAATAGCTCACTTGTCTCAAGGTCCATAGATTGTTGAACCATATTATTTCCTGTCCCTGCGTAAAATTTAGAATCGTCCAAAATGCGAAGGTGACAAATAAAGCAAATCCAAGAATGAATCCCCAGTAACGTTTAAATTCATGCATTTACTGCCTGTTTTTTTCTGTTGAATCTGGAAATTATTCTTGCTAAGAAATTACTGATTCTGGTTGTATCAAAGAATGACGAATCGTTCATAGCCTTGTAAGTCAATATTATGGCTATTGGTGAAAGGACCATAACAGGCATCCAAGCTGCAGTTACTCCGTCAATCACTAATTCTTCAGTAAGATTTTTACAAAGAATACTCAATACAATAAATACCATGAAATAAACAATCGAGATCAAAAGCGGAAAACCAAATCCTCCCTTTCTAACAATTGCGCCCATAGGCGCACCTATGAATACGAATAAGATGCAAATAAAGGCAATGCTGAATTTGACGTGTAATTCAAGCTGATGTAGATTTCTTGCTTTATAGGTTCTTTGTACAGAACTTTCCAATGAAAGCAATTCGCTTTGAACACTTCGTGCTGATGCTTTAGCTCTTGTCATTAATACTGCACGGTCATTGTCTTGAAATGTTGCCAACAAGTTTTTGGCTTGAGCAACATCTTCTTTGCGCTGCAACAATGGAGCAGGAAAATTGACCTGTTTATTCATTTTTGGCATTGCAACATTGGGAAATTGTCGCATCACTGAAACTGTATCACTTTTAGGCTTCTTTTTATATATTGAAGTGAAATACCTGGTGAATATCTCATTGCCTCCAATGCGTCTTTCAGCAATTCGTTTTTCAATACTGTCTATTTTATAAATCAGTTGATTTTGAGAAAGCATCATTTGGTGCGACTTGAAAAGGTTCTCATCCGTTTTATTGATTTCAAATTCTTTCAAATCGTAAACCTTTTGCCAGCTTGAAAATTTTGTCCTTACAAAGGGATATTTTTCATTTTCTCGGTTGGAACTTTGAACTTCTTGGTATTGGGTTCCATTATTAAGGCGGAGTACCAGATATTGTTTGTCATCGGTGGTGTACATCTTACCGTCCTCAGCTACTATTTGATTGAGGTTGTCATAATTATCCAAAGAATTGTATATCAGTACATTATTTATGGTTTGATTGTCTTTCCCTTTGTTTTTGATTCTGATAACAAAATCTTGAAAATCATCATTGAATACTCCTTCCTCTAAACTCAATGCAGGTTTTTGTCTGCGTATGTCGTACAATCTGCTTCCGAACTTCAGATTTGCAATTGGTATCAACGTGTTGGAGCAGAAGTAGGAGAAGCCTGCTACAAAACTCATGATGATAATCAATGGTAACATCACTCTGAGTAATGAAATCCCGCATGATTTGAAGCTGGATAGTTCATACTTTTCAGCTAAGTTGCCCATTACCATCACTGTGGAGATCAAAACTGCTATTGGAAGAGCCATAGGAATCCGGGAGATACTTAGGTAGCCAAGGAGTTCTGTGATTGTGAAAATCCCTATTCCTTTACCAAGTAATTCGTCAATGTAAACCCATACAAATTGCATCATTAGCACAAATACTGCAATACCGAATGCGACAATAAAGGGTCCAAAAAAACTTTTGATTAAAAGCTTGTCCAGCTGTTTTAACATACGGCAAAGTTAGAACTTATTTTACAGAAGGAATGTCTTTAAAAGAAAAACTAAACGTATTGCTAAAGGACTTATTTTCTCCCAAAGTCTGCCGGTATTTCACCCCATACTTTTGTTTCCCATTTGTAAATGGGGTTTTGCCATGAATTGGCCTTGAGCCATGCCTCGGCTCTTTCAATCATTTCATGCAATTCAGCCGTTCTGTGATTGTGTTCCAATTCAGTTTTAGCCTTTTTATTTCTGACCCATGCAATAGCGGTCATGGAATCAGAGTATATGGGTAGCGTGTCCATTCCTTTGCGTTTGAGCAAAGACAAAGCATGGACAATAGCTAGGAATTCACCGATGTTATTGGTTCCTTCCTGATATTTGGTTGAATGAAATTTTTCTGTTTTGTCGGCAGTATCAACGCCTCGGTATTCCATGATCCCAGGATTTCCACTACAAGCTGCATCTACCGACCAAGAAGGTGTAATAATTTGACCAGTTATGAGCTTGCCTTGGGTTCCACTTGGAACGTTTGTTTTTTTTAAGACCGTATAAGGATTCTTTCTAAATGCATCCTCAGCCTCTGCTTTTGTTAAGAAAGACTTGTAAACTGCTCCTTCAAATCCGAATACTTGATTTTTGCAATTGTCCCAATCTGTGTATATTCCAGGCTTAACTCCTTTCCATACCACATAAAATTTTTGCTTTGCTTTAGCCATCGTTGCAAAGTTAGCCACAAGAATTTTATGTCAAAGCATAAACATGAAATGGTTTTTGACGTTTCATGCGCATGCTTATTGATACGCACACACATATTTACCTGCCAGAATTTGATTCTGATCGACACGAAATGATGGAACGGGCCTTGGAAAAAGGGATTGAGAAATGTTTTATGCCCAATATCGATCTCGAAAGTATCCCTGCAATGCTTAAAATGGAAGAAGATTTTCCTGGTCGAGCAATTGCTATGATGGGCTTGCATCCATGTTCTGTAAAAGACGATTTTTTAAAAGTCTTAAACAAAATGGAAAAATATATTGACTCTCGCGAATGGTGTGGAATCGGTGAATGTGGCCTTGATTTATACTGGGATAAGACCAGCTTAAAGAATCAGATGGAGGCCCTCAATATTCAACTATCTTGGGCCAAGCAAATGAATAAACCCATTATTTTGCATACACGGGAAGCTACTGACGAAACCATCAAAATGGTAGAACTGGCACAAGATGGGAGTTTGAAGGGCATATTCCATTGTTTCGGTGGCACAATAGAACAAGCAAATCGTATCAAAGACTTGGGCTTCCACCTTGGCATTGGAGGTGTATTGACTTATAAGAAATCAGGCTTGGATGCAGTTGTATCCCAAATTGGACTAGATAAAGTAGTACTTGAAACGGATGCGCCCTATCTGCCACCAGTACCTTACCGTGGAAAACGAAATGAACCTTCATATCTATTACAAGTAGCCCAACAACTATCTGAAATGTTTCTATTATCTATAGATGAAGTGGCTAGAAAAACCACTCTAAACGCCAAGGAAGTTTTTGACTTTTAGGATTGACCCAAATTCAGCTTTAGGCGCTAAATCCACGAGATTTTTGGTTGTTCTAAATATTTGTCTGGACTGACGAATCTTACAGTCGTATCAAAATCGTAGGAGATTTATCCCCTGACGATTTTTAAATATCAGGGCTTTAAAGTCGAAAAATCAATGATTTTCGTCTACAAATGGAGCTTTGCTCAGAGTCTGATAGCCTCTGACTCGTGCGACTCAAAGGGCAATATTCGATAATGCGGTTTTTGGGTTTAGAATCTGAATTCCCAGGATATTGTAGAAGATGATATCTGTGACAATACCCAAAACCAATAAATAAAACTAAACCAGTGAGAGGTATTCTTGAAAGTTGAGGTTTTTATTTGCTTTTGACGTTTAGCATTCTACGATGTTGACAGAAATATTTGCCAATCCTCCCTCCGAAGTCTCTTTGTATTTCATATTCATGTCAAGAGCAGTTTCCCACATGGTTTTAATTACATCATCCAAGCTGATTCGAGCAGCAGATGAATCGCTTTCTAATGCTAGATTTGATGCAGTTATAGCTTTGATTGCACCCATGCTATTGCGCTCAATACACGGTATTTGCACCAGTCCGCCTATGGGGTCGCAGGTCATACCAAGGTGGTGTTCCATGGCTATTTCTGCCGCCTGCAATACTTGTTCCTTTCTGCCTCCCATGGCTTCAGTTAATCCAGCAGCAGCCATTGAACTCGAAACGCCTATTTCGGCTTGACAACCTCCCATTGCAGCAGATATGGTCGCACCTTTTTTGTAAAGTGTGCCTATTTCACCAGCTGTAATAATGAATTTGATGATTTCGTCCTCGCCAAAATGGGGTGTAAAGCAATATGCGTACATCAAGACCGCTGGAATAACGCCAGAAGCACCGTTGGTAGGTGCGGTTATGATCCTTCCAAAGGATGCATTTTCCTCATTGACTGCCAAGGCAAATACACTTACCCACTTGTTTACGGTGTTGAAGTCAGTAGGGCCATTTTTGACGGCTTTGATCCATTCATCAACATTGTCAAATTTTTGCCCATGCAGCAAATTTTTATTGATATCATGCGCTCTTCGCCTGACATTTAAGCCACCTGGAAGAATACCAGATTTATTGACTCCTTTAAAAACACATTGTTTTATTTCATTCCAAATGTAGAGCGCTTGATTTCTGGTTTCTTCTTCCGTGCGCCACGCTTTTTCGTTAAGGATAACTAGCTCTGAGATTTTGAGATTGAGTTTTTTGCAATTGTCCAATATTTCTTGTGCGCTATGACATGGATATTGTGTAACTATCGCGTCTTTATTTTTTCCTTCGGAATCCTCAGTTACCACGAATCCACCTCCAACTGAAAAGTAATCCTTTGATATGATGGAACCATCCTCGAGTTTTGCGATAAATCTGATTCCGTTGGGGTGATAATCAAGGCTTATGGCAAATTCAAAAATGATATGTTCGGTGTAATTGAACCGGATTTTTTGAGTGTCTGATACCCAAATGCAACCAGAATCCATGATATGTTGAATCTTATCATCTATTTTGTCGGTGTCAATTGTCGTAAAATTTTCATTCGATAAGCCCATCATGATGGCAATATCCGTACCGTGTCCTAAGCCTGTCTTAGCAAGTGATCCAAATAAATGAGTTTTGACCTCAAGGAGTTGCAAAAATTTGCCCTCTTCTCGCAAATGATCCAAAAACATACTCGCCGCTTGCCATGGGCCCATGGTATGCGAACTTGAAGGTCCTATTCCAACTTTGATAATTTCGAACGCACTTATTGATTCCATGGTAGGCTTATAATTAAATTGCATTTAACATCATGCAAACTTGTATTATGCTGTTCCAAAAATACAACAACAATTTACTTAATAGTCACTTTTTTCCTTGAATGATCCGATTGTAATTGTTTGTGACAGCCCGACAGGCTTATTCCAAAGTATGCCAGGCTTTTATTTAACCGATTATTTAGGAGCCTGAGATAATAATTTAGTGATTTAAATGAAAAATCATCGATTCTAATTCGGTAAAAAGAACTAATTTTATGGTTTAGAATTCATGTTTAAACGACAATTTTATGAGATCAGTAATTTTATTTATCTTCCTCGGTGCCATTATTCCTTGTTTTGCTCAGAATTCAAGTTTATCAATTTTGCCTGTTTCAAATGTAGAAGTGACACTGAAGCAATCAGAAAATGGAAAATTGCTTGCCGTTACTTTATCAAATAGTGATGGATCATTTGTTTTTGCTAACCTAACTGATGGCAAATATCTATTGGAATTTAGTACGATGCAGAATGGAATAAAAGTGCTGCATAAAGATCTAAACGCAGAGATAGAAGTAACCCAAATTAAGGATCGAAAAAATAATTTGATGGATCATTTATTAGCCAAAGAATCCAACGCTTTTTCAGTAGCCATAAAAATTTCAGGAGGTTCAGTTAGTGGAATTGTGAAAACCAAATCCAGTACCAATTAGCTTTGATGGTGGCTGGTTCCTTCCAAATTAACAAAAATCACAATATTTAAGATCTGAGATTAATATCCAGCCTAGACTTCCATAATCCATATCTTCCAGGCAGCTTCAGCTTGCAGGTGCAGCATTTCAAGTCCATTTTTAATAGGACAACCCTGTAATTTTCCTAATTTCAAGAAGTTGGTTTCCAATGGATTATAAACTAAATCAATCAGGCCAATTTTTGAATTAAGCATTTGAAATGGAAAGGCAGGCGTATCTTGCGTATTGGGATACATACCTGAAGGCGTGCAATTAACTACCAAATCATAAACTGGCAAACAGTACTCAATGTCCTGATAGGAGATATAATTGCTGCTTTTATTTCGACTTACCACATCAAATGCCAAGTCATATTTATGGCACCAATATTGAACCATTGCCGATGAACCACCTGTTCCCAATATCAAAACCTTTTGGATGGGCCATCTTCCCATTTCAATTAACCATGGCCTAAATGATTGGTCAAAACCCACAATATCTGTATTGTGACCAGTCCAATTATTGTTTCTGATCGAAACACAATTTACAGCTCCAATGGCATGTGCTTCTTCACTCAATTGATCCAAATATTCAATGATGCTTTGTTTGTGGGGAATGGTGATGTTGAATCCGTTTAGATTCATTTCATGAAAATCTTGCTTAATCCCGATTAAGCTTGGTCTTTCTATCAACAGGTATGTTCCTTCTATCCCTAAAGATTTGAATTTTTGTTCAAAGTAGGTCTTTGAAAACGAATGCCCTAGCGGATAACCTAATAAACCAAGAGTTATTCCATCCAACTTATTCATGACTTCTTCCATAACCACCACCTTTGCTTAAGGCTTCATTCAGCTCCTTTTGAACTAATTTTTGTTCTGGTGTCATTTCTTTTACGCTCATTCCTTTTAAGTCGGGCTGTCCAGCATCAACCCAAGCTGTGTACCAGGCAGATCCTATCGTAAAGATGGCTTCTCGCATTCTTTCTTCTACCTGTCCATCCAGCATTTCATTATAAGCCTTTGTAAATTCATCACATTGCGTACGTACAACTTGATTCAATCGATTTTCATAACAGAACTGTCTGTCTTGAGGGAATTTCTTCTTTAATTCATTCTCGGACGTCAATAAGAAATCTACACCTTCATGACTATCAAATATCACTTTCCAAAAATAAGCCTCTGGTTTTTCAATATAAGTTGCTTTGCCCGCTAGAAAATCAAAGGTCTCTTCTGCCAATAATTCAGGAATTCTGCTTTCCCAAAACCCATGGATACCGTCTTGCTTAGTTTTTTGACCGTTGTAATTGCTGCTTGTGTGCAGAGGTACATGCGCATCGCCAATATAATGCCCAAATTCTGCCGAAACTCTTAAGATACTATTGCCATCCTTTTCCAAAAATGCCTTGGTCAGTCTGCGTTGCATATCTTGCAAAACGTATGGAACAATGCCGTGTTCAGTAAAAGCAGCATTTCCTTTGATGGTATCCGTACGAAGAATTTTTAACTCATTTCCAAATACCAGACTCATACTATCAAGAGGCAATATCCATTCATCATTTCTGTATGCTTGGTCCAAAACATTGTAAACAAAACGATGCATGTCTTTTTTGCTCAACGTAAAATTATCAACACCAAGCAATTCAAGCAGATCGTCATCCAGCAATTTGTATTCACGACCACCTTCACGCCAAACGCCATTTCCAAATAACCGTACCGAATCTTTCCCTTGATGCAAAAGCCAAACATCTGCCCTTGTAGCAATAAATTCTGGCCAAGTTCGAGACAAATTTTCAAAAGGAAATTCACCGTACATATCCAGATCAATGAAATGTCTCGGAGCTTCCCATTTGGTAGCATATCTTCTTTTGTCTGGGTCAACAGAATGCTCAATCAAGTAACCAATGTGAATTTTGTAAAAATCAATTAAAGGTGGCGGAAGTGTAAATACTGCCATCTTATTGATCAATCTGTGTCCAAAAAATCCCCAAGCTGGCGGGTAATTGTTATGAGTTGAGCACATTACAATAGCGCTGGCATTTAGAAAAGCTACAATTAATAGGATCTTCAATTTCATGAACATATTACTTTTTGTCAAAGAAATAATCGTATGCCCACAATACCTTACCCATCAATAGTTCTTGGGAAATCATTGCGTCTTTGTTATCAATTATGGTGAAATACTTTTCAGGTGGAACTGCATTACCCTGATTGTCTAAAGCCTGAAATCCCTGTTTGTTGGTAGGTATAATTGGGTATAACTTTACTTCTTTGCGCTTTCCTTTGACATCCTCTATTTTAAAAATCGCAAATGGCAGCATTTGTGTAATTGAATCTTTGCCGTCCACTTCATTGGCAAATGCCTCTGCAATAATGCTTTTGTAGTTTCTCAAATAGGCTTCAACTCTTGAATTACTAAGCATTTCTTTGGACTTAGGGGTAGTTGAAAAAAGTGGATCCACTTGAAATTGGCCATCTTTTTTGAAAATTTGAAAGCTTCTATTTCTGAGCTTTGGGTATTCAAGTGAAAGGGTTTTGATATCGTCAACTTTGTACTCAAAAAGTGTTTTGTCACGCCACTTTTCAATTTCTGTAAAAAAGTTAGCTCTCAGTCCGCCATCTCGATTTTTGACTCCCGTTACATAAGGTTGCTCGGAGCCTTCCATGATCATATATGTACCGCCTTCATTGGGGGTAACGCCACCTACATAATATGCTCTGATTAATTCGTTGCTTGTATTAAATATCTGGACTTTGTATGCATTAGCAGCAAGGCTCTTGACCATGCTGGGTACCGCAGCTTGGGGTGGACGCATGAGGACTTCCATCCCATAAATGACGCGCATAAGATTCTCCATAATAGCTGGATTGGCGCGATAACCATCATTAACAAACCAATATTTACTATTTTTTTTAAGCGTTACTGACGCTCCGTCCCGGTCAGCAATAAATATTTTACCAATTTTTGCAGTATCTCTTACGGCGAAATCATTGTCCTTTCCAAGTGTGGAATAAGGATCTTCACGGGTGAAATAATAAACGGCACCAGCTAAGGCCAATAGTAAAATGATCAATAAATAACTTCTTTTCATTTTTGTTGGGTTTAATCAAATTGAGTATTTGCGACGTCTCCAATAATTGTACCCCAAACCGAACAGTCCCACTATGAGAATAGGAACAAATATATTGATCAACTTCCAAAATGATTTTTCTTCTTTTACTTTCACACCGTCCAATAGTCGGAGCTTTACTTCTTTGGATCGGGCTGCCATAATGCCTTCACCATCTACCAGATATTCTACACAATTTACTAAGAATGCTTTGTTCGCAAAGGCTCTTTGTTCGTATGGATTGTAACCTGCGGGACGCATTTCACCCGTATTTGGGTTGAACGCATTTCTTCCTAGATCACCATCGCCAATCACTATTTGTCGGGTAGGCACACTTTCTGCCTTGAATGATTTGCCCAATAACTTGAGCCCATCTTCCATCTCTTTATTCAATCTGTTTTGAAATAAGGAAGGGAAACTTCCTTCCAGCAACACAGCAACTGGCATGTAAGATTTGTTGAATTTACTAGGCTCAGGATCATACCTCAATATTTCTAAGTTCAGCCTGACTGGAGTAAATTGCTCTCTACTGTATCTTGAGCTGGTCAATAATATTGTTTTTTTGACAGCTGTTTTTGTTTGAATGGTGTCAATACTCGACGGGAAGTAGAAATTGACGCGATCCAATGATTTTACAATTGGGTGGTTGCTCTTTGGTGCAATAATAGGGTAGTAGTACCACGGAAATAAGTCGTACTGAGGTGTGTTGCCCATTACGCCTGTTTGAAGTGGGATTCGGCTGCACTCCATATCCAGAACCAAATTGGGTTGAATTCGAGCTCCATATTTGTAAAGCTGATCTTCAATATTTAATTCATAATCGTAAGGAACATAGGAAGCGCCGGGTCTGCGCAAACTGTCCAGACCTACCGCCAATCGGTCTACCATCCATAATATTTTACCACCGTACATCACAAACTGATCGATTTTGAACTTTTCCTGTTCGGTGAAGGCAGTTCTTGGGCGCGCTATTACAATAAGTGATATTTCCTTGGGTATTAGACCAATCGTATCCAATGAAGCTCTATAAACTTCATAATTTTTGCGCAGTGCATTTTCAAAATCTTGGGTTTCGAAGGCCTCAAGCTCCCTGTGGCCAGTCAAAATTAAAACATTTTTGCGTTCGTTTCCAAGTAGTTTCTTGATCGAATTCGCAAATTTATACTCCAATAATGCTACTGAATTGTTCAAAACCACTTCCGGAGAAGTTCCTGGTTGATTGGATTCCAGCAGATTCACAATTCTTTTGCTTAAACCATAGTTTACAATGGCGTATGGATAAATGATCAGATCCTCGGTTTTATCATTTTCCTTCACCCGCAGATTGGTTGGAACAATTCCTTGTTCCTTCAATTTTTCTCGAAGACCATTGATCTCCTTGGTTGTTCCTTCATTTGGGTTGACAAATTCGTAGTTGATGTTTTTATTAAGGGCTCTGAAGTCGTCAAGCATTTCTTTGGTTGAAGCTTGCAATCTTTTGAAACCTGCCGGGTATTCGCCTTCCAACAAAACTTGGATTGAAATGATGTCCTTCACTTCCTTTACCAATTTTTTGGTATTGGGTGTTAGGGTAAATCTTTTGTCGCCAGTCAGATCCAAACGAAAAAAAATGAATGATGCGACAATATTCAGCAGTATGATTATTGCCAAAACTACGCCCAACTGTATCCATTGTTCCTCAGCTGAACCTTTGGATATATCTTTTTTAAGCCACTTCAAGTTCATATCCTACCATTTTCTGCGCTCCAGTCTGAGCAATGTCATGAAAAGAAAAAAGACGATTATTGACATAAAATAAATAACGTCCCTGCTATCAATCAATCCTCGGCTGATGCTTCCATAATGAAAATCAATTCCCAGGGTTTCTATTAAATTGTCCAAATTGCCTAGAAAAATCGGGATTCGGCTCACGAACGAAAAGCCCCAATGCAGAAAAAAGCATAAGAATGTTGCAGTAATGAAAGCTACTATTTGGTTTTTTGTGAGGGTTGAAGCAAAAATACCTACAGCATTAAAACATGCCGCAAGCAAAAATAAGCCAATGTAGGATCCCATTATTGCACCACTATCCAGATTGCCGGGAGGAGAGCCCAATTGGTATATTGTAAGGTAATAGAGCCCTGTTGGGAGCAAAGCAAACAAAATCAATGTCTGACAGGCCAAGAATTTACCAACAATTATTTCCCACTCTTTCAATGGTTTGGTAATCAACAGCTCGATTGTTCCAGAGGACTGTTCCTCTGAGAAAGATCGCATGGTTATGGCAGGTATTAGAAATAAAAACACCAAAGGTGCTGTATCGAATAAGCCTTCAAGCGAAGCGAATTTCCCTTCCAAAATGTTGCTGTCTGGAAACACCCAAAGCATTAAGCCAAGGAGAACCAAAAAGCCACCTACCACCATGTATCCTATTAAGGAGCTAAAAAAATGATGAATCTCTTTCCAATAAATACTTCTCATTTGCTATCGGACTTAGAGGTTTGAGTGAGTTGTTGGAATATTTCTTCTACGCTGCTCTGTTCTGTTCTCATTTCAAGTAAAGTATATTTTTCTTGGGCAATGATAGCAATGATATCAGCGCGGATATCCTTTTTGGGTTCGGCGTAGAATCGATAACTGTTGTTGCCTGCCATTTCAACTTTTTTTAATCCCTTTATCTTCTTGAATACATCAAGATCCAAAGTGTTATTGAGTTCAATGAACACCACTTGTGCTCCAGTTGATCGTGATTTTAGTTCCTCTATTGGGTCGTCAGCAATGATAATTCCTTTGTTGATGATCACAACGCGATCGCAAATGGCCTGCACTTCCTGCATGATGTGTGTACTGAAAATGATCGTTTTTTCACGTCCTAGTTCCTTCACCAACTGACGTATACCGACCAATTGATTTGGGTCTAGTCCTGAAGTAGGCTCATCAAGAATTAATACTGCAGGATCATGAATTATTGCTTGTGCCAAACCAACACGTTGTCTGTAACCTTTGGATAATTGCCCTATAAGCTTTTTGCTTTCAGGCCCTAAGCCAGTTCTTTCTATTACGTCATTAACTCTTGCAGTGATGTTTTTTAACTTATAAACCGATCCTATAAAATGAAGATATTCTCGAATATACATTTCACGATAAAGCGGATTTCCTTCGGGTAGATAACCTACCGAACGCCGAGATTCTAGAGAATTCTTCTGCACATCAAATCCATTGACACTGGCAAATCCCTCAGATTGTGGCAAAAAACCAGTCAATATTTTCATGGTTGTAGTTTTTCCGGCCCCGTTTGGTCCTAGAAATCCCAGTATTTCACCTTTTTGAACCTCAAAGCTAATTCCTTTGAGTGCAGCTTGGTCTCCGTAATATTTTGTTAAATTGCTTACACTTACTGACATATTATATCTTTGTCACGTCTTAATCAGAACGAAGTGCAAATCTAAGGCTTGTAAAAGACTTGCTGACATGAAATGTGCTAAAGTGTCGCAAATCCGACAAAGAAATTGAAACGTATATATTAATAACTATAATCAAACTTATGAAATCGCTTATTTTGTTACTGAGTATTTCAACTCTTTTTATGCAAACTAACTTTGCTCAGGGATTTGATCATGCCTCATTTGATAAATTGCTTAGAAAGCATGTAACTGGTTCGGGAAAAGTAAATTATGAAGGATTTAAAGCGGACATCAAGGAGTTTGATGCTTACCTGTCAAGGCTTTCTTCAGCTGAACCTGTACCATCTTGGTCCAAACAAGAGAAGTTAGTTTTTTGGATCAATGCTTACAATGCCTTCACCATCAAGAAAATATTGAACTCCTATCCATTGGAAAGTATCACCAAATTAGATAAAGGAAAGCCTTGGGATGTGGTTTGGATTAAGATAGGTGGCAATAAATACAGCTTGAATAATATTGAGAATGATATCATTCGCAAGCAATTCAGTGAACCCAGAATCCATTTTGCCTTGAACTGCGCAGCCAAATCTTGCCCTCCATTATTGAATCGCGCTTGGACGGCTACCAAACTCGAAGTAGACCTAACTGCCAGAACAAAATTATTTATCAATGATCCGGGTCAAAACTCGATCAGTGCCAAAGGAATGAAGGTATCCAAGATATTTGATTGGTACAAAGCTGATTTTGGCAATCTGGTGGAGTTTATCAATAAGTATTCAATTACCAAAGTTGTAAAAGGAACCAAAGCTTCCTTCACTGAATATGATTGGACGCTGAACAAATAATTGTTTGATTTTTTGTTGATTTATCTAGGATTTTGATGTGATGTATTCATGTGCTGTGTTATTTTTGTTTAAAAATACCGCAATGATCAAATGGATATTAAGGATTTTGGGAATTTTATTGGTAACGTTATTGTTATTGAGCATAATTGCACCAACCGAACACAATATTACCAAAAGTATCGTGATCAACTCCCCTGCAAGATTGATCCACAATGAAATAAACGACTTAAGCAGATGGTCCAACTGGTCACCTTGGGATAAAATGGATCCTAAAATGGTAAAAACCATGGGAGCCAAATATGTTGGTGAAGGTGCTAGTTATACTTGGAAAGGACCTAAAGCTGGAGAAGGTTCAATGTTCATTACCCAAAGTAATGCTGATTCAATCCGATCGACGTTAAAATTTGGCTGGGGTGAACCAGCAAGCTGTCAGTTTGTATTTTTAAATGAAGGAGCTGGAACTAAAGTTACCTGGAATATGCAATTCAAGACGCCATTTCCCTGGAATGCTTTCAGTATGATTATGGGTTTTGACAAATCAATAGGTAAGGATTTTGAATCTGGCCTTGCGGCTCTAAAAACCATAGGCGAGCAAAAAGCTGTTGATGCTGCAAAGTACGGTGGATACAGTATTCAGGAAAAAGATCTTCCTGAAGTAGTATATGCTTACAAGCGCGAAGTTGTATCGATGGAAAGCATAGCAAATTATTTTGGCCAAAGTTATCCTATTTTGGGTAAGTCCATTGGCATGGCAGGAGCGAAAGTAAGTGGGCCAGCAAGCGGATTGTATTTCATGTGGGATGCTAAAAAGAAGATTACTGACATGGCTGCTGCTTTACCTATAGACAAATCCATCATCCTAAATGGTTCAGGCTTGGGAACTATTTCCCTCAAAGGAAAAGCACTAGTATTAGATCATTATGGTGCATATGAGCTGACGGCCAATGCCCATTATGCATTGGATAATTACAAGAAAGAGAAGATGTTAGCAAGCAAAGAGCCAGTAGTGGAGCAATACATAACAGATCCAATGGTGGAAAAGGATACTGCAAAATGGCTTACCAGATTGATTTATTTCTTGAAATAAAGACTTCAATTTTGGTTAATTGTTAATGGGTTTATGGTTTATATGTTTATGGGTTTATGGTTTAGGTTTATATGTTTATGGTTTATGGTTTATGGGTTTATGGGTTATGAGTTTATGGGTTATGGTTTATGGGTTTATGGTTTATGGGTTATGGGTTATTCAAAAATTGAGAGCATTAGAAATCCTACTAATCATTTAATCATATAAATCAAAGCCTGTCCTGACTGGTCACACGTTAGGATTCAGAAAAACCAGTTTAAGGTTTGTATATTCTGTATAATTTTTTGAATTGGGTGATAAACTCAAGGTAACAAAAAAAAGGCTGCCCAAATACTTGGACAGCCTTGTTTTTTTGGGGTCTTTTATGCTTAATTTTTCTCTAGCTCGATATTTGCATTCAAGTCAACTTCTTCTCCAAGTACTGCTGATGGTGTTCCTGCACCTACACCAAAATCACTTCTTTTGATCGTTCCTGTGATTTTAAAACCAGCTACAGTCTTTTTGGAATATGGATGTACACCCGTTCCATTAAACACTGCATTCAAGGTAACTGGCTTTGTTACTCCACGCAATGTTAAATTACCTTTCAAAGCATACTGCTTGCCTTTTACCAATTTCATGCTAGTTGACTTGAATGTCATGGTAGGATATTTGACTGCATCAAAATAATCAGCACTTTGCAAATGCTCATCACGTCCTTGATTGTCAGTGTTTATAGAATTGATTTGAGCAGTCATCTCCACTTGTGCATCCGAAAAATCAGCTTTCTTTGACATGACTTTCACATCGAAATTTTTAAAATTGCCTTCAACATCAGATATCAAAAGGTGGGTAATTCCAAATCCTAATTTGCCATGTGCCTTATCCAACGACCAATCTTGTGCAGTGGAGTCGAAACTTAATAAGCCAATAACAGCTATAATCAATAAATTCTTCATGTTCTTTTTATTTTATTAGTTTAAGATACAAAGATGATGTAATTTTGGTTACAAATGTATATCAATTACCTTTATGTAACTAGTTACCCTAAGTATACTAAATAAAATGAACAATTTAAAGGATCAAGCTTGTCCCGCCAAGTTGAGAGCAATTAGAGATGCTCTAGAAGCGGTAAGTGGTAAATGGAAAATTCCAATTGTCGTATCATTGTCGTATGGAAAGAAGCGATTTGGTGAAATACGGGGAGATGTTGATGGAATATCACCCAAAATGCTCTCCAAAGAATTAAAAGATCTTGAGGAAAACCGTCTTGTTAATAGAAAAGTTCAGGATTCTATGCCAGTAGTTATTGAATATGAGCTTACTGAATTGGGTATTTCACTTCAAGAATTAATGGAGGAATTATACAAATGGGGAAAACAATATCGTGAAAATTCTATGACTAAACCATTGCAAACACATATTGCATAGGAAAATCTACTCTTTTCAATGAATTAATGAATCTGATTCTAAATCAATGTTGGGTCATTGAAACCAAGAAGAAAAAGACAGTGGAAAAATTGTTGAATCCTTTCTTGACAGTTGAATATGAAAGGAAAAGTCTTTGAGTTGCTAGATTGATCAGTAATTCGCTGACAATCACCTATTGCAAAGCATTTTCAAGCTTCTAATTTTGTTATTATTGCATATTATCAGGGTCTGGAATGCCAAGAGAGGACTGTTTCTGATATGAATGTATGTTGGATGAATATTGTTCGATTTGTTGATCAGCGCATTTGGTTGGAACCATGAATGTAATATTATGTGACAACTATACTTTACTGAGTGTAAATTGCTCAGGAATTCTATCAAAAAATTACCTTTGTGAAAATTTGTATTTTATGATTCAGAGAATCCAATCTATTTATTTGGCTTTAGCAGCTATGTGTGGAGGCGTGAGTTTTTTGCCTCAAGTAAATTTTGCGAGTTCAAATGCTAAGAATGTTATTTGGTCCGATAATTTGTTGGACGTTTATGACAACCAATGGACTCCAATTCTTTTAGGTTTGGTGATTTTGATCACGGTTTTGGATATATTCCTTTTCAACAACAGAAAGTCGCAAGTTTTAGCCTTGTTTTTTGCCCGGATCCTACTTTTGGCTTTTATGTCTGTTTTGGTTTATATGCTTTCTCAACAAACTAAGGCTGGAATTGATTTCAATTACGCTTTTGGATTTGCCTTTCCAGCGCTTTGTTTTCTTTTTCAAGCTCTAGCTCGAAACGCCATCATGAAAGACATAAAATTGGTAGAATCAGCCGACAGACTTCGCTAATCTAAAAAATTCATGAACAATACCCGGTTATTCACACTACTTCTGACCATTTTTATTGATTTGTTGGGTTTCAGTATTTTGATTCCTATACTTCCGATTTTATCGAAAGAAATGGGTGCATCCAATACCATGATAGGTGTTATTGCAGGAAGTTATGCACTCATGAATTTTCTGTTTGGACCCATTTGGGGCAATTTGAGTGATCGAATAGGTCGTAAACCGGTCCTGTTGATCTCTATCTTAATTACTGCCAGTTCTTATTTATTGTTTTCATTCAGCAAGACCCTAAGCATGTTGTTGCTTTCAAGATTGATTGGAGGTATTGGATCTGCAAATATTGGAACTGCTCAAGCTTATATATCGGATATTACTCCTCCTGAGGATCGCAGCAAATCCTATGGATATGTAGGTGCGGCATTTGGACTAGGTTTTATACTTGGCCCGTTGATTGGCAGTTGGATTCTTCAACATTACGGCATGAAGGAGTTAGGATTTGTTGTGCTTACTTTGAATATTGTGAATTTTGTCTTGGTTTTATTAATCGTTACAGAGTCGCTTAAAGTCAAGAATAAAACAAAGGCAATTTTTGATAATCCGTTAAAAATGGTTGTTAAGGGCTTGCGAACTCCCAATTTGGGTAAATTGATGCTGATATCAATGTTGTTTATTGCCGCATTTAGCATGATGCAAGTTACTATTTCGTTGTTTTGGAATGAAAAGTATGCCTTAGACAAGGTTAGTATTTCACACATGTTTGCATTTATAGGAATTTCTTCAGTGTTGGTTCAAGGTTTTTTAGTAGGCAGAATCACCAAACGATTCGGGGAGTATAAAATGCTGATAATTGGATCACTTTTGATGATGGTAGGGCTTTATATGATTCCAATGGCACCACTAGGCATTGGATTTTACATTGTAACTGGCATCAGTATTGTGTTGATTACCTTGGCCAATGGGTGTCTTACACCAGCCATTAATAGCTTGGTAAGTCAGTTAGCCCCTGCGAACCAACAAGGCAAATATTTGGGAGTTTCTAATTCCGTTTCCTCCATTGGTCGGGTGATAGGCCCTTATTTAGGAGGTTTTAGCTTTGGTATGGCTAAGTTTATGCCATATTACCTAGGTGCATTGATCATGTTCATCACCTGGCGCTTGGCCAAAAGATATATGGACAAATTCGGACCTGCTGCTGAATAAAAATAAAATCGCATTTTGGTTTTTTAAACTATATTTGAGGATATCTAATCAACACGTTTTATGAAAAAATTTATCCTCCCTGTATTATTAGCAGTATTATTAATTTCAATGTATGCTTATTGGCAATACAACAGAACTACTGAAAGTGTTGAAAACCAAAGCGTTGATGTAAGTATCACTGCCTTGGACTTGTTAAAAGCATATCAAACAGACGAAACTGCGGCCAATGTAAAATATTTGGATAAAGTGATAGTAGTTAGTGGTAAGGTCGGAGTAATTACAACAGCTAATAAAATAACCAGTGTATCATTTGACAGTGGTGACCCAATGTCTTCAATCATTTGTGAATTGGATCCAAATGCCAAAGCTTCAGGTGTTAGAATGGGTGCAGACATAACCATAAAAGGCAAGTGCACTGGATTTTTAAGTGATGTGGTGTTAACAGATTGCTTCATCCAAAAATAATGAGAAACATTCTTGCAATATGTTTGATCTGCGCCAGTTTTGCCCTGTCAGCACAAAAATTCTATGCAACTTCGAGTTTGTTCACAATGAACGCAAGCGCGGAAACCTGCAAGCTGTTCGCCAAATCTGCCAATGCGGTTGCTGCTTTTGATTTGGTCGACGGTAAATTTGAACACAGAATCAACGTTGACAGAATGGAGTCCATCAATGATTCAATTCTGACAATTTTACAGAAAGATTTTTTCCGCATAGATTCTTTTCCTGCCATTAAATTGAATGCACAAGTGCAAGATTTTGTGCCTCTGATGGCTGATCGCAACAAATATATTGTTCAGCTGTTGGGTGATATAGAACTGAATGGCATAAAGAGAAATATCGCCTTTGAAGGCGAGTTACAAAGAAGAGGAATTCAGGTCTCGATTGAGTACAAGCTGTATATTGGTCTTGATCAGTTCAAGTTGAAAGCACCAAAAGATATTGCCAAATGTATTTCCCCGATTATGCTTATCAAAGGTAAAGCCCATCTGACTGATATCATTAAGGATTGATCCCTTTCAATGATTTTATTTTTTGAACGATATACTTCATTTCTGCTAGTTCCATTTCATGAAATTCATGAATGCCATTGTCTTTCAGGCATTTAGAGGTGGAAGGGCCAATGCTGATTATTAGATTTCCATGCTTGATTTGATTGTGCACCAGGAAACCTTCAACGTTCATAGGGCTCGTAAAAACAACACCATCAAAAGCTTCATTTAGTTGTTTTGCAACAATCTTATTCTCATACACCACCACTGGTGTTATCGACTTGACATCCTTGAGCTTTTCTTCAACACTCATTGCCGAGTTCAGAGCTTTAACCCAAGCTATAGTTTGGTTCGTGGCAATTGTGTTAAACACATTCAATGCAGAATTTATGTGCCCTTCTGGAATATAATCAGGAATATAGGATCTCGTCTTTATGGCCTCAGCCGTTGCTTTTCCTATGGCAGCAATTTTGCATGAAATAGGTTTTTCCCATTGATCAAAGAAGTATTTTACACCATTTTTGCTAGTAAAAAACACCCAATCACATGTAGGAAATTCAGTGATCGGAATCATTTGGAATTCCAAGAAGCTGATTCCTACAAGGTTTATTCCATCTGCATTCAATTCCGCTTGCCACGCTTCACATGCTTCTGGTGATCGAGTTATGAGCCATTTCATGTTAAGTCTTTCAACTGCTTAACTACATCTTCAACCAGCAAATAATTGGTGCTGCGTGATATTTGAACTTGACGCAATTTGCCGTTCCATTGGTCTGCCACAGCGGCCCAAACGTGATAATTTTCATTTGCATCGAATTCGCAATAGACACCTAGAGGCATGTGGCAACCACCTTCCATTGCTTTTAGTATTTTTCGTTCTATGCTTACGCTCAGTAGGCAATGCGTATCATGCAGGACATGGACAGCTTTTTTTGTAACAAGGTCATTTTTTCTTATTTGAAATGCCAGGACTCCTTGAGCAGGGGCAGGCACAAATTCTCGTGGATGCAACTTGACGACCATCAAATCATCCAGTTTGAGTTCCAATCTAATAAGTCCAGCTGCGGCGAGAAAAATGCCATCTACCATTCCATCACGAAGTTTTTTTAACCGGGTTGGAACATTTCCCCTGATATCAACCGGTGTGACATCAGGACGGTAATGAAGCAATTGTGCCTTACGTCTGGCGGATGAGGTGCCAATGGTTATTCCATGTTTCATCTTTAAGTCTGCGCCACCATCGTACGAATCTTTGTGCAGCAAAAGCCAATCAGCTGGGTTTTCCCGAGTTGAAATACCTGCAACACTCAAATCCGGATGACTTTCAGTAGGAAGATCTTTCATAGAGTGGACTGCCAGATCAATTTCATCTCTGAGAAGGGCATCTTCAATTTCTTTTGTGAAAAATCCTTTGCCTTCAATTTTATCAAAACTCAAGTCAGTTATTTCATCTCCTTTGGTACTAATGGGAATAATTATGCATGAAAATCCTGCATTTTTCAGGGCATTTGCAGTGTGATTGGCCTGCCAAAGAGCCAGTTCACTTCCTCGGGTTCCTATTCGGATGGTGTTGTTGTTCATAATTTCTGGTGTAAAAGTAAATGTTTTCATCATTGCATCGTGTAGTGTTTACAAAAATTGACCTACTTTTGACCAAAGTTCGGAAATGCGTATTACGGCAAAAGAATTGGCAGTTCTCCTAAATGGTACTGTCGAAGGCGATGAAAACGTTTGGGTAAGTGGACCCAGCAAAATTGAGGAAGGCAAAATCAACACATTGTCCTTTCTGGGGAATTCCAAATACGAGCATTATGCATACATAACGGAATCCTCCATATTGTTGGTTGATAGGAATTTCACGCCAAGCCAGACTATAAAGCCTACACTGCTTCGAGTGGACAATGTTTATGCCTCAGTGGCTATGCTTTTGGAGCAATTCAAGACAGAAGTCAATACTGTTAATGGGCAAAGTGAATTGGCAATGATTCATGTAGAAACTGAAATTGATGATTCCGTAAATATTGGCGCATTTACGGTAGTCAGCAAAAATGTAAAAATTGGAGCTGGTACTACCATTCACGATCAAGTATATTTAGGAGAAGATGTTGTAATTGGGAAGCAGGTTCATATCTATCCTGGTGTCAAGATTATGCATCAATGCGTTATCCATGATGATGTAACCATACACTCTAACACAGTCATTGGAGGCGATGGATTCGGTTTTGCACCCAATGCCGATGGCACGTATTCAAAAGTGGCTCAGATAGGCAATGTCATCATTGAAGAGCATGTTGAAATAGGCGCAAATACTACTATTGACAGAGGTACTATGGGCAGTACCATGATTCGCAAAGGTGCTAAAATAGATAATTTGGTCATGATAGCACACAATGTGGAGATTGGCGAAAATACGGTCATTGCTGCTCAATCAGGCATAGCAGGTAGTACCAAGATTGGTAAGAATTGTATGATAGGAGGACAAGTGGGATTTGCAGGCCACTTAACCATTGCAGATGGAACAAAGATTCAAGCCCAAAGTGGTATTGCCAAAAGCATAAAAGAACCCGGTACTGCTTTATTTGGGTCTCCTGCTATCCCGTATGGAGATTTTCAAAGGTCTCACATCGTTTTTAAGCAATTGCCGGATATGTTGCGCAGACTCAACGAATTAGAAAAACGTGTTTCCGATGGGGTGTAATTGTTTGTTGGTCGGTGGTATTATATTGGTAGGGTGTTTGGTATAATCGGTATGATGGGTGTTGTTGGTGTTATTGGTGTGTTGGGCCAAGGTTTATGGGTTTATGGGTTTATGGGTTATGGGTT
>JBBQJT010000017.1:0-61308 GCA_038326165.1 Chitinophagales bacterium | reverse complement strand
CTTTTACCATTCCGAACAGAGCAGTCAAGCCCCTCAGCGCTGATGGTACTATCTCAAGCAGATGGGAGAGTAAGTCGCTGCCAACTTAATTTAACGCAATAGCCCTTGTACACTCGTGTCCAAGGGCTTTGTGTTTTATGTCTGCCACCTTTCAGTTTATTAAACCCAAAATTCGCATTATCGGCTTTTGCCCCTAAGCAAAGCTCCATGAGTCGACGAAAATCTTTGATTTTTCGGCTTTAAAGCCATGTATTTATACAATATTCGGAGGGTTAAACCAACACGATTATGACAGGACTGTAAAAGTCGTCAGACCCGATAAATTTTTGGAAAAACCAAAAATTTAGTCGATTCAGCACATAAAGCTGAATTTGGGTTAAATCTTTATCGCTCTTCTTTCGTGATTTCATAATTTTACACGCATTTTGTTGTAACTATTATCCATACTACTACCCTTTCTTTACCGACATTTACCATCTTTGCATCCAATAATTATTATGAATTCTATTCTCTCTCATTACGGATTTGGTGAATACGAAACGGAGTTTCGTCTCTTCGAACAGTATTTCTTGGAGTGGAATAGCAAAATCAATCTCATTTCACGAAAAGATACAGATGCTTTTATGACACATCATGTCTTGCATTCTCTGTCTATTCTTAAGTTCTTTAGTTTTAAAAGTGGCTCTAAACTATTGGATCTTGGGACAGGTGGTGGGTTTCCCGGTATTCCTCTAGCCATTTGTTTGCCAGATGTTGAATTTACCCTGATTGACAGTACTGGAAAAAAAATCTCCGCAGTTCAAGACATGATTGAACAACTGGGTCTCAAAAATGCAACAGCACTGCATAAAAGAGCAGAAGAATACAAGGGTCAGTATGATTTCGTAGTGACAAGAGCAGTTTCTGAATTTAGTAAATTACTGCCTTGGAGCAGACATCTGATTTCAGATAAACATCAAAACTCTTATCCAAATGGTCTAATTGCTTTGAAAGGTGAAACTTACACCGATGAACTCAAAAGATTGCCTCAAAAGGTTTATCATGAAGCCAATTCTATTCATGATGTTATTCCTGAACCATATTTCGATCGTAAATTTGTGATTTATATCCAAAAATAATAGTCTTCTATGTTAAAAATTATTGAATGTGTTCCTAATTTTAGTGAAGGCCGGGATCTTGTGGTTATTGAAAAAATTGCAGATACCATAAGATCAATCGACGGCGTAAAATTATTAGATGTTGATCCAGGTAAAGCAACCAATAGAACGGTAATGACTATGGTTGGAGATCCTGAATTAGTGATCGAGGCAGCATTTCAAGCAATAAAGAAAGCTTCTGAGTTAATTGATATGCGTCAACACAAAGGTGAACATCCTAGAATGGGAGCAACTGACGTTTGTCCCTTGATACCAGTTAGTGGAATTTCAATGGCCGAAACCATTCTATATGCTAATAGACTGGCCAAACGAGTGGGTGATGAACTCAAAATTCCTGTTTACTTATATGAAGCAGCTGCTTCTGTGCCAGAAAGGTCAAATCTTGCAACTATCCGATCGGGCGAGTACGAAGGGTTTGAGGAAAAAATGAAAAATCCTGAATGGAAACCTGATTTTGGGCCAACAGTTTTCAATCTGCAAAATGGAGCAACTGTTATTGGTGCAAGAAATTTCTTGATAGCATACAATGTAAATCTTAATACTACATCTGAGCGTAGAGCCAATTCAGTGGCATTTGACGTGAGAGAACAAGGTAGAGTCTTACGAAAGGACAACAAACACAATGGTGAAATATTGCGTGATGAAAATGGTGATCCGGTTCGTCAAGCAGGAACCTGCAAATCTGTTAAAGGTATTGGTTGGTTTATTCCTGAGTATGGCATTGCTCAAGTATCAATGAACCTTACTGATATTCATGTGACTCCTATGCATATTGCCTTTGAAGCATGTGTGGAAAGTGCAGCCAAAAGAGGGATGAGAGTTACTGGGTCCGAATTGATAGGATTATTGCCCAAACAAGTATTGCTGGACGCTGGTAAATTTTATCTGCTCCGTCAAGATCGCTCTGCAGGTGTTAGCGAGAAGGAACTGATCCATATTGCCATAAAATCTATGGGCTTAGACGAATTGTCAGCTTTTGACCCTCAGAAAAAGATCATAGAATACGCAATCTCAGATTCCTCCAAACTATTGGTTGATATGAGTTTGACAGAATTTGCAGATGAAACTGCCTCTGAAAGTATGGCTCCAGGTGGTGGCTCTATTTCTGCTTATGCCGCAGCATTAGGTATTTCATTGGGAACTATGGTTGCCAATTTGTCCGCTGCTAAGAAAGGTTGGGAAAAGAAATGGATGGACTTTTCGGATTGGGCTACTAAAGGGCAGCAAATAAAAGACGAGTTGCTTCGGTTGGTTGATGCAGATACCCAAGCTTTTAATGCTATCATAGAAGCCATTCGAATGCCAAAGGAGACCGAATCAGAGAAGAATGCCAGAAGTACAGCAATGGAGGCTGCTAATATTCATGCAACTGAAATCCCATTGAAGGTGATGCAAATAGCAGCTTCAGCCTATCCACTGATTGATGCAATGGTAAAGAATGGGAATCCAAATTCAATTACTGATGCTGCCGTTGGCTCATTGTGCCTTGATGCTGCTATTCATGGCGCATTCCTGAATGTTAAAGTAAACGCGCCAAGTATTCAGAATAAAGAAAAGTCTGATGCACTTATGAATGAAGCATTCGAAATATTGGAAAATTCAAAAAGTGTCAAGAGCGCTATTTGGGATTATACACAAGCTAAACTTCAATCTTGATATGAAAAAATTCATCATAGCATTACTTTTTCTAGGTATTTATTGTTCATTGCACGGTCAATCTGTACAATCTTACAGCTACGTGTCTGACAAAAAATTCAACGGACCTGAGGATTTTCTAGGGTATAATTTTAAACCACACAGACTTGAAATTAAAGACGAAAAGGAGATCCAGATTGATCCAGGAAGTTATTCTTTTGGAGTTTCTACCAATAATTTATATGTCGATGGACCTGAAATAAAGGGTATTTACAATATCAACAACATCAATCCAACCAAATTTGGTTACCAACTTGTATTGATGAATGCCAGAAATCCTAATTTACAGGGACATCTTAAAATAGTAATGAATTCGGGCAACCAAGTGGAAGCAGTTATTTTTAAGCGAACTTCCAAGGAAAGAGAAATGATTTTTAAGCTCCCCAAACTGACAGATGAACAAAGGGCAAAGGAAGCTAAATTTTATACTGATAGGCATGAAATGATCATCGAACATCCTGATTCTTTATATGGTCGTGTCATTATGCCAATGCTGATCACTTATACTGCTGATGGAATTCAAGAGAAAATAGCACCGCGTGATAGTGTATTTCTGCGATTTGAACAACGTATAACCATCATTGAAAAACCAGTCAAAGCAGCCAAACTCAAAAAGGATAAACCTGCCAAACCTGCAAAAGTAGAGAAACCTAAAAAAGAGAAGAAAAAGAAGGAAGAAGCAGTTGAAGAGGAAGAAGCATCAGAGGATGAAGGAGATGAAGATATTGATAACAATTCCGATAAAGTGGTGGACTCTGAATCAGAACCAGAAAAGATAGACACATTAATTGCAACTGAAGATTTTGAATCAATAGATGATACAGTTGAAATTCGAAAGCCAAAAATTAAAACAATCGTCAATAATTTTGTAGTTGTCCATTTTAAGAATAAATACCAGGATGGTACCGAAGAAGATAAAAAGATGGAATACAAAATAGCAAAGTTGGCCATGAAAGAGGATGCTGAAGCAGGAATGGAGGAGGATCGTTTTCAGATAACGGTAACACCAAATTCAGGGCAAAGCTTTTTTATTTATCTCGCGGGAGATAAATCGGTGAACTCGATAGAATTTACTGACCGCAGTTATTTTGTCCGAGGGAATTAATTCCGTGAAAGTTTGGTTTGCAAAATGGCTTCATTGATGAGCGTTTGGGTCAATTCAATTTCAACTGAACTTGTGCCAATACTTGAAAGACTTGAAATTTTAATACTGCTTCCTCTTTTCTTTTTGTCATTGGCTATGAAAGTCCAAAGCGAACTGAACCAATCTGGATTGTAGTTGATATTTTTGATAATTGGCATGAAAACATTTTCTATTGTTTCATACTCTGAGGCAGGTAAATTTCCCTTCAATTGACTGATTTTGCTTTCGACTAGCATCCCGATGAACACTGCATCACCATGTGTCAATGGAACATCATTCTCTTGTGCAATTCCTTCTAGGCCATGCGCTATAGTATGACCAAAATTGAGTAATCGACGGACATCCTTTTCATACAAATCGACTGCAACAATTTCTGATTTTATTTGGATTGACTTAGCAATTGAAGTCAAATCAGGCACTTCGAAATGCGACAAATTGGTCAGCTGATTCCACAGCGCAATATCCTTAATCAAACCATACTTGAACATTTCGGCTTTTCCTTGGAGTATTTCAATTTGTGGCAGGCTTTTTAGAAACTTAGTTTCTACAACGATCAATTCTGGCAACTTCAAGGTACCGATACAATTTTTTACAAAATGATGATTGATGCCATTTTTGCCGCCAATTGAAGCATCCACCATTCCCAGCAAGCTCGTTGGGATATTGACAATCCGCATACCTCTTTTGTAACTGGCAGCGCAAAAGCCACCAATATCACTGACTACACCACCTCCTAGGTTGACCCACAAATAATCAGTTCCTATTTGATTTTCAAGCAATTGTGACCATATCTGGTCACATTGACTCAATGATTTACTGGATTCGCCGGCAGGAATGACCATCCACAAAACTGCTAAATTTGGAAGTTGAGCTTCAAAGATAGTTCTACAGTCTTGCTCTACATTTTGGTCGGTAAGAACGAACAGTCCCTTTGCAGTAGTCAGGATGTCCCTGAAACCATCCCAACTATTGATGGAAATATTTTGAAAAGTAGTTATTGGAATGTCCATGCCAAAGGTTTTGCATTGAATCCAACTTTTGTGCGCTCCCAAGTTTCTTTGAACAAATCACTTTTGCGATATCGCTCCAGAGCATCAACTGAATCCCATTTGCTGTGTGTAAAAATGGTGTTTCCGTGACCAATTTCATAAAGTACCTCAAGAAACAAACAGCCTGGAAAAGCTCTGATTTGGTGTTCTACTTCCAACATCAAAACTTCGAAATCAGGTAAAAAACTAGGCATAAATTCCATTTTTACAAAACGGGTAATTTCAATTGTCGTTCCCTTAGTCATAAAAATCTACTTGTATCGTGTCATCAATATGCAAGCCTAAAAGCGAAGCAGCTTTACCTAGATTGACAGCTATTTCAAGATAATTGGAAGAATTGAAATTCGCCAAGATTTCACCGACCTGCACATCTTGATAACAGGCACTAATTTGACTGATAGGCTCCCACCTTTTGTAGTGTATTCCAAAATTTCTACCGGCTCTGATTTTTTCAAAAAGTTCGCGGTGGATATTTACAATTACATTTTCGAAATTATCAATGTGAATAATGGTTCCTCTAATAAACTGTGCATTTGTGATGGGATGCAAGGTGGTTTTTTGAATGGGTTCAACTACTGATGGAGCTATTTCATGAAATGGCGTATTTCGAGTAAAGGCCCCTACAAATTTGGTCAATGGATCAATCCATGAAAACCGGTCCTCTTGATGCAATGCAAGTCCGAAAAGTTCCTTTGGCAATTCGTCAAAAATCAATGAATAAATACCATTGTCTGGTACGATAAAAAAATGTCCCAAATGTTGAAAAGCGATCAACCTATGGCATCCGGTATCTTCTAAATTAACAAGTATGATGTGTAATGATCCTTTTGGAAACCAATGGTATGCGTTTTTGAAAACAAATGCAGCTTGGGAAATGTTGTAAGGTGTGACCGAATGATTGATGTCAACCAAGTTAATTTCACTTGAAATACCCAATAAGTTGGCTTTCAAGGCCGCTGTGTAATAGTCCTTTAAGCCAAAATCTGTCGTGAGTGTAATCAGCATGTTTAAAACTTAATCCAATTAAGATGCAAATTTAACCCGATGTTTGGTCTAACAAATTGTAGAAGTCAAAACACTTTTGTATTTTGCATTGAAAATTATTAACTCACTTATAATTAAACATACATATTGAGCGAAATTGTCTTGAACATAGAAGGTGTTGATCCCCGCGAATTGTTCGGAGAACACAACATAAAACTTGATTTATTAAAAAATGCTTTCCCAGATATAACGATCACCTCACGAGGCCACCAAGTAAAAATGGTAGGTGATAAAAAATTTACCCAAGAAGCCAAAGCACGGCTCGAATCGATGGTAAAAATGCTTCGGGCCCACAAGGACCTTTCCATACACATGGTAGAAGACTTGTTGGCGGGCGAAAATTTGTTTGATTCTCGAATTCCTGCTCAAGCATCTGATAATACTACCCTTGTGCATGGTCGTGATGGCAAGGTGATCAAAGCTAAAACCAGGAATCAAAAGAAATTGGTTGACTCTTCAGATGCCAACGATATTGTTTTTGCTATAGGCCCAGCGGGTACTGGTAAAACATACACAGCGGTAGCCTTAGCCGTTAGAGCTTTGCGCAATAAGCTGGTTAAGAAAATTATTCTGACTCGGCCAGCAGTCGAAGCAGGCGAAAGTTTGGGATTTTTGCCCGGTGACATGAAAGAAAAGGTCGATCCATATTTACGTCCATTGTATGATGCATTGGATGATATGATTCCGTTAGAGAAGTTGAATTTTTTTATGACCAACCGAGTTATTGAAATAGCTCCCTTGGCTTTTATGAGGGGAAGAACACTGGATAATGCCTTTATCATTTTAGACGAAGCACAAAATGCCACATCGGTTCAGATGAAGATGTTTCTTACTCGACTGGGACCTTCTGCTAAGTGCATAATAACAGGCGATTTGACACAAGTTGATTTGCCTTATCATCAAAAATCAGGCTTGAAGCTATCATTGAGTTTACTTGAAAATATTGATGGAGTCGGAATTGTAAATTTGACTACTGAGGATGTAGTTCGTCATAGGTTGGTAAAGGCAATTATCATTGCTTATGAAAAATATACCGAAGATCAAAAAGCCTTGTGGGAGGCTGAAAAAGAAAAAGAAGCATTAGAGAAACAATCACGCTATAAAGACAAGCAATCATGACCGTAGAAATGATTTATGAAGGAGGATTTAGAACCACGGCAACTCATGTACGCTCAGGTACCCAAATAAAGACTGACGCACCCGTTGACAACAAAGGAAAAGGTGAATATTTTTCCCCAACGGATCTGGTAGCGGCAGGACTGGGAGCATGCATCATCACTACCATGGGTATGGCGGCTGATACCAGTGGGATTGATATGGATGGCGCAAAAGTCAATGTCAACAAAATCATGGCTAGTGATCCACGTAGAATTGCACGAATTGAAATTGATATTTATATGCCCAATAAACCATTTACACACAAAGATAAAGTGATACTAGAAAGAGCTTCAAAACATTGTCCTGTAGCCCGATCTTTGTCAGAATCATTGGAAGAAGTAGTGACCGTACATTGGGTATCATAATAGAAAAAGAACAAGTAAGGATCAGCGGCCCTATTGATTTTTTGAGGGGAAAAGTAAATCCAGGTGGTTCCAAAAGTATCAGCAACAGACTGTTGATAATCCAGCAATTTTTTCAAAACAAGCATGTGTTTGAAAATTTATCCGTATCGGATGATACAAAAGTGCTGCAACAAGCATTGGATAATTTGGCAACCACAGGTCACATAGATATAGGGGATGCCGGTACAGCATGCAGATTCTTGATACCATTCTTGGCACATCGACAATGGAAGGGAATTCTGACGGGAAGCCAAAGGATGAAGGAGCGTCCTATTGCAGAATTGATTGAAGCGATGCGCTTATTAGGTGCCGATATCCGGTATGAAGCCAAGGTGGGTTCATTGCCTATTTCATTTCATGGAATGAAAAACAAGGGACTCAATGAAATAGTATTGGATTCTACCATCAGTTCCCAATTTGTATCAGCCTTATTGTTGGTTGCCCCATATTTTGACAAAGGCCTCACTTTAAAATTATCAGGTAACACAGTCTCAGCATCCTATATCCGACTGACTTTGGCTTTGATGGAGGACTGTGGAGTAAGATGTGAATGGAAAAACAACGAGATCCGTGTAGATTCCGGAAACTATAAAAACTTGCCATCCAACATTGAGTCCGATTGGTCTTCGAGTGCCTATTGGGCCGCATGGACAGCCTTGCTACCACAAAGCGAAATTGAAATACCATTTATTGCTACGGAAAGTTTTCAGGCTGACTCAATTGTCATGAAATACCTGGAGGGATTGGGTCTCAATTGGGATAAAAAAGGGACAGGAATAGTGATAACTGGTAAAGAAACGAATCTACCCCAATTGAAGGAGCACGATTTTCTGAATTGTCCTGATCTGTTTCAAACCATATCAGTGATCTATGCGGCAAAAGGAATTAAAGGAATGTACACAGGTTTGAATACGCTTCGATCCAAAGAAACAGACAGAATGGAGGCCATGAAAACAGAATTGGCAAAGACGGGAGTCCATTTAGTTGAATTGCCAAGTCATCTGAGTGGCAAGAGTGGAAAAACTTGGTGGATGCAGGATGGGAAAGCTGGTAGTTACGAAGACTGGGTTTTTGATGTCAAAGGGGATCACAGGATGGCCATGAGTATGTCACTATTAGCATCACAGCGGAATGTCATAATAAATGAACCCCTGGTAGTAAATAAGTCATACCCTGATTATTGGGAAGACTTGGGGAGGCTAATGCCTTGATTCTTTTTCTTCCACAATTCTAAGCGATAGTTTGGCAGTTTTACCATATTGAAACCAGATCGCTCCAATCCATCCATGAATGATTGTTGGCATTGGGTCTTGTCGGTCATGAAATAATTGTTTTGGCCAGTTAAATTCATCTTCGTTCTCAAAATTCTTTGTGCATACGCTTGTATGCTCCATTCGTAATGCATTTCGGGACAAATATCCAACCCAGCTTCATAAGGAATCGAAGTTTTCATGTTGCTGATATCATGGATGACCTCAGCATCACGACCCAATTTTCCAAATTTTGTTAACGAGTAAAAACCAAGTCCTACCAAGGCGAACAAACTCAATATCCGAAAACCTCTCAGATTTCGATCCGAAATAAAAAGTGTAGAAACACACCGAAAAAGATTCAGTTTCCAAAAAGCTAAGGCTATTGCAAAATATGGCAATGCTGGAATCAAGTAAAAATCTCTTTGCTTTATGCTGATCATCAAAGGCAGCGAAGCACTTAAGCCTATAGCTAAAATATATTTGACCAAATTGCCATTAAGCGTTTTGTTGCTGGAGGGATTATCAGGATTCTTCCACTTCGCCAGTTTTTGTATTCCCCACAAAAGACAGATTAAAGCCAAAGGAGCAAACAACTGGATACCGATTTGAAACAGGATAAACCCCCTCCCAAATACGGATTGAACGACTTCCCTTTTTCCAGCCAAACTGGCAATCACTTGCTGGTGGATATATGTTTGAATGAAGGCAGACGAATCTGAATTGATCAAAAGAATATTTGCAAAAATTCCTAGTATTAAGCTAATTATGAAATAAGCCTGAATCGTGATTTTGGTTTTTGTCTTATCTAAAATCAGCAAATAAAGGAATGGAATAATGAGTGGGAAAAGCCCAACTGGACCCTTGACCAACAAAGCCAAAGCGGTTAAACCTGTTCCACTTATGAAATAAAACAATTTTTGATATTTCATGCCTTTGTGAAAATCAATTACCGCACCAAGACACAGCAAACCCAATAAATTGTCAAGCATATTATTGGGGTAGGACCACAATACAACCGGCATGATGGACCAAAGCAATAAGCTGAACAGTTGAAGATCTTTCGAAGATTCACTTTTATTGGTCAGTTGTTTGACAGCATGAAGCAACATCAAAAGGGTGCCAAACCAGATCATTCCACTGAACAATTTTTCAACCCAAAAGTGATCTCCCAATACCTTGAAGGCCAACGATTCTATCCAGAAATAGGCTGGTGGATGTTCGAACCAAGGCATTTGAAATACAGGTGTCCACAGCCCGCCTATTCCCATGGCCATATTCCTGCTTATTGATGCATAAATGATTCCATCAAGGAACATTCCCTGACTCAAGCTTCGATCCAAGAAACTGGTTAGGATGAACAGAACTGTTATGCTGGCAATGATGGTTCGCATGCTTTATCTTTTGAGTGCCGGCTTAAGCGCATAGGCACGTTCAAGCAATTCCGATCCTTTGGCAGGATCGCCACCATCTCGATAGGCTGAACCCATGAAGAAGAGAATATCAGGATCTTCAGGTGCATACTCCAAAGCGGTTTCGAATTCTTTAACCGCTTCCTTGAAATTGCCCAATCGTGCAAGCATACAACCTAGATTTCTTCTTGCATCCACGAATCTTGGGTCTATTTTTACAGCTTTTTGATAAGCCTCAACGGATTCTGGCACCCTATTCATTTCAGACAACAAGGTACCCATGTTGGAAAATGTTTTGGGGTCATTGTCACCCATTTCTATGGATTTCTTATACAATCCCAACGCCTTGTCTTGTTGCTTAAGGTGGTAATACATCAATCCCATGTGTGAGTATGCATCGGTATATTTCGGGTAAATTGCAATTACTTTTTCATCCTGAATGATTGCTAGTTTCCGCCATTCTTCAGAGGTTTTGCCAGAATTGGGTTCCAAAGCCTTTTTGCCAAGTTCGAGCCCATAATGGAAGTTTACCTTAGCGGCATTGGGGCAATATTTTACGTCAGTTTCATAAAGACTCAGACTATTGTACCAAACAGGATTTCGTGAAATGGTTTTTCCGATACAAGCAAAAAGAAATACCAGACAAATGATCATTGGCCCTTTTCTAAATACTGATTTGCCGGTAGTCTGCTTTGGCATAAAACGGAGTATTAACCCGACGAGCGCAATAGATAGACCAATGCTGGGCACATAAGCCAGTCGTTCACCATAACTTGTTCCAATGGTAATAAATAGGTTACTCGCCACACTCATTCCAACCAAATAAAACCAAAGTCCATAAGCAATGGGATCCTTTTTGTTCCATTTCATGAAAATATAAACCAACATGCCGATATGCACCAAGGCGGCAAGTAAACTCAAGGGTGAGAATAATCCCACCAAAGGAATTTGATTGAACCCAAGATCATGAACCTGTCGAATGGGAATTAGGAACCCGAATAAATAATATCCGAGCATCAAGACAGCAGAACCCAAGTGTTCGGAAGTGTTGGAAGCACCAACAATAAAATTATCTAAAATCGAGGTTTGATCTAAGGAAATATTGCCACCAATCACCGCCTTTCGAAGCAATAGGAATAGTACAGCAGGAATCACATAGGGAGCGGATTTGATCAAAGCCTTCTTAACTTTTCCATCCAAAAGTAGGCCCGTTGCTGGAAATATTGCCAGCAATGTAATGGCGCTTTCCTTACTAAGCAAGGCAAGGAAATAACAAAATAAGCCCATTAGGATATCTGGAATAGATTTTTCGTTTTGGTAAGAACGGATAAAAAACCAAAGTGCCATTATCGAAAACAAGCCGTTCAGAATTTCATCACGACTTTTGATATTGGCTATTACTTCAGTGTGAATGGGATGTACCGCAAATATTCCAGCTGCCAGTATTGCAATCCAATATTGATCGTTAGGTATCAGTTTGAGTAAAAATTTGGTCAAGATAAAGATACTCAAACCAAAAAGAGATACATTCAATAAATGAGAAATCATGGGATTGTCAGGAAAAAAATGCCATTCTAAAGCAAACATGACCAATGAGAGTGGCCTGTAAAGTGTTCCCGGACTTGTCCAATATCCAAACCTATAGTCTGTGGTAAACAAGGTAGAAATCCCCGAAATACCTCTTTTTACAATAAAGTTGTCCTTGATAACCGAAAAATCATCCAATGCGTATTGGTGACCTAAGGTGTTGAGGTAAGCTATAATTCCCAACAAAGCCGGTAAATAAAGGTAAATAGCATTAAAGGGCAACTTATTTGCCAGCGGGGCAGATGCTTTTTTTTGAGGTACTGATTTTTGCTTTGACATAGTGTATTGATAACTGCGTAAAATTAAGCAAGTTTCACAAAAGCAATTGATTAAACCGGATTTTACATTATGAATCTGTGATAAAATCATCATAAGGTGATGAATCCTGAGGCTAATATAAAGATTGTCAAGCTTAGACTCGGACAATTAAAAACAAGCCATTTTGTTTTAGGGCTTACAAAAATTCATGCGTAACGTTTAATATTGCTTCCAGAAATTTGCTTGATGAAGAATACACAATCCGAAAAGTACTTGCATGAAGGTCAAACGAAAAAAGCTCCAAACAACTGCTTACTCAGAGTTGTTTGGAGCTTCAGGTTTTTTTGATCAATTAGATCGCGGGCATTAAAGTTCTTTTCGCAATCTTGCTACCGGAATGTTGAGTTGTTCTCTGTATTTGGCTATGGTGCGTCGTGCAATGTTGTAACCTTTTAATCGCAGTATATTTTTTAGCTTTTCATCGCTCAAAGGTTTGCGTTTGTTCTCTTCGCCAATTACTTCTGACAGAATCTTTTTGACTTCGAGGGTTGAAACTTCTGAACCATCATCGGTCTGAAGTGACTCGGAGAAGAACTCTTTCAAGCGTTTTGTGCCGAATTCAGTTTGGACAAACTTGCTGTTGGCAACTCGTGAAATGGTAGAAATATCAAGACCAGTAACATCCGAAATGTCTTTCAATATCATCGGCTTGAGTTTCTTTTCATCTCCAGTTAGGAAGAACTCAGTTTGAAATTGCAAAATGCAATACATGGTTCTGAACATGGTATCCTGACGCTGTTTGATGGCATCAATAAACCACTTAGCCGAATCTATCTTTTGTTTGATAAACATCACTGCATCTTTTGCTTGCCGTGAAGTTTTGTTAGAAAGTTGGGTTACGCGGTAATCTTGTAGCATGTGTGCATAGTGTTCGCTGATTCTCAAATCAGGAGCATTTCGGGAGTTCAATGACAATTCCAGTTCACCTTCACGGTTGCTAATGATAAAATCTGGAACAATATAATTAACTGTAGTAGAAGTTTCAGATTGATAACCACTTGCTGGCTTCGGATTCAATTTGAGAATTTCATCAACGGCATATTTCAATTCCATCTCAGAGATTCCTAAGGTGCGTTGAAGTCTAGGATAATGCTTCTTGCTGAATTCCTCAAAAAACAGATCGATGATCTTGATGGCAGTGATCAAAACTTTTCGATCCAAAGGCGTAACATTGATGTGCAAGGTTGTAAGCTTGTGCTTCAATTGAATCAACAAACATTCACGTAAGTCTCTTGCTCCGATACCAGAAGGATCAAAGAATTGAATTTTAGCTAAGATTTCTAGAATTCTTTCTTCGGTAGCAATGATATTTTGTGAAAACATCAAGTCATCTACTATTGCCATGGTATCCCTTCTCAAATATCCATCATCATCAATACTTCCAATGATTTGTTTGGCAATTATTTTGTCTTCAGGATCAGCTAGATCCAATAATCCCAATTGTTGTTCGAGGTATTCATGAAATGTATTTTCAACTGCATAAGGGACATTCTTTTCTTCAACCTGCATCCCATCAGCTCTTAACTTATAGCTTGCAGAGTCATCATCTACATAATTGGTCAAATAATCATCAATGGAATATTCTTCATCAGATCTTAGAATTTCATGTTCACCGGACTCATCAAAATCCTCAACATCAACTGATTCTTCATAATTTTCATCTTGTTGCTGATCTTGATCACTGAATTCATTATAATCATCACCTTCTTCAAGTGCAGGATTGGCTTCCAATTCCTCTTGTATACGTTGTTCCAATGTAGCTGTAGGTATCTGCAACAGTTTCATCAACTGAATCTGCTGTGGTGACAGCTTTTGGAGCATTTTTTGACTTAGACTCTGTTTCAACATGGGTTTGCCTTTCCGTTATTTCAAGTGTTCAATTTCGTAATTGCTTAAAACGGCAACAACTACTCTTTGGTTGCAGTTCATATATGATTATTCTTAATTTGACAATAAGAAGGTTTTTTTTATCAACTTTGTATCAGTAAATTTACTTCTTTATTGCCAATTTAAAAAAGAAAAATGAATACGCCAAAAGATAGAATTTTAGCCATCCGAAATGCAATCACGAAACTGAGAATTGATGCGTATATAATTGGTGGTAGTGATCCACATCAAAGTGAATACCTTGCCGACCATTGGAAAGCCCGTGAATGGGTTTCTGGTTTCAGCGGTTCAGCTGGACTTTGTGTCGTTACAAAGGATCATGCAGGCCTTTGGACAGATGGACGTTATTTTCTTCAAGCTGAAACAGAATTAGCAGGTTCGGGAATGGTTTTACACAAGCAGCTTGTGCAGGGAGCCCCTGAGCATCTGGATTGGTTGTGTGCCCAATTTGGCAAGGGAAGTATTGTCGCTTTAGATGGTTCTTGCTTTTCACTGGGTCAAGTTGAGCAAATGAAACAATTGTTTCAAGCTAAAGATATTGAACTGGTTACGGACATGGATTTGATAGAATCCAATTGGAATCAACGCCCAGCATTGCCAAAGAATGAAGTTTTTCTTTTGAATAAAAAATTGACTGGTCAGGAAAGATCTGCCAAGTTGGCGGCCATCAGGGCAGAAATGCATGATGCTGAGTTAAGTCATTATTTGTTGACTACCTTGGATGATATTGCATGGGTCTTGAATATGCGTTCCAGTGATGTGGAATACAATCCAGTCAGTATTGCCAATTTGATAATCGGTTTGAACGAAGTCTGGCTATTTATCGACACTGACAAAGTGCCTGCTAAGATTAAGGATGATTTTATAAAGGATGGCTTGAAATTAATGCCATATCTGGACACAAAAAATTTCATGTCAAAACTCCTTGCATCCAATTGTCTTTTGGTTGATACGTCAACTGTTAATTATGCATTGCTGAGTTCAGATTTATTGTGCAAGGTTGTAAAAGGAGTTAATATTTCCAAGAAGCTCAAAGCCATCAAGAACAAAACTGAAATCAAGAACATCCGCTTGACTATGGAATATGATGGGGCCGCTCTTTGGCGTTCCTTGTATTGGCTGCAATCAACGCTGCAGAAACGTACTGTAAGTGAATATGAATTTGCCCATCTGATAGCCAAAAAACGCAGTGAAATGCCTGGCTATGTGGGGGAAAGTTTTGGAGCCATAATCGGGTACAATGCCAATGGAGCAATTATTCATTACCACCCTGATGAGCAAAAATCTGCAATGATTCAAGCTCGAGGTATGCTGCTGTTTGACAGTGGAGGTCAATATTTAACCGGAACCACTGACATCACCCGTACGGTCAGCCTTGGTAGGGCAACTGCGACTCAGAAGAAGCACTATACTTTGGTATTGAAAGGGATGATCGCATTATCAATGGCTCAATTCCCCGTCGGAACTAGAGGAGTTCAGTTGGACATATTGGCAAGGCAGCATTTGTGGCAAGAAGGCTTGAACTACGGGCACGGTACGGGTCATGGAGTTGGTTATTTCTTAAACGTACATGAACCACCACAAGGCTTTATAGCAGGCTTGGGTGAACGTGGCTCAACGGTAATCGAGGCAGGTATGGTCACTTCCAATGAACCAGGTTTTTACCTTGAAGGGCAATATGGAATCCGTATAGAAAATTTGATTTTGACTTCAGCTGCTACTAACGAAGCATTTGGGATGTTTCACCATTTTGAAACTTTGACACTTTTTCCTTTTGATTCCAAACTAATTGAAATGGCATACCTCAATGAAAGCGAATTACAATGGATAGCTGAATACACGGAGATTTCCATCGACAGAATCAGTGAGCATTTGGATAGAAAGGAAACCGCAAGACTCGTGAAATACGCTCAAGAATTCCTTGAATAGTATTTTTTTAGAATCTGATGCCTTAAAGGTTTGTTTCCTTTAAATGAAATACATTACATTTGCAGACCAATTTAAAATAAATTTGAGATGAGTCACGGTAATCAAGAAGTTGCACCCTGGAAAGGAAATTGTTTAGTTTACTTCGTTATAACTATGGTCCTTTTGGTGGCAGTAATTGCTATGCTGTTTATGCGAGGTTCAGCCCAAGACTTTAATTGATTTCATTTGCTTCTTTAGGAACGTGAAATGATCACTCTATGGCAGCATGAAATATGCATTTGCCTAAATTGGTTATAATTTCATATTCAGTTTCGTTTTTTACAGGCTCATGAAGTTTCCATGACAGATACAAATTACTTTCTACTGTCACATCATTTTACAAAGGGAAAGCTGTATCGCTATTCGGTTATTGAGGTTTTCGAACTTTTGGTCATCAAGGTCCAACCGTAATAAACTCCTGCCAATAAGATCAGAAAAATCAAAAGCACTTGCCCAAAGCCAAGGAAGGCAATAGCATAGATATGCGTTCGGTCCGCAAACCACATGATGCAAATGGTAATAAAAATAACCATAAACAATCCTGAGAGTTTCTTAAAACCAGGAATTAGGTTTAGTGGCACATAATATTTTATCACTTGAAGGGTAAAAACCATACTCAAAATCGGAAGAACCTGAAGGACCAGGTTAGCATCGAATATACTTTTTCTTTCAAACAGAAATAAATACAAGTTAAAAGCCAGTGAAAGTATCCCCGGAATTGAAGTAAGATAGATCAAGAATGCAAAAATATATTTCCAGGGCGAACTTCCTCCTTTGTCATTGGCGCTCCAAGCCAATAGAAAAGCGGTTAAAGGAATCATTAGAAATAGCACTACTGCCCAAAAAGGCTGTGCTTGAACGGAGTCGAATAAATCCCTTAAAGTCATGGCTGCTTAGAATTTCCCCAAAGTTAATGGAAAAATTTTATGTCAACATCAAAACGCCAATTGAAGATATCTCTGAGAACCTGCAGGATCCAGTTTGCTCATTATTTGAGTAACTTTTGCTCTTTGAGTTTGATCGCCACCTTTGAAGACATTGATGATTTCATTCGCTTTGGTTGAACCCAATAATTGAATTACCATACTATTGGGATAGGACTTGTTGACAGCCTCACACAGTTCCAGTCCCTTAAGCATATTCGCTCTTGCAGTAATAGGATCAGAAGACATCAAGTCCAGACCTTTTCGATGATAATCATACATGCCTTGTCTCACTGCTCTCATACCTGGATTCAGTGCGTTCTCGAGTTGAAAATAACGGGTTCTGTTTCCGTCCACCGAGAGCCAACCTGTAAAATTTGCTGATACACCTCTAGGTACATTGTTCAATATTTCTTGAGCCGCTAAGTAATATGTTTCGCCACTGAGTGAAGTAAAAGTGTCTGCATCTTGTCCCAACATGAAAAAGGCATAAAAGGCCAACATGGCACTTAAATTGTCAACAAATACACCACGCGAAAATTGGAGCGGTTGAAACTGCTCATACGAAAAAGCAAAATCTTTATCGACTACTGAAAATACCGGGGTTTCATAATCTGATCCAAAAACTGGTCGTGTCATTTGAACATATAAGTCACCCTTAAATGTATTCGCATTGACCTCCTCACGAATATTGATGGTAAAATTTACTTTAATTCGCTCAAAGTTCTCGTAGGTTTGGTCAGTCCACGTTTGATTATTCATGAACTCTTTGATGGTCTGCTGAAGCGTTTGAAACACTTTTGGGTCAGTAGTTTGTAGTTTTGGCGTATTGATCGTAACAGTAGTCACAAACTCTTGGGCTTGTAAATTACTGACGAAAAAAAGAACAGATGTCAATAGGATAAAATATTTCATGCAAGATTATTTTTTAACAAATCAGCAAGCCATTGAATGATATCAATCGCTACATCTGTTTTGCTCTTTAACTCAAATTCTTTCTTAATATTGTTTTTCCCGTAAAATGTTACCTTATTGGTATCATAAACAAAACCTACACCTGGCTCGGTGGCAATATTCAACACAATTCCATCCAAATTCTTTCGCTCTAGTTTAGAAAGGGCATTTAATTCACCATTTTCAGTTTCTAAGGCAAAACCAATCAATATTTGGTTTGGCTTTTTAAGTTTGCCCAAGTCTCCGGCAATATCAGGGGTTTTAACCAGCTCAATTTGAAGTGATTCAGATGATTTTTTGATCTTTTGAGTTGCTGCCTCGGCGGGCCTGTAGTCAGCAACAGCCGCTGAGAGGATTGCGGCATCCATTTGATCGAAAATTGAAATGGCAGCGTCATACATTTGTTGTGCCGATTCGACTTTTACAACTTTTAGATCAGTTCTGGTCACTTTGGCTGAAGCAGGACCCAATATCAGAGTCACGTCTGCACCTGAAGCAAGTGCATGTTCTGCTATAGCAATACCCATTTTTCCACTTGACCTGTTTCCAATAAATCTTACAGGATCAATGGCTTCATGAGTTGGTCCCGCTGTAACGAGTATTTTTTTACCCTTCAATGATTGAGTGGATTGGAAGTACCGCTCTAAAAAGACCAATGCTGATTCTGGTTCATCCACCCTGCCTTCTCCAACGAGTCCACTTGCAAGTTCACCCGTTGTAGGAGGAATGATCCTACAACCATCACCAATCAGTCTTTTAATATTCCTTTGAGTTGATGGATGTTTCCACATATCAAGGTCCATTGCAGGAGCAATAAAAACGGGACATCTTGATGATAAATAGGCAGCTGTGATCATATTGTCACACATGCCATTGCATAATTTGGCAATGGTGTTGGCTGTAATAGGGTAAATGATATAAGCATCAGCCCACAAACCCAATTCTACATGATTGTTCCATGAATCTTCATTGGTCAATTGAGAATGGACTGGCTTGCGCGTTAAGGATTGAAAGCTGATGGCTCCAACGAAATCCAGAGCATCTTTTGTGGCAATCACTTGTACATCTGCTCCAGATTTTTGAAGCAACCGCACCAATAAAACAGCTTTGTAAGCCGCAATACTACCAGTTACACCCAGCAAAATTTTTTTGCCACTTAACATATTATTCCGTGTAAAACGGTTGAATTAACGATTTTCTTCGTCAGTTTCCTTGTAGTGGTGGTGGATTTGGTGATCCACATATTCATTGATGGCAATAATAACAGGATTTGGAAGTTTCTCGTAAAATTTAGAGATTTCTATCTGCTCCTTGTTTTCTTGAACCTCTTCGATGGTATCAGAAGCTACAGCAAACTCCTCCAACTTGTTGTGCAGTTCTTGCTTGATATTCACAGCAAGTTGATTTGCTCTTTTAGCAATGATTGAAACAGCCTCGTAGATATTACCAGTTCTACCTGCAATATCAGTAATGTTTCTCGCTTGAACATTCGGGTCAAGACCTTGAACTTGTGTTTTTATATCCATTATGTTTCTAATTCTTTTAGTTTGAGTTTGGCACTTTTCGCAAATTCTCTTGCGTTGCGCAGGTATTTACTTTTTGGGTACTTATTGACAAATTCTTCATATTTGGCTAGCATCAATTTGAATCGGTCGGCTTGTTTTGTAGCGAAGCTGTTCTCTGCCCACAAATAATAGGACCTGATAATCATGAAACGCAGTTGTTCGCGATCTGTTATATCTGGGTAGTCATTTAACAAATTATTGTAAGAATTGATAGCAGATTGATACTGTTTGATGTTAAAATACAACTTGGCCTGCTCGTCTTCTTTGTGTGCCATTTTTTTGCGCAGTTCGTCAATCAGGTTATTACATTCTACCACGCGTTCGCTTTCTGGGTAAATGTTGATGAAAGCCTGAAAGCCGTCTATGGCTTTTAAAGTTTCTGTTTGATCCAACTTGTAATCAGGTGACAATTTGTAATTGCTGAATGCAGCCATGAAGTCACACTCCTCTTTATTCGACCCAGTTTGAAAAATATTGGATGCCGATTTGAAGTAATAAGCTGATAAAAGGTAATTGTTGAGGTAGAAGTGCGTGTATGCATACTTGTAGTAAAGTTGCTCAGCCTCTTCCTTTCCTCTAAAATTGCTCAACACCAATTCGAACAATGATTGAGCCTTTGAATACTCCCCTTTGTCATAAAGCTGCACACCCTTTTTGTAGATTTTGTCCACATCTCCGCTGGTACGAATCTTCTCAAATTCGTTTTTGCAAGAGAAAAAGCTCATCAAAATCAGAGCGAATAGGAAAGACTTGAGCTGCAGTTTATGCATAGGAGTGCAAAATTAAGTAATTTCTCTGGAATAACTAACGAAAATATCAAGACTAATGCTGTTTTGCTCCAAAATATTAACAGCAAATTATTCAAACAAGGCCCTCGCGCAATAAATCGTGCACATGAATCATTCCGGCATAGATACCATTCTTGGTTACAATGAGTTGCGAAATACTGTTAAGCCGCATTATCTTGAGGGCTTCGGCTGCCATTTCATTAGAATCTAAGGACTTAGGTGAAGCCGACATAAAATCTTTGGCCTTTGGTTCATTTATAAAATTACCGTTTTCAAAATTTCTCCTCAAATCACCATCTGTAATGATTCCGATAACCATTTCACGATCATCAACCACAGCTGTAGCGCCTAAACGCTTCGAAGAAATTTCATAAAGCACTTCCTTCCAAGGCGTTTCCGCAGTGACGCTTGGTTTTTCATTTTTGATCACCAGGTCATGAACCCTCAGGTACAATTGCTTTCCCAAGGACCCACCCGGATGATAAGTTGCAAAATCTGTAGGAGTAAATCCCCTCATTGACAACAAAGCTACTGCCATAGCATCACCCATGACCATTTGTAGGGTGGTTGAAGTAGTTGGCGCGAGGTTATTGGGATCTGCTTCTTGATCGCAAGGGGTATGTACTAAATAATCAGAAATTGAGGCCAGATAGCTATTTTCATTCGCGGTCATGGCAATCAGTTTACTGCCCAGTTGTTTCAACATTGGAGATAATACTTTGATCTCTGGTGTATCTCCGCTTTTGGAAATACACATTACAACATCTTCCTGTCGTATCATGCCCAAGTCGCCATGTATTGCATCAGCTGCATGCATGAAGAGGCTTGGAGTACCAGTCGAATTCATGGTGGCAACTATTTTCTGCCCAACGATCGCACTTTTGCCAATGCCAGTCACGACCAACCTGCCTGAAGTTTTAAAAATGGACAAAACAGCTTCAACAAATGAGTTATTTATCGAATTTATCAGGCCATTTAATGCATTTGCTTCAATTTTGATGGTTTCTGAAGCAATTTTTTTAATGAGGTCTTGATTTTCCATAAAATATTATGTATTTTCGCGTCCCCAAATTTAGGGATAGAAAGATTGGCAAAAGTACTACATCTATTGGTGCTTTTTTTTACATTTTATGAATAGATTAATTGCCTTTAAATCATAAAAGATCCTTATTTTTAGGTTTGGTACTTCAAGACTCTCTCTAAAGCGTCTTTGGAGGAAAAATTTAATTAACGATATAGTTTACTTCATATAATGAAACAAAAAATGTTAGGGGTACATCATTCTTACGATCTTTCACAAGAGCTGCACCAGTATTTTGGGTTTGATCATTTTAAGGGAAATCAAGAAGCCATTCTTTCATCCATTATTAATGGCAACAACACTTTTGTAATCATGCCCACAGGTGGCGGAAAATCAATGTGTTATCAGTTGCCCGCCCTGATTTTAGATGGTATTGCAATAATTATATCTCCTTTAATTGCATTGATGAAAAATCAAGTTGATGCTATCAGAGGTTACAATTCAGAGGACGCCGTAGCTCACTTCCTCAATTCTTCATTATCAAAAGTACAGATAAGACAAGTCAAACAAGACATCACGGACAAAAAAACCAAGATGCTTTACATTGCACCTGAAACACTTACCAAGGAAGATACTTTGGAGTTTTTGCGTGAAATAAACGTCTCTTTTATTGCTGTCGATGAAGCACACTGTATTTCAGAATGGGGCCATGACTTCCGTCCTGAATACCGTAAAATAAGGCAAATGGTTGACGAAATCAATCCTGACTTGCCAGTTATTGCTCTCACAGCTACAGCTACTCCTAAGGTTCAATCGGATATCTTGAAGATACTGAACATGGATGCTTCAGCCACCTTCATTAGTTCTTTCAACAGAGAGAATCTATTTTATGAAGTGAGGCCAAAGTTGAAAAAGGAGCAAACACTCAAAACCATGTTGACCTTGATCAATGAATACAAGAATCAGTCTGGTATTGTTTATGTCCAAAGTCGCAGAAATGCGGATGAAATATCCCACCTGCTTTCAGTAAATGGAGTGAAATCATTGCCATATCACGCAGGTTTGGATCCCAAACTCAGAAGTAGAACTCAAGATGCCTTCTTGATGCAGGATATTGATGTTATTGTGGCAACCATTGCATTTGGAATGGGAATCGACAAGCCGGATGTCAGGTTTGTGATACATTTTGATATTCCTAAAAGCATTGAAAATTATTATCAAGAGACTGGAAGAGCCGGACGGGATGGATTGGATGGCAAATGCCTTGCATTTTATTCTGATAAAGATATTTTAAGACTTGAAAAATTTCTTCGCGACAAACCTGTTTCTGAACGTGAAATGGGTGCACAATTGCTTCAGGAGGTAATGGCCTATTCTGAAACAAGCGCATGCCGACGACAATTTTTACTGCATTATTTCGGTGAATCCTACGACGCTGAAAATTGTGGCAAGATGTGTGACAACTGCCTACATCCTAAAGAAAAATTTGAAGTGAAGGACGAAATGCAGCTCGCACTCAAAATAGTCAAGCTGATGGGTGAGCAATTTGTTTTCAAAGCTGTGACAGAATTTTTGCTTGGCGAAGAAACCAAGTTGATGAAAGATTACAAGTTTACAAAGCTCAAAGAGTTTGGTGCAGGGAAAGGAAAGGACGAAATATTCTGGTCTTCAATTTTACGTCAAGCATTAATCAGTGATTTTATTTCAAAAGACATTGAGCAATATGGCCTTTTGAAATTAACTGAAAAGGGAACTCAATTCATTGAGCAACCCCATGAGTACCAGATATCGATCAATCAAAAATTTGAAGCGGACGACAGTGATTGGGATGAAAGCACAGGTAAAACTGCCACCTTGGATGAGACACTTTTAAATATGTTAACGAGCTTACGTCAAAAGCTTTCCAAACAAATAGGTTTACCTCCGTATGTCATATTTCAGGATCCTTCATTGCAAGATATGGCTACACAGTATCCAGTATCAATAGATGATATGACCATGATTACTGGTGTGAGCAAAGGTAAAGCTGAGAAATATGGGGCAGATTTCATAAAATTAATCGCTCAATATGTTGAAGACAATGAGATTGAGCGCCCTAACGATTTCTTGGTGAAACAAGTAGCCAACAAGTCCAAGACAAAAATCAATATCATTCAATCAATCGATAGAAAAATAATGCTTCCGGAAATAGCTCGCTCCAATGACCTAAAGATGGATGAGCTATATGATGAACTAGATGCAATTGTGGCCTCGGGTGTTAAGCTGAATTTGGACTATTACATCAAAAGTTCAGTTGACGAATACAATAGAGAGGATATCTACAATTATTTCATGGATTCAAATACCGATAGTATTCTTTCAGCCTATAATGAGTTGAAAGAAGATGATATTACCATTGATGAAATAAAGCTTGTTCGATTGAAATTTTTATCAGAAGTAGCAAATTAATAGGGATGAAAATCACAATCATCAACGGACCCAATCTTAATTTATTGGGACAAAGAGAAACTGGTATTTACGGTCGGGAATCATTCGAATCCTACTTGGATAAACTACGCAGAACATTTTCGGATGTGGAAATCGAATATTTTCAATCCAATCATGAAGGCGCATTGATTGATAAAATACATGAAGTGGGTTTTGAGTCTGAAGGTATTGTCCTCAATGCGGGTGCACTTTCACACACATCACTTGCCTTGGCAGATGCAGTTGCATCTGTTCCTGCACGCACCATCGAAGTGCACATCAGCAATGTTTACAGCAGGGAAACATATCGCCATCAATCATTTCTGTCATCAAGATGCAAAGGCTTGATAGTAGGATTAGGATTAAAAGGCTACAAACTCGCTATTCAAAGTTTGATTTGGGCTGAGTAGGATTTTCTTTATAGCGTGTTACAGCTCGCTTTGCCATGAACTACATTCTCTTTTTGTTGCCTTAATTAGCTCTGAGAATGATCGGAGTTTAAAATCGGGCATAATGTATAATGGATAATGGTTGAGGTTTTTCTGCACAATTGGAAGCAGTAAATCATGCTGGTTATTAAATCAAGCCTTCTTCTTTTATACCAAAGAGTCAACTCCTCAACTAAATTATTTACTGGGACAATCTATTGTTTAGAGCTATTTACTTCATCTTATCCAAACCTCAAGCCACCTGCTGCTGATCCCAAACGAGCTGTGGCAGTTTTTCTTTTGCCATCACGAATAAAGGTGATTTTCACTTCATCACCGGGAGCATGTCTGTTTACTTCGTTGATCAGGTCGTCTTCATTTCTAATTATTTTTTTGTCCAACTTAGTAATGATATCGCCATTTCTGAGTCCTACATGATAGGCAGCACTGCCATCAATTACATTAGTGACCAATACACCTTTTGATACCTTTTCGATCTGAACGCCCAATTGAACCTTATCATTATCCATATTGCGGAAATTGAAAGGTTTTATGTTTAGTCTTCTTCTATCAGAATTATTAGGTTCAACACGCTCTATTCTTATATCATCGTTTAATTCTCTAGGGTTTCTGTTGTTAAATTGAAAGCTGCGATCATCTGAATCTACATTATTAGACTTTTGGGAGCCAAGTGTTACTTTTTTATTGTCAACAAGGCTGCCTCTCTTGATGTTCACATCGATGACATCTCCAGGTTTGCGCTCTCCTATCAATTTACGAACATCATTAAATTCTTTTATGGCAACACCATCGAGACTCAAAATAATATCTCCTTTCATTAATCCTGCCGTTTCAGCGGGGCTATTTTTAACGATTTCTCCTATTTTTAGACCATCTTTATCATTTTCACCAGCTTCGATTCCCATAAAAGCCTTAGGATTCAGCATTCTTGAATAGCCGTCATTCAATCTGGATTCTAATTTTCTTAACTCGACTATCAGGCTGTCTCCTTCAAGAGATTTAAAAATATCCAATGGGGATTTGTCGATCCAGCTTCCACTTTCATCATTTTCAAAAAGCATAACTTTGGTAGAATCGTCCAAGGTTATTTTTTCACCATTGATACTTATTTCTATTTCTTGATCGTCTTCGCCTTTTGCTCTTTTGTCAATAATTATTTTACGAGTTGTATTTTTTGGTTCATCGATGATTCTTTCAGTCTCTTCTACACTTACTTTCACTGTTGCACCGGGATTCTCTTTACTTAAGTCAGCAAGCATTTTATCTATCTCTGCCGTTGTATAATTGCCATCATTTTTGATGATTTTTTTGATTGTAGAATTACCTTTTGCGTCTTTCTTCTCAATCGTAATTTCAACTTTTTGTTCCTTTATCTGAGTGTTTTGGGCATCGGAGGTAAAAGAAAGCAATAAAGAAATGGATAAACCTATTAATCCGAGCAATGATCTTTGTTTGAATTTTTTCATAAAATTATGGGATGATTGATGTATTTGAAGCAAAATTATAATTTGTTGTGAGCTTAAGTAGTTATGAAATAGTTAATACAAGGTTAAAACTTAGTCAATAACGGAACTACTTGGTTTTGAAGTATGTACAATTGTGTCGTAGTTTCGTTCTTTAATCCGAAAATGAATAGACGTACCATCATATTTATCATTGTGTTGATGTCACTTGCCTTGATCGGCATCGTGTGGATTCAGATCAATTGGGTAAGTTCATCACTCAATATCAGTAAAGAACGTTTTCATACCAATGCATTTGCAGCCTTGAATAAAGTGGCTGAACGACTGCAAGTTATCGAAAATGACCAAGCTTTAAATTATGTCAATGGCTATGAAGCCAATTTCCTTGAGCAACAAGCAACCGAGTCTGTTGAAAATAATTCAGAAAATGTAGATGAGTTCGTAGTTGAACATCAATACACCTTGCCTGATGATCAGTTCAGCAAGCAGTTGATTGAAGAAAATGATTGCATGTGCAGGAAATGTCAATTCGGGCGGTGGGTGAAGTACAATCGTATTGTTAACACTAACCGACTCAGAAATTCCTACCCATTGTCAGAGCGCATCAATCTTCCAGACTTAGACAGAATATTGGCCGAAGAATTGCACAATGTTGGGATCTCTATTCCCTATAATTATGGAGTCATAGATCAGGCACAAAAGCAATTTATTATCACCGATAACCATTATGTGGTAGGTGCCCAAGCCTCGGGTATGTTTCAATTAGGAGGCGAGGACCATTTGTCTAAATCCAAATATCAGGTTCAGTTATTTGGCATCGGACAAAATTATCCAGGGCTGCTTACCCTATTTTTTCCAAATGAAATTACAGCAATCTGGGGAAATATTGGCTTGAACGTAACATTGTTGACTCTCCTTATGATGATTATCATGGCAGGATTTGTCTATACAGTTTGGGTGATATTCCGTCAGAAGAAATTGGGTGAAATGAAAAATGATTTCATCAACAATATGACTCATGAATTCAAAACTCCAATAGCAACCATCTCTCTTGCCGCTGATTCAATCAATAGTCCACAGATAAGTTCAGATCCTGCGAAGGTTAGGAGATTTGTAGACATCATCAAACAGGAGAATAGAAGAATGCATACCCAAGTAGAAAAAGTTCTGCAAATGGCGATGATTGAAAATAGGGATATGAATCTGAAATTCAATTCGGTTAATCTGCATGAAATCATCGAACAGGCAGTCACCAACATTAATATTCAAGTTGAAAAGAAAGGTGGAGAAATTGTAATGGAGCTGGCTGCAAATGAATCAACCATTGAAGCTGATCAAACCCACATATCCAATATCATTTATAATCTACTGGATAATGCCAATAAATATTCTCCTGAGCATCCACATATCCTTGTGTCAACTCGTGATGTAGAAGGAGGTGTGGAAGTAACCGTTAAGGATAATGGAGTGGGAATTTCGAAAGAAGCAAGAAGATTGATTTTTGATCGTTTCTATAGGGTGCCTACCGGAAATATTCATGATGTAAAAGGATTTGGCTTGGGACTAAGTTATGTCAAAGCAATGATGATGGCTCATGGTGGAGTGGTTGATGTGTACAGTGAACCAGGCAAGGGATCTTCTTTTATCCTTTTATTTAAACATCGACAATCTAAGTCGGACAATAATTAAATGTAACCTAATTAACACTCTAAACGTCTCACTATTATGGAAAGGAAAATGCGCATATTACTCGTTGAAGATGACGACAATTTTGGTGATGTTCTAAGGTCTTACCTTGAAATGAATGACTATGAAGTGACACTGGCATCTGATGGATTTCAAGGATGGGATAAATTCCGCAAGAACAAGTATGACTTATGTATTCTTGATGTGATGATGCCTAAAAAAGATGGTTTTACGCTCGGTCGTGAAATAAGAGAACGGGATGCTGAAGTGCCATTGGTTTTTCTTACTGCAAGAACCATGAAGGATGACGTACTGCAAGGCTTCAAAATAGGAGCAGATGACTATATAACAAAGCCTTTTGTGAGCGAAGAGTTATTGTTGCGAATTCAGGCCATTTTAAAGCGCCAAATGCCCAAGCCTGATCCAAGTGATAACATCAAAGAATTTGAAGTAGGGGATTATCATTTCAATTATCCTTTGCGTATCCTTACCTATAAAGGCAGCACAGCGATAGATGATGAAGTGGTTTTCAAACTTTCTCCTAAAGAAGCTCACCTGCTCGCATTGTTCTCTAAAAAAATCAATGATGTCTTGACAAGAACCGAAGCTTTGACCAGGATTTGGGGTGAAGACAACTATTTCACAGCAAGAAGTATGGATGTGTTCATAACTAAGCTAAGAAAGTATCTACGTCATGACGCCAATATCGAAATTGTCAACATTCACGGAAATGGTTTCCAGCTGTTGATTAAGGAGAAATAAAGCTTTGACCAAAATCCGCTCGGGAGAGTGCTTTTTTAGAAGTATTTCCACTTGCGTTTGCATCTTAAATTATAATGATTGAGTTTGGCTTTAGTAAAAACTTCAGATGCTGTTGATTTCTACTTTCTCCAGTTCTCCAATAATCTTATGTGCTGCAAGCCATCCAGTGGTCCATGCCGATTGAAAGTTATAGCCTCCTGTTATGGCATCAATATTCAAAGCCTCACCCACTACAAACAAACCGGGATGCAATTTGCTTTCAAATGACTTGGTGTTTATTTCACGTAAGTCAAGTCCACCAGCAGTAACGAATTCTTCCTTAAAAGTAGATTTTCCCGATACGGTATGCACATCTTTGGAGATCACATTTATCAAATGTTCACATTGATTCTTGGTCATGTCTGCATATCTGAGACCCGTACATCCTGATTTTTCTAGAAGGTATTTCCAAAGTCTGGTTGGTATTTCATGAAATAATTTATTGGTATCCGTATTTTTCGATCCACTTTGCTTCCTGAATTGGGTCAATATATCTTCCACATCTGAGTCTTCTAGAGGATAAACCCAATTGATGACGATATCAGTTTTATACTGCATTTCATGAAATTCCCTGGCAGCCCAGGCAGATAATTTTAAGACAGCCGGACCGCTTACCCCCTGATGCGTTATCAATATAGGCCCAGAGGTTTGAATATGGTCTTTTTTGTTTTGGGAGAGGATAGATACAGCTACTTCCTGGCATGAAATACCACTCAATGCATGAAATTTAGGATCCTTGATGTGGAATGAAAACAAGGAAGGAACTGCCGGGACAATATGGTGGCCCAAGGATGAAAGTATAGCCCAAACGCCTGCTGAACTGCCGGAGGCAACAATACAAAATTTGGATTTGAATTGATTTTCGGGAGTTTCAATCAGCCAATCCTGATTGAGTTTTTTGATGGAAGTTACTCTGAGGCCATTCATAACTTTGAGCTTACCAGAATGTGCAGCTTTCCAAAGGGCATCGATGATTGTTTGCGATTTATCTGAAGTTGGGAACATTCTGCCATCCTCTTCAATTTTTAAATGCACACCCAATTGCTCCAACCATTCGATGGTGTCACCACAGGCAAAGTGATTGAAAGGCCCCAGTAATTCCCTATTTCCCCTTGGATAAGCTTGAATCAGTTGGGAAGGCTCAAAACAGGCATGAGTGACATTGCAACGACCTCCTCCCGAAATTCGGATTTTTTCCATCACTTGCTGGCCACGTTCCAAAATTATAATGCTGGCATTGGGCATTTTCTTGGCAATTACCCCTGCGGCAAAAAAACCTGAAGCTCCTCCTCCAACAATCACAATATCATTTTCTACCACTTTTACGAAGTTTAAATTAACTGATATGGTGGGTAACAAATTATTATTTCAGTTGATCGTTAAAATAGTACCTTTAATAGAACTAAACCCAAAAAACTATTTTATGAAAAAACAATTTGTGCCTTTAACCGCTGTAATTGCAATTTTGTTCATTGTATCGTCTTGCGATCCCGTATGTAACGAGTGCAACGATCCAAAGTTAGTCAAAATCCTCAGAACGGATACAAGCAAGCCTACTTTTCAATGGAGCTTTTCCAGCGGCAACACAGGAACTACAACTGCTACAAGTAGTATTGCAATAGTATCCGATCCATCAGCGGGCGTTGATGCCACCATTGCACTTGGACTCAATTATGGAGTCTATGTTGATGCCACAGATAATGAAAGTGGAATTAAAAGCTTGAAATTCATTTACAGAACCTCCTCCCGATGCAGAAATGGAGCAGGGATAATTATATTGGACGGTAGCGAGATAGAAAGAATGCAAGATTTTGCTTTTACCAATTGTGCTTTGAAATCATGGAGTGACAAAGAATTGAATATTGAAAACATGATGAGTTGTAGATCTGGAGCGCTTGCTGATGGTGTCGTTATTTTCACGGTAATCGCTGAAAATTTTGCAGGATTGATTGAAACATCAACCATGACGGTCAGGTGCAGACCTGCCACTTTATAATAATTATTTGCTCAGGATCGATTTAACAATAGGTGACTGCTTTTATTCTGGCAGGCACCTATTTTTGTATTAAGCCAATGAAAAAATGTTCGAGTTTTAAGAATATCATCTAATTTGTGCAGATACGACATCGATTGTTTGGCTATGTAAAGTTCCCGCTAGTATCTTTCCACCCGATAAGAAACCAAAAAGTTAAGAAAATTGTAATTTTTGTAATTTCTTAAAATATTCTTCAACCTCTAAGGCCCTAATCTGTTTAGGTGCTGATATCAGTTTTAGTCCAAGGGTTTGCATCCGGAATGGAAATAATTGGGAACAATAAATTTTATGGGCGCAACAATTCAAGGAAATGCTTTCGCTAGATTGTGGAAATTAATAGCACAAGACAGGAAAGACATAGGTTTTATATATGTTTATGCATTATTGAATGGTATAATTACCTTGGCATTGCCATTGGGTATCCAAGCAATTGTAGCTCTGATTGCGGGTGGACAGATTTCATCGTCTTGGGCACTTCTGACCTTTGTGGTTGTAATGGGTGCTGCTTTTTCCGGAATTCTCAAGATAATGCAATTCAATATTACGGAGGCTATCCAGCAAAAAATATTTGCAAGAGTAAGTTTTGAATTTGCATTGCGAATTCCAAGGCTGAAATCGGAAGATATATTGAATGAACATCCACCAGAACTGGTTAATAGGTTTTTCGATGTTGCAAGTGTGCAAAAGGCATTGCCAAAGGTGCTGACTGATTTCTCTACTGCCGCATTGGAGATCCTTTTTGGACTTATTCTATTGTCACTTTATCATCCATCATTCATCATATTCAGTTTGACTTTTGTCGTTTTGATAGCGATAATATTTCAAATTACCTTTAGACGAGGATTGAATACCAGCCTTGAAGAATCCAATTATAAGTACAAAACTGCGCACTGGTTGGAGGAATTGGCTCGAACTATGAATTCTTTCAAGTTGGCAGGACGGAGTTCCTTGCCCGTAAGCAAAGTGGATGAATTGGTCAACGGATACCTTAAGGCTAGAAAGAGTCACTACAAGGTGTTGCTATTTCAATTTTCTAGTATAATAGGCTTTAAGGTAATCATCACAGGTGGTTTGTTGATTCTAGGTTCAGTTCTGGTTATCAACAACCAGATAAACTTAGGCCAGTTTGTTGCATCAGAAATCATTATTATATTGATCATTGCATCCGCTGAAAAATTGGTCACAGGTATGGAAGTATTATATGACTTACTCACCTCATTGGAAAAAATTGGTTTTTTCACGGATTTAAGCATCGAGCAGGAAAAGGGTGTGGAGTTCAAGAAAATATTGGGCGATAAAGGAATTGAAATAGAAGCCAGAGAATTGAGTTATAAGTTTTCAAATTCATCCAGTCCAGTTATTGAGAAGCTGTCTTTTCACGTTCATAAAGGTGAGAGAATTTGTATATCAGGTTACAGCGGATCAGGTAAAACTACTCTGGTTAGAATATTGAACGGTTTGTTTGAAAATTTTACAGGATTGCTCAATTACAATGGACTCCCTCGGAAGAATATTAACATCTTTGATTTACGCACTTACATTGGTGATTACAGTGCCGTAGATGATATTTTTATAGGGTCATTGATGGATAATATTACAGCAGGTCATAAAGACATAGACATCAAGGAAGTGGTAAAGGTATCTAATGCTGTTCACCTTACTGACTTTATCCAGACTTTGCCAGAAGGATATGATACCATTCTGCAGCCAAAAGGAGCCAGGTTGCCGGGTAGTGTTGTCCGTAAAATAATACTTGCCAGAAGTATTGTGACCAATCCCCATTTGTTGATCATTGAAGAATTCTTTTCTAAGTTACAGCAAAGTGAAAAGACAAGCATTCTTAATTATTTGACAGATAGAGAAAAACAATGGACTTTATTAATGGTGTCCAACGACTCAGAAGTTGCAAAGAAATGTGATCATGTATGGATCATGAGCAATGGAAGGATAGTGGACGTTGGACCGTTTGAAAAAGTATCTCAGCACAATTGTTTTCATGAAATTTATCATTAATCCTAACTTAAAATAGACTTAAATATGCCTAATAAAAAAGGGGACTCTATTTGGGAGGGAGTAGATATAGAGAAAACGGAAAGCTACAATCAAGTAATGAAAATTGATTCATCTAGATCTTTTGCAAAATGGATGATTGGCTTATTTGTAGTTTTTCTGATTTTGCTTTTCATGCCATGGACACAAAATATAAACGCCAAAGGTAAGGTAAACTCTTTAAAGCCAGAACAAAGACCTCAAAGTATTCAAGCAACTATTCCGGGCAGAATTGAAAAATGGTACGTTCAGGAAGGTCAACTTGTCAAAAAAGGTGATCCTATAGTTGAAGTTTCTGAGGTTAAAGATGAATACTTTGACCCCAAATTGATAGAACGTACAAGCATGCAAGCAAAAGCAAAAGAAGCATCCGTTTCAAGTTATAGCTCTAAAGCTGAAGCATTGACTAGGCAAGTTCAAGCATTGGAGGCCAATAGATTGCTCAATCTGGAACAAGCCAGAAACAAAGTAAAGCAAGGAAAACTTAAGGTTCAATCTGACAGTATCAACTATATTGCCTCCATAACAGAGGCAGATAATATATTGAAACAATTCGATCGTTTGAAAACAATGTACACCCAAGGAGTCCGATCATTGGTGGACCTTGAAAGATTGGAAATACGGGTTCGTGAAACTGCTGCAAAACGATTGAGTGCTGAGAATAAATGGTTGGAAGCTAAAAATGAACTTCTCAACGCCAGAATAGAAATCAATTCAATACAAAGTGATTACGACGATAAAATTGCCAAATCCAGGTCTGAACGTTTCAGTACACTAGCCAGTCAATATGATGCAGAGGCTGACGTTACTAAAATGAACTCCGAGTTTTCAAAGTTTTCTGTTCGAGCTGAAAACAGAACCATTAGAGCACAACAGGATTGCTATATCACCAAGGTGTTTATACCAGGTATTGGGGAAGTAGTAAAATCAGGAGATGAACTGTTAAGTATTCTGCCAGCAGTTTATGAGTTGGCGGTGGAATTATTCATAAAGCCTATGGATTTGCCATTAGTCAAAATTGGTTCAAAAGCACGATTCCTATTTGATGGATGGCCTGCGTTGGTATTCAGCGGATGGCCGCAATTAACCTTTGGAACTTTTGCGGGTAAGGTTGTTGCAATTGATAATATTGCCAACAAAAATGGTGAATTTCGTTTATTGATTGCCCAAGATGCTGATGATGAACCTTGGCCAAAAGCATTGCGTCCCGGTAGTGGGGCCAATGGAATTCTGTTATTGGGAACTGTTCCAGTATATTTTGAAATTTGGCGTCAGCTGAATGGATTTCCACCTGATTTTTATTCTGATACACCAGTTGGGGATAAGAACTTTAAGGACAAACCACCCATTAAATCTTTGAAATAATGCCTCAGATGCATAAATTTATAAGCGGTGGTTTTCTTATAAAAATATCCTTGATGTTGTTTTTGGTGGCAACGGGATTTTTGTCGGAATTACGGGGTCAGGAGGTAGAAGGAATACTTACACCAAAAGGAATGTTTGGTGCTGTGGGTAAGTTTCACCCGATTGCTCGTCAAGCGTTTTTGATAGACGCGCAACAACGGGCCAATATATTGGCAGCCAAAGGTGCTTTTGATCCAGTTCTTTATTCAGATTATGATTACAAGCAATTTGATGCCAAGCAATATTACAGTATTTGGCAGTCAGAACTTGAGTTGCCAAGCTGGTATGGCCTTGCTTTTAAAGCAGGATACAGTTTCGCAGAAGGTGATTTTATCAACCCAGAAGAAAAACTACCTCCAACGGGTCTGGGCGCTTTAGGGGTTTATTGGACACCACTACAAGGTTTGTTTATGGATGACCGAAGAGCAGGGCTGGCACAAGCTAAAATATTCGCTCAAAGCACTGCTGCCCAACAACAAGTGATGTTCAACGATCTTTTATTGGAATCATGGGGAACCTATTGGGATTGGGCAGGCGCAAAATACCAAGTTGAAGTGTTGGAAAATGCGCTTCGGGTTGGCAGAGATCGTTTTCAGCTGGTGCGAACCAGTTTTCAACAAGGCGATGTTGCAGCTATTGATACTTTGGAGGCATTGATACAAGTACAAAATCGTGAACTCGAACTCAATGATGCAATGTTGCAACTTCAAAAAGCTAATTTTCTTCTTTCTAATTTCTTTTGGAACAGCGATACCGAACCTGTTGGAATTCCTTTGGCTATTGAGGCAGTTGATAGAAATGGTTTGGACTTAGCAGGAAGCTCATTGCAGAAGATGCGTGCTGACATCAACAATATTGCCCGACAACATCCAATGGTCCAGATTTATAATTACAAGTTAGCAGATCTTGAGGTGACAAGAAGATTGAAGGCAGAAAAGTTAAAACCAAATCTGAGAGTCAATTATAATTTATTGGGTACTTCATTTGATTTGATTAATAACAACGATAATCAAGGCGCGGTCATTCCCCAAAATTACAAATGGGGAGCTAATTTTTCCTATCCTCTATTTGTTCGCGATGCAAGGGGACAATTGCAACTACAAGAATTGAAGATTCAAGAAACTGACCTAAATCGCAACTTAAAGATCACTGAGATTTCCAATAAATTGTTGGCAAGCTATGCCGAATTGGATATTACCAGCAATCAAGTTCGTTTGTACGCACAGATTTTGAATAATTACAGAAGATTGTTCGAAGCAGAGACTTTGAAATTCCAACTGGGGGATAGTTCGTTATTTTTGGTAAATAGTCGCGAAAATAGACTCATTGAAGCCGAACTAAAAGCGATCGAACTTTTGATTAAGAATAGAATAGCTGCATCAGAACTTGCATGGGCTATCGGCGACATGAGTTTGTTGTTGGATTAAGCCCAATCAGCAATAGCAGAATTTGCTGCTGTACAAGGAATCTCGAGCCGACATAAAATCTTGAATTTTGTCGAGCTTAAAACAATCAAATTTTTAGAACAATCAAAAGTTTTGTCGAATCTACGTCTAACGCTTAATTTGAATTAAGTTTTCTGTTATTTTTATCAACCACAAAACCTTCAAGTTTTGTGATTTCATAACATTTTAAGGTTTTCTTTTGGTAGATTGTAATTAATTGACTCATCTTCGGGTTCTAATTGAAAGGAATATGTTTAGAAAGATAGTGTTTTTAATTCTAGTTGTATCATTAGTCATTTCATGCAAGAGTGAGAAGAAGGAACCATTGCTCATAGAAGGCTCTACAAATCCTAAATTGGATGAGTTAACTGCCAAATTGAACAATGACCCAAACAATGCGGAACTATTGTTTGACAGAGCCGCGCTTTATTATGAAAATGACGCTTACGATGAAAGTATCGCCGATATAAGCCAAGCCATTAAAATTGACAGTCTCAAGCCAGAGTATTACCATCTTTTGGCTGACAATTACATGGACTATTACAAGTCTAGACAAGCCTTGGAGACCATGGAAAAAGCATCCAATCTTTTTCCTAAAAGAATTGAAACACTCTTAAAGTTGTCCGAATTCCAACTCATACTGAAACAATATGAAGGAGGGCAATTGACTATTCAACGGATTTTTCAAGTTGATCCACAGAATGCTGAAGGATACTTAATGGGTGGGCATTTGTTCAAGGAAGTGAAAGATCTTGATAAAGCAAGGGCTGGATTTCAGAAGGCAATTGAGCTCGGATTGACCAGCAAAGAAGATCTAATTGACGCCTATTTGAATTTGGGTCAGTTGAATTTGAAAAAGGATAAAAAACTTGCCAAGCTTTATTTTGATAATGCTTTGAGAGTGGATAGTTTGGATAAATCTGCAATTCACGGCAAGGCAGAATACTTTGTTGAACTAGGTCAACTGAAGGAGGCATTGGCTCTTTATCGAAAAATAATTGTTAGTGATCCTTCCTATTCTGAGGCTTTCTACAATTCGGGGATCATTTATAATGAAATGGATTCATTGAAAAAGGCTTTTGACAACTTTGATATTGCAATTAAATCTGATCCTATGGAAGCTGCCTACTATTTTGCACGGGGAGACGTGTTGGAGCGGATGGGTAAAAAACAAGAAGCTGCAAAAGATTTTGCTCAAGCAGCTAAACTAAATCCACAGTTTAAGAAATAATCTGTGGATCTTATTTAGACCGATATTTATTTATTTGGAAAAGGAAATCAGGCTTTCAGCTAAGAAAGCTTAGCTTTTACTTCTACAATTTCATAAGCTTCAATGGTATCACCTATTTCGATATCATTGTAATTCTTGATTGTCAATCCGCATTCGAAACCAGTTTTGACTTCTTTCATGTCATCTTTGAAACGCTTCAAAGAACTCAATTCGCCGTGGGCACCTTCCTTGGTTGGGAAGATTACGATACCATCACGAATTAAACGGATGAATGAATTTCTGGTCACCTTGCCTTCAGTAACATAACAGCCGGCAATAGTTCCAAGTTTTGAAATTTTGTAAACTTCTCTTACTTCTATTTGAGCTGTGATGTTTTCTTCTTTAGTAGGCTCCAACATTCCTTCAATGGCTGAACGGATTTCGTCAATAGCTTGGTAGATGATCGAGTAGGTTTTGATTTCTACACCTTCTTTTTCTGCAAGCTTTCTTGCTGTAACAGATGGTCTCACTTGGAATCCTACGATGATTGCATCAGAGGCTGATGCCAACAACACATCTGATTCGATGATTTGTCCCACCGCTTTGTGTATAACATTTACCTGTACTTTATCAATTGATTGCTTAATCAAAGCATCAGAAAGGGCTTCAACGGAACCATCCACATCGGCTTTGACAATAAGGTTTAATTCTTTGAAGTTACCTAGAGCAAGTCTTCGTCCTATTTCTTCCAAAGAGATACGCTTATTGGCCCTTGTGGCTTGTTCGCGAGATATTTGAGCGCGTTTTGCAGCCATTTGACGTGCTTCTGATTCAGAAGCTGTCACTTTAAATTTCTCACCTGCCTGAGGGGCACCACTTATTCCGAGCACCAATACAGGTGTTGAAGGTCCAGCTTTGATAATCTTTTGGCCGGTGTCGCTTGACATTGCCTTTACTTTTCCGCTAAATTCTCCTGCTACCAAAGGATCTCCGATGCGTAAAGTTCCAGTTTGTACCAAAACTTTGGTTACATAACCTTTCCCTTTTTCGAGAGTTGCTTCAACCACAGTTCCAACAGCCAAGCGATTCGGATTAGCGGTCAATTCAAGAATGTCTGCTTGTAACAATATTTTTTCAAGTAGTATATCAATTCCAAGACCTGTTTTTGCAGAAATATCTTGAGATTGGTATGTACCTCCCCATTCTTCAACAAGGATATTCATTGCTGACAGTGATTCTTTAATTTTTTCAGGGTTGGCGCCAGCTTTATCCACTTTGTTGATTGCGAACACCATAGGTACGCCTGCTGCCTGAGCATGAGAAATTGCTTCTTTTGTTTGAGGCATTATGTTATCATCTGCAGCAATTACGATGATTACGATATCCGTAACCTTGGCACCTCTGGCACGCATTGCAGTGAATGCTTCGTGACCTGGAGTATCTAAGAAAGTTATTTTTCTATTTTCCGGTCCTACTTCAACTTCATACGCTCCAATGTGCTGGGTGATACCACCGGCTTCACTAGCTGCAACCTTAGCACGACGAACATAATCCAGCAATGAAGTTTTACCATGATCGACGTGTCCCATAACGGTAACGATTGGGGCACGTGGAAGTAGATCTTTTTCATCATCAACTTCCAAATCTTCATCGACTTCCTGATCATCAACACTAATGAACTCAACTTCGCTACCAAACTCATTGGCAACCAATTCTATGATTTCAGCATCCAAACGTTGATTGATGGATACGATCACACCGAGATTCATGCAAGTTGTGATAACATCCGTAAGTGAAACATCTAACAAACTGGCTAATTCTGAAACACTTACAAACTCAGTCAACTGAAGTTTTTGGTTGTCTCTTTCTAATTCAGCAGCTTCTTTCTTTTCACGAATATTATCGCGTTTGTCTCTTCTGACTTTTTGACGTTTTTTCTTACCTCCGGGCGCCAAACGCGCCATTGTAGCTTTGATTTTTTCGTCTATTTCTTTTTGTGAAACCTCTTTTGGTTCATCAGAAGGTTTCCTGAAATTTTTGTTAGCAGTGCCTTGGCCTTGGCCTTGACCTTGTCCCGGAGGACCTCCGCCAGGTCTTCCTGGTGAAGCTACACTTACACGCTTGCGTTTTCTTTTCGCATCTTCTGCAGCGCTAAGCGGGCGATTTTGGTTATTATTTTGGCCAGGATTGGGAGTTGCGGGTTTTGCAGCTTCTTTTTCCTTTTTCTTGATGCCGGGCGTTGTAAACTTGTTGATATCAATTTTGCCTTGGATCTTCAAACCACGTAATTGTGCAGCTTCGGCCCGAATTATTTCAGGTTCAGCATCCACTGGAGTTTCCGGGGTTTGTGGAGTTTTAGGCTCAATAGGTTTTTCAACTTGAATAGGCTCTTTTGGAACTACTGGCTCAGCCTTAGGTTCGGGAGTGGGCTCAACAACAGCTTCTTTTTCTGCAGTCTTTGCTTGTTCCACAACTGGAGCTGGCGGCGCAGCAATAGGCTCTTCTGGGGCTTTTTCTTTCTTAGGTGGATTTAGGTCTACTTTACCTACAACCTTTAAGCCACTTAAGTTTTCAACATTAGCACTAGCTTTGATAACTTCTGGTTTTTCAAAGCTTGGAAAGGTTGGAGCAAACGATGGGATTGCTTTCTTTTCCTCATGTACTTGATGCGGCCTATTAGCGCCCAATGAAATCTTGTCTACTTCACCTTTCAGTTCAAGTGAGTTCTTGAAGTCTTTGTACAATACGTCAAGCATCTCATCCGTTAACATAACTGTTGGACGAGCATCTACATCGAAACCTTTCTTGTTGAGGTGTTCTGCGATTGAGTGTAAGGTTTCCCCTAACTCCTTCACCACCTCCATAATTTTTTTGGCCATTAATTAGCTTTATTCCAAGCTCAAATTGAGACAACAAAGGTAGTAAATTTCATCCTAATATCGTCCTATTCCAGCTTTTTCATTAATTGTCTTCTAATTCTGAACGAAGTATTGCCAAAACTTCATTAACAGTTTCTTCTTCAAGGTCAGCTCTACGTACCAATTCTTCGCTGCTAAGGGCTATAACACTTCGTGCAGTGTCACATCCGATATTCTTTAAAGCATCAATTACCCAACCTTCAATTTCATCTGAAAATTCATCCAAATCTACATCTTCTACTTCTTCACCGTTGGTATTTCGGTAAATATCTATCTTATATCCGGTCAATCTGGAAGCCAAGTTAATGTTTGCACCACCTCGTCCAATAGCTAGCGATACTTGATCAGGATCAAGATATACGGATGCAGCCATTTCCTCCGTGTTGATTACGATATTGCTTATTTTAGCAGGAGTCAGTGAACGTTGAATCAACAGTGGAATATTGTTTGTGAAATTGACAATGTCAATATTCTCATTGCGAAGTTCTCGAACTATACCGTGAATTCTACTTCCTTTCATCCCTACGCAGGCACCAACTGGGTCAATACGATCGTCATAAGATTCAACAGCTACCTTGGCGCGTTCGCCAGGATTACGCACTATTTTTCTGATTACAATCAATCCATCTTCGATTTCTGGAACTTCTTGTTCCAAAAGTTTTGCTAAGAACTCGTCATCTGTCCGTGAAACAGTAATAATTGGAGAGTTATTGCGCATCTCTACTTTTTTGATGATGGCACGAACCATGTCTCCCTTGCGGAAAAAATCACCTTTGATCATATCTGTTCTAGGCAATACGAGTTCGCTATTAGTTGCATCATCCAGCACCAAAATTTCACGTTTCATGATCTGATTGACTTCGCACAGGACAATATCTCCGACACGGTCATTGTATCGATTAAAAATATCATCTTTTTCTAAGTCCATGATGCGTGACATCAAAGTTTGGCGCGCTGCAAGTATTGCTCTTCGGCCAAATTCTTCGAGCGTCAATTGCTCATAGCACTCTTCACCAATGCTATAGGCTTCATCCACAATCAATGCATCGGATAGTGAGACTTCAGCATTTTCCTCGGTTACTTCACCATCAGGCACAATTTTTCTGACACGCCAAATTTCGAGGTCACCTTTGGTAGGGTTCACAATCACGTCAAAGTTGTCGTCTGAGCCATACTTTTTCTTGATCATGGTACGAAAGAAATCTTCCAATACCTTTACCATGGTAGGGCGGTCAATATTCTTTCCTTCTTTAAACTCTGAGATTATCTCAGCCAAGTTCATCATAATGGTCTAGAATGAAATGTTAACAATAGCTTGTTTTATTTGGTCAAATGGAATCGTTTCGTCAACGATTTCTTTTATATTTTTTTTACCTTCTTTTCTTTTGGTCTCATATTGCAGAACGATATGATCATCTTCAACTTTGGTCAAAATTCCTTCCGATTGTTTTCCTGAAAGCGTATCGACAGTTAAAATCCTGTCAATATTTTTTCGGTATTGGCGGATGAATTTCAATGGTCTTGAAATACCTGGCGATGAAACTTCCAACAGATAGCTTTCAGTAAATCTCAGATCTTCATCAAAGATAGCCTCAAGATACCTGCTAATTTTTTGACAGCGGTCAAACGCGAGTCCGTTGTCAGCATCTATGTACACTTCAATCTTGTTTCCCTTTGGCGAATGAACGATTTCCACTGTAAAACAATCACTGAAATCTTCTTCAGCGTACTTCAATTGCAACAATGATTCTATCCAGTCTTTTGAATTCATTTATCCTTTTTAACAAAGAAAAAGGGCACGTTACCGCGCCCTCACAAAGCTTTTAAACATTATGTGATGCAAATGTAAGGAATATTTTTTAATCCAATCAATTATGGTTAAAAAAAATGCGCAAAATGTGCAGATATACGAGGTTACACATGATAGAAGCAAAGTGATTCAATTGGTATTGACTGGATATGGGTTCTTTGATTTGTTTTTATTGCTCTTGTTGAATTACAAAGAAAACATTTAAGAGCTAAATTTTTGTCATCTCACAACATTCAGTAGGAATTAATATACTTCTTGCAGCATTTCATATCAAAAAGAGATTATATTTGTAGCAATATTTCAAATCCAAAACAAATCTCTATGGTAGAAACCGAAGAATCGTTGTGTGCTTGGTTGGTAGGGATGAGAGCAGGTGACCCATCAAGCAAACCCAATTGCTAGCTAGGCTCGGCGGTGGATGGACAATACTGGCTTTAAATACTTGTTCGATCAATCTTTTTTCATAGCGGAAAGTAAGCTTACGAGTCAAACTTCCCTTAGCGATACTACCATCTACTTAAATTGTTAAAAAATGAGAGAAAATTTCGAAAATCGTAAATTTAAAAACATATTAAAACAATTTGTTTTAATATGGGAGGGGGGTACTATGTTTATTCCCAAATAAAATGGCTGCACAATGCGCCCCTACAAAAGATTGTTTCAATAATCTAATAGCAAATGGTGGATTTAAGTTGAATTGCAATCCACTTCCGGAAGAGACGCTTTATGGAAATCCTTTTCCACCAGCAAATCCATCTTGTGTCGATAATTGGCAAATTGGTCAAGGTACTCCTCACTTATATAGTCTACCGGGTGTATTGAATACTGATCCGATAGTTAATCAAAATTTTGTAGCTGGATTATTTGCAAGAAGAATTGGACAAGCATGCGGTCGTGAAAGTATTGGGCAAACTTTGGCAACAGCTTTAAATCCTAACCAATTGTATCATTTAAATTTTATCAGCAGAACCACAAATGGTTTAAATATCAACAATCCACCATTGAATTATATTGTAAGAATTGGAGGAGCAATTACACATTCAATAAATTTTGCATGTAATTACGATCCGTTTCTTACCCAAAGCCAAACATTATTGTCGGGAACGGTGAATTCGTCAAATTGGTCTGACCAAACAGTTTGCAGTTTTGCTCCCAGTATGAATGCAACAACTTTACTAATTGAAACTAATCCTGCAAGTGGTCAGGAAGGTATTCTGTGGCTAGATAATGTTCAATTATGGTGTGACTCAGAGTTGAATGTAGATGTGACTGCAAATAATACTTCTGGAAATACTTTTCAATTCAATGTACAATCATCAAGTCCTGAAGTTTCTGCTGTGAGTTGGACTTGGAACTTTGGTGACGGAACAACAAGTACCTTGCAAAACCCAATCAAGACATTTCCAGGAACTGGAATTTATAATGTATGTGTTTGTATTGTTGATACCAGGGGTTGCACCATCAATAGGTGCATTGAAGTGAATGTAGTAGGAGATGAAACCACGTGCAATTGCCCTACGGGCAATGGCAATGTTAATCTTGGAATAACAAACCAAACTACACTATTATCAGCTACAACAATAGGTGCTGGGCAAGGCTACCTAAACACGGCAAAATGTCTTTCTATTAAAGGGACATTATTGGTGAATAAAAATTTCAAAATAGATGGAGGGGAAATTAGAATGCACCCTGGGTCATCTATTGTTGTCTTAAATGGGAACACTTTCAATTTGAGTTTTGTTAATGAGAATGGTGGTGTACATGGTTGTGTAAATATGTGGCGTGGTATTGTAGCACTGCCAACTGCACAAGTAAATTTACGATTTTCAGATATTGGAGATGCAGAATCGGCTGTACGACTTTCGTCTGGTAGTCAACTTGTGTCCTCAGTTGTTGAACTGTATAATAATCATACCGGAGTCTTATTTGATGATGCGCCCTTTGGAAGTAATGTTACTGCGGATATTCAAATCACTGGGACGGAAATTACAAGCAATTCTGGCAGTATACTATTACCTTTCTTTGGACAAATTAATGTGCCAAATGGTAGAGGTTTTGCTGGTATTCGAGCTCGAGCTTTTAATTTGGTCGACCTTTCAACGGATGATTTCGAATGCAACAAACTGTCAAATGGAATTATGGGTGAAAATTCTTATTTTCTTTTAGGCCAAAAAATAACTATTGATGATATGAAGCCATCAATAACTAATGCCATTCCTCAAGGAAATGGGGTATATGTAACAAGCAATACCAATAATCTGGGTTATACTCCAGGTGTTTTTTCCCCATTCAATGATTCTGGAGGAGGAATAACCCAAGTAAAAAATGTTGTTAATGGAATTCTATCAGAGGGATCTCTTATTGATATTGAAAGGGGGTATTTCGATTTATTTAGAGTTGGTATCAATATGTCTCGTCCAAATTTACGAAACCTTAGGGTAAACGGTACTGTTTTTGAAAGAGGTCAACATCAAGGTTTTTTTCTAGACATGGCAAAAAGTCCTTTTGGTGGAATATCAATATCTGAAAATGAGATAGGCATTGGTAACGGTGCAATGCAGACTTTTTATAACACACAGGGTATTTATTTGAATAATCCAAATCAGTTGGGTGCGACAGGAGACATTGAGGGTAACATAATCCGCATGAAACCAAGTAATTCTGGGTATAGTTCTTTAGGAATTTTGAATCTGCAAGTCCCAAATCTTAACATTCGAAATAATCCTATTACAGGCTATAATAATCTAGTTAGTGGAATAGTCAGCAGTAATGTACTATCTGGAACAATAGAGTGTAATGATATCAGGGGAACTACCACCAGCAGTTCATTGTTGCAGAATAGTTATGGAATGTACACCACCAATTCAAATGGTACAATCTACTCATGCAACAAAGTAGATAATTTTACCAACGGATTATGGATAGCTGGCTTCAACATGCTGGAAGGAATGATCAACACCACACAATTCAAAAATCACTACGTAGGCTTGAGGTATCAAGATGCATCAACCCAAACTGGTGACCAAGAATTTACGCACAATCAATGGTTAGCTAGCGCTCCTACGGGAGGATTTCAAGCTAAGCATTATGGTGGACTTGAAGCGGCAATTTTTTCATTGTACAGAGTTTCAAACAATACCGGATTTGATCCATTTCCTGTTGATCCATCCACTGACTGGTTTACCCAGTTTAATGTTTCTGGCCAAAATTGCAGTGGATGTTCAACCCCGGGCCTGGTTCCAGAATATGGCAGATTGGACAGCAATGTGGTAAATGGAACATTTGCTTCGGTTGATGGTTATCCCGCCATTCAATGGATGGCTGAGCGTGAATTGATGAAAAAATTGTACGAACATCCAAGTTTGCTTGCAAGTAGTACCGACGCTACATCATTCTATAACTCCAGGTCAAATATCAGTGCTGGTCAATGCGAGCGCATTTATTTTCTGCTTTGTCATAAAAATGACCTAACTGCAACTCAGCAAAATGTATCAAATTATTCAAAAGCCAAAGTCCCATTTTGGTCAGACAGCTTGCTGATGATTAGTTACAGATTGTTGACCCTAACAGGTATTGACAGTATGAATCAAGCACTACTCAAACCAGCAATCAAAGATTCAATCTTTTTCCATCAATCATTGCAAAAGGTCATTTTGGATTCCATTGAAATCAGGAGTCAACTGGGAATTGGAGCTGCTCGCCAAGTCTTTAGTCAGATAAGTCCTGTAGAGGTTTGGGAAAAAGCAGAATACTTCCTACTTCAAACATTACTTTATAGAAATATTGGTGCATTGTCACAAGTGGTCAAAGACTCCTTGAAGTTCATTGCTTCACAATGTCCGGGTGAGTATGGACAAGCGGTGTATGAGTCTAGATCTATTCTTGATACTTTATTAATGGATCCACAATGTACGCCACCTATGCCAAGATCAATGGAAAAGTCGAAGTACATAAGCACCTATTCATTGACTCCAAATATAGGTGCAACAGGTTTTTGCAAGCTCAAAGGTCAGCCAACCGAGTCAGAATTGATGATAGAGTTAATATCTTCCTCAGGGATGAGCGTATTCAGTAGCAAGTTGGACAGGTTCAATGGGGAAGAAGAATTGCGATTTGGTAATTTAGAAGCTGGTCTATATGTGATGAGGATAATACAAGGTAAACAGATTGAAACACTCAAATACATAGCACAGTAATGCGATTAATATTGATAACAATAGCAGTACTCACCTTGGTGGGTACTGCTTCATCGCAGAACAGAGGCAGATGGGATGAAACTTGGTGGATTGGACTATATGTTAATTTGGCACCAGATTTTTTGGTTAGCTTCAAGGAAGATGAGCCAAGTATAATGGAAAGGGATGATCCAATGGTCAATGAGCCATTTGCTACTACTTCTATATGTTCAGAAGAGACTGGCCGTTTATTATTCAATAGCAATGGATGCTGGATCGCTGATTCTACCGCTCAAATGATGGAAAATGGAGACAGTATTTCACCATCGGAGTTGATGTATTTATTCAATTATTACCCTGATAGATTGCCTATTATAGAGGGAATAATGGCCTTAGAATTTGGAAATGGTGAGGACTACGTAATTTTTAATTTTGTTCCAGAAATTGTGATTAATAATGGTGTCAAAAGTATTCAGAATCAAAAGTTATGTATGTCTAGGATTCTTATAAATACTAATCATTCAAATGGAATAGTGACTGAATTGGCTCAGGAGCTATTTAATGGAAATATTTGTATTCAAGGATTAAGTTCCTGCCGTCATGCTAACGGACGAGATTGGTGGGTCTTGTTTCAGCTCAATGATGTGAGGAGTAGCTTTGTACGGTTCTTAGTTGGCCCTGATTATGTTTTGGGTCCTTTTGTACAGGAGTTTCAAGTTCCTATCTCGAAGTCTTGTGCTGGAACAAGTATATTTACACCAGATGGTAGTAAGTGGTTGCATTCAGAATGGCAATTTGGCACGCAGTTATTTGATTTTGATAGGATCACTGGCGAGTTGAGCAATTTCAGATACATCAAGCATGAGTTTGAGCAGATAGCAGGTGATATTGTCATATCCCCTAGTGGTCAATATATGTATTTAATGGATGGACCATATTTGCGGCAATTTGATATCAACATGCCCAGCATTGAAGCAATAATGTCCAGTGAAGACACGGTTGGTGTATATGATTCAAAGTTTATGTTATGTGATGTTAAGGGTACCAACTTCGGAGGTGGCAAATTGGCTCCAAACGGTAAAATTTATATTAATAGTACTTCAAGCCGTTGTGCATGGAGTGTGATAAATAAACCAGATAAAAAGGGAAAGGAGTGCAATTTAGTAAATAATCAAGTAATCTTACCAACCTACAACGGAGGACTGATACTACCTAATCAGCCCAACTATCGGCTTGGACCGATAGATGGTAGCGTAGCTGATACCTTGGGTATTGACAATATGCCAGTAGCCAAGTTTAGGAAGGATGCGGACGCATTGATCTATCGCAAGTATGAGTTCACAGATTTATCCTTCTATGAACCTAGCACATGGAGTTGGGATTTTGGTGATGGAGGCATAAGCAGTGACACAAGTCCTGTACACACCTATCAAGCTGATGGTGTCTATCAAGTATGCTTGACCGTTAGCAATGCAAATGGCAGCGACAGTTATTGTAAAGAGATCAACATCATGAAGCCAAATGCAACTCACTTGATCGAAGATTATGGCTTAAGCCTGAGTCCCAATCCTTGCAAAGATTACGTTCTGCTAAATGTCAAAGAGAATTACCCAAAGGCTTTGCAGATGAGTATATCGGATACGCAAGGTAAGCTTATAGAATCCAGTCGTATTTTTCTGAACAATGGATTTACGTCAATTGATGTTAGTGGTATTCCGGTAGGGAGTTATTATATGACACTGAGTGATGGCGGAGGCGGTCAGGAGGTCTTGCCGTTTGTGAAGCAATGATTTTAGTGATTGGTATGATGGGTATGATTTCGGCCATTGGTTCTTAGCCTTTGGCTGTTGGCAAAATGAACTCTGAACTCTCATGGATTTAGTTGACAGGTTGGTACCCAAAACCCAACAAGTTGTGGAAAACTCAAAGTTAATAAATAAATTTCATTTTCTATCTCTGGGAAGACGATTACCTAAAGCGGACCGAAGCTCTGCTGGGGAGCAACTTTGGAAGGAATAGCGTAATTACTCAAAGTGGTGAACTCTCATGGATTTTGATTGACCTTTAAACAAAAAACAAAAACGACGGAGGAATGTAGATTCGAACAAGCTTTCTATCTGGACTGACTAGAATTGGCTTCAATGCCTTCATTTAGTAGGTGAGAGCAAGCTAAAATCAATGCAGGAGTTTGGTTTTTGGGTTTATTTAGTCAACAATAGCTTTTTGCCTAATCGTGTCAATATATTAGATACCGCAGCTTCGAGTTCTTGATAAATGGGTAGCTCCTTTGACTGCCAAATGAACATGCAGGACACTGTGCATGACTTATCTGCAATGAGGCTTTTAATAGGGGAATTGTTGACGCGATAGGCCTCACGCAAAAGTCTTTTGATTCGATTGCGACTGACAGCTTTTTTGTGATAACGCTTGGAAACAGTGAATCCTGCAAGAATTGGCTGATGTGGAAGTAATTCCTCTGGATTTTTTTCTACGAGAATTACTGCTGATAATGGACCATCAAATACTCTAAATCCAGAAGTAAAAACCTCCTGAATTTTTTTTTTGATTTTAGTCTTTCATGAGCACCAAGAGAATGAATTTTCATTGAAAATGCTCTAAGATAACATTTAGGTGATTGATCAATGAATCATTGAGGATTCATGTTAAGGCAATTATTTCACGCCACGCTCATCGGAAACAGACAATTTGACTCTTCCTGATGCTCTGCGACGAGACAAAATCTTGCGACCGTTTTTGGTAGCCATGCGAGAACGGAATCCGTGCTTGTTTGAACGCTTTCTTCGAGATGGCTGGTATGTCCTTTTCATAACAATGTTGACTAACTGTGATAATACTTTTTCCTAAGGAAGGGCAAAGGTAAATAGAAAATCATTAAAAACAAATAGTTAATGTTTTTTTGTTGAAATCCTTTAATGTTCCAATCTCTAAAGTTGACATCAACTTGAAGACCGATTCATATTTGTGGTAAAAATTCCTTTAAAGACGATTCAACCCAAAATCAACATTAAAAGATTTTGTCTCTGAAATAAGCCTCATGATTCTATGAAAATCTTTGATTTTGCCGACTTTAAAGCCGCGGCATTAAAAAAAATCGTCAGGAGTCTTCATCTCTACAAATTTTTGGAACAAGTAAAAATTTCATCCATTCAGCATTTAACGCTGAATTTGGGTTAAACTCAGATGGCGCATTATATCAGCCCTAAAAACTTATTTGGTAACCTAATTGCAATAAAAAACCCATATCCAAACCACTTGAATCTTCAACACTTGCAACTTGCCCCTTCTTAAAGTCGCATCTAAAGATAGTTTCCATAAAGAGTTTTCCTTTTGGTAACTCGTATTCCACTCCAAATGAAAATAATCCACCCGATCCCTTGTACTCATGTGTAGATATTGTCTTGGAATATTCTGGAGATGAAGTCGGAACCAACGTTTCTTTGATTAGTGTAAATGAATTGGAAATAATGCCGAATCCTAAGTAACTGAAGAATTGAAATTTTACATCGGGGTGCTTTGGTCTGGTATAATAAAACTTATAATAAGCGAATAATCTATGAGAAAATTGATCAGAAATTTCCGTTCTGGCTGGTAGTATAGAACCAAATCCTTTGGATGTACTGGACCTCATTGCCTGGTTATTGTAATAATGATATCCAAGCCCAATAAATGACTTTGAATTGAGTCTAAAATCTACCCTATTGTGTAATCCAACAACATAATTTTTTGAATTTTAGAACTTAGGCCCAAGACTAACAGTAACTAACTTTTGCCTTGCCACTTCTTGGCATTGTCCAGAATAGGCAAATAGGATAACAAGAAAAAAAACAATTGATGCTTTCATACTACCAATTTATGGATTAAAATTATTCATTTAACGTCCATTATTGGATTTTATTTTTTGCAGTTTTTCCCTGAAGATTAATCTAAACATGACAATTTCACGAGAAAAAATCACTAATTAACTCAAGCAGCAAAATTCAGAAAGCGCAATGAATTTATATGCTAACTATTCATACCGATCAAAAACTCATGGTTGGTTTCTGTGCCACGCATGTATTTTAGTAAGAATTCGATGGCTTCTTCGGGCTTCATGTCAGCGAGATGGTTACGCAATATAAACATACGTTGAAGGGTATCCTTGTCCAACAATAAGTCGTCGCGACGTGTGCTTGATTTGGTAAGGTCAACCGATGGGAACAAACGCTTGTTGGCAAGGTTGCGATCCAATTGTAATTCCATGTTACCAGTTCCTTTAAATTCTTCAAAGATTACACCATCCATTTTAGAGCCTGTATCGATCAAAGCTGTTGCCAATATTGTTAAGGATCCTCCGCCTTCAATATTTCGAGCAGCACCGAAGAATTTTTTTGGTTTTTGCAGGGCATTTGCTTCTACGCCACCTGATAATACTTTACCGCTTGCTGGTGCCACAGTGTTGTATGCTCGTGCCAAACGGGTTATGGAATCCAATAGAATCACTACATCATGTCCACATTCCACCAAACGCTTTGCTTTTTCTAAAATGATGTTGGCAACACGAACATGGTTTTCAGCTGGTTCATCAAATGTAGAAGCAACTACTTCGGCATTTACGCTTCGTTTCATGTCGGTTACTTCTTCCGGACGTTCATCGATTAACAGTACAATCATGTAACATTCAGGGTGATTCCTGGCAATAGCATTGGCTAAATCCTTCAACAAGTAGGTTTTACCAGTCTTAGGTTGCGCTACTATCAATCCACGTTGTCCTTTACCAATTGGCGTAAAAAGATCGATCATACGCGATCCATAATCCTTTGGGTGTGACTTGGAAGCCAAGATGAACTTCTCGTCAGGAAAAAGTGGCGTCAAATAATCGAATGGAACTCTGTCTCTTACATCTTTGGGGTCGAAGCCATTGATTTTATTCACCTTAACCAGCGCGTAGTATTTCTCGCCTTCTTTTGGAGGTCGGATTGAACCAACTACACTGTCACCAGTTTTTAATCCGTATGTTTTGATCTGACCAGGAGCCACATAGATATCATCTGGCGAAGAAAGGTAGTTGTAATCGGATGCTCTTAAAAAACCATATCCGTCCGTCATCATTTCCAAGACTCCTTCACCATCTATTATGGCATCGAGGTCCAAATTGAATTTAGGCGGCTCTTCCACTACTGGAACTGCAGGCTCTTCCTCTCGTTCATTTGCTGGAAAGGGTTGTTGTCTCGGTCTGTCTTGATCGCGGTCTCTTGGTGGATTCGCATCTCTGTCTCTATCGCCGTCTCGAGGTGGATTTGCATCTCTGTTTTGATCTCGATCTCTTGGTGGATTTGTATCTCTATTTTGATCGCGGTCTCTTGGAGGATTTGGATCTCTATTTTGATCACGATCTCTTACAGGATTTGCCGCTCTGTTTTGATCTCTATCCCTTGGGTTGAAATTTTCTCTATTTTGGTCTCGATCACGAGGCGGATTGGCTTCTCTGTTCTGATCACGATCGCGTGGGTTTGCACCTTCTCTGTTTTGATTTCTATCTCTTGGCGGATTTACGTCACGATTTTGATCGCGTTCACGTGGAGGGTTGGCATCTCTGTTTTGATCTCGATCTCTTGGACGTACTTGTTCGGAGAAGTTACGTGGCTGATTCTGATTGCTTCGTATATTTGAAGGTGCATCTTGTGCAGGTAAAGCAGTAATTTCATTTTTATCAAATGGAAGTTCTGGAGTTACTTTGTCCTCAGCAACTAATTTTGAAGGTCTTCCTCTGCCTTTTTTGAGATTCTCAACTTCTTTTTCTGCAGGAGCTGGGCTGATTTTTTTTTCAGCTACCGGTTTGGTTTCAACTATTTCTTCAGCAGAATCTTTTGGTTTACGACCACGCAAATTGACTTTTTCGTCTTTTACTGTGGCTTTAGCCGCTGGCGCTGGTTTTTTAGTTGCCGGTTTTTCGGCGACAGGTTTTTCGGCGACAGGTTTTTCGGCGACAGGTTTTGCGGGTTTATCTGGCTTTTCGGCTTTCAATGCTTGCTCATCTAAAATTCGATAGATAAGATCTTGCTTGGATAAGCGTCTTGCGTTGTCAACATGCATGCTTTCTGCAATGTCCCTTAGTTCGGGCACTAACATGTCATTGAGTTGGAGTATATCGTACATTGGTATAAAATAAAAGCGGTCTTATTTGCTTAGGAAAGCAAAAGATCTAATATGAGTTAATGTGACTTTATTAAGGGTCAAAAAAATTGAATTCTGCCTGTAAATTGATCTGGAAATATCTTGGTAGTGATAGATTTCATCCCAAGACAATGCAAATGTAGTTTATTTTTGAAATTATGGTAGTATTTTTGTGCCGACATAAATATTTTTCTTTTTCTGCAAGGTCGTTTCTCCCTTCCATCTCTATAAATTTTGGGCTGTGGCGCAATAAGCCCTTGAAAAAACACAAACCAACCGATGATCCAAGTAAGTTCACTCAGAGAATTCAAAGAAAAAGCTATTGCCGGATTGCGCAAACGCAACTATTCTGATCAGGCTATTTTGATACTGGATGAAATATTGGAGTTGGATGATCAGCGCAAACAAGCACAATTTGAATTGGATCAGGTTTCTTCGGAACTGAACAAAGCAGCTGCAGCTATTGGTTCACTCATGAAATCAGGACAAAAGGATGAAGCAGAAAAACTTAAGTCAAATGTTGCTGACATGAAATCAAAAGCAGCTGAATGGGATGCCAAATTAAAATCTACACAATCTGATCTTGAAACCAAGCTTTTGTCGGTTCCTAATATTCCACATGAAAGTGTTCCTGAAGGTAAAACTCCTGAAGATAACTTGGTATTTCAAGCATGGTCGAAAGCATTACCGGTATTGCCTGGCACTGCGGCACCACATTGGGAATTGGCCAAGAAGTACAATATTTTCGATCTGGAGTTGGGTACCAAATTGACAGGAGCTGGATTTCCAGTTTACAGAGGCAAAGGAGCGCGACTGCAACGAGCTTTAATCAATTTCTTTTTGGATCAAGCTATAGCAGCCGGTTTCGAAGAGATTCAGCCTCCTTTGATGGTCAATGAGGCTTCGGCGAGAGGCACAGGGCAATTGCCAGATAAGGAAGCTCAAATGTATTATGTGGAGCGCGATGATTTTTATTTGATTCCCACAGCTGAAGTTCCAGTAACGAATATTTATCGCGATGAAATATTGGAGACCGCTCAGCTACCCATCAAAATGACTGCTTATACTCCCTGCTTCCGACGTGAAGCTGGCTCATATGGAGCCCATGTTCGCGGATTGAACAGAGTTCACCAGTTTGACAAGATTGAAGTAGTGGTCATAGAGCATCCTGAAAAATCGTACCAAACATTACAAACCATGTTGGCTCATGTGAGCGGATTATTGGATAAGCTGGAATTGCCATATCGAATCCTACACTTATGTGGTGGTGATATGGGTTTTGCTTCGGCAAGTACGTATGATTTTGAGGTTTGGAGTGCTGCACAGCAGAGGTGGTTGGAAGTAAGTTCAGTTTCTAATTTTGAAACTTTTCAGACCAATAGAATGAAGTTGCGATATCGCGATGCTGACAAAAAAATACAACTTGCCCATACCTTGAATGGTTCTGCTTTGGCATTGGCAAGAATTGTAGCCGCATTGATTGAGAACAACCAAACCCCTGATGGTATTGTAATGCCTGAAGTTTTAAGAAAATACACTGGTTTCGATATATTGAATTAAAAAGGCTTGTATGCATCATTTTATGTCAAATAGTCGTTACAATTACTCCTTAGTAAAATTGAATCAATGCTGATAAGATACCTGATAGCAATAATTTTAAGTGCTTTTTGTCTTGTTGAGTCCAAAGCTCAGAAAGGATGGGAAGTAGGCGGTACAGTAGGATCGGCATTTTATCTTGGCGACTTGAATACCAATTACCGCATCAATAGACCAGGTCCTGCAGCTCGTTTGTTCACTAGGTACAACTTCAACAAGCGCGTTTGTTTTAAGTTTGCTGCCAGTTATGCGCGTGTAATGGCGCAAGACAGCGACAGCAAAAACACCTTTGAACAGAGTCGGAATTTGAGTTTTGCATCCAATATTTATGATGGATCAGGCGAACTTGAGTTTAATTTTTTACCATACACGCACGGCAGTGAAGACGAATATTTCACGCCCTATCTGATGGGAGGCTTGTCGGTATATAAATTCAATCCTAAGGCCAAATACGAAGGCAATTGGTATGCCCTTCAACCATTTGGCACAGAGGGACAATTTCAGGGTGATGAATATAGTTTGACGCAGATGGCATTTGCTTTTGGTGGTGGTATAAAGCTTGATCTTACCGCGGAATGGAGCTTGAATGTTGAAATAAGTTCGAGATACCTATTTACTGATTATCTTGATGATGTCAGTACCAAGTATCCTGATATTAAGGATGTGAAAAAACTAAATGGTCCGGTAGCGGGTGCTTTGGTGGACAGATCCGGAGAGTTGGGTATAGAACCAATTGGAGGAAGAGGACGTCAAAGAGGAAACAGTAAAGACAGAGATTCATTCCACTTATTGACCATTGGAGTCGCCTATTATTTTGGACATGTTCGTTGTCCAAGTGTTTCCAATTTCTAAATTAGAATTACACAACAGCTCAGCCAATTCCATTGACCCAACGTTGATTAGCTTGTTGAATCAAAACCTTGTATTAACTGATTCAACAATGGACTCGGTTCAGGATTTGATACCAGTAGCATATTTAAGTCCAATTTGGGCACCTCAAGTGGCGTAGGTATGATTGTTGACAAGTCCAATAATGTAATGATCTACTCCAATGGTTGTAGGGTGCTAAACCAAGACTTTGTTACATATAAGGTGCAGAAGTCATTAATTTTAGCGCATCACCTTACACTTGGCTGGGATTTTGTGATCCACCCAGTGTGTCAGAATACTATCCCTCTGCAGCAGCTACATTGGTATTGCCATGGCCGGATAGTGTCAATCAATATTGGTTGGGTACTGGTAGCACCGCCCTTGATCTTGATCTGCCAGATATTTATTTGAAAGAATTTTATACTTGCAGGATCGATCTGAACCAAAATGCTGGTAAGGGTAAATTGATAGACAGTGTATGGCTCCAGATGCCTATTAAGTTTGCACCTTTTCACATTACTGCATGTCCGCATGACAATGGCAAAGATTGGTGGATAGCCATGCAAGGTATAGTGGATTCTGGCTTTTTAATACTGAAACTCACATCAGAAGGGATCACATCCATTGACTACCAAAAGTCATTTGGGAGGATTATAAATATTGATAGTTTTTTGTATTTTGGAGGCGGTGCTGCATTTTCCCCTGATGGAAAACACTATGCATTTTACTGTACCCCAGATTCGTTACAACTGTATGACTTCGACGATAAAACAAGAAAGCTGAGCAATTATCGTTTATTTGATATACCATTATTTCCAACTAATAGTGTTGGTACAGGCGGGTGTGTGTTCTCCCCTGATAGTAGGTTTTTGTATGCTTCTGGTTGGAATTTGCTTTACCAATTGGATCTCAAAGATCCTGACGTAGCTGGATCTCGCGAATTGGTAGGCAGAACTGATACAATCAAGTTAATAGAGTTTCCATTTGTTATGGCAATAGCTAGCCTCCGATTGGCACCCAATGGTAAAATTAATTGTGGCAGCGGTGGTGGAGGGTTTGCCATGAGTTACATTGCATATCCCAATAAAAAGGGAGATGCCTGTGAGTTCAAGGCGAATAGTATCCGCTTTCCGTCACCCAATTCTTTTTATTTACCCAATAACAATCATTATAGAGCCGACAAGGCACCTAAGCCTAAAGCTGTTTCCACCTCAGAAGCAAAGAAAAATGAAGTGATGATCTTCCCCAACCCGGTTAATGAAGTGATTCATGTCCGATCCCAAGGAGAATCTATCTATGAAGTCAGTTTGATAGATATGCAGGGCAGAGTGGTTTTGACAAAGCACAATATCAATGATCGAGCAGTAAGTCTTGACACCAAGCATATTGAAGTTGGTACCTATCAAGTGAGTGTTTATTTTAGGGATGATAAAAAAATAAACAGCACAGTAATAATACAGATGTAAGGAAACAAAGCACTAATTTGTTATATTTGCTGGTTCTATAATTCATATTGTTAAGACTACATCAAGAATGGATTGTATCTCCTTTCATGACCGATGGTGGTTTTGGGTCCATGCCCCGAATAAACTGTATAATCATCAGGCAATGTGAATAGTTTGGTATTGATACTTCCAATCAATTGGTCATAATTGCCACCTGGCAAGTCGGTACGACCAATACTTTCATGAAATAATACATCGCCACCTATCAAATATTTTTCAGCATGGTTGATGAAGCACACGCTGCCTGGCGAATGTCCTGGTGTCAATACTATTTCAAATGTCATTTCGTCCATACTGATTGTCATACCATCGGCCAAAGTGTATTCAGGATCCAACACTTCATCACAAGGAACTCCGTACATTGAACCAACTCTGGGTACCGATTCGAGTACAGGTTTTTCAAGCTCATGAAATAAAGGGCTCAACCCATAGGTCTCACGGATATAATTGGTTCCAAAGACATGATCCAAATGCGCATGCGTGTGAAGCAAGTGAATGGGCTTAAAATTGCGGGTGGTGATATAATCAGAAATTCTTTTTTCCTCTACTGTCACGAAGCAACCTGGGTCTATGATCATACAGTTACCAGCATTGGATGCAATGACATAAGTGTTCTCTTGAAATGGATTAAAAGCGAAGGCATGGATGACAGACATGGTGAATTATTTAATGGTTTATACAACTGTATGGTAAGATATTTCGTTGCTTGTAGATAAATTGCTAATTTGGTCTCATATTTATATTTCCGAACGCGAAGTTATGCTCAAATCCCGTTTATTGATTCTTTGTTTTTTTAGTTTTATCATAGGCTCAGTTGCCCAAGTGTCGCGTGTTGAATTTGGGAAGAACAGAATTCAGTACCACAAGGGTTTTGATGAATGGGAGTATTATGAAGGAGAAAACACCATCACTTATTGGTATGGCGATGGCAGATATACCGCACAGGCCGCCTCCATACTTGCAGAACAAGAGATTCCCGTTATTCAAGATTTGCTTGATTACGGCATCAATGATAAAATCGAAATTATTGTTTTTACTGATATTACCGACCTAAAACAAACCAATATAGGTCAGGAAGAATCATATAGGCACACAGGTGGTTTGACCAAGATATTGGGAAATAAAATTTTTATTTACTTCGATGGCAACCACAAAACCTTGCGCAAGGATATCCGAGAAGGGATTGCTTCTGTATATATGGATGCATTGCTGTTTGGCAGCAACCTGCAGGAGATAGTTCAAAATGCAGTTTCATTGCATTTGCCGGAATGGTTCAAAGAAGGTTTGATCGCTTATGCCGGTGAGGATTGGTCCATTAAAAATGATCAACTTCTTGCTGACAAACTCGCTTCTGATAAAATTACGAAGTTCTCACAACTCGTTAAAGAAAATCCCCAATTGGCAGGACAAGCATTTTGGCATTATTTGGCTACGCAATATGGCACAACTTCTGTATCCAATTTGCTTTATTTGGTCCGCATCAACAGGGAGTTACAAACCGGTTTTATCTACGTTATGAACAAAACCTACGAGGAAGTGGTGGAGGAAATGATGGAATGGTACAAAAATCAATACCAATTGGCTGAGTTATCAGCAACAAGCAAAAAATTGCAGATTTCAAGTAAAAAAAGAATCCAAGCTACGCGGATGGTCCTATCGCCCGATAACCGCAAACTCGCTTATGTGACCAATGAAGTAGGAAAGGTGCGGGTCTATGTTGCTGATTCTTCATTTCACAACAAGAAAAAAATATATAAAAAAGGAATTAGAAACGCTTTCCAACCTACTGATTATGAATATCCGCTAATAGCATGGCATCCCAATAGCAAAAAGCTCTTGATGATCAATGAAATACGGGACAAACAAAAACTCGGTATTTATAATGTAGCAAAGAAAAAATGGAAGTGGGAACCAGTTGCACCTCACTTTGGAAGGATCCATAGTATGGTTTATATGGACAGTACCAAATTGCTCCTGACTGCCACTGTCAATGGCTCAAGTGATGTTTTTTTCTACTATTTGTCAACAAAGCAAGCAGTGCGTCTGACCAATGATTATTTCGATGATGCGGATGCAACTCCATTTATTCATGATGGCAAGCCAGCAGTTTTGTTTACCAGCAATAGAATATCGGATAGCCTGTACAATCAGAAAATTGACACCTTGGTGCCAGTCAGCAACAATGATGTTTGGTTGATGACACTTGATGGAGATAAAAAGGATCTATTCCGTATTACCAAAACTCCGAGTTTATCTGAAAGTCACCCAAGTGCTGTAGCAGAAAATATATTTCAATATCAAAGTGAAATACATGGCTATACGACCCTAAATAGAATATCATTGTCCACCATCGTGAAGGATTCGGTTTACAGTTTGTTTCTTAAAGACGGAACTAAGAATGTGGTAGGCCGAAATGATTTGGCGAATTGGCGAAATAGCCCAAAGATTGATACCATCATCGCCAGGCCAGTATTGGGTCTTGAAATAGAGGAAACAGAATCTGCTGCTTTCCAGCATCCAATCACAGCAACTCAAGGAACAGATGAGTTTACTTATGTCAACGGAAAGTACAAGAATCTGCCGATTATTTATCGTGTTGCCTCTGACAGCTTGCGCAAGTTGACCTATCCTGATACCAAGTATGCGCTGAAATACAACAAAGAATGGATGCTCAAAGAGAAAAAAGCATCAATCATCAAGAATGCGCCCATAACTCAAAAAGCTACTGAGCCTGCCAAAGCGCCCGCGGTTCCCAAGGATTCTGTGGTGACCAAAAAGCAAGCTTATTTTGAATCTGAGTTTCCTGATGAGGATGAGGATGTCAGTCCGGTTCGACAAAAAACGGAACCTTTCATCAATCAAGAGGAGGATGTCCAAAATGCTACTGTAGTTTCCTCAAGTCCCAAGGCCTTCAAAAGTGCCAGAATTATACCCTATCGTTTGCAGTTTAGGACAGACTTCATAACCACCCGAATGGATAATTCCCCATTATTTGGCGGGTTAGACAATTTTACAGGAAGGATATTGAACGGTCAAGGCGCATCCAATAATTTTAATTTTGTGCCTTTGGGCATCATGTTATCCACCAATTTTAAAGATTTGTTGGAGGATTACGTAATTGATGTAGGAGCCAGATTTCCAACTACTTTCAGAGGTGGAGAATATTTCGTTACTTTCAAAGACCGAAAGAAGCGTTGGGATAAATTTTATTCCTATTATTATTCAGGCCAGTCAAATGTCATTGACCCCAACTTATTGACAAAGGAATATTTGGAGTTGTTGCCCGGACCATTGAAGTTCAATACCAGTGGGCCAATAGTGCTTTTTCCACAATTCCGAACCAAAACAGTTATCAATCTGGCGCAGGCCGAATTCCGTTATCCATTTGATGTATTTCGCAGCATCAGACTCCGTGGTACAGTCCGTAATGATCAATTGTTCTGGAAGTCTACCGAAAAAAACACCTTGAACACCAGTATTTACAACGAGCCAAGGATAGGCGCAAGAGCTGAATTTGTGATCGATAACAGCTATGAAAGATACACCAATATATTAATTGGGAAGCGTTATAAATTTTATGCTGAAGCAGCCAAAAGTTTTGAACTTACCTTGAATCAAAATCCAAGTTTTTCATGGGGAAATGGATTTTTGGGCTTGTTTGGTATGGATATGCGTAGATATATCCCTTTTTTCAGACACAGTATTTTGGCCTTGAGAGCCGCAGGTGAAGTCTCATTTGGGACCGATAGAATATTGTATCTTTTGGGTGGGGTGGACAATTGGCTGTTGCCAGAGTTCAACAACAACATACCCTTCAATGGCAATGGAAGTTATGCTTTCCAAACGATGGCGCCCAACTTACGCGGTTTTACCTACAACGCCCGCAATGGTAGCAGCTATGGCCTCGTCAATGCTGAAGTAAGGGTGCCAGTATTCCGATACTTCTTCGAAAGGATGCGATCAGGATTTATTAGAAATTTCCAACTTGTGGGATTCTTTGATGCGGGAACAGCTTGGGAGGGAATTTCGCCATTTGATGCCAATAATCCTCTCAATTCGGTGATACTGGAGAATCCGCCTACGGTAACACTTAAAGTGAATTATTACCGTGATCCGTTGGTTGCAGGTTTCGGATTTGGAGCACGAACTACCTTATTTGGCTATTTTATTCGGCTAGACTATGGCTATGGCATTGAAACCAAGGTGGTTACCAAACCAATATTGTATTTGTCCCTTGGCACAGATTTTTAATGACATGAAATACTTAAATTCCTTCTACTTCTTGTAAGCGGGTAGTATTTTCATACAGAATTAGTGCGTCGATAATTTCATCAATTTCGCCCATCAAGATGGTGTCAAGCTTATACAAGGTTAGGTCAATCCTATGATCTGTTACTCTGTTTTGTGGAAAATTGTAGGTGCGTATTTTATCAGATCGATCTCCTGAACCTACCAAAGATTTTCTTTTTGCCGCTTGCTCGTTATTGAATTTGCGTTGAGCATTGTCCCGTATTTCAAGATACAAACGGTTCATTGCAATATCTCGGTTGCGGTGTTGTGAGCGATCCTCAGTACTTTCAGCAACTACCCCAGTAGGAATGTGAGTAATTCGAATGCCCGATTCAGTTTTATTGACGTGTTGACCACCGGCACCACTTGCACGGAAAGTATCCACCCGCAAATCAGCTTTGTTGATTTCTATTTCCTCTTCTTCAAATTTTGGAATCACTGCTACTGTGGCAGCCGAAGTATGCACCCTTCCTTTGGATTCGGTATCAGGTACCCGCTGCACACGATGTGCACCAGATTCGAATTTCAATTTGCCATAAACGTTATCGCCGTTGATCTCGAATATCAATTTATTGTAACCACCCAATGAGCCTTCATTGATAGCAATTGAGTTGACCTTCCAGCCATTTTTTTCAAAATATCGGCTGTACATCTTATACAAATCACCTACAAAGAGACATGCTTCGTCTCCTCCCGTACCTGAACGGATTTCAAAAATCACATCTTTTGTATCATCAGGATCTTTTGGAGCGAGCAACATTTTGATTTCCTCTTCCATAGGGCTCACCAGTGGCTCCAATTCTTGAAGTTCCATTTTAGCCATTTCACGCAATTCAGGATCGCTATCACTGGCCATCGTCTTAGCTGTTTGGATATTGCCTATCAGAGATTCATATTCATCGAATTTTTCAATTATTGGTTTCAGCTCCTTGTATTCCTTATTCACTTTGGTGAATCGAGTCATATCGCTTAATATCTCAGGATCAGACAGTTGCTCCTCTAAGCGCATGTACTTATCCTTGATATTGCTTAATTTGTCTAACATAGTAGTGTCGTCGTTCAGGGTGCAAAGGTAGTAAAGATTGAACAAGCACGTGAAATGGAAGAAATACTATTTGTGTTGGGACATGAAACGGTCTGTTGCAAGATGTAAAGTAAGGTCTTTAAAGAATGTAACCATGAGCCAAAAATGATTTTAAATTAGCAAACTTGTGCATTGTTTGAAATGTACTTTTCATAAAATCTATTGCACTTTCACCCATTGTTGAGTCGAAATGACTCTGCCGAACTTGTCAACCAAATTGATAACGTAGCTTCCAATGGCCCAATCAATGGTATCGAGTGTATTCATGCCTTGTTGTAAAGAGGTATTGGCAATCACGCGACCTGTCATGTCACTTACATTCATGGTGACATCCATTTGATTGAACTGAGCATTGAGCCGCAACTGTGTAGTGCCAGGATTGCCGAATAGGGTAAAGTCGTAATCTCCAGCTCTCTGTTCTTGCGAGTTGACAAGATTACCATCTTCATCAATAAAAATGGCCAAAGGATAAGCAATGTGATTGTCCTTTGCATCGAACACACCACCAAATAATGCACAACCACCCCCTACTCTTGGCAAGGTCCGGTATGGTC
>JBBQJT010000016.1:0-61328 GCA_038326165.1 Chitinophagales bacterium | reverse complement strand
AAAATCCCGTCCATTCAACTGAGTATAGATTTTGGTGTTTTTGGCATGCTCAATTCTTCTGCCCAATTGACTGAATTGTACCAAAAAGAAGATTTACTAGGAAAACAAATTATTGCTGTCATTAACTTTCCTGTTAAAATGATAGCGGGATTTAAGAGTGAATGTCTGGTATTAGGAGCGGTTCCCCAAGCTGGTATAGTCAGTCTGTTAAGTTTGGATTACGAAGTGCCTAACGGAACATTAATTTCATGAAATCTATCACAGTCTTCGATAGAAGTTTGTAGATTGCATTCTATTTCAAAAAAACAAAGCAAATGGAAATCTTTACAGGATTTAACTTAATCATTTTAATGGTTGTGATTCTATTCACGGGAATCGTGATTGTTCAACAAGGAACTGTTGCAGTTATAACCCTATTTGGCAAGTACACTAGAATTATGAAACCAGGTCTTAATTTTAGAATTCCTATTGTAGAGTCCATTTTTAGAAAAATATCAATTCAAAATAGGTCTGTGGAATTGGAATTTCAAGCTATTACTTCCGATCAAGCAAATGTAAATTTTAAAGCAATGCTTGTCTATTCTGTTATCAATCATGAGGAAGAAACTATAAAGAACGTGGCCTTTAAGTTTATGGATGAGCGCAGTTTTATGCAAGCGTTGATAAGAACAATTGAAGGCTCAATCAGAGCTTTCGTCGCTACCAAGAGACAAGCTGAAATTTTGGCTCTCAGAAATGAAATTGTATTGCATGTAAAAGATCAAATTGATGAAACACTTGAAACATGGGGTTATCACCTTATTGACTTGCAATTGAATGATATATCATTTGATGAAGTAATTATGCGCTCAATGGCACAAGTGGTTGCAACCAATAATTTGAAAGCTGCAGCTGAAAATGAAGGTCAAGCATTATTGATTACCAAAACCAAAGCTGCGGAAGCTGACGGAAATGCAATAAGAATATCGGCAGAGGCAGAACGAACTGCTGCCCAATTGAGAGGTCAGGGTATTGCGCTATTTAGGGAGGAAGTTACAAAAGGTATGGCTAAGGCGGTACAAGACCTTCGAGATTTGGAAGTTGATGATTATCTGGTTGCTTTCTCAATGTGGACAGAAACAATCAAGCATATGTCTGAGCATGGCAAAGGAAACGTAATGTTTATGGATGGTTCCGCTGAAGGTTTGCAACGCTCTGTTAATCAGATGATGGGCATGAGTATTTTGAAAGATAAAAATGCAGGCAAGGAATAATTCCTTATTTAAATATGCCTCGCTGGCACTTGGGCCTCTACTTTGTCTAACGATAATATTCGTTTTGGGCCCAAGTGTTAAATCCTGGACTTTGGGAATAGCTTTTTGGATGATCATTTGGTGGGTGACCGAAGCAACCTCCCTATTTGTTACTGCTTTTTTGCCTATTATTCTGTTCCCGATATTGAATTTGCATACCATTGAGGCAACTGCAGAATATTATGCTGACCCTATTATCTTCTTATTTTTAGGAGGTTTTATATTTGCAATTGGTCTTGAAAGGTCGGGGTTACATCAACGCTTTGCATACGGTATTTTAAAATTGACTGGTCAGTCTTTGAACGGTATAGTCCTCGGGTTTCTATTGAGCACTTCATTATTGAGTATGTGGATAAGCAATACCGCCACAACGATGTTGATGTTGCCAATAGCGGTTAGTGTTATTAATGTTGTAAAAGAGCAGGCAATATTATCCAAAATTGCGGCACGTAATTTTTCTATTTCATTGATGTTATGCATTGCTTATGCCGCAAGTATAGGTGGGATGGCTACTTTGATAGGAACTCCGCCTAATACCGTTTTTGCCGGGTTCATGCGTAAGTCTTATGGTATTGAAATTGATTTCATCGAATGGATGAAAATTGGCGTTCCTATTATGTTGGTGTTACTGGCAGTCCTTTATTATCTCTTAACACGAACATTCTATCCTTCTCAAGCTTTAAAAGAAGAGAAGATTGTGATTCAAGCGCCTGTGTCAGAAACTAAGCTCACCAATAAGGAAAAAATTACTTTGATCGTGTTTGTAATTTTAGCATGTGGTTGGATTTTTAAGTCATTATTGAACAATTTTTTAGGTATTAATTTGACAGATGCCGGAATAGCTATGGGAGGAAGTCTTCTGCTGTTCCTTATACCAAGTTCTGTTGAAAAAAATGATCCTGTATTAATTTGGCGGGACATGAAGGAATTGCCATTTGGAATACTATTTCTATTTGGCGGTGGAATTGCGCTCGCCAACGCCTTGTCTGAAGCAGGTATTCTTCAAGTAATTGCCACAAGAATTGAAACTTTTTCTATGGCAACTTGGGAGATAGTATTGTTACTGACTTTTATTACTGTTATTCTGACAGAAGTCATGAGCAATGTCGCATTGGTTCTTGTATTCTTGCCCATTGTTGGTGCCATGGCAAAAGGACTTGGAATTCCAGTTGAGTATCTTGCTATTCCAGTTACTTTGGCAGCAAGCAGTGGATTTATGCTTCCCATGAGCACGCCCCCAAACGTAATTGCATTCTCGTCAGGTCATCTTAAGATGAAAGACATGTTGTTGATAGGACTTGTACTTGATGCCGTATCAATTATCGTCATTTTTATATTCAGCTGGATAGGACATCTGGGTTGAGATAAAAACTTTTAATCTCTATCACTTTCCTTTAGCCCAATTATCACGTAAAGTCACAATTCTATTGAATACCCTAAGTTCTAAAGTTGAATCTGGATCACAACAGAAGTACCCGGTTCGCATAAATTGAAATCTGTCTCCAGGATTTGCTTGTGCAAGCATTGGCTCTATGTAAACATTCTTCAAAACTTTGAGAGAATCATGATTGACAGTTGATAAAAAATTATCAGCTGCTGCGGGGTTTTCTACTTGAAACAATCGATCATAAAGTCTTACTTCAGATTTTATGCAATTGACAGCAGATAACCAATGGATTACTGTTCCAGGTTTTATACCTGAAGTATCGTTTCCTGACCAAGAATCTGCGACAATGGAACATTGGACTTCTGCGATATTGCCATGCTCATCTTTCTGAAAACCCTCACATTTAATGATGCAGCAACTTTTAAGTCTAACGTATGATCCTAGAGTTAGTCTTAAAAATTTTGGTGGTGGCACTTCAGCAAAATCATCATGCTCTACAAAGATTTCTTTGTTGAAAGCGACTTTGCGAGATCCAGCTTCAATATCTTCTTGATTGTTTTCTGTTTCAAGCCATATGGTATCTTCTCCTTCTGGAAAATTAGTAATTACAACTTTAAGTGGATGCAATACAGCAAATGCTCTCAATGCTGATTTGTTCAAATCCTCGCGAACACACGATTCCAATAAGGAGTATTCAGAGATAGTTTCTCGCTTTGAAACCCCCTGCTTATCGGCGAATTCGCGCAAACTTTTGGGTGTAAATCCTCTTCTCCGAAGACCTGCAATGGTAGGCATTCGAGGATCGTCCCAGCCATTGGTAACTCCTTCTTCAATCAATTGACGAAGTTTTCTCTTGGAAGTTATGGAGTAATTGAGGTTCCTACGGCCAAATTCATATTGTTTTGAAGGGAAAATTCCCAGTTGTTCAATACACCAATCATATAAAGCACGGTGTGGAATGAATTCCATGGTACAAATGGAATGGGTAATCTCTTCAATTGAATCAGATTGTCCATGCGCCCAATCGTACATTGGGTATATACACCATTTATCGCCAGTACGGTGATGATGAGCATGCTTGATACGGTATAACAAAGGATCGCGCAAGATCATATTGGATGATGCCATATCTATCTTAGCTCTTAAGGTGCAATGTCCATCAGGGAATTCACCAGCTTTCATTTTACGAAAAAGAAGTAAATTTTCTTGTGGATCAACATTTCGATATTGACTATTTTGTCCTGATTCAGTTGGTGTACCTTTGAGTAGTGCAATCTCTTCTGCACTGGAGAAATCCACATATGCAAGGCCTTTTAGGATCAATTGTTCTGCCCATTCATAGAGCTGATCAAAATAATTGCTTGCAAAAAATATGTTAGACGGTTCAAATCCCAACCAACGCACATCTTCAATAATTCCTTCAACATATTCAGTCTCCTCAGTAGCAGGGTTGGTATCATCAAACCTTAAATTGGTTTGACCTCCATATTTAAGTGCTAAACCAAAATTCAAACAAATGGAAGACGCATGTCCAATATGCAAATATCCGTTTGGTTCAGGCGGGAATCTTGTTAGGACTCTTCCATCGTGTTTACCTGAAGCAATATCAGATTCTATGATTTCTTCTAAAAAATTAAGTGATTCTGTTGTCATGAACCTGTTTGTTTTGATTGATTCAACGGTTTTGTAGGTTTGAGGTTATGATTTTTGCGATTTACTTACATTTTCTCAGGCATTTCAATGCCAAGTAGGAGCATTGATTCTGCAAGAGTTTCAGCTACTCGGTTGCTTAAATGAATTCTGAATGCTTTTGCAACTTCACTTTCAGCTCTAAGTATCGAAATGTCATGATAAAACCTATGATAGGATTTAGCCAGTTCGTAGGCATAGTTGGCAATGACTGAAGGGTCATATTTTTCGGCAGCTTCCTCCAATCGATCCTTGTATGCCAATAACAACACCAGCAGATCTTTTTCCTGATCCACAGCTTCATAGGACTTAAAATCAGCCGTTTTGACATCTTCTATTTTACGAATAATAGAACGAATCCTAACATAGGCATTTTGAATGTAGGGCCCTGTATGTCCTTGCAAATCGACAGATTCTTTTGGGTCGAAGATCATTTTCTTTTTAGGCTGCACCTTAATCAGGTGATACTTCAAAGCGGCCATTCCTATCTTGCGAATAATTTCGTATTGATCTTCGTGTTTCATTTCACCTAGTTCACCGCGCTCTTGACTATTGTTATTGGCCTCAGCTATCACTTCATCAATCAAATCATCAGCATCTACAACAGTTCCTTCTCTTGATTTCATCCTCCCTGAAGGCAATTCAACCATGCCATAATTAAGATGGTAAAGGCCTTTGGTATATGGCTCCCCAATTTTGGCTAGGGTTTCAAATAGTGCTTTAAAGTGATAATCTTGTTCATCAGCAACTACATAGATGGTTTTATCAAAATGGTATTTGTTGTAACGCATCCTAGCCATCCCGATATCTTGAGTCATGTACACGGAGGTCCCATCCGAGCGAAGCAATAATTTCTCGTCCATTCCTTGTTCGGTCAAGTCAACCCAAACGGATTGATCTTCACGCTGTGTAAACCATCCTTTTTTGACACCCTCTAGAATGATATCACGACCGAGTTCATAGGTGTCAGATTCGAAGTAATTTTCATGAAATGAAATGTTGAGAGATTGAAAAGTCTTTTCAAATCCTGATAATACCCAATCATTCATTTTACGCCATAGTGCTCGAACTTCATTGTCGTTTTGCTCCCATAATTGGAGAACTTCTTTTGCTTTCTTCCCTAATTTGCTGTATCTATTGAAATATTCATTTTTGTAGGCCTTGAAAAAATCAGGGATGCTTTGTTCCGCCTTTTTATGTGCTACATAGACCGAAATTCCCATATCAGTAAATTGGAAATCTTCATATTCTTCCTTAAACTTCGTTTCAAAGAGAACATAGTATTTTCCAACAAAATGATCACCTTTCATTCCTGAAGTTTCTGGTGTTGCACCTTCGCCATACTGTTCCCATGCCACCATGCTCTTACAAATGGCTATGCCACGATCATTGACCACTTGAGTACGAATCACATCATATCCAGTTTTGTTCAGAATCTGACTTACTGACCACCCCAATAATATATTTCGGATATGGCCCAAATGCAAGGGTTTGTTGGTATTTGGCGAACAGAACTCTACCAAAACCTTTCCTTTGGATAATGGATTGAAATTAACAATTTCATCGTTCAGGATTTCATGCCAGAACAAATTGCTCATTCTAAAATTCAGAAAGCCATTGACGGCGATCATATCTTGCACATAGTCACTTTTGACAGCCTTGACGAGTTCCTCAGCCAATACATTTGGGGCTAAGTTGCATTGCTTAGCTATACCAAATATTGGCAAGCCATACTCCCCGTGTTCTGTTTTTGCGTTGGATCGAATGATTAGCTGGTCTTCTTGAAGTTGAATCCCCTTCTCACTTTGTAAATATTGAATAATGGAATTTTTGATTCCTTCGAACTTATCTTTCATAAAATATGTTATTCAAGATGGATTGCAAGCATTATTTAAGCTCTAGTTTTTTGGCGCTGAACAGTCAATTTTCCAGGTATGCAACTATCACCATTGATGGTTCCGCTCCAAGTACCAATGAGTGTACTGGTATCGCCCAATTTGGCCCATTGCAATTTGTAAATCTTGGTGCACCACTCTACGCCTTTGGGTTCTTTATGATGAATGACTTTACCATCTTGCAACTGAAGGTGCTTTTTATTGATCCAACTGCCGTTGATTTCAATTTTTGCTGAAAGCTCATTCGTTACTGTGGAAAAGGTCCCTTTGATTTCTTTCCCATCATCATTCAAGGAGATTGTAATAGGATAACTGGATTTATAGCCTCCTTTTTCTTGAGTGAGTGTACCTTCCCACACGCCTGTAAGGTTGTTGTTTTGGCAGTGAACCAACCCAACGTGCGTTACATAAAAGAAAACCAATATTAAACTAATCTTCATCCTCATTGCTTTCATTTACAAAGAAACTAAAATAAGTTGTTCCATATTTTCTGAGTTCCAAAAAATGTGGATTTTTATCAAATTTATGATCCGGGTTGTGTTCCAATACAAACAAGCCGTTGAGTGTCAAAAGTTGATTATCAAATATCAGATCGGGTATTTCATCCAGCCAAGGAAGCGGATATGGTGGACCTGCAAAAATATAATCCCACTGACCGGACTGTGAAGTTACAAATTTTTTGACATCATTACAAACAATAGTAGCCATTTGATCCAACTGCAATTCTTTCATCAGTTGAGTAATGAAGGCAACAGCTGGTCTAAATTTGTCCACATAAGTTACGTCAACACAACCACGTGATAACATTTCAAGGTCATGTGAACCTGTTCCACCAAATAAGTCCAAAAATCTTACCGATTCAAAGTCTATCCTATTGTTCAAAATATTGAACAATCCTTCTTTTGCGACATCGGTAGTAGGTCGTGTAGGCCAGTTGTCGGCCTTGGGTTGAAATTTTCTCCCCTTGAATTTTCCCGAAATTATGCGCACTCAGCAATCAATTGTTGCAGGCTATGAATCTGAGCAGGAATAGCTGAATCAGACTTTAATTGAGGTAATTGAAGTGCGAATACATTTGCAAAGAACTTACGCAAATGATCAACAATATCAGATTGCTCAGTGATCATTCCACCAAAACCAATATTACAAGCTTGTTGATGAAAATTGAATTTATTTGCTAAGGCAAGTGTAAAATAAGATACATCAGCCCCTGACTGAAATTGATATCTGTTTAAAGCTAGTAGCTGTCCTTGATCCCGAATGACAATATCAAATTCACGAGCACCAAACCATAAGGTTATAGAATGTCCAGATTGCTTCTTGCTTAACTCTAGCAAATACTCTGTAACATGCACAATATCAATAGGTTCACTGGATTTTTTAATATTGGAGGAAAAGATCAGTACACATTCATCTGACGGCATGGGCCCTGCAAATACTTGATCATTTTGATCAATATTGGTTAATTGATTCAAATATGCACTGGTATGAAGAGGCTCGTAGAGTCCCTGTGGCACAAGACAATAAGGAAATGTATTGGCCACAATGCGGCATTGTCCCAATGATTCCATTTCATTTAAACCTTTGCTCATTGGACGAATTCCACCAATATTACCATCTAATTCAGATAGCCACCATGCATCATCAGATTGCAAAAGGTACTTTCCAAAGGGTAATTTATTCTGATTATTTAATGCGAGTCCTGACACCTAATATCATGTTGAAAAGCACAAAGTTAGCCATTGAATCAAAACCAAAGACATTTTTCGTGAAAATATAAGGATATGAGCATTTCATGAGTAAATCATGCTGGATTGAAACACCGCGCAGAACTATTCGTTAATAGCTGTCATTAGAATAAATTTTATGAGATATTCCTTATTGTTGTTGACAATTCTTCTTTTTCAAGCATGTAAGAATGACAAAGTAGCACAAGCCAACAAAAAAAATCCTGTTGATACTACTAAGATTGACACCCTAAAAGAATTATCATTCAGTAAACCAACGAGTGACTTAATACCTGTAAAATTACCGGCCTTTATGCCTAAGACGGCTATCGGCTTAACGGCCATTCCCGATAATACTGGCAAACATTACAACGGAATATTTAGATTACCTAGTTTGATTGAGTGGCAAGCATTCATGGCGACCATGTCCTACGCCCCCGATAAAGAACTTTTTAATAGCTTGGTTTATGATTGCAACGAACCATGGTGGAACAAAAGAGAAGTCATGAAGAATGTCAAGAGTCGCAATCTGTTGGCTTACAAACGCAGCTGGAAAGATGGCAACTGGTACTTCGCCTTTAACCCAAGAAATTACGAGGTTTATTTTTGGAAGTAGGGATTTGTAAAATAATTCAGCTTTTATCGAAAGCAAATTTATAATAGTTTGATGATTTATTATTTTTTAGAGAGTTTGCTTGATAACTAAATGGCTAAGTTCTAGATTTCCTTCATATTTTTTTATAAAGTTCTTTTTTGGTACTTTGGTAAAAATTCCTGTGTTTTCTCCCATATTTTTCAATATACAAATTAAAGTATCGCCTCCGAAATCAATAAAAATAGGCCTTTTTGCCTTTTGCCATGATTTCTTAGGATTTTGCCATTCAAATTGATACCATTGACTAGATGGCAATGGTTGGGGCAATTTGGAAAATATGTCAATGAGGAATCCATCTATTAATTCATACTGTGGTGTGTAAACGTGTTTACCGATAAGAATTTCGGCACCACGAGCCACTTTTTGTTTTTCTTTAAATGAATTTACAAATTTAGCACCATTTATTATCCACAACATTCTTTCCCCGTAGAATTCCTCACGTTTGGAAATGATATTTGCAGGTATAGGTGAATTTTGTAATTCGATAATTACTACTTTTTTTGTTCTTATATCAGCAATATGTTTTTTGTTATCCTTTACTAAAATTATTTCAGAGTATTCTTTTCCAAAAACTAGTTTCCAATTTTTATGCCACTCAGTTTCAGGTTCATAATTGGGATCGCCATCATCACCTATAGCGCAAGAGTCGCCTCTTAGATGAGCCCAATGCCAAATATTTATCTCCCCACACTTAGCAAAAACCTCTTTATTGCAAAGCGGACATAAAGCTTTTCTGTTTGGTGCTGCTTCAATTTTTTCTTGGTTTAAATATGCATACAGCATAGTATTCAAAGGATTAAATTAATTATATTTTGAAGATTGAATTCGATAAAGCAAAAACATTAAAACTCTCCGCCTAAATATGAGAATTAATAGGAAGAACAACTGTTTCATGATTCTTGTTTTTTGATGTGGATTGCTACGGTAATGTATAATGATGTATTTTATTGAGAAAGATCGAGTAATTGCACATAGAACCAATTTATGCCTTATTCTATTAATACATTCAATCAATCCCCTGGACATTAGCTTTAGTATCTGCTGGAATCATTTAATCCATATTTAACATCCAGAATTCCTGAATACTCCGCCTTATTTCTAACTTTGTGGCATGAAATATTTCCAACTCTTAATTGCGCTAATCTTATTCAATTGCAACAGCGTTTATGCTCAATCTGCTAAGGCATCGCTGATCGGTTTTTATAACCTTGAAAACCTCTTCGATACCATAGATGCTCCAGAAATTTTGGATGAAGAATTCTTGCCTGGTGGTAAGAACGCATGGACAGGTGCAAAATACAAAGACAAATTGCACAACATGGCGCGCGTCATATCCGAATTGGGTGCCGAAATATCAACAGATGGAGTTGGTATTTTAGGTGTTTCAGAGATTGAGAATAGAAGTGTGCTTGAGGATTTGGTCAAAGAACCTGCCCTTATTTCACGCCAATACAAAATTGTACATTTTGACTCTCCTGATAAAAGAGGAGTCGATGTTGGACTACTGTACCAAGCAAAATATTTTACAGTTACTGGCGCTGAATCTGTTCCACTAATTATCTATGGAGCTACTGGCAACAGAGTATATACTCGCGATATTTTGCATGTTACAGGACAAATGGACGGAAATGAAGTTCATGTTTTAGTCAATCACTGGCCTTCTCGTCGTGGTGGTGAAGCTGGTTCTGCTCCCCTGCGCAATGCAGCTGCCACTAAATGCAGAATGATTTTCGATTCTTTGGCTCAAGCCAATCCTGATATTAATTTTATTGTAATGGGTGACTTCAATGACGACCCAACTGATCCAAGTCTTAAGCATTACCTAAAAGCAAAAGGCAGTGTCGAAAAGGTTAGGCCTGGTGAGCTTTACAACCCAATGCTTCCTGAATTCAAAGCTGGTCGAGGTACACTTGCACACAATGATGCTTGGAGTTTGTTTGATCAAATAGTCATCAGCTATGGTCTCCTTAAAGGAACTGGCGGTGGTTATAAACTCTATAAAACGGAAATATTTAATAAGAAATTCTTAATTCAAAAATCCGGCAATTTTGTGGGATATCCATTCCGTACCTTTGACAACAATACCTACATAAATGGATACAGTGACCACTTCCCCGTTTATCTCGTATTTACCAAGCCTCTATAATAGCTTCATTGAATACATTTGAACCATTAGTTTTAGATCCCGAATACAATGAAAACTTGTCTTGGCTTGAAAATTCGGACAAATCGATTTTTATAACAGGCAAGGCAGGTACAGGAAAATCTACATTTTTACAGCTTTTCAGACAAACGAGCAAGAAAAACATTGCAGTACTTGCACCAACAGGGATTGCTGCACTGAATGTGCAAGGACAAACCATTCACAGCTTTTTTGGATTTCCTGGACGTCTTATAACCCCAGCGGAAATTAGGAAATCAAATAGATCAGCCTTATTCAAGAAGTTGGATACTTTAATCATTGATGAGATATCAATGGTTAGGGCTGACATGCTGGATGGTATTGATAAAAGCCTCAGAATTCACCGTGGCAATGATTTGGCATTTGGTGGGGTTCAAGTGTTATTTTTTGGGGATCTTTTTCAGTTACCACCAGTTGTTGCAACAGAAGAAGAACGTTGGTATTTCAAGAATCACTACCCCAGTCCATTCTTTTTTGATTCGAATGTCATGAAATATCACCCTGGGTTTGAATACAAGGAGTTGACCAAGGTTTACCGACAGGAAGAACGTAATTTTATTTCAATATTGGACAATATTCGCACCAACTCGTATGATTGGGATGATTTGGAACAACTCAACGAAAGGGTTAAGATGCCCGAAGACAAGTCTCAAATTATAGTGTTGGCAGGAAGAAATCAAGCTGTTGAGAAAATCAATAATATTGAAATGGAGCGGTTGGTTGGTGAAGAGCGATCTTACACTGGTACTATTTCAGGCAATTTTGATGAGAAACGACTACCAACTGATTTTCAGCTTAAATTAAAGATTGGTGCAAAAGTTATGTTCGTCAAAAACGATCCCAATAAATTTTATGTCAATGGAACCTTAGGTATCATAACCGCCTTAAACAAAGACAACATCAAAGTAAAAATTCTTGACAACCAATCCAATGAAGCTGAGGTCGAAGTAACTCCTATCACATGGGAAATGTATAAATATAAAATCAATACCGATGACAGTAATAAGGTTGGTCATGAAATAACTGGAAGCTTTACACAATACCCATTGCGATTAGCCTGGGCCTTAACCATTCACAAAAGCCAGGGAAAGACCTTTGATATGGTCGGGATTGACAACAGACAAAATATGTTTGAACATGGCCAGCTTTATGTTGCACTTTCAAGGTGCAGAACACTCGGAGGAATTTACCTGAAAGCCCCCATCCAACCAAGGGATATTATTGTAAATCCATCGGTGATTGAATTCCACAACACTCATTTTTAGTTTTCGACGATTACAATAATCATTTCATCGATTTATAAGTATGGATAGGAACAATCTGATTTGTACATTTGTCCATTAGAACAAAAAGTATATGACCTTCTTTAAAAATTTGAAATCAATTTTCGTGCACCAAGACCCTAACGCGGACTCTGCCACAACTATTGAACCCTCAGTAAAAACAGGTCCTTCGTTATCCGGTCCATCTCCGATACCTACCACCAATACGGTTGTAACACCTACTTACAGTTCTGGTAACCCAGACGAAAAATATACAAATATTCTATTGGAAGCTTTGGGGGCACAAAACATTGATGGCTTCGATTATATGGAATTTAGGCAATCGGTCAAATCATTGGTTAAAATGACTATGGATGAGGCTACTCGCTATCAGTCGGCTTTTGCAGTTGCTCAAACTATGGGTGCAACCACGAACAAAATTTTAGAATCAGCCAAACATTATCTAGATGTACTCAATGCTGAAAATGCCAAATTCAACGAATCTTTAGCCATTCAGAAAAAGAAACAAATAGCTGATAGAGCAAATGAAAAGCTCAACATAGAAGGTTCAGTTAAACAAATGGAATCCCAGATAGCAGAACTGGCAAAAAGAATTGCTGAAGAAAAAACAAAATTACAAAGTATTCAGGAAGCCGTAGGTAAAGCTGAAACCAAAATCTCAGAAACTTCTGGAGCCTTCAAAGCAAGCTATGAGTTCATTCAGACAGAAATTCAGGGTGATATTAATAAAATCAAACAATACTTAAAATAGTAAGAAAACATGGCGAATTTTGAACCTAAGAGTTATTGGCAGAAACCGGAAGGAGTAACAGGCTTGTTATTCATGGCTGGATTGGCATTGGGTGGCGGTTACTTGTTGTACAAAACACTACCTATACTAATTAGCTTAGCTTCCAATTTGTTGTACTTGAGCGCAATGGCTATTGCTTTAGCGGCTCTAATTTATATGGTTTTGGATCCAAGAATGCGGAATCTGTTTTTTTACTCCTATAAGAACATCATGCGCTGGATTACGGGCATATTTGTTCAAATTGACCCCATCGGTATTCTGAAAAGCTATATTGATAGCTTGGAGGACAACTTATCAAAAATGTCGAAGCAGATTGGTAAGTTGAGGGGACAGATGCATAAATTGCGTGAAATTATTTTCAATAACAAGCGTGAAATTGAAAGCAATTTAAACATGGCTTCTCAGGCAAAAGATACCAATAAGCAATCCATCATGATTTTGAAATCAAGGAAAGCTGGTAGATTGCAAGATTCAAACATGAAATTGGAGGATCTCTACAAAAAAATGGAAATCCTATATCGGGTTTTAGCTAAAATGTATGAGAATTCTGAAATTCTTAAGGAAGACATCAAAGATCAAGTAGAAGTAAAAACACAGGAGCGTGAAGCGCTTATGGGTGGACATTCAGCAATGAAATCTGCCATGAGTGTTATATCTGGTGATCCTGACAAGAAGCAAATGTTTGATATGGCTTTGGAAGCAATAGCGGACGATGTCAGCAAAAAAGTTGGCGAAATGGAACGATTTATGGAGGTTTCAAGTGGATTTATGGATAGTGTTGACCTTCAAAATGGCATATTTGAAGAGGAGGGTTTGAAGATGCTTGAAAAGTGGGAAAAGGAAGGTACTTCTCTGCTTTTGGGTGATGCAAAAGAGTTGATTTTAAAAGATTCTAAGGATGATTCCCAACAACTAGATCTCAATGCGCCGATGAAACATGCTGAACTCCAAGGCCGAACCAATCAATACGATTCATTATTCGATTAATAATAAAACAAACTAAAAACTATGGCAAGGTTAACTACTTTTTCTAAAATAATCATCACTGCCCTTATTTTGGGTGTGGTGTTTTTTGCGGCCAGGTATTTCATCAACAATACGGAATATGGTAAGGAATTAAAAACGCAAGGAGATCAGCAACTTAAGGAAAATGGCAATGGCGTTTTCTCAGGTAGTTCGTCTAAATCGGATGATGTAATCACTGTTCAAATGTTTACATGGGGAGGTTATGCTCCCGGGGTTTATTTCAATGAAGGAGTTGAAGCTTCAGAAAATAGTCGTTTCTTCAAAGAATATGGCATTAAAGTAGAATTCAAATTGATAGACGATTTCGATGCAAGTCGTAATGCATGGAAAGCAGATCAAGTGGATTTGCTGGGCAATGAAGTCAGTGCAATGGCAACAGAAATGGAAGGTTTAGGTTCTTATAATCCTCAAGTGGTATTACAATGTGATTGGTCTCGTGGAGGAGATGCAATCGTTGCTAAAAGAGGAATCAACACTTTCAATGATTTGAAAGGAAAATCAGTGGCCGTTACGCCAAGTACACCCTCAATGACCTTCCTATTATGGATGCTCGAAGCAGCTAATTTGAAATTATCAGATGTGAAGGTGAAGGAAGTTCCAAGTGCAATTGATGCCGCCACTGCATTCAAAAGCGGCCAGGTAGATGCTGCGGTAGTTTGGAGCCCAGATGATGATATTTGTGTGCGTGAAGTAGCAGGCTCCAAAGTGCTTCAAAGCACTCGTCAAGCTTCTAATATCATTGCCGATGTTTACATGGCAAAGAAATCATACGTCGATAAGAATTCAGCCAAACTAGCTAAGTTTTATGAAGGTTGGATGAAAGCCGCAGCAGAAATCAATACCTCTTCTACTGCAAGAGCAAAGGCAGCAAGGTTGATGGCAAAAGCGACAACACTTTCTGAATCTGATATGGCAGCCAGTATCAATAATGTTCGTTTGACCACACATGGTGACAATATGAATTTCTTTGGCAAAAATCCCGATTTCAAAGGAATAACAGGCGAGTTTCTTTACACCAAAATGGGAAATATTTATCAAAACCTAAACATGGCTCCAGCCAATCGCCCCAATTGGCGCGTTATGGCGTATGGTGCTGCAATGAGTGCTGCTAATTTACCTACAGGACCAGGCTTTGATCCAGAAGGGCAAAAAGCTTTTACTGCCCCTACTCAGGCTGATAAAATTAGTCAAGAACTTTCTGCCAAGCCAGTTTCAATTTCATTTGCATCCGGTCAGTTCAAGTTGGATGAAAATTCTAAAACTTTGATCGACCTTCAATTTACAGATATTGCCAAGGCTTTTAGTAATACAAGAATTAGAGTCGAAGGCAATACTGACAACGTAGGAAGTGCCAGTTTGAATCAAAAACTGAGTACACAGCGTGCCCAGTCTGTTGCAGATTATTTGGTATCACAATATGGTATGAGTCGCAATAGAATTGTGGTTGTTGGCAATGGTCCTAAAAATCCAATTTCTGGTTGTGAATCAAATGCTACCACTGAATGTAAAGCGAAAAACCGAAGAACTGAGTTCCAATTGATCAATTAATTAGATTATGGCTGATGTTTTGAGTTTAAGAGGGCATCTTTCAAACAGAAAAGAGTGGATACTCACGTTTGTTGGGATATTTGCTTTGATTCTCTTTTGGTACCTACTTACCGCTGGTTCAGATCCATTGGTGAACACCAATATTTTACCAAAGCCCTTGGATGTATTTAAGTCTTTTGGGCAGTTGATCAATGAGAATTCGTTGTTCAAAAATATTTGCTTTTCTCTTGGACTCAATATACTTGGTTATACTGAAGCAATTTTCATAGCAGTTCCACTTGGTTTTCTGATTGGTTTGTTTCCAACTATCCGTGGCTTGTTTCAACACCATATTGATGCCATTCGATATTTGCCATTGACCGCACTTACCGGCATATTTATACTTTGGTTTGGTCTGGGCATTGAAATGAAAGTCCATTTTCTTGCTTTCGGTATTTTGATCTATTTGTTGCCTGTTGTTGTTCAAAGAATTGATGAAGTAAAAGAAGTTTACCTATTGACAGTCTATACTTTAGGAGCTAAAACTTGGCAAACTATCCGAACAGTTTTCTTTCCTTCAGTTATTTCTCGACTTTCTGATGATATTCGGGTTTTGACTGCAATCAGTTGGACCTATATCATCATAGCGGAGGCACAAGGTAATGAAGGAGGAATTGGTGGACTTATATGGCGTGTGGGGCAAAGACAAGGACGCTATGATAAAGTGTTTGCTCTGCTTGTAGTGATTATGATTATTGGTTTTCTACAGGATAAAATGTTCTCCTCGCTTGATAAGAAATTCTTTCCTTTTAAATATGATGGACTTTTGGACAAAAAGCAGAATTCTAGTAAGAGTCAACTGTCGAACTTTTTCATATTGGCCCTAAATGCTTTTTATTGGCTGTTTTTAGCAATTTATACGGTATTATTCATCAACGAAATTATACCAATTTTATCAGAAATTCCCATACTAACTGATTTGTTTGGTGGTACAGTTTGGATCATTCATTTCTACTTCTTACTTCTACTCGGCTATGAAATCTATCAATTGATCTACACCAAGAAGCAAAAATGAAGTTCTTCAAAGATTTAGAAAAGCAATTAGAACCTGAGATCGAAAAGATTCTGGATCACAAATTCTTAAAAAGGATCAGTTCAGGCGAATTGAGTCTAAATCAATTACAGTACTTTGGTTTGCAATATTGGCATTATTGTCGGGCTTTTCCTAAATTTTTGGCAGCCGCAGCTTCCAATATTGAAGATGACATCACTAGAATGCCTTTAATTGAAAATCTTTGGGAAGAACATGGCAGTGGTAAAATTCGTAAATCTCATAGAAATTTATATTATAAATTCCTTTTGGGCTTAGATTTAATGCCTGAAGAAATAGAAGTATCAATACCACTTAAATCAACAACTACTTGCATTGAGGTGATGTTGAAAGTTTGCAAATCAGATAATTTCCTAACCGCTTTAGGTGCATTGGGTCCTGGTACAGAGTTTTTTACCAACCAAGAATACAGTATTATCTATGACGGATTGATGAAGTCTCCCGATGTGACCAGTCGAGAAGCTATTTTTTGGAAAGAACATATCAGTTTAGATGAAGAACATTATAGTGAAATGATAAGTGTGTTATTTCCTTGGGCAAGAGACATTTCAAGCCAAGAAAGCATAACCAAAGGAGCTCTTCTAGCCATCGAAGCAGAAATTCTTTTCTGGGATGGCATAGAGGCAGAGTTACCTCAAAACTAAAAACTATGAGCAACATAATAGAATTGACAGGAGTCAAACAAACCTACGATGAAGGGCGTGTTGTAGTCTTGAACGATTTAAATTTCAGCATTGTTGATAAGCCTGCTCAAGGACAATTTGCAGTAATACTAGGTATGTCAGGTTGCGGCAAATCTACCTTATTGCGCTATATTGCAGGTTTGCAACAGCCTACTGAAGGGGAGGTTATACTTCAAGGTAAAAAAGTTGGGCCGGACAACAGAGCCAGTATGGTATTTCAAGAGTATTCATCTCTACCATGGATGACGGTTGAACAAAACGTTGCATTGGCGCTTCAATTCAAAGGTATCGAGTACAAGGAAAGAATGGAAAAAGCACATGAAATGATCAACATGGTCGGTTTGAGTGGGCATGAAAAGAAATACGCTCAATACCCTACTCTGTCTGGCGGACAATTGCAAAGAGTAGCTATAGCAAGAAGCTTATTGGCTAATTCGGATGTTCTACTAATGGACGAACCATTTGGTGCATTGGACATTAAGACTAGGCTGCAAATGCAGGAATTATTGACTGATATTTGGCGAAAATTCAATTCTACTATTGTCTTTGTAACCCATGATATTTCGGAAGCAGTATTTCTTGCAGACGAAATTTATATCATGAAATCACCACCCTCTAGAATAGTTAAACAGATCGCTGTAGATTTACCACTGGAAAGAAACAAAGAACTTAAGCGTCATCCTCGATTCATTGAATTGGTGCAGCAAGTTGAAGATGCAATGGTTGAAGTAACTGACATGAAATAAAAGACTGGATGAAGGTGAAAAATTTAAAGTTCACGATTCTTGCAATGTTTGTATGCCAATTGGCGCAAGGTCAACAGTTGATATCCAATATATTTTCAGCAGGAAATATAGGAACTGGTTATGCTAGCGGTGGTTTCAGTGATTACCGGAGCATGGGTTTCAATCCAACTGCAATAGCCAACATTAAAACACTTCAAGGAGGAATAACTGCCGATAGAAGATTTGTCACAGCGGAGCTTCAAAATATAAATGCTGGACTGGCCATCCCATTAAAGAACTCTGGTATGGGAATAACTGCCCAATCATTTGGTTTTGACTTGTATCGCGAATCCTTGATTCAATTATCTTATGGTCGAAAATTAACAAAGTTCTTAAGCATTGGAGCAGGCTTCCAATATCTCAACGTCAATATTAGAGATTATGGACAAAAATCCATTCCAGGTTTCCAATTGGGTTTGGATGCACGTGTCAATTCCAATCTCAGATTATATACCACTGTACAAAACCCAAATCGTCCCAAATTCAGTGAAGAACAAAGGTTGCCAGCTATTTTAGCTTTTGGTGGCGTATATACTGCCAGCAACAAACTGAGTGTGGTTGGTGAGATTGTCAAAGTTTTGAATCAGAAACAAGATTTCAGGTTTGGCATAATTTATCAGCCTTATCAACTGTTATCTCTACGTGCAGGTGCCCACACCTATCCGGCTGAGGCCACTTTCGGATTCGGATTGAGGATTATGAAGACCCTAATTTTGGATACTTCTGCTGCCTGGCATAATACACTTGGCTTTACGCCAGCCCTTGGCTTATCATACGGTTTATGAAGCCAGTAATACTTATCACTTGTCCTACTGAACTGGAATTGGCCTATATTTTCTCCTCCAAGTTAGAGTCTGATAAATTCGATATACATTATTTGGTAAGTGGCGTTGGCGTCCCTTCCACGGTATTTTCTTTAACTAAAGCTATTCTTTCACTGAAACCACAGTTTGTTTTTCAGTTAGGTATTGCTGGAAGTTATGACAATTCTTTGAATTTGGGCGAAATTGTGGAGCTCCGTTCTGATACCTATGCAGGTTTGGGTGCAATAGATGCAGATGGGCGGTTTATGAAGCTATCAGAATTAAATCTTACGGAGAAAACAAGAGGATTTCAATTTCATGATGAATTGACCAATCCCCAATTAGTTTTCAATAAAAACTTACGCTCGGTAAATGCACTTACAGTGAACAGCGCTTCTGGGGAATCAAAACAAATTATTCAACTGATGCAAAACTACCCTTTGGCTCAAATTGAGACCATGGAATCTGCACCAGTTTTTAGTTTATGCATGGGTCAAATTCCTTTTTCTTGCGTGAGGGCGATAAGCAATAAAGTAGAGCCAAGGGACCGTTCAAAATGGCAAATCCCACTTGCGCTGGGCAATCTTTCGGAATTCTGCCACAATCAATTACCAGAATTCCTTGAAACATTGTAAAATGAAAAGTTGGTGTAGGCTTTTTGGTTCCTATTACTTCATAAAATTAGGTGCCACTACCAGATCTTTACTTCCTGGTGTATGAACATAGAATCCTTCGCCTGATTTTACACCCAATTTACCGGCTGTGACCATGTTGACCAATAATGGACATGGAGCATATTTGGATTGACCAAATCCATTCTGCATGACTCGCATTATAGCCAAACAAATATCCAAACCAATAAAATCGGCAAGTTGTAATGGACCCATTGGATGAGCCATTCCTAGTTTCATGACCGTGTCAATTTCTTCAACTCCACCTACTCCCTCGTGCAGGCTAATTATTGCTTCATTGATCATGGGCATCAAAATTCTATTTGCAACAAAACCAGGGTAATCATTCACTTCAACGGGTACCTTCCCCAAAGATTTGGAAAGATCCATAATGGCATTGGTTGTTTCATTACTTGTAGTATAACCTCTGATAATTTCAACCAATTTCATAACAGGCACAGGGTTCATAAAGTGCATTCCGATTACTTTATCACCTCGCTTGGTAGCTGCAGCAATCTCAGTAATAGAGATAGATGAAGTATTGGTAGCTAAAATTGTATTTGGCCCGCATGTCTGATCCAAGTCAGCAAATATTGTTTTTTTAAGGGTGCTATTCTCCGTAGCTGCTTCAATGACCAAATCCGCACTTGAAACTGCCTCCCCCAAATTGGTAAATGTCCTTAAATTATCGAGAGTTGCAGCCTTTTGATCCTCAGTCATACTTGCCTTTGCAACCATTCTATCCAAGTTCTTGTTGATATTGGCCATTCCTTTTTCAAGTGCAGTTGAAGATACGTCTACCAATCTTGTTTCATAACCATTCATCGCAAACACATGGGCAATGCCATTTCCCATTGTTCCAGCGCCAATAACAACTATTCGTTTCATTTTTTTTGTTCAATTATTAAGCCGTAAAGATAATACCTTTCTATCTTAGGCTTATGAAATACGTTAGTGCGGTCTTCTTTTTTTTTATTTGTCTCAATTTGAAGGCGCAAAATGAGGATTCTTTGGAATACTGGCGTAAATCTATTGAGTTAGATGAATTCATGGTAACGGCTCCCCGTTCAAGCTTTGATATAGATTTTTTCATAAAACTAATGTTGAAAGACTCCAGTTTGCTAAAAGCATTCCAAGAGCTAAAATTTAATAACCACAATGCCTACCATCATTGCACATTGCATGATAAGAAGTGGATCAAAAAAGAGGAATTAGAAGGAAGAACCAATCACCAATTCAACTACGGTTGTGGAGATACCAAATGGCTAGATCTGCACACTTCTAAGAATTATTACAAAGATAAACGGGAGCCACGTTCTTTTACAGCCAAGATGTATGAAAAGGTATTTGTAAGGATTGGTAGGTTTTGTTCTGAATTAATAAATCAAAAGTCGAATAATAAACAATTGTATTACAGCGAATTAAAAAATTTTGTTTTCAGACCCGGACACAATTCCAACATCCCATTTATTGGTAGAAAGCTTGCTGTTTTTTCAAATGAAATGCGAAACGCATATCACTTTAAATTGGGAAGGAAGGAGGAAAATGGGACATTTAGTTATGTCTTTGAAGTCACGGAAAAGGAAAAATACTTTTTTACTCAAACCGTTATCAAAAAAATGGTTACCGTTTTTGATGCCTCAACACTAGAAGTCAAAAGCAGAACCTTAAATGCAGCCTACTCCAACAGCTTGTACAGCTTTGATGTCAATATGAGGTTGGAACTTAAAGAAATCAATGGGAGTTATCTTCCCTCCAGAGTTTCTTACCGAGGATGGTATGATGTAGCTTTCAAACCCACTGAACGAGCTACCTTTGAAGTGAAATATTTTTACCAATAATGGAATATACTTTAATTGTCGAAAGTGGAGCTACTAAAACAGACTGGATTTTTGTAGCTGATAATGGCAGTCTCCAACAGCTAAGTGGAAATGGTTTGAATCCGGTTTATCAATCAGTAGAACACATTACACAAGAAATTTCTCAAGTATTGGTTAACGCTGAATTGGCTAACCAAACACATTCAGTTTACTACTACGGATCGGGATGCGGCAGTTCTATTCGCCAAGCAATTATATCAAAAATTCTTGGCATCTTTTTTCCCAAAGCAAAAATAGAAGTTCATCATGATCTGTTGGCGGCGGCCAGGGCGACTTGTATCAACACTTCGGGTATTGCATGCATTTTGGGAACTGGATCCAATTCCTGCTTTTTTAATGGTACTGATATTGCCGATCAGTTCCTCAACCTTGGGTATTTAATGGGTGATGAGGGAAGTGGATTCTACTTGGGAAAATTATTGGTTCAAGCTTATGCTTACCGTGAATTGGACGATGAACTAACGAAAGCCTTTGAAACATTTCAAGACACCACAAAACTGATTGATAATATTTATGGAGATGCACCCAATGTATTCTTGGCTAGTCTTACGCCTTTTTATCTTCAACATTACCAAAATCCTATTATCAAATTATTGATTCGTAAATCATTTAAGGATTTTATTCATTTCAACTTACTAAAGTATGCGAATGTAACTGAGTATCCTATCCATTTTGTCGGATCTATAGCACAGTTATTTAGGAATGAATTGATGGAACAATTGCAACTTGAGGACCTTCAGCTTGGCATAATTATCCAAAAACCAATTGGCAAGCTCGTTCAATATCATACTGGCTTCGACCTTAGTTCCAATCTCAACCAATAGATCATGGCTAATGCTACCAACCACTGAGGAAAACGAATAATCATTTCACTAAATAATCTGATTGAAAATTGAAAGATTGGATCACCCATATATTGAATACCAATTCCACGGCCAAGCATAGCGCAAAAACCCCATACAGCCATATAGTATAAACCATAAAGACGCAGTCTTGGAACCAATAACAGTAATGAGGCAATTACGTCACCGTAACCTACAATTTGGAGAAATAATTTAGCCATACCCTCACTACAATTAAAACTATTGATTGCCAGATCAACCCAGTTACCGGGTAAGGGTAAATACCCCGTTGCATATATTCCATGACCTATGAAAGTTGATGCCAAACCTAAAAATATCCAATTTTGAAAGTTGTACCATTGTGTCCAATGAAGTAAAAATGCTAGCGGAAGCATCCAGTGCAAACACAATTCCATTAACTGTGGAATACTCCAGAAGTAGTCTTTCCAGTATGCAAATGTTATAGCAAACAGTAGAAAAACGGCAATAATTGTTGCTATCCTCAGTAAGTTATTCTTGTTGTCAGGACGAATTACCCATACAATTGATAAAATCATGAAGATGCTCAAGACACGAATCAGAAGAAAAATATGTTGGTCGGATGCAAAAGTATTGGCATAATATTCCCAGGTACAACCAAGTTGTTCAACGATAGGCTTAAGTAGTGCTTCATCCCAAATTAGCACACGATAGGGTAAATCACTGAACCAATGTTGCAAGAATCGGCCTAAAAATATAGCAATTAAGCTCACTTGAAAAAGCCTAAAAACTCTGCTGGGTATAAATGAAAAATCAGAAACACGCATCAGGAAACTTTATGCATTAGATAAGCCTTCAGAAACCCATCTATATCACCATCAAGAACAGCATCAGTATTGTTATTGATAAAATTGGTTCTATGATCTTTGACTCTGCGGTCATCAAGAACATAACTTCGAATTTGGCTACCCCATTCATTCTTCATTTTCTGAGCTTCAATTGCGTCTCTAGCTTCAAACTGACGTTGTAGTTCCAATTCATAGAGTCTAGATTTCAGAACTTGAAGTGCTTTCTCTCTATTTTGATGTTGTGAACGCTCTTGCTGGCATTCAACAGCTATTCCACTTGGTAAATGTCTTACTCTAACTGCGGATTCAGTTTTGTTGACATGCTGACCTCCAGCTCCACTTGCGCGAAAAGTATCCCATTCTATATCAACGGGATTGATTTCTATTTCGATACTATCATCAACCATTGGGTGGACATAGACTGAAGCAAAACTTGTCATCCGCTTTCCTTGAGAATTATATGGTGAAATACGGACCAAACGATGAACACCGTTCTCTCCTTTCAGCAATCCAAAAACATAATCTCCAGTTATTTCGAGTGAAACGGACTTGATACCAGCCACATCACCCTCCTGAATACTTAGTTCTGAACATTTAAAATCATTGCGTTGTGCCCACATCGTGTACATGCGCATGAGCATTTGTGCCCAATCACAAGCTTCAGTTCCACCTGCTCCCGCATTGATCTCAATGATACAATTCAGCTCATCCTCTTTTTTATTCAAGGTAGAACGGAATTCCATGTCTTCCATAACCGCTAAAGCTATGTCATATTGCTCATCAACTTGTTCTGCGGTGACTTCTCCTTCTTTTTGAAACTCAAATAGGACTTCTAGGTCCTCGACTTCTGAAGCTCCTTTTTGGAAACTTTCCACCCATTTTTTATTGAGTTTGAGTTCCTTCAAAGTAGCTTCAGCTGCCACAGGATTATCCCAAAAATTGGGATCAAGAGAAAGTTGACTTTTCTCCTCTATTAATATTTCGCGTTGAGCGACGTCAAAGATACCTCCTAAGCAAGTCCAATCTGGACCTAAGTTCATTCAATTGTTCAATTGTCATGAATACTTTTAATTATTTACCTGAAACTGGTTTTTCGATCTGCATGTAAAAATATAGGGTTGCATTTGGTGCGATCTTTTCACCTGCACCTTGTGCCCCATAAGCCAAATTAGCAGGGATAACTGCTGTAAGACTTGAACCTTGAGGAACTAATTGCAATAGCTCATCCCAACCTGGAATAACTTGACCTTTTCCAACAGCGGTGCTGAAGGTTTGTCCACGACTGAAGCTGTCATCAAAGACTTCCTTGTTGTCAGTCATGCCGATGTAATGAACATTTACTGATTCACCAGATTTAGCAACTGGAGCATTACCATTTTCATGCAAGATGTATTTGATACCTGATGCTGTTGTTTTCATGCCAGATACAGTTCCAGCAGATTTCAATTCATCAATCATTGTTCCCATTGTTTTGATGCGTGATTCACGAGTCAAGAAAAGAGTCTTTTTTTCTTCATCAACTGCATCTTTTCCAACTCTCTTAATGATACGCATTGCAGTCTTAACCTTGTCGCCTTTCTTCAGAGGAACCTGATTTTGAAAAACTGTATCCGTTTCAAAGGTTTGAATAATATAAGCGCTGTCACCTTCAAAGATGGCAGAAATCATATCAAATACAACTGGTTTTTTGCCTTGGAAAACCTCGTACGGAGGGATAACCATTGAACCTGCATAAGCCGGGCCTGTAGCTGAGTCATTCAAATAAACGGTACCAACATAGTAGATTTTATCTCCAGTCTTAATACTGTCTTTTTTGCCTTTTGACTCCACGATAGTCAGGTCTAACCCATCGGCTAAATTTCTGGAAGAACCTGTTCCTCCTGCTGCACCATTTTTACATTGGGTCATTGAAAAAATGGCAGCGATTGTTAAAAGTGAAATGTAGAATTTCATGAAATTGTTTTTTGCGCTTTAAAATATTGTGGTAAAATTTCTTTAAACTTCTTTACTACGGCCGGCAAACTACTGTATAAGGCTCCACCAGAAGCATTTTTGTGTCCACCACCTTTAAAGTGGTCTCTACAAATTTCTTGAACAGATATATCGCCCTTACTGCGTAGGGAAAGTTTAACTATACTGGGCTGCTCGGTTATAAAAGCAGCAATTTTTATGTCTTTTAACATCAAAAGGTAATTTACAATACCTTCAGTATCGCCTCTCTGAATCTCAAATTTATGGTAGTCTTCTCTACTCAATGTTATCAAGCCAGTATTATATTCTGGTATGATCTCCATTTTTTCCCAAAGACAGTATCCCAAGAGCTTTAAATATTTCTCCTCGAGGCAATTGAATATCAAATCCTGAATAGTAGAATCATCCAAACCCAGTTCTAAAAGAGAGGCAACTTTTCGAAATAAATCAGGATGTGTTCCATATCTAAATGAACCGGTATCTGTTACTATCCCAGTGTATATGCAATTAGCAATATCGATGCTTATGGGTTTCATAGAACCACTTAGGCCAATAATAAAATCGAAAACAATTTCAGAAGTGCTACTTGCCGATGTGATTGATATGATTTCGTCAGCAATTGGTTCAGGGTCCAAATGGTGATCCAACATGATCTTTGGACATGAATTTGCCTTAACCGCATCACCCATTTTGTCAATCCTTTCCAATGAATTAAAATCCAATAAAAATATAACTTGGGCTTTTTGAATAGCGTTTAAAGATGCTTCAGGCATCAAATCATAAGTTAAGGTTTTTTCTACCTTAGGCATCCAAGAAAAAACTTTTGGATACTCAGATGGATATATGATTTTTACGTTATGAAAACTTTGCTCAAGAAACAGCTGCAACGCAAGGGTAGATCCAATAGCATCACCATCGGGATTACGGTGCGATAAGATTACCACATCCTTTGGGGACTCAAGCCACTTTTTTATCTTTGTATAATCTGCCACCTTTTTCTTTAAAGACGCGCAAAGTTACTTCTTTTCATGATATACACCAAATCAAAATGTAAGACATTGAAAAGCAAGCTTTAAAATTAATAAATCATCATATTGTTGGTAGGTAGCGATACTATTTAGTGTGCAATTTTGCTTTGTTACCATCATACTTCTGCTACTTTTGCATCAATGAAAGGTATTTGGGCACTTAAGGCATCTTCGTTATTAATTATAACTTGTTTTGTTTACAGTTGGTGGCAGGCCGCTCCCGGTATAGATGATGCTTGGCTGGGTGAGCATGCTTATTGGTTGGCACAAAAAGGCTTTGTAAAGTCCGAGTTGATGCACGGAATAACGGGCCAGGAAAATAGACACATTGTTCACCATAAGTTTTTTACTATCATTGGTGCTTTGTTTATCAAATTATTTGGATTTTCCAGTGCTGTTCTCAAAAGTATCAGCCTTATAAGTTTAATCGCATTCTTAGTTGTTTTTCTTAGGCACATTTCTAAAAACATCGGAATATTATACGCTCACCTTGGATTTTTCCTTGTTTTGGTCAATTCTCTGGTTTTCGAGTTTGGCTTCATGTATAGACCGGAAATTCTGGTTATGGCTTTGGGCTTTGGTTCCTATTTGCTCCTTAATTTTAGTATGAGGTCAACTGCTTCCAGTAACCATGTTTTAGTTGCGGGATTTTTGGCTGGATTAGCTGCTTCAACGCATTTGAATGGATTAATTTATATCGGAGCTGGAGCGGGAATATTACTTTGGTTTAAGTCATATAAAAGAATACCTGGCTTCCTTTTAACCTCAATACTAGGCTTTTCGGTTTATTTCTTTGACTTTACAAAAGAGTTTAATTATAATTATTGGTTGTATCAAATCAATGACTCTCCAGCTATATACCAGGATACATCCATGCCTAGTATACTACATCTGCTGAAGAAAATACTTGATGAACAAATGCGATTTTTTCACAGTCCAAAGGAGGTTTTCTTTAGTACTTTGATTTTGTTGTCTATTATTTTAAACAGAAAAGAAATGATGAAGCATAGGATTCTGATGCTTTATACCGGCCTTTTAATATTAGGACTTTCTATTCTTTCTGTCAACAAAACGAGTAAGTATTTACTACTTTATTTTCCATTTTTGTTGCTTCTATTCATTCATTCATTTCATGATATTTTTCAAGGCCTCGTTACAATTAACCCAAACAAGTTAAAAAGGAGAGCCATAATTTTGGCAATTGTCCTATACGTTTTTTCTAATTTTTATTATGACTTTCAGATTGCCCAAAATAAATTTAACCCTCAAGTTTATAGAAATTTGTCATTAAAATATATCAAGGAAAACACACATCAAGTAAATATACTGGCTCCAATGACCTACATATTTAATGAAATTAAGTACTTCAATAGAATTCAAAGTGATTTAAGCTATGCCGATTTGCAGCAAAACAGCAAAGCCCATAAAAAAATTAATTTTTTGAGTTATGCCAACAATCTAAATATGGATTACCTGTTTATTTCAGATGAATATGCCGAAAGATTTGGCATAAAAAATTCCTCAAGCGATCAATTAGGGCAATACAAATACCAAATAGTTGGTGTTGAAGGTGGCATTACAATCCTAAAGAAAATGAAATAATTTTCATGCTCCCTAATCCTATTGTTTTATTACTTTTTAGGTATAACTATTTCCATTATCTATTTCAAACTGGAGCAGGTACAAATCTAAGGGTATTTTTTTCATGTTTAGCATGAAAATACTTTCCTTTGGATCTATTATTTCTGCCTGAATTTCACGACCACTTATGTCTGTCAAATTCCGTTGACGAGTTGAAGCCCTTTGGTCATTCAGTTGGATTTGAAGAAAATTCTGATCATTAGAAATGGGATTTGGAAAAACATTTAAACTTTTAAGGGGGAACTGGTAATAATACTACTTATAGAGATCTCTTTTGTTCCCATAAAAAGAAAAAATAAAAGATAAAATTAGTTAATTAATTGCAAATTACGCAACCTAATCAGCCGGCTTGAGGTTCAAGCACATAACTTTGTATCAACTTATAATAATTAAAACCTAAATAGCAATGTCAGGAAAAAGAACTTTTACGATGATAAAGCCAGATGCAGTGAAATCTGGGCACATTGGGGCAATATTAAACCATATAAACCAGGCTGGATTTCGAATTGTAGCACTTAAGTACTCGCGTTTATCATCTGAAAAAGCAGGTGAATTTTATGAAGTGCACAAGGAAAGGCCCTTTTATGGAGAATTGGTAGATTTCATGTCATCAGGTCCTATAGTTGCAGCAATCTTAGAAAAAGAGAATGCAGTCGAGGATTTCCGTAAATTGATCGGTGCTACCAACCCTGCTGATGCGGCCCCGGGTACAATTAGAGCGCTTTTTGCCAAAAGTATTGGTGAAAATGCGGTTCACGGTTCAGATTCTGATGAAAATGCAGCTATCGAAGGAGCTTTCCATTTCGCTGGAACTGAAATATTTAGATAGTATTTTTCTCTAAGCAATAAAAAAAATCCTGAGCTACAAAAGCTTGGGATTTTTTGTTTGGCTAAAGTTGAACCAATGTAATTCCTACTCCTCCGAACTCTTCATCAGGATGATAGACTTTGGTAACATCTTTGTATTCTTTGAGTTTGGCGTGTACCGCTTTCTTCAATATCCCATCTCCCCTTCCATGTAATATTCTGAGATGTTGTACGCTATGAATCAGCGCATTATCTACAAATGATTCAAGTACCTTTAGAGCCTCATCTTTTCGCATACCTCTTAGGTCAACTTTAGATTCTACTTCAGCAATTCGATTGATATCTGTGTAGCTTGCTGATTTTTTTTCAGGTACTGAATCTTTGTTAACTAGGCTCACGTCTGTGATTTTTACGGACACCAATAGATCCCCAAGCTTGACTTGGACTTTGTTTTTATCAATTTGGGTGATTTCACCAACAGCACCACCTGTTTTTATTCGAACGAAGTCACCTTTTTGCAAAGGTTTTGAACCTGCCCCCTTAACAAGATCCTGAATTACTTCTTTCTCAAGCACTTGTCTTTCAATTTCAGTTTTCTTTTGTTCCTCTCTAAATTTAGCTGATATACTTGCAATCTTTTCTACATTTTTCTCTTCTCTAAGTTCTTTTAACAACTTATCAATTTCCTTGCTTTCTTGAAATTTCTTTTGAAGGGTAGTTTCCTTTTGTTCTAATTTGAATTTCTTTTTGTTGAGTTCAAGACTTTTTTGTAATTCATCATAAGAACGAATAAGTCTTTCTAATTTTTCTTCTTTCTTATTTACCTCATTGGCTTGCTCTTGAAGTCTGACCAATTCTTGCTGTAGGTCAATCAATATGTCTTCAACAGCATTTTCTTTCTGACCACTTTGATTGAGCGCATAATCCATCACATCTTGAGGAAAACCCATTTTTCGGGTAATTTCATAAGCATAGGAGGATCCAGGTCTGCCCGCCAAAAACTTATAACTAGGTTGCAACAGTTCTTTGTCAAAATGCATTGCGCCGTTGAAAATTCCCTTAGTTTTATAGGTAAACACCTTTAGATTTCCATAATGTGTTGTCATGACTGCAAATACACCTTTTTCATGCAAATTTTTTAAAACTGCTTCTGCGATAGCACCTCCCATTCTCGGATCAGTTCCACTTCCAAATTCATCTATTAGTATCAATGTTCTGTCATTGGCTATCTGCATGAATTGCGCCATATTCCTAACTTTTCCTGAATAGGTGGACAAATCATCCTCAAAGCTTTGCAAGTCACCAATATCTGCACAAAGTTTGTCAAAAACACCCATTTCACTATACTTGTCCATAGGAACCAAGAAGCCACTTTGCATCATCAATTGAATCAAACCAATACTTTTCATAAGTATCGACTTACCTCCTGCATTTGGTCCACTGATAACCAGAATATGATTGTCACGATCAAAATGCAGATCAAAAGGGACGGTTGTTTTACTTAATGATTTGTTCTTCAATAACAACAAAGGATGCCTTGCGTTTTTGATGTTGAATTGTGGTTTTTGTTTCAACTGAGGAATTTCAGCATCCATATCCACGGCCAATTTAGCCTTGGCGTGGATTACATCAAACAAAACCAACAATTCAAATTGTCTTGTAAGCTCTAAGTGGTTGGCACTTAAAAATTGGCACAATTCCTTTATTACTCGATATATTTCACGCCTTTCTTCTTGCTCTAAATCAAATAATTCATTGTTTGGCTCTATAACCTCTTCGGGTTCGATGTAAACCATTTTACCTGTTGCCGACTCATCATGTAGAATACCCTTAACTTGCTTTTTGAACTCACTCATCACAGTCAAGACCCTTCGGCCATTTCTGATACTTTCAAGATTTTCAGCCAGAATTCCTTTTGCTTTATAAGTGTTCAAAGCAAAACGAAATTGTTTTTCAACGACCTGTTGTTTTGAACCTATTCTTTTCCGAATTTTTACCAGTTCTTCTGAGGCATCTGAACGCACTTCTCCTTCATCATTAACAATTCGTTGGATAGCGATTAATGATGCATACTCGATATTTTGCTTTCGAATGTGAGCGTATAAGTGTGGATATATGTTTGATCGAATTTGTGAGAAATATTGGTCTATTCCTTTGACAATCCTCAATACGTCCTTAATTGAAATGATATCCTCAAGATCGAGAACGTAATTTTCAATTTGAATTCTTTCAATGGCTAGATTAATATCATTGTAGTTATAAATTGGTAAAACATCCTTATCTGTTAAACCAAGCTTACATTCACTTACTTCATGCAGCAGTATTGAAATTTCCTTAACATTGGACAAGGGCTCTAGCTTAATAAGTTGTTGAACGCCGGAAGCTCCCATACAGTATGCACTCGCCAGATTCAAAACCTTGTCGAATTCCAAGGCATGGCCTCCATCATGCGGAAATATTTCAACCTTAGCGTTAATTAATTGTTTCATTTTTCATGCTGATTCACAAAGATCAAAGTTCTTAAACGAAATCAACTCTATTCGGTTTACTTTTGCAAATATTATGTCAGGAAACACTTTTGGAAAAATATTAGAACTGACCACTTTTGGTGAATCACACGGTGAAGCAATAGGCGGAATACTCGATGGTGTTCCAGCAGGTTTAAAACTTGATTTTGATTTGATTCAATCAAAACTTGATAAAAGAAAACCAGGATTTTCAACCCTGACTAGTCAGAGAAAAGAATCTGATCAAGTGAAATTTTTATCTGGCATTTTTGATGGATACACAACTGGTACACCAATAGGTTTTACAATACTGAACGAAGACTCAAAATCTGACGATTACAAACATCTGGAACATATCTTTAGACCAGGGCATGCTGATTTCAGTTATTATAGTAAATACGGTATTCGCGACCATAGAGGTGGCGGAAGATCTTCTGCCAGAGAAACAGCCTCAAGGGTAGTGGCTGGAGCAATAGCTGAACAAATTTTAAACCATTTCGGTATAGAAATATTCGCTTTTGTAGCACAAGCAGGAGAATTAAAATTTGATCCTTATGAAGTAGAAGAAACACAACTTAAAAAAAGATATGAATACAGTTCACGTTGTCCCAATGATGAATTTGAAAAAGAATACATTGACTTAATTCATAAAATAAAGGAAAAGGGTGATACAATAGGTGGGCAAATAACATGTCAAATCAATGGAGTCCCTGCAGGATTAGGAGAGCCTGTATTTGATAAGTTGCACGCTGAACTTGCCAAGGCAATAATTGGGATCAATGCTTGCAAAGCGTTTGCTATTGGGGATGGTTTTGAAGCTTCTCAACAATTCGGTTCCAACTACAATGATACATTTTCAATCTTAGATGAAAAAATTTCCACTTTATCCAATCACAGTGGTGGAATTCAAGGCGGAATTTCAAATGGAATGCCAATCAAATTTCATGCTATTTTCAAACCGGTTTCGTCAATACAAGTGCCTCAAATCACCTTGAATAAAGAAGGCAAGGAAGAAAACTTTCAAGTAAAAGGAAGACATGACCCCTGCGTATTGCCTCGAGCTGTGCCAATAGTGGAATCAATGGCAGCATTAGTTATTGCTGATCATTATCTTAGAAACCGTAACTCAAAATTATAAACTTGGAGAAGTAAGTCAATTGCTATTATATTTGAATTATAAAACTTAAAGCTGAATGAAGAACATTGTGATTGTTGCCTCTATCCTTTTGATGGGTACCAGTATTTTTCTGGTTAGGAATCTCTCAACATCAAACATAAAAAAAACAGAATCATCTACTTTTCTGCAACCTGAAGGTGAGGAGGATCCTAACAGGCAAATAAAACGAAAAGCTTGGATTGAATTGATGCATAAAACAGCATCTGGAATTGACTGGCGTGAAATTGAGAGCCGTAATCAAGACCAAATCAACGACTATAAAACAAAAACATTTGGAGGAATAAATACCAGAGGAGGGATAGAATTTTTTGCTGACAGTGCAGTATTTGGGCAGTGGTATGAAAGAGGCCCATTTGATGTTTGTGGCAGCCAAAGAGCTACTGATTACGATCCTGAAACTGATTACCTTTACTCAATAGGCGACGGTGGCCCAATTTTTAAAGGAAAATCAGACGGTTCTAATTGGAAAGTTCTCAATCAAGAATTCAGATTTGGAAGTAATTTTATTAGGATCTTCAAAACTCCCAATGGCAAAAGAATATCAACGTCAAGAAATAGCAAACCTTACTATTCAGATGACGATGGCAAAACCTGGACTGAAGCAGTAACACAAGTTCCCAATGCTTCTGTTTTCCAAAGAAAGGATTGGACAGTATTAAATGACCCTGGAAAAACTGCTTTTTTTCTTTCTAATGAAAAAAGTCCGAGCTCTGGTACTCAGGTCAGATTGTACCGAAGCACCAATTATGGTGAATCATATGAGACAGTTGACACACTTCAAAGCAATAACCCACAGGATTATTTGTTGTTGAACCCAGGCTTCTCAAATGATTTGTATTTGCTCCAAAGAACTACTACAAAAACAAGATTCTTCAAATGGAATTTCACAAGCAGTGAATTTGAACTATTGAATGAGGGAAGTTTAGGTCTTGGGAGTAACTTTGATTTCAAAGCAAGTTGCGCCTACACTCCTAACGGCAATTTAAGAATGTATGTCCTCAACAAAAACAATATCGTTTTTCAATCTGACGATCTTGGCGCAAGTTGGCAACAGAAGGCTGAATTGCCAATTAGCCCTTGGGATGTCGGAATATTCTGTTTCCCTTCTGCACCTAACTTTTTGATGTTTGGTGAGGTTAATTGCTACAGAAGCCAGAACTCTGGTGGAAGTTGGATTAAAATCAATGAATGGTGGGAATACTACGGCAATGTTAAGTTTAAACTTCACGCTGACATGATGTATTTCAAAGAATTTCAAAAAACTGATGGAAGTTATTTTACGGTAAATTGTAATCACGGCGGTATATCTGTTACCAAGAATTATGGTGAAACCAATGTCAATATTACATTGAAAAACCTCAATAATGCCCAATTTTACGATGTCCGTACCAAACCAGGATCTTTTAATTTATTTACTGCGGGTTCGCAAGATCAGGGCTGGCAATCAGGCTCATCGGATCCTGAAGATAGATCAGTTCTAAGTTTGAAACAAGTTATTTCCGGAGATTACGGTCATTTAGAATTTACCAAAAATGGAACTGGCTTTTGGACTGTTTATCCTGGCGGAGCAATAACTTTTTACACCAATAACTTTAGTAAAACTTTAGGTTATGAAATAGATTCTCAGGATGAAAGTGTTTGGATTCCACCATTGGTTTCTACAGGCGAAACGGACAAACATGCTGTATACTTAGCAGGTGGCAGTACTATCTTGGGTGGTTCTGGTTCTTTTTTAATCCGCTTGGAATACATAAATTCTGAATTGGTTGTGACTCAATTTCCTTATGATTTTAAAGCCGATTCTGGAGGTGAAGTAAGTGCTGTGTCAGTATCGCCATTGGATAACAAAAGAATATATGTTACGACCAGCAATGGCAAATTTTATGTTTCTGAGAACAAAGGTCTACAATGGTTTAAAACAGCAAGTGTTCCTGGTGGTCAATATTTATACGGTTCCGGAATTCTATCTTCTGAATTAGATCTAGATGTGGTTTATGTTTGCGGAAGCGGATATTCTAATCCAGCTGTTCTCAAGTCAACAACTGGCGGTTTGACTTTTCAACCTATGTCAACTGGACTGCCTGGTACATTGGTATTCAATATTGTTGCAAATGAAGACGAGTCACTCTTTTTCGCAGCCACTGAGGCTGGGCCTTTTATATATTCTGTAGCCAAAGGCTCTTGGTATCCATTGGCTGGCAAATCAACGCCCAATCAAACGTTTTGGAGTGTGGAATATATTCCAAACCACAAGATTGCCCGTTTTGGTACTTATGGTCGCGGAGCGTGGGATTTCCGCGTAGATGATGCTACTGTTTCTTCAATTGTCAATCAGGCTGTGCTAGGCTTCAAAGTTTATCCAAATCCTGCCGTAAACAGTTTAAATGTAGTGACTGGCGATTTGAATTTTGAATCCTTTAGAATACATACATTAAATGGGAATTTGATTCAAGAAGTTAATTCTATTGGTAATAATAATGAAATCGACATAGCAACATTACCCAAAGGGATCTACATTATTCAAGCTAAGAATGGTTCAAAGAACTATACTCAGAAATTTATTAAAATGTAGTTCTAATAAGGGATTCCAAGCTTTTTGTAGATAAAATGGATGAGCCAAGCTGGTCCTATCATTAGATATTTCAAATCATCTAAAAAAGATGGTTTCTTTCCCTCTATTTTGTGACCTACAAACTGTCCAATCCAAGCAATGACGAATATTGCAAGAAATACTATTAGAGCTATAGATTCATCTTGGCTTGATTCTACAATGAAAGCAATAGATTTCAACATGATTAATGATACAAGTAAAAAACCTAGGGCAATCGATATGGAATGTCTGACATAAAATATCATACTGACCATAAATACTACCGATGCCCAATTTATCAACCAGGTTTTATCTAAGGGAAACGGGATTAAATATAAGAGCCCAAGCAAGCTGAGAACAATAGAAGGAACACAAATCCAGTGAATCAATTTATTTGTAGGATTTTTATGACTTTGGCTGTAATGGTCAAAATAATATTGGATGGAAGATATCATATTACAATAATTTTTTAGCCATTAAAAAATGCCGAATTCCTACTTCTTTAAATTCTTTTCCTTCAATAGTGTAACCATTTTTTTCATAAAATGGTACGGCCGTATCGCGGGCGTGCAGCAGCAATCTGTTGAGCTTGTGTTCCCTTGTAACCTTTTCGGCGTCTGATACCAGTTTCTGTCCCAAGCCTTTTCTTTGATACTCCTCTTTGACAGCAACTTGACGCATTTTGCTTGATTCAGGGCCTATGATCAAGGTGTAAACTGCCAACAATACATTATTGGGTGAATAATACCCTGCGTGGTATTGGTTATATTCTGCTTCCAAATCCTTTTCTTTGAAAACCATATTTAATGGTTTTCTTAATATTTCTTCACGAAGCCTTATTGCCTCGTCGTATTCTGGTGTTCCGAACTCAATTGGTAGGATCATAAAAAAGATTAAGGAAAAACGTTTAAAGCTATTTCACGAGCTTTCGCAAATTTATCTAATTCCAAGCCATGATCAATACACTTGTCCATTAAATATTTTAAAACGTTCTCAGTTGACATATTTCCGGTAAGTTCGTCCTTAGCCATTGGGCAACCACCAAAACCCAGCATTGCACTATCGAAGCGGCGACAGCCATTGGTGTAGGCAGAATGAATTTTTTCTTCCCAGTTGTATGTCTGGGTATGCAGATGTGCCCCAATTTCCAAATCGGGATATTTTTTGATCAAATGCGAAAATAAATAAGCTATATTATCAGGACTTGATACTCCAACAGTATCACTTAGGCTAAATATTCTTATTCCTAAGCCAGCCAGTTGATCAACCCATTCTTCAACAACATTTGCGCTCCAGTGATCACCATAAGGGTTTCCAAAGCCCATTGAAATATATACCACCAACTCTTTATTATGTGTTTGACACAATTGCTGGATTTCACCAACTCTTGATACGGATTCTTGAATTGTAGAATTGGTGTTCCGCAGCTGAAAAGTTTCAGATATTGAAAATGGAAATCCAAGGTATTGAATTCCAGAAAATTTCATAGCTTCTTCTGCACCACGTAAATTAGCAACAATGGTAAGTAGTTTGGTATTTGAATTAATATTGCTGATTTCTTGAATGACTTCAGCGGTATCTCTCATTTGAGGAATCGCTTTCCATGAAACAAAACTTCCACAATCTAAACTATCAAATCCAACTTCTAATAAAGCTTTCAAGTAATTGACTTTGAGCTCAGTAGGGATGAACTCATGTAATCCTTGCATGGCATCTCTAGGACATTCTATCAGCTTAAGCATATTAGATGGAATTCATTTTCTTTTACAAAGTTACGCTAATAGATACACTACTCTTAAACTATGAACTAAATTTGATGTTTAATACTTGTTTAATAGAAATGAATGAATAAAAATATCTGGACTTTATTGGGTTTTGCGATGTTCGTGTTGGGCTTTGTTGCTATAGTTCTTGATTTGATTGGCGTAAAATTGGTAATGTTGAGACCAATCGAGTCTTTGGGTTCAGGAACAGCATTTGTTATAAAAATTGTTTTTATATTAGCTGGTATTATCGTAACGTACTTGTCAAAATTTGATTGGGAAAAAGAAAACCGGGCTCCATTAAAGTAAATTTATTCCAACAGTTACCCCATTTCCACTTTCCTTGCTCTTATAATCATAACTCCAAGTAAAATCAACACGGAACATTCGGAAAACACTCCAACCAATATTACTGATTCCAACTGACAGCTCCGAATATGAAGTCCCATCAGTTATTGACAAATATTTAAATCCGACATTTTCCTCCAATTTCAAATTGCGTAACAACGGAATTTTACTCAAGACAAGACCTTGTGCGTTATACTCTGAGTGGAATTCTACGAAATTTGCATTGGTACTGTATTGATAAAATGGCATGATGCGATACCTGGAAAATTGCTCAGAACTTCCAATATAAACTATCGTTTCATTGCCCAAAAAATGATGGTTATCAATAAATGGGATATTTTTTCCATTGATTATACTTCCACTCATCAACCACCTCAAACTCCCAAAATATCCCAATGACATTTCATCTGAAATATCTAGGTTAGTACGTAAGCTAAATTTGTCAGCACCTTTAGCAATGTTGCCTGTGTAATAAGTGGCTCTTGAAGAAATAGTGAATTTAGGATAATCTGACTCCAAGTAGAATCTTGAATTGGGATAAGAAGTAAATTTTCTTCCAGGCAAAAAATCAATTTTTATTCTTCCTTGAACCACTTCATTTGAGTTGGGATTGGATAAACCAAAAATCGAAATTTGAGGCTCATACACCTTGTCTTTATTGAAATAACTCAATTCAGTATTATTCTGAAGTTGATATCTGTTCCAATATCCCAAATTGATCTGAAAATCAAATACTGGACTAATTACCTGACTGTACTGCATACTTCCTCCCCTTCTTTCAAAGACTTGGACAAAACTTTTGTGGGAAAATAAGCTGTAATAGGTATTAATCAAAGGCAGAATTTGATTGTTTAAACCAATCTGACGTGCTTGTATTCCCGCTTCCACTGCCAAAGTTCGATTGAATATTTTATCGAACCTTCTTGAAAAACCTAGAAACGGACGAATTACTTTTTCGCTTATTCCATAGGACAGGTCTGCTGATATTCTGAAATTTTTAAGATTTTCTTCAGTAGCGGATTGAAAATAGGATAAACCCAAATCAAAATAGTATCCTCTGATTGGATCAAACTGAACAGTTTGTAATGGTGATTTAATGGAGAAAGATCTATTCTTAAAGGAATTGCTGTAAGTGTAGCCCAATAAAAGTGAATTGCTTGTAAATTTATTGCTCTTCCTATCCATCGAGTCTTGATACACTTTGCTTTTCCAAATAGTTTGAAGACTATCTTTTCTTGTAAAATCAGATAATTCTTCCTTCAAAAGTGGGGTTGGTCTGATGGAATCCCAGTACATCTCAGACTTTTTGTTGGCATCTTTGGCAAATACTGTTGCTTCACTCTTCCATGCTTTGGGATCAAATTTTGTATTCAGATCATAGTTCATGAAGTTCCCAGACATATTCCCTTCAATCTCAAAGCCAAATATTTTAGCAGAAAAGCGAATAAACTGTGAAAAAAGTAGCCATTCATTTGTTTTCTTGTCAAAAACATATTGCTGCTTAAGATTCAGTGTATCAAGAGCCTCTTGACCAATATTTTTTCCTGTAATATATAGATCAGAGGATTGAATATTCCATTCATCGTCTACAATGTACAAATATCCACTATACAGGGGATCAAAAGAATTTCGGGGGATGACCTGAATTTTGTTTATTTCACGCTTATCTTCATCAAAATAACTTCCTTCGAATTTATACTTATAGTAAAGTAATGCATCTGGAGATATTGGACTAATTACGTTTCTTCCAATTTGAAAACTAGGATTGTACAAACTCCATTGGAGCATATTTGCGCGATTGAGTGTAAAGCCGTTGGAATTTCCACTTACCCTACTGCTTAAAATCTGCTCTCTGATTTTCTCAGGATGTTGATAAAACACTTTGGATGAGGATTCAGACAAATATATGATTCCTTGTCTGTTAGTATCTAGAATGCCACCTAGATTACCTAAATCTTGCCCCATGAATGCTTTTGGAGTTTTTACCAACTTCTGAATAGTTTTCAAATATGCATCAGCAATAAAATGGTTGGGACGCGCCAAGTAATAGCTACGCTTTTTGATTGCATTTCGGATGATTTCATATGCGGGATCCTTACGTTTGTCACTAATTTCAATTTCGTTTATGGCCAATTGCTGGTAGTCCATTTTGAAATCCAAATCCAACTTACCTCCTTTGTAATTGATCTCTTGTTCGTTGATTCTATAACCGATATATCGGCAAACTATGGTGTATTTTCCAGGCTCTAATACAATTGAATAATTTCCCAACTCATTGGAAAAAGTATTTCGAGTTGTTCCTTTGATCAAAATACTCGCAGCCTCTAATGGAAGACCGTCAACGTCTTTTACATTTCCTGACAATTGTGAAAAAACAATATTCGACAGAAAAGTTAAAACAACAAACAGTAAAAATCCTTTTATTTTCATTTTAAATATTTGAAAAGTGATTCAGTTTTAGTTTCCATGCACACATAATCGTAAGGGCGTCAGTTATTTCATGACGTGAAATCATTCTGAGTAATTCATCTAACTTCACCCTCTTTATTGAAAGCTCTTCAGTATCTTCTGGCTCAGATAATTCATACCTTAGATCCTGAGCCAAATAACCAATTGCAAATTCGTTGCTCACCGAATTGCTGGTATGACAACGAAAAAGCTCAGTATATGAATTTGCAATAATTCCAGTTTCTTCCTTCAATTCTTTTGCAGCATTTATTAAAATATTTTGACCAATTGGGCTTCCACCTTCAGGAATTTCCCATGAATAAGACAATGTAGGAAAACGAAATTGTCCGACTAAAGTTATGTTGCCATCAGAATCAATAGGGAGTATTGCAATCGCAATGTTCTTAAATCCAACAGTTCCATAAATTCCTGGATTACCATTTGGATTGATCACTTCATGGTGATCAACAACAACCCACGGATTTTCATAAACTTTATTGACTGAAATAGTTTTCCACGGATTAGTCATTCCCTCCTTATCTTTGTTCATACTTTTAATTAACGACATGAAGTTAGCTGTATTTCCTGGATCATTTGACCCAATCACAACCGGCCACGTAGATTTGGTATTGAGAGCATTGCCTCTTTTTGACAAAATTATTATTGCAATTGGTATTAATAACCAAAAGAAATATCTTTTTACGCTAGAACAGAGAATTATATGGTTAAAAGAAGTTTTTCAAAATGAAGATAAAATTTCGATAGACAGCTTTGAAAAATTGACGGCTACCTATTGTGATTCCAAGGATGCCAAGTATATCTTGAGGGGATTGAGAAATTCAAGTGACTTTGACTACGAAAAAACAATTTCACAGATGAATCATATAGTAGGCAATCAAATTGAAACAGTTTTTCTGATTAGCCAACCCGAATTTTCTCATATATCTTCAACGATTGTGCGTGAAATAATACAAGGAGGTGGTGATGCGTCATCATTTGTGCCAAATCAAGTAAAATTTAACTTATAAATATGTCAAACTCAATAGTAAAAATACCTGTTGCAGTAAATGAGCCGATCCTTAATTACAAATCAGGTTCACCTGAAAAATTGGAATTAAAGAAAACACTTAAGGAATTTAAAAATAAGGAAGTTGAAATACCAATGTATATCAATGGACAGCAAGTAAAATCTGGCCAATTGGTTGAAATTAGGCCTCCTCATGAACGTAAACACTTGTTGGGTCACTATCATAAAGGCGCCGCCACCCATGTTCATGATGCTATTCAAGCGGCATTGGACGCAAAAAGCAAATGGGAAAATATGGATTGGACTGCCAGGGCTGCAATATTTTTGAAAGCTGCTGATTTGCTGTGTGGTCCTTACAGAGCAAGAATGAATGCTGCCACAATGTTGTGTCAATCCAAGAATGTCTACCAGTCCGAGATAGATGCTGTTGCTGAATTGGCCGACTTCTGGAGGTTCAACGTTCAGTTCATGGAAGAAATTTATGCGGTTCAGCCTCAAAGCGTTGTAGGACAATGGAATAGATTGGAGCATAGGGCACTGGAAGGCTTTATTTTTGCTCTAACACCTTTCAATTTTACTTCTATAGCTGCAAACCTTCCTACCGCTCCTGCAATGCTTGGTAACACAGTAATCTGGAAACCTTCAAATACTCAAATCTACTCTGCACAAATCATAATGGAAATTTTGATAGAGGCAGGTTTGCCGGATGGTGTTATCAATTTAGTTTATGTTGATGGCAAGACGATTGGTGATATTGTTTTCAGTCATCCACATTTTGCAGGTCTGCATTTTACTGGAAGCACAAGTGTATTTCAAGATATTTGGGAAAGGATTGGAAAAAATGTAAGAAATTATAAGTCATACCCTAGAGTGGTCGGCGAGACAGGTGGTAAAGATTTTGTATTGGCTCACAAGAGCGCCATAGCGGAACAAGTATCAACAGCATTGTCAAGAGGAGCGTTTGAATACCAAGGTCAAAAATGCTCAGCCGCAAGTAGGGCTTATATACCTAGTAATATTTGGCCAGAAGTAAAAAAAGGATTGGTTAAAGATTTGGGTTCATTCAAAATGGGTTCCCCTGAAAACTTTACCAATTTCATCAATGCAGTTATTGATGAAAAGGCGTTTGATAAAATCACTTCATATATTACCTCCGCCAAAAGTGATTCATCTTGCGAAATAATAGCTGGAGGAAATTTTGATAAATCAGAAGGTTATTTTATTGAACCAACTATAATTGCGGTTAAAGACCCAAATTATGTTACGATGTGCGAAGAGTTATTCGGTCCAGTTTTGACACTTCACGTTTACGATGCAGATAAATTTGATGAAATTCTTGATGTGGTCGACAAAACTTCAGGTTATGCATTAACTGGAGCAGTTTTTAGTCAGGATAGATATGTGGTTGAATATGCTTCTCAGAAACTCAGACATGCAGCTGGCAATTTTTATATCAATGACAAACCTACAGGAGCTGTAGTTGGTCAACAGCCTTTTGGTGGAAGCAGAGCAAGTGGCACAAATGACAAGGCTGGTTCAATTTTGAACTTGGTTAGATGGATAAGTCCTAGAGCAATCAAAGAAAATCTCAATCCACCAATTGATTATAGATACCCATTTTTATCGGAAGAATAGTAGAATCTCTTTGAGTAACTAAATACCGAAAATCTAAAGTTTTCGGTATTTTTTTTAAACCCAAAATCCGCTAATGCAGATTTTGGCCCTTGAGTCTGACGAGTCAAAGGCTATCAGACACTGAGCAAAGACTCATGAATTGAGGAAAAACGCTGTTTAAGTAGACTTTACAGCACTGAAATTAAAAAAATTATAAAGAGTTTATCTCATACGAGTCTGATACTACCAGAGGTGACGTCATACACCATAAAATATTGAGTTTGATCAATATTTATCGTCGATACCGTCCATATCGGAATTTGAATTAAAAAAAAAGTGCTCTGAAAGAGAGCACTTGGTTTGAGATTATAATTAGATATTTTAAACGAAAACTTATTGAGTCTTATCAATTTTTAGTGTTACGGAACCTGCATTGCTTATTACTTTGACAAAGTAAAAGCCATTCATAAGTTGATTGATATTTGCTTCATTCGAAAATGATTGATCAACCATTTGTCCATATATATTGTAAATTTCCAAGGATTGAATTTGAATTCCTGCACGAGATGACACTCTGAAGATGCCATTGTTTGGATTAGGGAACAATACAAAATCAGAAGGAGAAACATTTGTTGGCTTTTCTACACCTTTAGCAATTCTGATTTTCAATTCTTGATCAGGGACTCTGATGTATTCACCTTGAGCATTCAAATAATCAATTTCTTCAACTTTAAAACTTAAGAATTCACCATTGTCAGATTTGATTCCTTCAACGTCCTCCACAATTACAAGTCCAACAGGTCCTTGACCAGTCAAGCCACCACCGGAAGTTTTGCTGTAAGCCGTATGGAGAATACCATTTGTAGGAATTTTTGACATAGTCAACGATCCTGAATTTTTTACCAACCAATTATCCTTGTCAAATTGAACATGAACCTTGTCAGGTGTGATTAAAGGATGGTTTAAATAATTAAACTTGAATGTAAAACCAGTTCCGTCATAGACAGGATTGAGGGGCGTACCAAAATAGATGTCAAAAATAGCATCGTCTCCTGGTGTTATAGCCGTGTCCCGTGGTACAAATACAATTCGAGCGTTTTCTATTTTTGAATAAAATGTATTCGGAATACCATGAATTTGTCCATACGATTTAAAAATAGCCGCAGTATCGTTTTGTGTAATCCATCCATCACCATCAGTATCGATATGTTTAAGATCAGCCGGTGATGGTTCGTAAGGGTTAGACCAATTTTCACCGTATTGTGCGTCCCAATCAGTATTCGGGTTTGAACGCTCAACACCTGGCACACCAATGCAGGCAGCAACAGGAAGCATATCTTTTACACTAACAACACCATCTCCATCAGTATCACCAGGCCAAACGCAGTCGTTCTGGCAATATTCAGTTGTGGAAGTACCAACGGGTGTAACCAACACATCAATTTTAAAAATAGTACAAGCGCCATTGGGTACACAATATTTCAAACTCATTTCATCGGTATTATTAACAAAACCGTTGGAAGGTGTGTAAACAGCTAAGTTATACCCGCTGATTTGTTGCGAACCTATGGTGATGGTCTGTTGACCAGGGTAAAGCACTAGTGTACCATTATCAGGTTGGTCATCAATTGTTAAGGACCAATTGGATAAAGGGTTGTTGTATCTAATTACCAGAGGAGTCACTTCTGGAGTCTTCATGTTGAAAATTGCAGAGGCCGGAGCCTGATTTGAAACTTCAACTGACACTTTACCAATTTCAAGTACCGAGTACCCCGGATAACCAATCTTATAATTGAAAGTAGCAGTACCAGTAAAATTATTCTTTGGCGTAAATTTCACATTTCCATTACCTAGATATTGAATGGTCCCGTTGGGGCTTGTCATTGATCCAGGTTGAAAGATGATATAATTACCAAAATCATTGGTTTGAATATTAAATGTTACAGCGGTATTTCTGGGCGTTGCCGCAAAATCATCCATTGCATACTTGTTGCCAGACACAGTGGATAAGAGATTGTACACTACAGTTTTATAATAATTCACACTATTTATAGTTTTGAATACTTGTAGAGTGTCCAAACCAGTTGCATTGGTGTTAGCGGTATATTTTATTCTATCAGTTAGAATATCAGTAAAACTTCCCTTTGATGGTGTTTTGGATACACCAGAATAACCACCAAGACCCAGATTGGTTTCTATTGATGTGTTCTTAGGTAAAGTGTATCTTAAGGTATCATATTGATCGAATTGCAAAGGCAGGACATTGATGTAAGCAATACCAGTTTTGCAAACATTTTGATTGTCACAAGCTACATAAGTAACTGTAGCAGGACCTTCGTAATCTACATCAGGAACAAAATGGATTTGACTACCTGATTTGGTCGCTGTTCCATTGGTAACAGATGGAATTGTAGCACTTAGACTTAATCCACCAACTGAACTGCTGTCATTCGAAAGAACTGCAATGGTTATTTCTTGATTTGCATTAGTTGTTACATAGTCAAATCCAGTTGTCACAACTGACTTTACAATTACTAATTGAATGCTAATGTAAGATGGAGGGCCGGGGTAAACAGGATAATATTCAATAGTTACATAGTCTTTTCCTAAAAAAGTAGATTTGGGTTTGTAGTGAAATGTAATATTGCCAGCGGTGGTGTTTAATCCGTAGGAAAGTGCATGTGCAGGTGCATTTGTAATTGTTGACACGGCAGCAGAATAATAAAATCGATTGTAAGTAGTGCCAGTAACAACCGTGGCAGACTCATATGGATTATTGGGCTGACCCCATAATCCGGAGGAGCAAAATAACAGCATAAAAACCGTTACCATCTCAAAAGACTTTTTTAAAGATACATTCATGTCTGGGCTTTTTTGTTTGGCTTTAGGATTTTTCACAGTACAAATTTGCACGATACTGTGAAGCACTCCAAAGACAAAAAACAGTGCTTGTGATGAATTTTTACAAATATATTAAATTTAAATATGATGTATAAAACTCACAACTAAAAACAAATGTACGGACTTTTCCGTATTTTGTCAATATGTTTATTGTGAAGAATTTTCACAACAAACGTTTTAATTTTTATGAATGGTTTTTGAGAGAAAAATACCTACCTTCATTTTCAGGTAAATAACGGTGCTAAGTTACATCCTTTTTATTATATCTTATGCAAAACAATAAATTATTTAACATTCTTTCTTATTTGGACAAGTCAGAAATAGTTCGTTGTAGAAAATACATTCACTCTCCATACTACAACAATAGCGACTCTTTAGCTGAATTATTCGAACAGTTTCTTTCACTTCTTGAAAAGGATTCTGATAAACTTCCTAAGGAAAAAATTTGGAAAAAGCTATATGGAAGTGAAGATTATGATGATGTGCGCTTCAGAAAATTATGTTCAGATCTCCTAAAGTTAGTAGAAGGCTTTTTAGCTCAACAAATTTATGAGGAAAATCCTATCAGACAAGCAACTCACTTGATTGAAGCTGTTGCACGCAAACGAATGGCCAAATTGTATAACACTGCCATGAAAACCGCACGTCGACTTTCTGAAAGACAACATTTGATGCCTGCAAATCATTATTATTATGAGTACCAGATTGAAAAAAATTATTTTGACATCCTTTCTCATACTGAGAAAAGACAACAAAAAACCAATGTTGAAAACATTGTAAACAATCTCGACCGATTTTACCTGGCTGAAAAGTTAAAATATTATTGTTCCGTTTTAAGTTACCAATACCAAGTATCGCATGAGTACAAATTGCTCTTTATAGACGAAATCATAAATCACATCAACACCTATGATTATTCTGATGTGCCTTCCATTGATATTTATTACAAAGTTTATTTGACCCAAACTAATACCCAAGATATTGAGCATTACCACGCCTTAAAAATTGCTCTGGAAAAGAATGCAGCTCTATTTCCCAAAAATGAAGCTTATGAATTATATACTTATGCATTGAATTATTGTGCTCGAAAGGTAAATTTGGCTCAATCACAATTTTTAAGAGAGTATTTAGAAACATTTCAAGATTTACTATCTAAAAATATCATTGATTTTTCCGATGAAGAGCATGGACCGTGGCATTTCAAAAATGTAATTTCTATGGCAGTGAGAATGGGGGATTATGTTTGGACAGAGAACTTCATAAACAATTATAAAGATCAACTACCTGATGTATCAAAAGACAATGCTGTTTCTTTCAATATGGCACAATTGTATTTTTATAAAAAAGATTGGGGTAAGGTAATAAAGTATTTGCATCAAGTGGAATACGAGGATATGACTTACAATTTGAATTCTAAAATTATTTTACTTTGTACTTATTTTGAATTGGATGAGATAGAGCCAATGTATTCTTTGATGGAAGCTTTCCGTGTCTATTTGCAAAGAAATAACAAATTGCCTGCACAGCGAAGGAGGAATTACCTCAATTACATCCGCTTTTTAAAGAAACTAGCCAAACTCATGCCTAATGATGAAAAGCAAAAAGCAGATTTCTTATTAGAACTTGAAGAAACGCCGGGAGTAGTGAGTAAAGAATGGCTAAAAAACAAAGTTAAAGAAATCTAAATCTGATCTAAGCATAGGTAGCTTCAAGGCTTCTAAAATCGACCTCTGTTACACCACTCACACCTTGTTCTGGCATATAGACACCATAAATAACGTCAACCGCAGCCATAGTGGCTTTGTTGTGAGTTACTATAATGAATTGCGATTCAGATGAGAACTTTTTGATGATTTTGTTGAACTTATCAATGTTACTGTCATCCAAAGGTGCATCTACCTCATCAAAAATACAAAAAGGTGCTGGTTTAAGTAGATATAATGCGAAAAGTAAAGCTATAGCAGTAAGGGTTTTTTCTCCACCTGACAATTGATTGATACTTTGTGGCTTTTTACCTTTGGGTTTGGCTATTATTGTCACATCGGAAGTCAGTGGATTGTCTGGATCTGTCAAAATAAGATCACAAGTATCATCAGCTGTAAACAAGCTCCTGAACACATCAATAAAGTTTGATCTCACTTTTTCAAATGCATCCAGATATTGTCTGGTCGCTGTAATTTCAATTTCTTTGATGGTTAGTGCCAAGGTGTCTCTGGCGCTGAATATATCAGCCTCTTGAATCTTTATAACTTCATATCGTTGTTTAATTTCGTTATATGCTTCAACTGCCATTGGATTAACTTCACCAAATCCTTCCAACCTAAGTTTGAGGATATCCACTTCTTTCATGAAATTTTCGGGATCTTCGATATGTTCGGCTTCAAGATTGATCAATTCATTGATACCAATTTTGAATTCCAATTGGGTTCTTTCACCAATTGCAGCCAATTTAAATTTTACTTCATTGAACCTATCTTTGGTGTTGTTGATCTTACTTTGTTTTTCTGTGTAAGCTTTTTGGCTATTTCGGTATTCCTCTTCCAATTCGTTAATATTCTGACGCATCTGGAAATAGGCTTTTTCGGCTTCTTCAAGTCCTGATTCGCCTCCGCTTCTATTTTGGTACCAAAGTATCAGTTCCGATTCAATTTTGGCAATATCTTGAGTCAGCTGTTTCCTTTCAATATCTTCTGTGGACTGATCTTCAATCAGTCTTTTTTCATTCCCATCATCGACTTCTTTTTGTTTTAACCGAAACTCTATTTCACGTAAAATGGTAGTTGCAGCATTTTGCTGACGAATAAAAGATAAATTATTTTCATTAAAATCCTTATTTGCCAACGACAATGCCTCGTTTAATGAGGACAAAGTATCGTCTTTTTGCTTCAAGTCATTTTTGAGAACATTTAATGCTGTATTATCTTTATCAATAACTTGTCTATAATTTTTTAGCTTCTCTTCAGCGGCGGTTATTTGTTCTAAATAATTGAGTTGCGATAATTTTACTTCTGTTCGGTATTTTCCATAATTATCAAGTCTGGTCTCATGTCCAATTTTTTCTTGATTAATTTTATTGAAATTATCTCTGATTTCACGAAGTTGAGACTGGAGATTAACTTTTTTGATCTCCTCCAGTTCATTTTTAGAAGTTTTAAGCAGATCGCCTATTTTCTTTGATTCTTTTTCCAAAGATGATATTTGCTTATCCAAGGCTTCTAAATTTTTGCGTCTTCCTATTTTACGTCCTTCGAACAGTCCTATAGAACCTCCACTCAACATATTAATTTTCCTTACCCACAGCCCGTTTTTCTCAAGGACTACAAGGCCAGGATCTTCATCATTGTTGATTTTGGAGTTTTCAGATATATACACATTTGCCAAAAGTAGCTCAAGAATAGATTTGTACTTGGACTCAGCTTCTACACAATCCAATGCTGGAATCAAACCAGTTTCTTTGATATACACCTTTTTATGGGTCTCTTGCTTTAATTCATTTAGTATGAAAAAATTGGCCCTGCCCTTTTGGTTGTGTTTGAGTAGCTCTACCGCTTCAACTGCATCATCTATATTAGCAGCTACATAATAGTTCAGATATTGATCCAAATAATTTTCAATACAAATGCGATACTCTTCTTTACAAAACAACAAATCAGCAACGATTGTTACTTTTTTACTCCATTCTCTATTCTGACTAAGAAATTGGACTGATTCAGGAAAGCCCTCCAATTTTTCAACCATGCTGAGGATTAATTTGTATTCATTCCGCTTGGCATCTCCTTCCCTATTAATTTTTGTCAATTGCTGCGTGTACTCATCAATTTTATTGGTCAACTCATTTCTCTGCTTTTCTTGTAGTTCCACTCTCTTTTCAAGATCATTCAATGTCGAATTTGCTTCCTTCTGAGCCTTAGAAACCACTGCAAGCTTTTTTTCAATCTCTATTATTTCATCCGTTTGCTTAATTAATTGTTCTTCTGTCCTGTTGAGTTCTCGTTTTGCATTATTGATTACATTATCTTGAAGTGCAATTTGCTTCTCGTATTCCAGAAGGCTTTTCTCATTGGCTTGAATGGTACTCAACAACAAACCTTGCTGAGAGCGTTTTTCGTTAAGTTGAAGTCTACATGCTTCTAAATAGTTCCCTGCTTGATCCAATTTGGATTTTAATGAAAGTTCCAATTCTTTAGCATCTAGGAGTTCCTTTTCGTATATTTCAATACTTACTAAAAGCTCTGCTTTGCGATTCCGAAGGGTAATTAAACTTTCTGATAGTTTGGCTCCATTGAGGTTCAAATAGTCAAGCTTATTCTTTTTTACTTGCTTATCTGACTCATAAGTTTGGATTGTTTGAACAACAGAACTAATTGCTTTTTGCTGGGTTGTCAATTTTAACTCGGCTTCGAGAAAGTTTTTCTTTTGTGCCTCGATTCTGGCTTCAATTAAAATTAACTGTGATGAGACAGTTCCAATTTCGAGCTCTTCTCTTGAAATTCTGCCTTCAAGTATTTTGTATTCATCTTTTATCTGATTGATTTGCAATACAATATGTTTCAAGGCAAGATCCTTATATTGTTTTTTTAACTCAAGATACTTTTCAGCGCGTTTCGCTTGTTTTTCAAGAGATTTAAGATTTGTTTCTATTTCGAACAATACATCTCTCAATCTTTCCAGATCTTCTTCAGTAGATTTTAGTTTCCGAAGCGTTTCTTCCTTCCTGATTTTGTATTTTGTAATACCTGCTGCCTGAAATAACATTCTTTGACGAGATTGCTCCTTGTCGTTGAGTAACTCTTCGACCATATTCAAGGCAATTATTGCATAACTGTCAGAGCCCATTCCTGTATCAATAAACAAACTTGTGACATCTTTTAGCCTGCACGTTACGTCATTGATTCTGTATTCACTTTCACCAGTTCGGTATAAAATTCTTGAAATGGTGACAGTGGCATATTCAGTTGGAAGTAATCCTTTGTTGTTGATAAATGTTAAGGAAACATGGGCGGTTCCCGATTCTCTTTTTTTGCCTGAACCATTAAAGATTATATTGGACATTTTATCCAATCGAAGGTCTTTACTTTTTTGTTCTCCCAATACCCAACGAAAAGCATCGACAATATTGGATTTTCCACTGCCATTTGGGCCTACTACTCCCGTTACATTTTCACTAAAATGTATGACAGTTTCATTTGCAAAACTTTTGAATCCCTTTATTGTAAGAGTTTGTAAACGCATTATTGGTGCGAAGGTAGCCAATTCAAAATTTTCATTCTATTTCAGGACGAAAAATCTTGTAAGTTGAAGTTGGATCAGGTTTAGTTTTTGCTCTTTCCATATATTTTTCTAAAAGCCTCTCATGCCATTCATTCCATTTTGGTGGAAATAAACCTGCTCTTTGCCTTTGATTCAATGATTCATACAATAAAATTGCAGTAGCGACGGAAACATTTAAGCTTTGAGCAGTTCCATACTGCGGCACTGTCACCAAGCCATCCAAATTATTGATCAGTTCCGGAGACAAGCCAAACTTTTCGTTGCCAACTATCAAAGCAGTTGCTTGTGTAAAATCGTATGCATGCATCGAAACTGATTCTTTATCCCATCCAGTTCCCAAAAGGAATAAATTTTTCGCTTTCAGGTATTCAACACACAATTTGATGTCCGTAAAATAACTTAATTGAAGGTATTTTCTGGTACCTGCCGAAGTGCGTTTACCGACTTTTATAAATTTCTTTCTCGTATCTGGTCTCGAATTCAGTATTACCAATTCTTGTATTCCAACCGCGTCACATGTCCTCATTACGGCTCCTATGTTGTGATCATCATCTACATTTTCAAGCACCATAACAAGATCTTGTTGACGAAATTTTACGACTTGCCTTATTACTTCAATTCGTCTTTCATTCATTATGTTACAATTGTTTTCTGATTGGTAAATGAAAACGCGCCTTCTCTGCCCAATTCTTTGCCGTATCCGGATAACTCTAAGCCACCAAAAGGAAATCGTGGGTCACTGCGAAGCAAACTATTCACTGATACATAACCTGCCTTGACGGTTAAAGATAGATAGTTGCAAAGATCGTTGTCATTGCTACAAATAGTTGCACCTAGACCATAAGGAGTTGAATTGGCCAATTCTACTGCTTGTTGTATTGTATCGTAAGGTGTTATACACAGCAAAGGCCCAAAACACTCCTCTTTCCATAAATTTGAAAGCGAAGGATTAAGTTCAATCAAAACTGGATCAAAAATTGAATTAAGTTCATTGCTACGTCCACCTTCAAGATGAACTTTTGCATTTTGTTTTGTCAAAGACTCATATTGTTTTTGTAAATTTTCAGCGAGATCAGGTCGAGCCAAACATGATATAAACGTCTCTTCTATTTGTGGATCTCCTTTTATCAATTTTGTAATTTCAAAAATGAGTTTCTCATTATATAGATCAATTTGCTTTTTGGGAACAAAAAGTCGTTTGGCAGCAATGCAGGATTGTCCGTTGTTATTGAATCTGGATTTTATAACAATATCAATTGCCTCATCCAAAGGAAAATCCTCTGTTACAATCATAGGATCAGAACCACCCAATTCAAGTACTGAGGGTTTCAAGCTCGAAGAAGCCATGCCTCCGATTTTTGCACCTGCTGAGGAGGAGCCCGTAAAGGAAACTCCTTTTATTTTCGAATCTGCAATCAGTTCAGCGATTGGTTCATGATCCGCCAGCAATAATTGAAAAATTGATTCAAGTCCAATTTCATGAAACAATGATTCCAATAATTTTGAACTTTGAACAGTATTTGGTGCAGGTTTTATGGCTACAGAATTACCAGCTATTATTGTTGGTATTGCAAACCTCAAAGTTTGCCATATTGGAAAATTCCAAGGCATAATACCTAAAATTATCCCCAAAGGCTGTCTAATTATAATTGCCTTACTGTCATTGTAAATTTGAAATTCGGGTTCAAAAAGATTATTGGCGACTTCATTATAATAATTACACAGTTGAATACATTTTTCAATCTCCAATCGCGATTGGCTGATGGGTTTACCTGTTTCAGCCGTTACTGAATCAGAAAGAACATTGATTTTGCGTTCGAGCGAAGTTTTAATTAATTTGATGCCTTCAAGGCGCAGAAACATTTCTTGTTTAGCCCAGTTGGCAGATCCTTGACTAAGTAAATTTATTTTCTCATCAATAATAGCGGCTGAATCATACCCATACTCTGCAATGATCTGATTCGTATAAGGATTTAATGATTGGAGCATCAATTATCAACGGATCTAAAACCTAGGCCATTAAATTCTATAAAATGCAAATTATTATTTTCATAAAAATCTGGAATAGATTCAAGTCCAGGCAATGGTTCCAAATGAAATTTTGCCACTAAGCCATCGTAGTAAACGTTTTGAGAATTGGATTGAAAATAATTCCCGTTTTTGATTACTTCTTCTATTACAAAATTGGTCATATCGTATCCAAGGTATGTATCTGTTGTAGGAACTTTAGCAAACTCATTAAAATATTCATTTCGAAAAGACATAACATCCGATTGATTCGTTCTAAGCCAATAATAGCTTGTAATCCTCACACCACATCCAGAAAAATAGTCAACCGCTCTATTGAAATTTTGCCACTGAGGCATTCCAAAGGTTTTTATTTGAAAGCTTTTTTTTGATTGGTCAATCTTCCTTAATAAATCAATTACCGTATTTTCATCTATACTTGGTATAAAAAACTGCATACCATCTTCTAAAGTAATTAAGGAATCTAGACGCGCATTGTTATCTTTCAGTTGTGAATCAGAAAGTAGAATTTCTGTTATATTAACATCGGATTTGGCAGCTTTCAATGAGTTTGATAAGCTAATCACTCGGTTTTTTTCATTCGGACTTCCATTTGTTAAAACAAACAATTTTTTAGCATGATTCACAGCTACTCCTTCAGCCAATTTATCATAATGAACAGAAAGAGATGGAACAAGCTGAATGTAATTTGGATTAGATTTTGTTGCTTTAGAAGCTGAATTGTATGGAGAAACCAATGTTATTTTATTTGCCAATGCAAAATCAGACAATATTTTTGAATGACTATTTTTGTAAGGCCCAATAATAACATCAGCATTTTTAAATTCTACCCTTGTTAACATACCAGTAAAATCCTGATCGGACGTTTTTGAATCCAGAGCATATATGTTAAAACTTACAGGACCATCTTTAAAATTTAAAAGTGCCATTTGTGCTCCGGTGTAAAAGTCTACGGCCCAGACACTATTTCTGTTGATATCGAACTGAGTTGGTCCAACATCATGTGAATTGAAAGGCAAAATATAGAATATGTTGTAAGTTAGCTTCTTTTCGGAAGTTCTATAAATAATGGCATTTTTGGTTGACTTACGTGAAACACTATCTTTTGAAGGAAGCTTTGTATTTACAACAACATCTTCTGTTTTTTTTGCCTGTAGAATTGTGTCCTTTTTTGCTACAATAGGAATATCCTTTTTAATAACAATTTGTGGCTTTTTCTCTTGAACATTCGGCTTAAATGAAGTACAAGCGACACAAGCTAATAAAATACCCAACATCAAATTTTCTAAACTTTTCATTCCCATTCAATTGTAGCAGGCGGTTTATTGCTAATATCATACACCACCCTATTTATTCCTTTTACTTGATTGATTATATCAGTTGAAATGCTTGCCAATAAGTCATAAGGCAAATGGCTCCATTCGGCAGTCATACCATCTGTAGAGCTCACAGCCCTTAAAGCCACAGTTAGTTCATAAGTCCTTTCATCGCCCATAACACCTACAGACTGTACAGGCAACAGAATTGTGCCTGCTTGCCATACCTTATCATACCAACCTGACTCCATAAGATGAGATATATAAATTGCATCAGCCTCTTGAAGCATATTTACCTTTTCAGCAGTTACATCTCCTAAGATGCGAATTCCTAAACCAGGACCTGGAAAAGGATGCCTGTTTAAAATATTGTCTGGAACTTCGAGCGCTGCCCCGATCTTCCTTACTTCGTCTTTAAATAGCAAGCGGAGAGGTTCAATAATTTTAAGGTGCAATTTTTCAGGTAAGCCACCAACATTGTGGTGTGATTTGATAGTCACTGAGGGGCCATGAACTGAAATAGATTCAATGACATCTGGATAAATAGTTCCTTGTGCGAGCCATTTTATTTCTGGATGCTGTTTTGCGTGTTTCTCAAAAACTTCAATAAAGACCCTGCCAATAATTTTTCTTTTGGTTTCAGGATCTTTTACTCCAGCTAATTCTTTCAAGAACAAATCACCACAATCAAGTCCAATTACATTGAGTCCCATTGATTCATAGGATTTCATAACCTGCTTGAATTCATCCTTTCTCAACAAACCATTGTCTATAAAAAAACACAAAAGCTGGTCACCTACGGCCCTATGCAATAAAGTGGCTGCAACAGTGCTGTCTACACCACCAGATAAGCCCAATAGAACATGATCTTCTCCAACTTTCTCACGAATTTCATCTATTGCTGTTTCAATAAAGACCTCCGAAGTCCAATCAGAACTACATTCTGCTATTCTGTGTACAAAGTTTTCAATAATCTGCTTACCAATAAGACTATGAGTAACTTCTGGATGAAATTGCAAACAATAAATATCTTGTTGGCCTGTCTTTTTAAAGGCAGCTACTGGTATGTCAGATGTGCTTGCCAAAAGATGAAAATCGATTGGAATCCTTGTAATGCTATCACTATGAGACATCCAAACTTGATAAGGCTCTGTAATATCTTGAAACAATTTGTCCGAATTAACACTATTTAAAACTGCTTTTCCGTACTCCCTTTTATTGGTTTTCATAACAGTGCCTCCATATTTCTTAGAGATCAACTGTGCCCCATAACAGATAGCAAGAACCGGAATATTTGAACTCAACCTATCAAAATCAAAATCAGGTGCATTGTCATCGTTAACTGAAAAAGGTGAACCTGATAGGATAATTGCTTTAACTTCGGGGCCAATAGGTGACTTTGAATGGTAAGGTAAAATTTCTGAATAAACACCACATTCACGCACTCTCCTAGCAATTAATTGTGTGTATTGAGAACCAAAATCATAAATTAGAATTTTTTCATTCATGTTGCAAAGATAGTATTTTGATTTGTTATCAGGTAAAACAGAAAAGCCTGAGTTTCAAACTCAGGCTTTTCAATCTATTCATCGCGGCTATTTAACAGTCATTAGGAATTCAGTTCGGCGGTTAAGTTTGCGTCCGCTAGCTGTTTTGTTATCACCAACGGGCTTTGCTTCACCAAATCCTTCGCTGGTAATTCTCATCGCTGAGACCCCATTTTTTACCAAATAGTCCAAACATGCTTTTGCTCTTTTTTGAGATAAACTAAGATTAAAGGCATCAGCGCTAACATTATCTGTATGACCTGCAATATCGCAGCTGTATTCACTGTAGTTATTCATAAGTCCTACCACATCATCAAGGATTTTGTATGAATCTTTTTTTATGACAGCGCTACCAGTTTCGAACTGGATGGCTCTTGCTGCTGTCTCAAGTTTTTTCTTTTCCTCTGCTTTCATTTCGGGACAACCTTTGTTGGAAGCAGGACCTGGTTTTTCAGGACAACGATCTACATTGTCCGCAACTCCATCACCATCTGTATCTGGGCAGCCATTCATTGCAGAGTTTCCAGCTTTATCAGGGCATTTGTCATCTTTATCAGCCACGCCATCTTTGTCCCGATCGGCAGGACAACCTGCGTTTTCTTTAACTCCTGGCACATCTGGACATTTGTCATCTTGGTCCGCAACACCATCATTATCCTTATCTGGGCATCCTTTCAGGTCTTTCTTTCCTTTTTGAGTTGGGCATGCATCATCTTTATCTGCAATTCCATCACCATCACCATCAGGACAACCTCCTAAAGAAGCCAAACCAGCAACATCTGGACAATTATCCTTTTTGTCTGTAACACCATCTCCATCTACGTCAGGGCAACCATTTAACGAAACCAATCCTGGATCATTTGGACAAGCATCTGTTGGCTCTGGAACTCCATCCATATCAGCATCAGGACAACCGTTAAATTGGGCTAAGCCAAAAACATCCGGACATGAGTCCAAATCATCTGCTACCCCATCTTTATCTCTATCTTTCATTTCATCACCGATCAAAAATAATAAACCTGCAGAATGTGCAAGATTACTACGATTATCAGTAAGTGAATGGCGGTATTCCGTTTGTACATTGGCATAAACTAGTGGGGCTAATCTAAAATTTAAACCCATGCCAAGTGGAATATCCACCCTTGCATCAGCCCAGTCTTCAAAATAACTACCAACTCCTGCCACTAAATAAGGGGCAATAAATTTTTTGGGCTTAAAGTACTTTAATTGAACTACTAAATCTGCTCCAACATTCAATTTGGCGCTACCAAAGTTTTTGTTTCCGTCTGCTAATCGAGCAGTTCCAACGCGTATTGGAACACCAACATTAAACCACTCATTCAAATGTCTGTAATATCCTATTTCAACACCACCTGAATTTTTTAGTTTGTCAAAAGAAGCCAATTCTTCGTCAATCGGAGTGTAAAAGTCCATCAATACTCTTTTAACAGTTATTCCATCAGGTGCTGTAGAAAACTGAGCATTAGATTTTACTGCATTCAAGGAAAATGCTATCAAGAAAACAAAAATGAATTTTTTCATACTTAAATAAGTGTTAATTAGTAACAAAATTACAAACTATAATCTTATTAAAGAAATTTATTATATGAAATACGCGCTTGTTGTGTTACCCAACATTGAGTCTTGGATTATTTTTGAAAATTTTATCCAGAACTCCATTTACAAAATCTTTACTTTTGGCTGTGCTGTATGTTTTGGAGATTTCAACATATTCATTCAAAATCACTGAAGGAGGAATTTCACTAAAAATCATAAACTCAATGGTTGCCATTTTGATGAGGATTAAATCAACGGCTGAAATCCTTTCAATATCCCAATTTTCTAGGACGGGTTTTAATTGTTCCATTGCAGCTTCATGATTGAGTAAGCATGCATTCAATAATTTTTCACCAAAATCAATGACCATATCACTATCTGGTGCAAAACCCTGTAGTACACCATTTTCTCCAGGCAATTGTTTCAGAATCTTTTTCATGTTGCCTATCACCAAGGATTCATCTTCTTCCCAAGCAGAGAATAAGTCTTCGAGTGTTTCGGTAAATGAAGCTTCTTTGTACAAGAACTTCATTAAGCTCAAAAGTATTGCAACATTTTCAGATTCAATGGGTGTTTCTATTGAAATATAGGTCAAATATGATTGAGTTTTGGAAAAATTCATGTAGAGCTTTTTGATACTATCGGCATCAACTTTTTCTTTAATTTTCCTTTTGCCTACTTGCCTTTCAAGGTCCAGATCTTTAAGAAATTTTTGAGAAATCAAGTTTGTATATAAGTTGGGCTTAAAATTCAAATCTTGTTCAGATGGCAAATTTTTATTCAATCTAATATCCCGATCCTCAAGCGTAAAATAGCATATTTTTTGCATGATTGTTATGAAAAACAAAAGCAGATCAGCTGATTGATCAATATTTGATTTGTAGAATTCAATTGTTTTTGAAGCTGTCTTACTGTCAATAGTAGAGGCATATAACGCCTGTAATATTTTTACTCTAATGTTTCTTCTGCTAAGCATTTTATCTTTTTATAAACCAAATCTGGCTTTTAATTCAGCGTAAGGAGGTAGTTTTTTGTAATGATAATGTTTCATGATTGTACCATCATTCCATAACGTGATACCTGGGTTGGATCTAATTATCGTTTTTAAAACAAGATCATCAGCAGTATAAATATCAAAATCATATCCAATCTTAACTTTGAAATCTTTAATCGCATCTGCATAAGAGTTGCATATCATATAGCATTTTACGCCATCTTGAGAAGCAGCCTTAAGCATAGGAACAATTTTAGTCCTGTACACACTCAAATAATCTTCATCCCAATTGAAAATACGTTTGGTTATTTCCTTTTGACCAAGGCCTTTGAAGGAGCGTGTGGCTCTAATTTGACCATTCGCTAAAGTTAAGGTATCCAAAACAAATAGCGAATCAGGAACCATTTCTTTTATTTCATTCATTGAAATAATTTTCAACTCATATGCCGATATCATTATACTCTTGCCTTTATAGGAGAGCAAATCATTTGCAACATCATTGTCCTCAAAATCATAAATTGAATAATCACTAATTTTTGATCTTTTGACAGCCGGTTCAGTTTTTATTTGATCAATAACTTCCCATTTTTCAACTGGATAGTTATTCATAGTAGCATTATAAACGTCTGCGCTTAGGGTAATTACCTTTGTAGTCGCCTTTTCCTTGAGCTTAAAAGCAGTAATAACAACCTCTGATGCTGCTTTTTCCTCTGCAAACTTCTTCTCTCTGATATTTACACCTTCTTTAAATGGACGAAAATCTATACCCGGAATATCAAAATAGTAATTATTAAGACAATAGAAAAATAAAGCAATAGTCACAAACCCAGTTATTATATTTGCTCTTTCAGGTATCCATTTGTGGAATAAATCAGACTTAAGGAGAAAAATAAAACCAGGTATTAATAAAAATACATCTTTGGTAAAAGTTACCTTCGGTTCCAAGTGAATAAAATCACCAAAACATCCACAATCGGTTACCTTCATTCTTATTGCATCATAAGTTTCCCATTTACCAAAACTGAAGAAATTATCTCCATCCGGTACATAGCCAGTCAGAAATGTAAAGCCAGTAAGGACAGTAAAAAACAATAACATCAATAAGAAACCCCATTTGGTGAATTTTGGATACCATCCCATTATCAAAAACAAACCAAGCAGCATTTCAAGAATAATCATAAACAGAGAAAATCCAACCGCATATTCAGACAACAACGGAAATACACCCGCAATAAATTTTAATCCTGACTCAGAGAAAGTTGATTCAAATTCTGCAAAATACTGGTGCATTTTATATGCGGTTCCTAGAGGGTCTACCGCCTTTACAAATCCTGAAAAGATAAACCAAACACCACAAAAGTGTTGTAGCCAAGATATTACTGTGACCTTATTAATTTTTAGTACCAAGCCAGTGAATAAAGTCAATATGGATCCAGAAACAGCAAAAATTATGATTAATGTACTTAATGACATGATGAGCAACTATTTTTCGATGAGTAATTTAATGAGAGCAAAAATAGAATAATTGATAATATCCATGTATCCGGAATCAATTCCTTCAGATACAAGTGTATAACCCTTTTGATCCTCGATTTGTTTTATTCTTAATAATTTCATGAGAATTAAATCCGTATATGAACTTAATCTCATTTCGCGCCAAATCTCTCCGTAGTCGTGGTTTTTGTTTTCAAAAAGATCTCTGGTTTTTTGAACAACTAAATCGTATTCATTGCTGAGATTAATTGTGTTGAGATCTTTATTTGTCGATAGATTTTCAATTAGAATCAAACCCATTATACTGTAGTTTATCAAACCAACATATTCTAAATCAATAGGATCATCTACCTTTTGAGCTTTGTTTTCTTCAATGGAACGTATTCTGGCAGCTTTAATATATAATTGATCAGTGATTGACGGCAAACGCAGTATAGTCCATGATGCGCCATAATCATGATTCTTTTTCATGAAAAGGTCTTTGCATAATGAGATTACTTGATCATATTGAGACAAAGAATTAACCACCGTTGTAATTTTGGTGCAAATATAGAATTTCGCAGCTTATCAAATGTTATAAATGATTGAATCAACTGGTTATTATACAATCAAGAATGAAGGTAAATCTGAAATTCGTGAAATGGCAAGCAAATTCTATGCTGTTGCATTTAATTGTCAAGACAAACTTTTTTTTAACCAAAAATTACAAGCAGTCAGATTAGAATACCCTAGAGCAACGCACTATTGTTTAGCTTATCGATTGGATATAGATGGATTGGACTGGAAGGCTGATGATGATGGCGAACCAAGTGGTACAGCTGGCTTGCCTATTTTGAGTCAAATTAAGTCTTCATCTTTATTTTATGCGGGCGTTATAATTACAAGGTACTACGGTGGAACCAAATTGGGAACATCTGGTCTGATAAACGCCTATAGAAACTCTGCCCACTTAGCAATTAATAATTCTGAAATAATTTGGCATGAAATAACTAGAAAGTACGAACTTGTTTTTAAAATGGATGATTATGCTAAAGTTCAATCATTGATCAGCCATGCAAAGAAATGGATCCTTGATTTTGAGTTTAAAGATTCTAATCGGATTGCAATAAATATTAACTTATCCGATAGAAATAAGTTGCAAAAAACGGTTTTTGAAATCCTGAATGGCTATGCCTATCAAGAGCAGGAATTAGAAAATAACATCTGGTCTTTAACTGAAGTATTATGAAGCATTATGGTATCACAGGAATTATTGGAAGTGGTAAAAGTACAGTGGCCAAAGTATTAGAATGGCTGGGTGGAGCGCGATATGATAGTGATGCCGCAGCAAAGTATCTTATGGAAAACTCTAAAGAATTAAAGAATGAGTTGATTGGTATTTTTGGTAATAGTGTTTTTGTTGAAGATAAATTGAACAGAGACTTAATCCGAAAACAAATTTTTAAAGATGACAGCTTAAAAACTAAAATCGACATGCTTGTTCACCCTATGGTTTGGAAAGATTATTTGACCTGGCGTGAAAAACAAAAGACCCATTTTACAATTATGGAATCAGCGCTACTCTTAAAAAATAACAGGACTGAGTATTTTGAAGCAATAATTTACGTTGAATCAGATGTTAATTTATGCATCAAAAGGGTAATAAAAAGAAGTGATTTGTCTAGAATAATGATAGAAAACATCATAAAGAATCAAATTGTTGAATATCAAGAGCTTAATGACTGCAAATTGTTACATATAAACAATAAGGGTACAAAATTGGTATTACCTCAATGTAATTTGTTGTATAAAATATTGTAAACATTTTGTAAAAATTCCATTAAATCACTTAATAATGATATCTTTGGGGTTTACAGGTCAGCAATGATTTTTGGAACAATGCGATAACCTTTGATCCTAAATTATTACTTGATTTGTTCTTGCATCCCAAAAACGTGTAAGAAAAAAATATTCAGGGAATTCTCTGCGAACAACAACATTACTATGAAAACTAGGACACACTCCTATGTCAAAAGCTTCGTTTTTGACATCAAAATCCTTGCGATTTTGTCATTTATTTTAAGCTTAGGCTTGGAAAATGTTTATTCAAAACCATTAGATCTAGACCTTTATAACTCCTCAACAATTAGCAAATCTTTGGCCTTAACTGGCCTCCCGGATTTTCAATTCGGCGGAAACGAACCTTGTGTTCTTTGTGATAATGTTACAAATGGTGGAGAAATTGAAGGAGATGAGATTGGATGC
>JBBQJT010000015.1:0-63260 GCA_038326165.1 Chitinophagales bacterium | reverse complement strand
GTGAGTGCTGCACACGATATGCTTCAATTACTTGGTATTCGTTTCCAATTTTTACAGGAAAATGCATTGAATACACTGCATTACAGACTTTGATTTGCGCCAAAAGACCTTTATGAAGGTCTGTATGTCCAGCGGCTTTATCGAAGTTTCGTTCTACACTTTTAAAAAATGAATCACTTCCGCTCATTGCTTTTAATTTGTTTTTCTAATTTAGTAAGTTTTCTATCCATTAACAGAACAATGGCAAATATACCTATGAAAAGTAAACTCATCACTGCAATAACTACATATATTTTACCATCACTGTTCATCTTATTGGCATTTATTACAAAAGTATCAAGCTATTAGGACTTTTTAAGGTTTCCTAAATAGATCTTATCAACATTTGTGAATTTTTATTGAGATTCATAATCATACTTGTACTTCAAGTTCAAATATCTACCCAGTATTATACTTATTGCGAGGCTAAAAAATATCCATCCTAAACAAGCAGGATAAAATATCATTCTCATTGTATTGTCCAAATCCTCCCCTCCCATGGCAGGGTTGCCACCATTTCCTGGGTGTAAACTATCCGTCATTCTTGGTATAACAAACAAAAGAGGAATCATGGCCAGAAAAGCAAAAATGTTATAGGCACCAGCTAAGGTGGCACTTCTTTGATCATCATCTATTGCGCTCCTCAAGACAAAATATGCCCCATAAATGAGTAGGAAAATAGCCGTCATATTTTGTTTCACATCACCGCTCCAATATTCTCCCCAAGTAAACTTGGCCCAAATTGCCCCTGTTGCCAATCCAAACAATCCTAATATAAGTCCTACAGCAGTTGCAGAATTGGCATAACTATCATCTTTGCTATTCTTAGTTCTCAAATAACGATAAGACTTAAAAGCGGCATAAAGCAGTACAATCATCATAGCAAACCACAATGGAACATGGTAATATGTGTTGCGTATGGTTTCTTCAAGTATCAGCCGAAATGGGAAAAACTTACCCGATGGGTGATTTAATTTACCAATTGGTTCTGTTAAAAATATCAAGCCTGACAAGCTTGGATTGACCGAATCTTGAACCACAGAAAGTGCATTGGGTTTGACCATTGCCCCATCTGTTTTATCATTTACAATCAATACTGTAGAAGTAACTTTTTCATTTAAAGGAAGAAACTTAGGCAAAATTAAAGACACAGTTAATTCTGACTTTGAATTTACCTTAACGTTTTCCAATTTCAGAAACTGTTTATCTGAAAACTTAAGATAGACATCAGGGATTCTATTGGCGTCAAAACTGGTATTGTATCCACCGATTTTAAGCTCAGTTGATTCACCTGTTTTGACGTTAAATGGTTCCAAATTAATAATACCAGGCTTTAATGGTATTGCCAGTCCAAAAATAATGGAATACAATATTAAAACACCACCAGCCCAAAGAAGGATTTTATCCCATTTCATCATTATAATATTTTCTCTTTTTCACAAACAATTGGTTCATTCAGTTATTTAATCTCTCCAAACAAATGGAAACAAAAAAATCATAGCTCCAATCAACAAACCATCAATCGAAAGTAAAGTTCCTATATCAGTCTTCAACGAAGTATCATTGATCAAATTGCAAGATTGCGCAGTTAATTTCAAACCAATCAATAAAACGGGTATCAAAAGGGGAAAAGCCAAAATCGCAGTCATTGCTGCTGTATTGGGCACTTTGCCTGCAATAGATGAAATAAAGGTAAAAACGGCTGACAAAGCAGTGGAACAAATAAACAAAGTAAAAACAAACAGTAATTTATCTTTTACAACTCCAGACCAAAAAAAACTGAAAGCAATCCAATTCATCAACCCAACTAAAACTATTAAAATAGTATTGTAAAACCATTTTGAGAAAATAATTACCAACGGATCACACAATTGATAATAAAAAAGCTGCCTATGTCCACTTTCCTGATAAAAACTTCGTGAAGTGGCATTGGTTGCAGAAAACATAAGCACAATCCAAAATAATGCTATCCACAATTGGGTAGAAGATGTTTTAGTGGCAGAATAGACAATAAATACAGTGGATAGGATATATAATAAGATAGTGCTAAAAGCATACTTGCGACGGTACTCCAGCTGAGCTTCCTTCCAGATTAATGTAATAAATTGTTTTGCTAACATTGGCACTCAAAGTTAAGGCTTTTCATTTATTTGTTCCGCACAAATCTATAAATCTATCTTAATCATAGTGTAAGGCTGATTCAGCCCAAGTATTTTACCAACCGAAATACACGCTTAATCGTCGACTAAAGACTTGTGAAAACAATTCTTTTATGGAATTGGCTTTGGGCAAGCTATTTTTGCAGGAATATGAAGAAAAACTGTTTATTGGTTTTACTGTTTTTTTTTAGCTGTATTACTGCGGTTCAAACAGTACGGCTGAAAGAAACTTCCTATTTGTCGGTCAAGGCACAAAAAGGAGATGGAGTCCTATCGCTGCTCCGAAGGTACGGTTTGGAAAAATTCAGTTGTAATCTTCAAGAATTCTATAAGATAAATAACCTTAAAAAAGACTTCAATTTACGAACCGATATATCCTACAAAGTACCAATTCTAATTTACAAATATGATGGTTTAAGTATCCGAACTTCAATTAACAGAAAGGACTTGGAACAAGCAATGCGGATCAAGGAATTGAATATTAATTTGTACAAAAAGAAAATCAAACCCAAAGACTTTGTCATAGACAAAATTTTGTGGGTTCCCTATCATGAACTTAATTGCATCGATAATCAAAAGGTTATTGACAAAAAGTTATTAACTGATACCGATCGCAAAAAAGTCAAGAAAGGAAAAATTGTAAATTTTCCGATTTTTGGAAAAACTTACGGGAATGTAATTCAGATCGATAACAAACTTCAAGGAAAGGTTTTCTACATAGAGGGCGGACATGGTGGACCTGACCCCGGAGCAATGGCAGAAGTTGCCAAAAATATAATATCCGAAGATGAATATGCTTACGATATATCTCTTAGAGTCTCTAGATTGTTGTTGAGCCACGGTGCTACTGTTTATATTATACTCAGGGACCCAGACGACGGCATCAGAGACGGTAAGTTTTTAGAAATTGACAATGATGAAGTGTGCTATGGTGGATTAAAAATACCGTTGAATCAAAAGAAAAGGCTTCAACAACGAGCTACCGCAATCAACAATCTTTATTTCAAGCACAAAAAGCAAGGTGTCAAAGATCAGCGAGCTCTTTTAATACACATTGATAGCAGAAATAAATCAAGACGCCAAGACGTATTTTTTTACTACCAAGACAAGAATCAAAAATCAAAAACCTACGCATCTAATATTCTTAAAGTGTTTGTTGACCAATACAAAAAAGTAAGAAGAGGAACCGATTATCAAGGAAGTATTTCCACTAGAAATTTATTCATGATGCGTGAAACAAAAGCACCGACGGTTTTTGTGGAAGTGGGAAATATCAAAAATCCTGTAGATCAGAAAAGAATAATTCAGAAAGAAAACAGACAACTTATCGCACAGTGGCTTTATGAGGGCATTATTAAATAGCTTAACCTATATTTAACTTTCTTGATTGTTTGATCAAACCGTATTGGTTCAACTTATCATGAAAAAGAGCAAGTGCTTTCTTTTTCTCTTCATCAAAATCATAACTGATATTTTTAGTAAAATAGCTTTCAAGATTGATGTGATTGGACAGGTTTGGCAACAGTAGCATAAGTGAAGGAATATGGTTAATTCCAAAAGCCAAGGCAGAATTGAAGTCTTCAATGAAACTATCATCCAAATTAGTGCTGGTAACCCAAGCAGCAAAAACAAAAGGTAAGCCAGTAAGCTGAAACCATGCTTCGCCCAAATCATATTTGTACTCAAATTGATTTTCAATTTCCAGTGCCTTGTCACCGATAACAACTGCAGCAGTAGTCCCTTCAATCTCTTTTAGAAAACTCTCTTCGGCGGCTTTAAACTCTGGATTCACATTAAAATATTCCTTACACAGTACCCGTGCGAGTACAACTGAAGTTCTGGACTGAAAATCAAGCATGATTGTTTTGACTTGATCCAGAGGAACTTTAGAGTAAATACAAACACTGCGGACATAGCGATTTGAACCAATACAATAATTACTTATAATTTGGGCATTATCGATATCAGTTATAGCTGCAACAGGCATCAAAGCAAGGTTTGAGATACCTGATTTGAGAAACTTAACACAATTTGCCGGATAATCAAGTTTAAGTTCAGTAATTTGCTCTAACTGCTTGGTAACCAATCCAAACAGCAAAGGTTTAGTGTTTAAGTAATTTACGGCACAAACTCTTATTCCTTTTTGCTCATTCATGATAAAAATTCAGGTAAATGAGAAATGTCGTTATTCAGTATTAGTTTTCGGCCATTAGTATCAACTCTTATTAAAAACACCCCAGTGTTATTGTGTTCATACTTTTCCATTTCACTCAATGGCTCATCGAGTAAAATAGTCAGCATTGCTCTTATTGTCCTTCCATGAGAACAAATTAGGGCATTCTCAAAGTCGTGTGTCAATAATAAATCAAGACCTTCTCTGATTCTGTTTGATAGTTGCAATGCGCTTTCTCCATTTGGCAATGATGCATGATAATTACCAGATTTCCATGATTTTACTGTATCCAAATAAGTTGATATTAACTCCGGTATAGGGTCTTGTCCTTCGTGGTCCCCCCAAGAAATTTCCCTAAATTGAGGTTTAACAAGATGAGGTATTCCAGAACTTATAAATCTACCTATTGTGGCATCTGATCGCTTCATCCCAGATGATATAAGCATATCAAAACCTTGATCCTTGTATTTTTGAAATAAGTAATTCGCTTGTTGCTCGCCAATGTGGTCCAAGTTAGAATCTATTCCACTGCCCTGAACCTTACGGAGGGCGTTGTATTCAGTCCTCCCATGACGCACAATAAACAAATTCCTTCTAACTATTCCCATAATACAAAGGTAAATGAAAAAACGAGGAGAATTGTTTCAGGAACTGCCCTTATTCAAATACAATTTGATCATAATCAATTACATCTTTAGATTTGCAAACATTAGAAGCCAGACTCTTAAAACTTGTATTCAAGCTTCCTTGATAGGACCGTACTAATTTAATACGGGCAATGCCAAATATCCCTTGAATTCTGCATCTTCATCAAACACCACTTCATTATAATCAGTGATCGTATTGTAAAGTGAATCTCTTTCAATTGGATAGAAACCTCCTTGTCTAATCAAAGTGACCAATTCTTTTGTGCTCATGGCTGGATTTTGTTCTTCTGAACCGGCCATGCTATATATCTTAGTTGTATCGTCAATGGTTCCATCGATGTCGTCCACACCAAATCCTAATGCCAGTTGAGATATTTCGCGTCCAATCATTGGCCAATAAGATTTGACATGATCAAAATTATCAAGATATATCCTGGAAACAGCATAATTTCTTAAGTCTTGAACGGTGGTTGACTCAACAACATGAGACATTTGATTGCCTTGATTCCTAAACTTTAATGGTATAAAAGTTTGAAATCCACCAGTTTCATCTTGTAGTTTTCTAAGTTTTTCTAAGTGATCAATACGATGTTCGAAAGATTCAATATGACCGTATAACATTGTAGCATTTGATCTTTTGCCTAGAAGATGCCATTGTTTGTGGATTTCAAGCCACTCTTCTCCACTGCACTTACCGCCTGCTATTTTATCCCTAATTTCTGGGTGAAATATTTCAGCACCTCCTCCAGGCAATGAATCTACTCCACTCTCGGCAATAATCTTCATGCCCTCAGCATAACTTACTTTAGCTTTTTTGAAGATGTAGTGGTATTCAACTGGCGTTAGTGCTTTTAGGTGTAATTCTGGTCTATGTTTCTTGATATCTTTGAATAAGTTGACATAAAAATTCAGATCGTATTGCGGCAATACGCCACCAACTAAGTGGACTTCTGTGACTGGTTCATTGTCGTATTTTCTGATAATATCCATCATTTCATCGTGCGTATATTCCCAACCTTCAGACCTTTGTTTTATGAGCCTCGAATAGCTACAAAAAGAGCAGGTATAGACGCAGAGATTGGTGGGCTCCAAATGGAAATTTCGATTGAAATAAACGAAATTCTTATTCTTCCTTATTCTGATATAACTCGCCAGTACTGCAAGGAGACTCATGTCAGCAGATTTGAAAAGCCATAGTGCTTCACTGTTATCAATTCTCTTGTTGTCACGAAGCTTTTGTGCTATCTGCAATCCTATTCCTTGTAGTGTATCCAATATATAACTTGGAAAAGTCATCTCATCTTTCATATTCATAATTAACAAATTCGCTTTAAAGTGGTTTAGCATTTAACAATTTAATTCTATCATACAAATCATTCCAACCCATCATTTTATTGACGGATTCAACCGCTTCGTTGCGTTTGTCGATATCAATTGATCTAAAGTCCACTGACTGCAATTTATTCAATATTGAAACCCATTTCGCTAAGTCCTGCTCGATGATCATACATTTATCAATTTCGCCACTTAAAGCTGATGGATAATTACTTAATTGATGTCTACCCAATTGCAAGCTTGAAATCAGCCTAGTCTTAAATCCTACGTTTATGGTACTGATATTTAAAATGGTATGTGCGTTCTTAATCAAATCATACATTTCATCCATACTAGGGCTTTCAAAAAGGGAGCTGTTTGTTGATTTATTTACCATTTGTTGCAAACGTTGGGAGGGGTTTCTGCCTGCAATTATCATCTTCAAATCAGTTTGTTCGCCAATTTGAATGGCCAAGATTGCACTGTGCTCATTGTCTGAAATTTCTAAATTTGCATGAAATATATTATATGCACCTTTACCTTCAATAGCTACACAAGGATTTAATGCTGAGGCTATAAATTTGGAATTGTCTTGCACTCCCATACTTTCCATGTCAAGCTTTGAAAGAAAATAATTTCTGTCCAAATAATTTTTAACCAAGAATTTTTCTTGTTGGCGAATCAACCTAGATTCCAACCAAAAATAACACTTCTTAATGAAAGAATTTTCCGACTTCATAAGTCCGCGATAATATATTGAATCTACATTATGCCACCGTACAAAAGCCCGATTGGCCATTTCAGGATCATCAAAGATGGAAGAGTTATGGATTCCCTCACAAACAATAGGGAAAGGATATTTTCTTAAGTTAGTGCGCAGATCCTTGTTGTCTCGAGACGCAATAATAAAAGCTTTACCTGAAAAAATACAGGAGAAAAAACTGGTGCGGGGATAAATAAATATCTCACTTGCCCATTGCTTTAGGCCTTCGGGATTTTGCTCATTTTTATAATGAAACACATGTAGGTATATCTTAAAACCAGCTTCATTGAATCGTCTGATTAAGTCAAAAGAACCTAGAGCGCCCCCATAATTGAGCGGGTAAGGCACGTCTATACACACTATGTTGACCGCTTGCTGTTTTGTATCCACGTTTGAACTGTTTTCATTTCAGGAATGAAAGAAAGACAAATTTCACCAAAAAAACAATTTTTCTATACTTTTTAAATTACAATTGAACCTATTGATCTAACTTCGAGTTAAGAAAGGGTTGTATATTTTTAAATCTATGGCAGAATTATCAAAATCTAAAAATTGGATAAAAAAAATTGGAGTTGTTGGATTCCTTTTTTTCTTATTGAAAGGAATAGTGTGGCTGATACTAGGGTATTTAGTCTTGAAATAGCTCAGCCGTCAGTTTGCAACCAATAATTAAGCTACTTTGTCGATTAACTCACAATATTTTCTAATAATTGACGTAAAATTGTTTCGTCAATAAACAAATTAAACATTTTATGAAATTAAACAAATTTACAGTTTCTCTCGCTTTGATGTTTTGGGCGATGAGCTTGATAACTACCATGCACGCGCAGCTTTCAAATGGCAACTCCAAAATTCCATTTCACGAAGAAGTTCGAACAGGAAAACTTCCCAACGGGATGGAATATTATATTTTAAAAAATGAGAAGCCTGAAAATCGTGCTGAATTGCGTTTGGCTCTAAAAGCCGGGGCAATAAACGAAGACGATGACCAGCAAGGAATCGCACATTTTGTTGAGCACATGTGCTTCAATGGTTCCAAGAATTTTACCAAAAATGAATTGGTAAACTATCTTGAAAAAGTGGGAACTAAGTTTGGTCCCGATTTGAACGCTTATACCTCCTTTGATGAAACGGTTTACATGCTTCAAGTAAGAACCGATGATGAGGAACAATATAATAAGGGTTTATTGGTAATGGAAGACTGGGCAGGTGGTGTAGTTATGGAAGACACTGAAATAGACAAAGAAAGAGGAGTTGTAGAATCAGAATGGAGGACAAGATTGAGTCCTGAGCAAAGAATGCAAGGAAAATATTTCCCAGTGCAATATGCAGGATCAAAATATGCCAATCGCTTACCTATTGGTCAAATGGAAATTATTCGAAATGCTCCCTATGACAATTTCAAAAGATTTTACAGTGATTGGTACAGACCTAATTTGATGGCCTTAATAGTTGTTGGAGATATTGATATGGATGCAACTGAAAAGAAAATCATTGCGAGTTTCTCCAAATTGCAAAATCCTAATAACGAAAGACCTCGTGAAAACTTTACAGTACCCAAACACGATGAAACTAGAATTGTAATTTGTTCTGACAAAGAGGCTACAAATACTTCAGTTTCTGTTCGCTACAAAAACGATTATAGAAGGCCACAAAATATTGAAGATTTCAAAGGCATGATGGCTATATCACTATATAATGACATGATCAACGCTCGATTGAATGAGTTGGCACAAAAGCCAGAACCACCATTCAATTTTGCTTACAGCTATTACGGCCAAGATGTTGGTGAACTTTCATCCTATAACAGTTATGCCCAGACCAAAGACGGTGCCACCATGTCTGCACTTCAAACTTTACTTGAAGAAAACGAGAAAGTAAAAAGATTTGGGTTCAACGAATCAGAAATGGAAAGGGTCAAAATGCAGATGATGCGAAATGCAGAATCAGCATTTCAAGAGAAAGATAAAACTGATAATCGTGACTTGGTAATGGGAATTGTATACCACTTCCTTGAAGGTGCACCTTTCCTATCTCCAGCCCAAGATCTTAAATTGTACAAAGAGTTGTTGCCTCTTATCAAAATTGAAGAAGTAAACGTTCTTGCCAAAAGATATATAACAGACAAAAATAGAACGGTTGTTGTAACATCTCCCGATAAACCTGGTTTGGTACTTCCAACAAAAGAAGAAGTTTACAATTTGGTCAATACAATAAAGGATATGCGTTTGGATCCCTATGTGGATAAAATCAATACAAAGCCTTTTATGGCAAATAGACCTGCTGTAGGTAAAATAATCAAATCAGAAGATAATGTTAACCTCGGCACTACCACTTGGCTATTATCAAATGGAGCGAAGGTGACGCTAAAGCCAACTAAATTTAAGAATGATGAAATTCTATTTGGAGCTACAAGTGAAGGCGGAAGTTCATTGTATAGTGACAAAGATAATATACTAGCTCAACGTTGTGCATCCATTATTGCTCAGAGTGGTTTGGGAGATTATAACCAGACGGACATGGATAAGTTCATGACTGGCAAGCAGGTTTCCCTATTTCCTTATGTCAGTCTTTATCGTGAAGGTTTAAATGGAAGTGCTTCGCCTAAAGACATGGAAATCTTTTTTCAAATGTTAAATCAAACATTTACTGCACCTAGAAAAGATAGAGATGCTTTTGAAAGCTATAAAAATAGATCAATCGCACAATTAAAAAACTATTTGGCTGACCCACAAAGGTATTTTGGAGTAGAAAGTTCAAAAATAAAAACCCAGAACAATGTTCGCACCAAATTTGATACCGCTGAAGATATTGCTGCTCTTGATTTGGATAGGATGTTCGAAATTTACAAGGAACGATTTGGGAATGCGAGCGACTTTAATTTCTTTTTTACTGGTGCTTTTACTTTAGATGAAATTAAGCCTTTTGTTGAAACATATATTGCATCACTTCCAGGCTCTAACAAATCCGAAAGCATGAAGGATGTTGGCATTCGCTACCCAAGTGACAAAGTCAATTCATCATGGGCCAAAGGAGAAGCGCCAAAATCAAATGTCGATTTGACATTTCATGCACCATTTACTTGGAATGACAGAAATCGCTATGTTTTCAATTCTATGGTGGATGTATTGCGTATTAAATTAAGAGAAACCTTAAGAGAAGACAAGGGAGGTGTTTACGGAGTAAATGTGTACGGCAACCCATCTAATTTTCCTATCAATGAATCATTTATAACTGTTTCATTTAATTGTACGCCAGGTCGCGAGCAAGAGCTAATTGCGGCTGCAATGGAAGTAATCAATAAAATCAAGGCCAATGGTGCTGAAGAGTCAGATATGACAAAAGTTACCGAAATACAAAGACAAGAAAGGATCAAGCAATTGGAGGAAAATCAGTTTTGGAGCCGCGGTTTAAGGAGTGCTACAGAGTTAAAATTTAATCCCGAGATCCTTTTGATTGAAAATTATGAAAAATTTATAAAAGGCCTATCTGCTGATGATATTAAAAACGCAGCAAATTCCTATTTAGATGAAAAAACGCTCATTTCAATAACGGGCAAACCAGAAGAAAAGCCAATTAAGCCTTGATTGGTTTAAAAAAGGGGTCGCAAAACGACCCCTTTTTTTATAATATTCCCATACAAAAGGCCGAACCAATCAACAATAAAAGAATGGAAACTATTGTCTGAACATGCTGTAAACTGATATTTTTTAACCAACGTTTCCCAAAGAAGGCTCCAACAAATGCAGAGCAAGTTGCTATCGCAACAAGATCCCATTGGTCAATATTTTGCCACTTGTTACCATACACTATCAATCTGCTGATGTCCGTAAAACAAGCAATTCCTATTCCAGTAGCTATATAAGCAGATTTAGTGATATTACTTTTAATTAAGAAAGCTGATCTTAATGCTCCTTGATGTCCCGATAATCCACCAAAAAAACCTGAAACTAACCCTCCTACAATCCAATAGTCTTTGGCAAAACTTGCCTTCTTCAAAAATGGAACAATCTCCCACAAGGCAAAAATGATCATTAGTACCCCAATTACGAATCCCAAAATACTTACTTCAAAACCATGATTGTTAATTGTATAGGAGTAAAAGACTCCTTTTGTATCCAATATTTTCAATAAGGACGCACCTAAGTATGCGCTTAAAATAGCGGGAATACCAAATTTCAAAAGTATATCAGAGTCAATATCTTTCCATGTCAAACTGAGTTTGAAGAAGTTGTTCAATAAATGCACAACCGCAGTCATTGCAATGGCAATAGGAAGAGGAAAAAACAATGCAAACACTGGAGTAAGCAATGTGCCAAGTCCAAATCCAGAAATAAAAGTCAGAAATGAGGCACCCAAACTGACAATTATGATCAAAAAATAAGAGAAATCCATTTTGTATTATTGTTCTTATAGATATAATCAACAGCGTAAATATATTAAGTTAGTTTGAACTGCCTTAGAAGCCAAATTAAAAATCAGGAAGCAGCAGCAAAATAAATTAAAAACAGCAAGTTGACAATCAATATGATGGGAAAGTAAAAACCGATCAAAACAATAAAAGAGACCAAAGTTCGAATGTTTCCATTTTGATAAACCCTTTTCATTGATGCATACAAGTGATAGATTGTTGATAAGAGAAGAACCAAACTCAACCAATCATTCATCTCAGAGTCAGGCAAAAAAGAACACAGTACAATACAGACTGCAACAAAAAGAACAGCAGTGTGAAAATGAAGGGAAAAAACCAAATGATTCATGAAATAGCTCCGCCTTCGGAAATATATTAAAGCAAGCAACAAAGAAAAAATGGGCATCAATAACAAAAAGGTTTTCGGCAGATTTGTTAAATAATTATCCCACAATGCACTCATATAATTATTGGGATTTTTTTTGTAACTTTTTGCAATTGAAGAAGCAAGAGTTTTAGCAATTTTCTCATTTAATCCATCTGTTTTAAGAATTTTGTTCTTGACAATAGTATAGTCCACATTGTCCATTAATAAGTGAACCTTCCCATTTTTATCAGAATGAAAAAAGATATTGCCTTGACTAAACTCGCCGACCTTCTTCAAAGAATCTTTTATCGCAACCGCAGAGATCTCATCTTTGCCAAGATTTCTTTCATTTGAAGTATGAGACAAGAAGTTGAAAAAAGCAAACACGATGATACTTGTAAAGATGTACATTCTTATAGGGTGCAAGAATCTCTTTCGTTGACCGCTATTGAAGATATTTGTCAATTCACCAGGACTGAATAACAACTTTCTAATAGATATAAAAATTCCTGTATCAAAATGAGTTAGGTCTTCAAAAAAATGCCTGATGAAACCACCCAATGATTCAGGATGTTTGGTATTAGCCTGGCTACAATAAGAGCAATAACGTGACTCAACATCTTTGCCACAATTAAGGCAATCTTTCTCAATCCTAAACTTATTTGACATGGATTCAAAGATAAGGCTACTTTGAATATTATTGCATTTGAGTATTAGATTAAAGGATAAGTTAACAATTAAATCAGATTCAACCAAACCTAGCAATTTGTAAACTAATAGTTGATTTGAAGTTGAGACCTCAACACATATTTCATGCTGATATTCATTTTATTCCATTTCCGTGTGGAATTTTCTATAATTTGCGTCTTTGATAGAAAAAGTATGACAGAGCTAAATATTTGGAAAAAGATATCATGTATTGATCATTCAACAATTAATATTGAATTATTGGGATTTTGGATGGATGATTTACTGTCCCAATTAACTGAAAATTCTAGTCTTGACTTTCATACCGCATTTAGCAGATTATCCTTTGTCTATCATCAGTATAAGATCAATTATACCACAAGAAAAGGAATTGCAGAATTCCGAAATACCTTATCCAATGTTGAAAATAAAGACTCAACCTTGGACACAGAATTAATACAACAATACACAGAGCTCCTTTTAAAATTTGCGGCTGAAATTAATCCGGATGGCATCCCACCCGACTATGCTTATCTCAAACTGATAACTAAAAACTATTTTGGCGCATACAAAAGTCCAGTTTTTTCCAATATTCGATGCACTTTGATTGAAATTGATCAAACCAATAACCAATGGATTTTGTTGGATGAAACTCATGAAAGCCAAATATATGTCATTCCTATATTTCATGAAAAACTGACTTTTTTTAAATCTTCATTAGAGGAAGCAAGCAAATGTCTGAAGCCACCTATCAGTCTGATGTTAATTGATGCAAGTTATGAGGGACAAATGATCCTGCCACGGTGCATTATTATAGAACCAGACTACTTGGTAGATGTTACAGCGGTTTCGGAGGCAACAGCGGATCAACATTCTGCACCATTTGCCCATTTTACAAAAAAATTGCTTCCAACAAAAAAATCCAAAAGCCTGTTGGAAGGCCAGGCAGCTAATCTTTTTTTAGACTACCTTATTGACGATCCGCAAACTACCCTAGAGGTTTTATTTCCCAAATTATTTGCGCTCTACCCTATTGAATTTTCATTACTGTCTGATGATGAAGTTCAAGAATTTGCTCTGAATTGTAGGCACCATTTCAGAACCTTACAATGGATGGTCAACTATAAGTTTCCTTTAATCGGGTTACACAGAAATGATATTTTTGTAGAACCCAGTTACTATTCTCCTCAAATGGGCATACAAGGACGATTGGATTTATTCGCAGTAAGTGCCGATGAAAAATCATCAATCGTCGAATTAAAAAGTGGTAAACCCTTCAAAGAGAATAAATATGGATTGAGCTCTTCGCATTATTACCAGACACTTTTGTATGACCTTTTGATAGAGGCAAGTAGTAACGGTCGACTAACACCCAGTTGCTACATTTTGTATTCTAAGTTAGGTGAAACGGGACTGAGATATGCTCCCCCACTTCGCTCCAAACAATATGAAGCCTTGAATGAAAGAAATCATTTCATTTTGAGAGATCAGGCTTTCTTAAACTCTGAAACTTTTCATCAAACATTGTCAATGCACCTTGATAGCGCTCCAGTTTTAAATGGGTTTGTGTCTAATGACTGGAATAGGTTAACCCAATCTTTGGTGAAGCTTGATGAATTATCATATTCATATTATTTAGAATGTATTGCCCTAATAGCCAGAGAACAGCGCAATGCCAAATTAGGTAATACCATAGTTGATCAATATGGACAAGCGAGTCTGTGGATTTTAAACGATAAAGAGAAAGAAAAAAATTATTCCCTGTTAAAAAATCTAAAAATCATCGAAGCTGATGTTCATCAAAAGGAACCTAAACTGAAGCTTCTTAGAGATTTGGAACAAAATACTTTGGTGAATTTTAGAGTTGGTGATATTGCAATTCTTTATCCAAGTACTGAGACTCGTCACAAAATAGGATCACAATTGTTAAAATGTACTATAATTTCAGTTGATCATGAGCAGATTGAAATTCGATTGAGATCTAGTCAGTTGAATGATCAAATTTTTATGACTCAACAGCTTTGGAATCTGGAACCTGATTTATTGGATAGCAGTTTTGGATCTCAATACAAGGCATTGTTCGATTTTGTTGAAGCTGATTCAGAAAAGAGAAGTCTCATTTTAGGCCAGGTTCAAGCCAATCAATCTCTAAATTTTGATATCGATTTTTTACCTAAATACTTGAATGACGTCCAGTTAAGGATCTATAAGGAGGCAATTTGTGCCGAATCATATTATTTGCTTTGGGGGCCACCTGGAACTGGAAAAACATCAAGAATGCTCAAAGCATTGACGGAATATTATTGGCGTGAAACGGATGAAGTTATTTTGATTGCTACATTCACGAATAGAGCCGCTGATGAAATATGTGAAGCAATTGAATCAATTGATCCAATGATTAAGGAGTCTTATCTCCGAATTGGTTCAAGATATGGAAGCAGCCCTAAATTTCATGAACGACTTATGCAAAATGCAATTAGTGAGATTACCAATCGGAAAGATTTACTGGAATATCTTCGAAAAAAAAGAATCATAGTGGGCACCTTGGCAAGCTTGCAAAGCAAACCAGAACTGTGGACTTTGTTGAACCTAAAAATTGCCTTGGTAGATGAAGCATCTCAAGTGCTTGAGACTACTATGGCTTCTTTCCTAGCGAAAATGCAAAAAACCATCCTTATCGGTGATCACAATCAGTTACCCGCCATCATAACCCAATCCAAAAGGCAAACCCATTTCAAAAATTCCAAACTCAAAGAGCTGGGGTTTCAAGATTTTACAATGAGTCTTTTTGAAAGATTATATAGAAAATGTAATTCTGCTGGTTGGGAAAGTAGTATTGGTATGCTGCATCATCAAGGTCGCATGCACCCTGCTATTATGAAGTTTGTAAATGAAATATTTTATGGAAATCAACTTGAATGTGTAGCACAACAAAACGCAGCAATTTGTTTAGATCATAACAAAGCTATCCTTAAACAATGGGAAGACAACTCAAATCGAGTTATTTTCATAGACTCAAAGACTCAATTGAATGAACAAAAAGAAAAGTATAATTCGGATGAAGTACAAATGATACATAAGTTGGTGATGCGTTTAGCCAACATACCGAATGGGCCCACTGTAGGTATTATAACCCCATTCAGAGCACAAATAGCCAATATAAAGCAAAGCCTAGAAAAGGATGAGCTTTTAACAGAAAACATCATGATTGATACCGTTGAGAGATTCCAAGGTGGCGCCAAGGACATTATTATTATATCCATGTGTGCCAATCATTCCAGAACATTAAAGGGAATTCTATCAATTAATCTTGAGGGAATAGATAGAAAATTTAATGTGGCTTTGACAAGAGCCAAACATCAGGTCATAGTGTTAGGGAATCAAGAAATTCTTCAATCTGAACCAGTTTATAAAACTTTCATCGATTTGTACAAAACAGATAGAGTAATATGGGAACTATAAATTCACTATATTCAAATTTGCGACATTTTGCCTTTTACTACAGAAATCAGGTTGGAATTTGTCATTTTATGAAGCAATATTTCCAAAAGTAAAAATGAATATATTTTCAATAATTAAATCTATTACTTCCCACCCATTGAATCAGGCCAATAAGCTTGCAGCAATTATACGTTTTATAAAATGGCAAGTTGTTGTTCGGCTGAATCCTTATCCAATCATTTACCAGTGGACAATAAAATCAAGATTGATAGTAAAACGAAGTATGACTGGTGCAACTGGCAATCTTTATTGCGGTTTGCAAGACTTTGAGGATATGGGATTTCTACTACATTTTTTGAGGGAAGAAGACCTATTCATTGATGTAGGAGCAAATATTGGAAGTTATTCGATCCTTGCAAGTTCACATGTGGGAGCTGATACCCTAGCTTTTGAACCAACAAGCAATACATTTAAATACTTGGAGGATAATATCAGGCTTAATAACATCTCGGATAAAGTTAATGCTTTTTCAATCGCCTTAGGATCCGTAAAAGGTACATGTAATTTAAGCAATACTCAAGACGGAATGAACAATCATGTATCTATAGAAAATGATTCATGCACTCAAAAGGTTAAAATGGAAAAATTAGACGACCTTATCAATAATTATCGAATGCCTATCCTGATAAAAATAGATGTAGAAGGCTACGAAACAGAGGTAATAAAGGGTGCACAACAATTGCTCCAGAACCAAACATTAAAGGCTGTAATCATAGAATTGATGGGGTTAGGAGAACGTTATGGGTTCAACGAAATACAAATTCATAAGCAACTTCTTTCTTATGGATTTCAAGCTATTGCATACGATCCTATAAAACGGTCATTAATTCCTTTGGACTATTTTGGCAAACGGAATACCATTTATATTAGAGATTTGGAATTTATAACCCATAGAATCCAATCTGCCCCACAAATTGAAATATTTGGTCACGTCTTTTAAAACTCATCGTTCCTAATTACAAATAATTCAATAATTCTTAAACCTTTGGGTGACGTTCTGCAAATAGGCTTTTCCCAATTTCAACAACTGACTGGTATCTCCTTTTGCTTCTATTAATTTCATGCCATCGTTCAAAAAAACAATTTCAGAATTTGGTTTCATCACAGTAAAGCCATTGTTGAATGCGAAGAACGCAAAAGGTTGGAAATCTGTACATAAAATATTCCGAGAGTTAGAAAATAATTCAGAATTTCGGTTGCAAGATTGGAGCAAAGTCGACGCAATATCAACCTGGGAACATAGTTGATCAACCCTCTTTTGTTTCTTTACCGCTCCACCCATCCAAACCATAGGAATTGCAAATCGCATTGGTTCAAAGTAATCTGAATCATAAGGTAAACGAGCACCATGATCTGCCACCAAAATGATCAACAAATCCTTCCATATTGGTAACTTTTTAAGAGTTTCAATCAATTTTCCGAGGGACTCATCTGTATAGTGCATTGTATTCAAGAATTGTTTTTCCTCACTTCCAGCCCACACAACTTCATTTGGAACGTCATACGGAGGATGGCTACTGAGACTCAAAGCAGAATAAAAGAAATCACCTTTGGTTTGAGCTATATCATCAGCTATTTTCTCAAAAAGTAAATGATCGTGCACACCCCATTTTGCGTTGTATTTGGAAGGTGAAAACTGAGATTTATCAATAATACTGTCAACACCCATTGCGTAAAGATATGGTCCCATATTTGCAAAACTGATATCCCCACCATAGTAAAATCTTGTCTTGTAGCCAGATTTTTGAAAGGGAGTGTATAAAGAAGGAAGATCTCGACATTTGTTGGGATAATGAATTATTGCACTTGTTGGCTGGCTCGGAAAAGCACTGTAAATACCGACCAATCCCTCATCTGTGCGATCCCCAGTTGCATACATATTGGTGAAAGACAATTCCGTTTTCATCCATTGATTTAAGTTTGGAGTAACTTCTATGTCGTTCAATTTTACATCAAGAACCTTAGACGTGAAACTTTCGAGCATGATCAGTAGAATCTTTGGATTTTCAATATTGAGTACACTTTCTAACGAATCACATGATAAATTCATGTATGGCTTGATAATGTTGAGTTCTTCCATCTCTGACATAAAATGGTAAGAAGTTTGAAGTTTATCTTTCTCTGACAATGAATAAATTACATTCCATAAGGTATTCACTGCTGTGTGATTGGCAAAAGTGTTCTTGGAAAAATAAACCTGCCCTAAGTTCATCGGAATAGTCCCCCAGCCACCTCTAACTGGCAAAATCATCAGTGGCAACAATGCCAAAGAGATCAGAATATGCTTTCTAGGTATTATCAAGCTTTTGTATCTCAAGCATATAACGGTAAAAATCCAAACTCCTGAAACTACCAAAAGTAAAAAAATCAATACCTGGTAAATGGTATTGCTAATACTCAAGAAATTTTTAGCTTCATTAGCTTTATCAAGATATATCAAGGGACTAGCATCTAATTTGAATCCCCATTCTTTATACAATATGGTATCAATTGAACACAATGCCGATATCAATACAATTAAGAAAAAACTTGTCCATTTAATAGTTTTCAATGGGATTTTTTGAAAAAAAGCAATGCCCAAAGTCAAAATAAGTAATATGAGCATCATAATGTATCCCCAAATACTCAAATCCATATAAAATCCAAGTATAAAAGATTTAAAAGCTTGAGTTAATGAAATTTCAAAACCATTACTCATGTTAAATACCATAAAAACCAACCGGTTAACTGCTGACCAAATCAGCCAAGCGAAGCTATACCTTATTAAAAATCGAATCAAATTCATTTCTTGTTGTTCCAGCGTATTAATAAATCAACGAACTTTGAATAATTCTTTTCACCTTCATGTATTCCCTGAATTTGCAAAAAGGCATTGTAAATCAGGTTCCTTAACTCTGGAAGAATATCGGGATACTTATCCATTTCAAGCTTTATTTGATCAAGATCAGCAATAACTTTGGTTTTTAAATGTGATCTTCCTTTTGAGGCGATATCATTTGGTACCAGATGTCTGAGGTATTGATACAATGCAATTTCACCGGCATAGTTAATTAACGGATCTTCAGAAGTGAAACAAACTATGTAAGCTATAAAATTACATGCAGATTCCTCAGGCTCACCATAAGCATGAGCAATTTCATGTGCCTTCACAAATGGCAATTGAAGAAAATGCAATCCAGGATCATAATTGGCCTCAAATGTGTATGGAAAGTAGAACCCTGCAGTAGCTATTCTCAAAAGCAATCCCTTGGGCCAAACAGGCTTTACGGAAACCTTCTCAATAAGATGTTTGTATCCGAGTGCAGTCATAGTTTCTTTGACATGAAATGACTCTACACTTGACATTTTTGCTGTTGAATCAGCCACTGATAATCTATTTAAATTGTCAACGGTCTTTTTGTAGAGCGAAATGAAAGCGGTATCAGGACTTTCTTCATGTTTTAAGCCAAGGCGCGACTCTAAATCTATTCGTCCATAATTGAAGCCCCATAGGATGTAAAACAGCGCAACAACCCACAACATTCGGAATTGAAATTCAAAAAGCTTGACTTCTAATCCCTTAGTTTCAATCAGTTTAACAATTGTTTTATACAAAAAGTACAACAAAAAAATCAATAGCCAGGAAAAAGATGTCCAGGAAAAAATCCATGACAATGTTTGGTGCAAAGCAGGATAAATACTTTCACTGTATTTAGATTCAGTCCATTGGGCGTTCAAATGCGAAAGAATGATTGTCGCAATTAAGATAAACCAAGATGTTGCAACATGCTTCCAATTTATACTTTTCATAATCTTAAGCAAAGGTTAAAAAATAAAAATGATAAGAATACAGGAACCTTATTTATTTTTGCATGTTTATATCATTAATAAAATTTAACAAAATGGCATTCGAATTTACAGACAGCAATTTTAGTGACACAGCACTTACTGAAATAGCTGTTGTCGACTTTTGGGCAGAATGGTGCGGCCCTTGTAGAGCAATCACTCCTATTATTGAAGAATTGGCTACAGAATACGATGGAAGAGTAACAGTTGGCAAGCTCAATGTGGATACAAACCCTAATATTGCCATGAAATATAACGTAAGAAGTATTCCTACTATTTTATTCCTAAAAAATGGAGAAGTAGTTGACAAACAAGTTGGAGGCGCTTCCAAACAAGTTTTGGTTGACAAAATCAATAGCATGTTGAATTAATTTGATTCGAAATCAAAAGAAATATTGCCCTGTCTAAAATTAGTCGGGGCATTTTTGTTTACTTTTTACAGATTTACACGTTCTTACAATAGTCAATTTAATAATTATGGCAATAGTAGAAAATACGAGTATCAAAGAACTCAACAATCTGGAACTATTAGCAAATCAAGTAGTCGAAGGTTTTATAATAGGATTGCATAAAAGCCCTTTTCATGGATTTTCTGTTGAGTTTGCTGAACACCGTATTTACAATCAGGGTGAAAGCACCAGAAGCCTAGACTGGAAGGTATATGCAAGGACAGATAAACTTTTTACCAAAAAGTATGAAGAAGAAACCAACTTGCGATGTCAATTGGTCATAGATACTTCATCATCAATGTATTATCCTGTATCAACTAAGCCATCAATTGATACCAAAATAGGGTTTAGTGTACTGGCAGCAGCATCGCTTATGAATCTATTAAAGAAACAAAGAGATGCATTTGGAATTACTTTATTTGGTGACCGGATACAAACACAAACGTCTTGTAGATCGACTGTTCAGCATTATCAATTGATGCTCTCCTACTTTGATAAAGTTTTAAACAGCAATCCTAATCAAACAGGTAGTTCCATAACGGATACCCTGCATCAAGTAGCTGAGACGCTACACAAAAGAAGTTTAGTGATCATCTTTTCAGATATGTTTGATTCCGACAGTCCTGAAGCTCTTTTTTCAGCATTACAGCATCTAAAGCATGCCAAGCATGAAGTGATCCTATTTCATGTTACCGACAAAAGTACTGAATTGGATTTTGAATTCGAAAACAGGCCATATCTTTTTGTTGATGTTGAAAGTGGCGCTGAAATTAAATTACAATCGGGCGAAGTGAAAGAACATTATCTCAAGCAGATCAATGAACAAACTGAGGCCTTGCGTCAAAAATGCCTGCAGTTTAAAATTGAATTGGTAGAAGCTGATATCAAGAAAGGATTTATGCCGATATTGCAAACTTATCTCGCTAAGCGCAATCGCATGGGAATATAAATGCAACAATTATGATCAAACTAAAAGACATCTCTACCCTTCCTCCAAATGAAATCACAGAAGAATTGGCAGAAAAGAAGACCTTGGAATTGGCTAAAAAAATTGGTCAACTTCAAAGAATAATCTACGCGGAAGAGAAGCACGCTGTGCTGGTTATAATACAGGGTATGGATGCAAGTGGAAAAGACGGAGCCACCCGCAACGTGTTTGGTGAATGTGGGATTTCTGGAACAGATAGTTATGCATTCAAAAAACCCACGGAAGAAGAATTTGCGCATGACTTTTTATGGAGGATACACAAGATTGCCCCACGAAAAGGATATTTCATGATATTCAATCGCTCACATTATGAAGATGTGTTGATCCAAAGGGTGCATAGATGGATAGATGAAGATCGGGTTAATTCCAGAATCGACGCAATCAATGCCTTCGAAACCTTATTGGAAAAAGACAATAGTACTACCATCTTGAAATTTTATTTACACATCAGCCATGAAGTGCAACAAAAGAAATTACAAGAACGAATTGATGACCCTGAGAAGAATTGGAAACACAACGCCACTGATTGGGAAGAATCCAAACATTGGGATTCTTATATGGAGGCTTACGAGGATGCAATCAACAGATCTGTGATACCTTGGCATGTAATACCTGTTGATAATAAATGGTATCGTGATTACCTTATTGCTGAAATTACGCATAAAGCACTGCTAGAGCTTAAGCCTAAACTACCATTTTTGGACAATGTCGTCAAACCTTAAAGTAAGGATAGACAAGTGGCTCTGGGCCATTAGACTATTCAAGAGCAGAAGCTTATCGACCGATGCCTGTAAATCTGGTCAAGTCAAAGTAGCCGGAGAGAGTGTGAAAGCCTCCTACATGACTAAAATCGGGGATCATATTATGGTAAAGAAGAATGGCTTCAACTTTACCTTTGAAGTTCTGGAAACGATTGAAAAGCGCGTTGGTGCTCCCATTGCTATCACATGCTATCGTGACTTAACACCCCCTGAAGAGATGATCAAATTTGAAGCCTGGTTTTTGGCAGGCAAAAAAGGAGAATTCCGAGATAAGGGAATTGGTAGACCAACCAAGAAAGACCGCAGATCAATTGACGGATTCAAAGAAATTGATTAATTTTAGCTACTCTCTAAATCAAATCATGCTAAGAATAATATCCTTATTGCTTTTATTGCCCAATTTACTATCCGGTCAAAATACCAAAGTACTAGCACGAGATGTCATTGAGGTTCTGGCTAATTTTCGCAGCGATTTAATTCTGAAAAATCCTAATAATTTTAACTAAAGCCTTAGAAAAATATGCTGACCAATATCATCTTTAAATTGCGGATGTGAAATAAAAGTAATCACAAGGAATACTATCTAAACAAACCTGGATTTATAGTATTTGGCAATGGGGAATTTGATAGTTACCTCATGGTAGAAAAAGACAATATTGAAATTCATTTTTTTGAATTCAAAGCACTTGTCCCAAACAATTATAGCTAGGTTTATATTCGGACAGATGATATTGAAAGGCTTTACCAATCTACGTTCGATAAAAAAATAAACATACACTCCAATGCCCTATTGAATCAAAACCCTAGGGACGAAAGAAATTTTCCGAAATTGTCCTTGATAACAATTTACAGACTTTTGGGCAGGGTATTTAAGATACATGGTTTTAACGCCAGAAGACTATTAAATTTCATAAGTCTAGCAATAGATTAAAATAAACCCCTTAATTTACAGTGCTTTCCATTTTATACGAATCAAATAAAATCTTGGTAAATCTCTAAAACATGCTAAAAAATACAAAAATCCTCTTGTTTGTGGCGATCTTTTCTTTTATTTTTGGGAATGGAGCCTTTTCGCAAATTGCCCCAAAAGTAATCGACTCTTTGGTCACAGATGCGTTGAAAAAATTTCAAGTAGCAGGAGTTGCAGTTGCTGTAGTTAAAGACGGCAAGGTAATTCACCAGAGAGGATACGGCATAGCTTCTGTTGCTACAAGCAAACCAGTAAATGAATACACCAACTTTCAAATAGCATCCAACACCAAGGCTTTTACCTCTGCCGCTTTGGCTATTTTGGAGGATGAGGGCAGGCTAAAATGGACAGATAAGGTCAAAGACTATATTCCAGAATTCAAGATGTACAACGATTACATAACCGAAAACTTCAACATTCAGGATTTGTTAACGCACCGAAGTGGACTTGGGTTAGGTGTAGGTGACCTGATGTTTTTTCCTGATGGCTCAAATTTTACAGTTAAAGATGTGGTCACAAGCTTTCAGCACTTCAAACAAAAATCAGCTTTCCGCACACAGTTCGATTATGACAATCTACTCTACATCGTAGCAGGTGAAATAATTGCTCGTGTCAGCGGAATCAGCTATGAATTATTTGCTCAAAAAAGAATTATCGTACCATTACAGATGAATCGAACATTTGTTGGAAGTCTGTTGACCGATAGAAACAACCTTGCCATTCCTCATTCAACAGAATCCGGAATGATAAAAACTATTGATGCCTATGACGTAGGAATTGGTAGTGCCGCAGGTGGCATATATTCAAATGTAGCTGATATGACAAAATGGATATTGGTTCAACTCAACAATGGAAAATATGGTCATGAATTAAAATCCAGCTTGTTTTCAATGAAAAATCAGCGTGAAATGTGGCGCCTTCATACTGTTGAAGAAACCAGTACATTTCCAAGATACAATTCTCATTTCAACGGCTATGGGTTGGGATGGAATCTTTCAGACATGAAAGGAAATCTGAGTGTTTCACATACAGGTGGGCTCCCAGGCATGTTATCAATTGTTACGATGGTACCCGATATGAACCTGGGCATTGTAATATTGACAAATACTGAGAGCGGAGGTGGTGGACTATTACGTGCAATCTCAAACACTTTAATCGATAGTTATTTGGGATTGGATGATTTTGGTTGGGTTGATAAATATGCAACGTATTTTACTAAAAATAAAGAAAAAGGCGATGAAGTTACCCAAGCTACTTGGAAAAAAGTAGAGTCTTCAAAAAATATAAAGATACCCAACGAAGACTATATTGGAATATATGAAGACAAATGGTTTGGCAAAATGGAAGTCTTCATGAAAGAAAACCAACTTTGGATAAAATCTTACCGATCTCCAAAATTGAATGGCCCTATGCTTTATTACAATGCAAATACATTTGCGATTAAATGGGAATACACAGCCATGAACTGTGATGCATTTGCAATGTGCACTTTAGATGAAAAGGGAAAGGCACAAAGCATAAAAATGAAAGGAATTTCACCAAATATTGACTTTAGTTTCGACTTTCACGATTTGGACTTGCAAAGAGTTGAAAAATAAAAAACATTACCTACGCTTATCAATCAAGTGGCTCATCCTCTTTGAAAGCATCCGGTAATTCCAATGCTTTAACAGACTGCACTGCATTTCCAGCAATTCCTTTTATGGAACCGTAAAAGTCTATGGTATTGGTGATTACTTTTTCAAGCTGTTTTTCGCGTTCTTTCCAAATGCGCTGCATTGCTCGTTTTTCATATTCCATGCCTTCTTTCATTGAAGAAAAGCCCTCCACTATTGCTTCGACCTGCATACGGAAAGTGTTGCTGGTTAAAAAATCATACAGCATGTGCATTTTGTCTCCCCTATTTTCCTGTGTGCTTGCTACAATGCTCAATTGTATAATCGATTCACGCAAAACAGTACAAAGTCCTTTGAATTCATCATATGTGCAAATCCAAATGCCGTCTTTTAGTCCCAGCCTTCTTAAATCTGCGGGCATCGCTTCAGTTACCAAAACACCAATATCTGCATTCTTTTCACGCATATCAGCTTTAAATTTTTCTATCCAGATAGCTTGAAAATCTTTAGTTCTCTTGCTTTCGTAATATATAGTTCCACAATTTTGCCGACTTCGGGTATTCACGATTTGGATACAATCTCCTCCCCTCGCACCTTTCTTAATTTCCTCAATTGTGTCCAGAGGAAACTGATTAACCAACCATTCTTCTACAGCAAGCTCCAATATTTCACCTTGAAGTTGCATGGATCCTTGGTCCTGCTTTCGCTTCATTTCTTCAGTAAGTCGTTTTTGATCTTCAAACTGCTTTTGCAGTTCTTTGAATCGAAGCTCATTTTTATCTTCTTCAGATTTCTTAATCTTTTCTTTTTCGGTTGACAGAATATCGTTGAGGCGCTTTTGAGATTCAGCTTCTACAGCTTCTCTCAGCTCAGATTTCTCGCGTTTTAAAGTTTCAATTTCAGCTTTGGTCCTATTCAATTCTTTAATTTTTTCGGACTTTTCATTAAGTTCCTTTTGCAGGGCTTGAAATTGATCAGACTGTTCTTCGGCAAGTTTGGCTTTTATTTTGGTTTCAATAGAGATACGTTCTTCTTTGAGTTGCTTGTCTAATCTTTCTTGAAATAGCTCATTCTCCTGCTTTTTCTTCAATTCAAAATTAGAAATATCCTGACTCAGCTTTATTTGTTCTTGCTCAAATCTCTTTTTTTCGACATCCAGTTGAGATTGATACTTCTGTTTGATATCTTCTTCAAGTTGATGAGCAAGAATATTTTGAACATTGATTACATTTCCACAATTGGGACATTTGATTTTACTTGAATCAGACATAATTATCAATTTTAGCAAAAGTACAAAGCATCCAAGAAATAATATTTCATAAGAACAAAGAAACCCAACAAATATATACACGTGATCCAAAACCTGATTTTAACCTTTGGGGCGATGAAAATATCTGATTTTGTTGAGGTCTTACCTCCTACGAGTCTGATGGGATTATAGGAGTCGTCAGACCCAACAAATTTTTGGAACAAGCAAAAATTTCGTCGATTTAGCGTCTAAGGCTGAATTTGGGTTAAAACGATCTCTTCAAATTGAAAGGAAACACTTTCGCTTCGACCCAAAAGCATTAAAGTTTGTTTCTTTGCATTATGGCAGGAAAGCAACTATTTTCGGCACTTCAGAATAGGGACTTCAAGTATTTCCTTGGGGTAAGATTTTTTAGCACTTTTGGAGCTCAAATGGTGTCCACGCTCATGGCATGGCAGGTTTATGCTATTACCAAAGATCCTTTAGCGTTAGGACTTATTGGGCTTTTTGAAGTTCTTCCATTTATGGCTTCAACCTTGTTTGGTGGTCATTTCGCCGATCGAATTTCAAGAAAGAAGATCATATTGGTTTCTCAATTGCTTTTGTTGTCTTGTTTTGTCAGTTTGTATTTTTTGTCACACTATGAGTTGGTCGGTGGTATAAAAAAGATTGTGTGGCCTATTTACCTGATTAACGCCATCACTGGAGTGGCCAGAGCCTTCTTATTTCCAGCAAACTCCGCATTACGAGCAAATATTATTAAAGGCGACGATATTCAGAACAGCATTGCATGGAATGTGAATACCTGGTATTTTGCTGCAATTACTGGACCTGCATTGGCTGGTATCCTTTATGATCCACTTGGAGTTTCAAATTGTTACTTATTGGCTTGCTTAATTTACGTGATTGCAATAATTTGCGTGATACTCATTCGTGAAAAAGGGATTGTGGTCAACCAAATCAAAGAGAATTTATTTGCCAGCTTGTCCTCTGGGATAAAATTTGTTTTTAGTAATAAAGTAGTATTTGGAGCAATATCATTGGATCTTTTCGCCGTTTTATTTGGAGGAGTAGTGGCAGTTCTACCTGTCTTTGCAGCTGAAATATTGCACATAAATGCTACAGGGCTTGGGATACTTCGAGCAGCACCTTTTGCAGGCTCTTTAATATCAGGCTTGATAATAGCGTCCAAGCCATTGAAAGGCAAAGTAGGAATAACCCTACTTACTTCAGTACTTTTGTTTGGACTCACCAATTTTCTTTTTGGCATTTCGACCAACTTTATTTTTTCCGTGGCAATGATGGCACTGAGTGGCTCTGCGGATAATGTTAGTGTTTTCATTCGGCATACTATTATGCAGATGTATGTGCCAGATGATATGCGTGGACGAGTATCAGCCGTAGAAGGAATATTTATATCATCGAGCAATGAATTGGGAAGCTTTGAATCAGGATTTGCGGCAAAAATTATGGGCTTGGTACCGTCTGTCATTTTTGGTGCAATAATGACCTCCTTATCCGTTGTAGTTACATACCGATATATACCAGCCATCAGAAAACTTAAATGGTAGTGCTTTGATCTGATTGATTCAGCAAATAGTCGGATATTCAGGTTTTAATGCCTCAATGGATTTATATTTGTACAAAATTTTTAAAAGTAAATTATGATCAGATTTAGATTAGCACTTTTGGCTAGTGTGATTATTGGTTCTTCGATTTCTTTGATTGCACAATCCAAGGGATTTGATTACACAGGAATGGATAAATCCTTCAAGCCAGGCGATGATTTTAACCAGTACATCAACGGAACTTGGTTGCGAACAACAGAAATACCTGGAGACCAGTCTCGTTGGGGTTCTTTTATCACCTTGAATGAAGAAAACAACAAGAAGCTGCGTTTGATTATGGAGGAAGCTGCAAAAGCTGCAAGCGAAATTGGCTCACCTCAACAAAAGATTGGTGATTTTTATTTTTCAGCGATGGATACAAATACAATTGAAAGATTGGACTTCGATCCTGTCAAAAAATATTTTGGCCGTGTTGATGTTATCAAAGATTTAAAAGGCATTATCAAAGAGGCTTCGATTATGCACACCCTAGGTTTTGACCCATTATTTGGATTTTACGCTTACCAAGATGATAAGAATAGTGAAAAAGTGATCGCACAGTTTGGACAAGCATCATTAGGCTTACCTGAAAAAGGTTATTACTTTGACAACGACGCCAACAAAGAAAAAATCCGTGTAGAATACAAGAACTACATAAGCAAGTTGTTTGAATATATTGGCTACGATAAGGCGAAAGCTGGACAAACTTCAAAAGCAATTTTTGAATTTGAAACAGAATTAGCTAAAGTATCGAAAAATAATATTGAACTACGAGATCCTGAAGCGAATTATAATAAATTCACGGCTTCTCAATTAGCAAAAATGATTCCTAATCTTGGATTCGATAATATTCAGACAAACCTGAGAATACAAGAGGATACATTCTTGATGGGTCAGCCAGAATTCTACAAGTCTTTGAATACAATTTTGGCCAAAACATCTCTTCAAACTTTGAAGGATTACTTGAAATTGGAATATATTAATGGTTTAGCTCCTTATTTGAGTAAGCGTTTTCAGACTGTTGCTTTCAATTTTTCCAAAGAATTCAGTGGACAGAAAAAACAACAAGAAAGAGGTAAGAGAATGGTCAATCTCGTAAATGGTAAATTAGGAGAGCTTATTGGTCAAGTTTACGTTGAGAAATATTTCCCTGCTGCCGCAAAAACGAAAATGCTAGAATTGGTAAAAAACCTTCAAGCTGCCTATGAAGTGAGAATCAAACAAGCTGATTGGATGGATTCAGTAACCAAAGACAAGGCCATTACCAAACTTAATGGGATGCTGTTAAAGATAGGATATCCAGACATTTGGAAGGACTACACCAAATTGCAGGTAACCAGAACAGGTTTTATCCAAAATGTCATAAATGGAAACATGTTTTCATATATGGAGATGATTGCAAAATTACAAAAACCAGTAGATAAAAATGAATGGTTGATGTCTCCTGCAATTGTAAACGCATACTACAATCCTCAAACCAACGAAATTGCTTTTCCTGCTGGAATTCTTCAACCTCCTTTCTTTGACATTGAAGCAGATGATGCAGTCAATTATGGCGCAATTGGTGCAGTAATTGGTCATGAAATGACACATGGATTTGATGATCAGGGAAGATTGTATGATGCTTCAGGTAATCTTGGCGATTGGTGGACGAAGCAAGATGCAGATAATTACAAGGTTAAAGCTGATAAGATAATTCTTCAATACAGTGCATTTACGGTTTTTGATACTGTCCATGTTAAAGGCGACCTGACACTTGGGGAGAACATCGCAGATATTGGAGGAATAGCAATTGCATATGATGCCTTCAAACAAACCGCTCAAGGAAAAGGAACTGATTTGATAGATGGATTTACTCCCGACCAAAGATTTTTCTTCGGCTGGGGACAAATTTGGCGTTCAAAAAACACAGTCAAGTTTCAAATGAATCGAATTAATACAGATGTGCATTCTCCTGAAGAATTCAGAATCAATGGTGCATTGAGTAATTTTACACCCTGGTACAATGCCTTTGATGTAAAAATGGACAACAAGATGTATCGTAAAATAGAAGATCGAATTTCCATCTGGTAATCCAACTACAAATATTTTAAAAAACACCTTGCAAATGAATTTGTGAGGTGTTTTTATTTAGCCATTTCTCTTTTATAATACTACGTTTGGATGGAGTTATGTAATTTTTTCTCACCGTAGTTGGTTAACAATAAACTACTTGCCGAAATACCTATTACTGCCAATAAAACATTATCATTTAGTCCGTATATTTTATGAATAGGAGCAATACCCAAAAAAAGTAAGATATTAATTAATCCACGCGGTGCAATGAAAACAGTCGGAAATAAAACTTCCTTATTCAAGAAGTATATAAAGCCGAATCTCAAGGAATAAACAATGATCATAATTATTGAAGCCATCTTCCAAACTTCTAGGTCCATCATATTCTCAATGTGGATTGAATAACCGAACATTACAAAAAATAGGGTTCGCAATACAAATGAGGTTTCAGCTAGAAGTGATTTCAACAATTCCAATTGCTTGTCCAATCTTTCTATTTTGAAAACCCCTTCTAATTGTTTTGGTATAAATAATTCAGCATTGTTGATGAACAAGCCAAAAAACAAAATGAGTACTAGAGCGGACAGATGCAATTCTTTAGCAATTCCATAAGCTAAAGTCAATATCGAAATTATCATAAAAAACTTTATCCTTGTAGTTATGTATTCCATCAAATACAACAGAAAAAAACATAATATTATCGATACTGTAATGATCTTTATTGTTTCCCAAACAATATGCACCCCTGTAAAGATGTTGGGAAAGTCAGGAATTAATGCTGCGTTGATCAAAAGGATTCCTATAATATCAGCCAATGTGGAATCATAGACTGTAAAATCTCTGACTTTGAGCCTGAATCTATTCGCCGCAGGAATGGCTATGGCAGAACTAATGATAGAAAAAGGTATGGAATTTATAAAAGCTTTCGTAAAATCCACCTGGAAGAAATTCATAAACCCAATTGTAAATAGGAGTATTGAGCTTAAAGTTATTGCCGAAGAAGTCAAAAGAATACGTCGTAATCTCGGCCAGTCATCATTGGACAACTTAAGTTCTAAGGCACCATCCAAAACAATTAATATTAAGCCTAGAGTTCCTACAAAGGGAAGAAACTTTTGAACAGGAATTTCAGTTAAACTAAATGCATCACTAAAATATCTTAATGCTATCCCACCGCCTAGCATAAACAATACAGTTGGTAATCTCAACCTTGCAGATATAATTTCAAACAAGTATGAGACAACAACCAAAAGACTTAAAAATATGAGAAGTTTATTGATGTCCATCATGAAAAAAACACAAAAGTAAATTATTCTTAACTTAAGCGCTCATGAAACTATCTTTCCGTAATCTTTTAGTAGTTATTTTAGTACCTTTTATGGGGTTGACTAATGCGCAAGTAATTCCAACCAATAGGATTGTTGATTGGTCAGGTGCAGGATTAAATGGAACAAAACCCACCTATCAAAAGATGATTTTTCTGAGTGATTTCGGGGTGGACAGTACTGGATTAATATCATGTGACCAAGCCATGAATTTGGCGATACAGTCTGCAAATAATCAAAGTGCCAGAATCATGCTTGGACAAGGAACTTTTTTGTTCAATAAACCTATTTCCCTCATAGATTCTATCCTAATTCAAGGGGATGGATATCAAAATACGTCCTTAATTTTTGATCTTGATCCTAATCTGGAGCAAGATGCTTTTCAAATATATGGAGAGTGGACTAATCAAACCTTCAACATCCAAAACGACATCAACTTAAATGATTCAATTTTCATCGCTCAATCTGATTTCAATTCAAATGATTTCCTTTACATTCAATTTAATGACAGTTCGCTTGTAAATAATTCATGGGCAAGAGGGCATGTAGGTCAACTTTGCAATGTAAAGGACAAGAACAATGATACAATTTGTATTGAAGGTAGATTCCGTAGAGAATTCCTTATTTCCAACCATTCAACAGCTCGCAAAATTAAACCAATCGAATGGTGTGGCATTGTATGTTTGTCAATTGAAAGAACTGATACAGCGTTAGGAACCTCTGCCAATATAGGTTTTCAATATGCTCGAAACTGCTTTGTTGAATCTGTTAATAGTCATTACTGCAATTTTGGACATGTACGTTCGGATGTTAGTGCTCAAATTGAAATTTCTGATTCGTATTTTCAAGAAGCCAATGATTATGGCGGCGGCGGAAAAGGATATGGGGTGGTGTTTATGAGTGGCAGTGGAGCATGTAAAGCAGAAAATAATATTTTTAGAAAGCTGAGACATTCTATGTTGCTTCAATCAGGAGCCAATGGAAATGTATATGCCTATAACTACTCCATTGATCCATTTTGGACAGGAACCTCATTTCCCTCCAACAGCTCCGGTGATTTAGTTTGTCACGGTAATTATCCATTTGCAAATTTATTTGAGGGGAATGTAGCCCAAAATCTGGTCATTGACGATTCACATAAAGACAATGGCCCATTCAATACTTTTTTCAGAAACAGACTGGAGACATACGGGATTTTTATGAATAATAATCCGGCGTCAGATTCTCAGAATTTCATCGGAAACGAAATAACAGCATCAATTCCCTTTTTAGGATATATATTGAATGGCAGCAATCACTACACTTATGGGAATAATGTTAAAGGTACTTGTACACCAGTGGGAACAGAGAATATTGCCATTGAGTCCATGTACTTAATGCCAACAGCAGATTTTCTAAAATCGAAAATTTTGCCATTGATTGGCTATCCGAAAGATTATAAAATGAACCAAATTCCAGCCCAAGAAAGGTATTTAAGTGGGCAGTTGATTGAAGGTTGCGGAATAACAACATTCCTCAATAACAATCTAACAAATATTCAAAACTTCAACATATTTCCAAACCCAACTCATGGGCCCCTGAATATTATCTTTTCAGATGCTGCCAATAGCTATTCAATTGAGATCAATTCAATTAATGGTACTCCGTTATTGCAACAGAATATGAAAGGTAATGGAGCAATTGACTTAAGTGGTTTGAGTTCCGGTATTTACATTATTAAAATTACAGATATAAAAATAAGAACAACCGTAAGTCAGCTAATTATCAAATCTATTTAAGGTATTTGTTCAACCAATTTATAATTTCATGATGGAATAAAATGGTGTTCTGAGGAGACTTAATCCAATGATTTTCGTCAGGAAACAAGACCATTCGCGAAGGAACATTCTTCAATTGCGCAGCTTGAAATGCTTGCATACCTTCTGTAACTGGTACTCTGTAATCCAATTCGCCATGAGTTATCAAAATTGGAGTATCCCATTTATTAACAAACTGATGGGGAGAGAATTTTGAATAGCTTTTGTTAGACTTATCCCAATAAGGTCCTTTTAAATCCCAATTGCCAAAAAACACTTCTTCTGTAGTACCATACCAGCTTGTAAAATTAAACATACCCGCATGAGCCACAAATGATTTGAATCGCTTGTTGTGATTGCCTGCCAACCAATAAACCGAATAGCCACCAAAACTTGCACCCAATGCACCAAGTTTCGCCTTGTCAACGTAAGGTTCCTTTGAAATATCGTCAATAGCACTCAATAGATCAGTCATTGCTTGCCCGCCGTAATCTCCACTAATATCGTCATTCCAGGCTCTACCAAATGAAGGCAAACCTCTTCTATTAGGCGCGACAACTATATATCCTTGGGCTGCCAATAATTGCAAGTTCCATCTGTAACTAAAAAACTGATTTACAGCGCTTTGAGGCCCACCTTGACAATATAGTAAGGTAGGATACTTCTTAGTTGGGCTAAATCCCGGAGGGTAAACTACATAAACCAACATCTTCTTCTTGTCACTGGTAGTCACCATTCTTTTTTTGACATCACCTTTACTTACTCTCTCCCAATCGGCTTTGTTTACAGTCGTAAAGTTCGCTTCACGTCCATCCATATCTACTACTACCAGCTCCAAAGGGCTGCTTAAACTTGTTTTTTCGGCTACAATCAAATCTTTACCCAATACAAATGAGCCATAATTTTGATCAGAACCTGTCAATTGAGAAACCTCTTTCCTCAAGATATCATAATATGCCAATTGAACAGTTGCTTGCTTTTCTATTGTAAAGTATATTCTCTTTCCATCAGCTGACCATCTGGGCGCGTCAGCTTCAAATTCAATAGACTTGGTAGCATCTGTTACATTTACCTTGTCACCAATTCTTATAAAAAAAACTCTGTTCTTATCTGACTCAAATCCGTCGCGTTGCATACTATTCCAGGCTATGAATATTCCATCAGGCGAGAAAGTAGGATTTGTATCATATCCGGCATTCGGGTAACTGATATTGTCAGTTTTCTTGCTTAAAACATTATAGAGATAAATATCAGAATTTGTTGATTGGGCGAATTCTTTGCCTGATTTTTTCTTACAAGTATATGCTATGAACTTTCCGTCTGGAGACCAGGTTATTTGTCCAATATCCCCCATGGGACTGAGTGGGCTGTCAAATGGTTCGTTCATAATATTAACGGGAGTGCCTTCCAAGCCGCCATTGCTGAACTTAGCATAAAATACATTGCTAAAGTTTTCATCCTCGAAATGATCCCAATGCTTGTACATCAGATCGTCATAAATTCTTGCCGTGTTTTTTGGTAAATTAGAATAAATTTCTTGAGTTGTCTTTTTAAATTTTACGTCTCGAGTAAATAAGATCATACTGTTGTCTTTACTCAGTTGAAATCCTGTCATTTGCTCTTCACTAACCTGTCTTGCTTCTTTAGTAGAAAGTGTTAACTCAAATAGTTTATCTCCCTTTAGATAATATACTTTACCTCCATCCTTGTTGAATCTGGCGTTATATTCAGAACCAGTTTCTGTGGTAATTAGCTCCGAAACTTCTGAACCTATATTTTGAGTATATAAATCTCTGGAAGATTTGTTCAATTCAACATCATAACGAGTTACTCCGAACAACACCGAAGATTTATCGGGACTGATATCTTCTAACCCTACTCTACCCAGCTTCCATAGGTATTCCGGAGTTAAGATAATTGGCTGTGCTGATAATAAGCCAGATAGCACAAAACTCAAAAGCAAAACTGATGTAATTTTTTTCATGATATATTTTTAAACAAACTATTTATTGTCTACTGAACTCAATTGAATCACCAGTTTTTAGATTATAACTTTTTGAAAATCCAGCATTTACTTCTACCACATAAAGTGCAGGACCTGTTGAAGGCAAGGGGGCTTCCGAAAAAGGAATAGTGTTGGCTTGAATAGACACGATCTTCTTATCTTGCCCAACATAAATGATATCGAGCGATAAAATCGTGTTTTTCATCCAAAAGCTTTGTTGTACGTTGCTCTCCATTATAAAAACCATGCCCTGATCACTTGACATGACAGATCTGTTCATCAACCCGTTCATCCTTTCACCATCATTATCAGCAATTTCGATATCAATTTTGGCTTTTAGGGCTTGGGTGGTAACGTCTCTAAAAACTAATTCTCCTTCTTTTCTAAACACTTCTTCTTTTGTTAGTCCTGAATCACCAGATATGTTCCCTGTTTGCTTACCATCTTTGAAAAAACCTATAATACTTGGCAACAACCAACCACCTAGTAAAACTAAAAGCAACAACAATACAATTAGTGTTCTTGAGTTTGCTGGCCTTTTGGGTGCTGCTCTTTTTTCGAATGTAGCCATGTTTTATTTTTTGAAATGCAAATTTAGGAATTTAAAGGAACAATCATTACAATCTATGTTACCTATTGTCAACAATCCTGCACCTTTAGTAGAAAGATCTTAGCTTTGCGGCTTCTTACAAAAGTTAATTGCAATGAGAGTCGCCATTTTAGACATGTACAATAATCTTCCAGGAAAACATGGCATTCGCTGTATTACGGACTGGTTGGGCAGCTATGACTTCATCACTGAAATCAATATGTTTAATGTTAGGGCGAAACATGAAATACCGTCCTTGGAATATGATATATACATAGGATCCGGGGGACCGGGTAATCCGTTGGAACTGGATTTAAACTGGACACCAGCCTATTACAATCTTATAGATAATTTGACTGATCACAACGGTAGAAATCCCAATGATCCAAAGTATTTTTTTGCTATCTGTCACAGTTTTCAGATGTTATGTGCACACTTTAATTTGGGTCAAATTGTCAAACGCGATCGGTTTACATTTGGACTTACAAAGATTAGCAAGTCATCAAATGGACAATTTGATCCATTATTGAATGATTTAGAAGATGAATTTGAAGCTGCTGAATTTAGGTATTTCTCTGTTATCAACCCAATAAAAATATCTTTGATAAAAACCGGAGCAGAAATCTTGGCTTTAGAATCCTTTCCACCCAATACTTCAGGCAACCATGAAATTGCAATTATGTCTGTCAAATTTTCAGATTATGTTTATGGAACTCAGTTTCATCCTGAAGCAGATAGACCAGGAATGTTGAGCAACCTAAGAAGTGAGCATACACGTCCTGAACTTCTCAAGAGCTTTTCTGCATTAGAGCTTGATCAATTAGATGTAATTTTTTCAACTACAAACAGCATAGCTCAGATCAACAAAACGATTTTACCAAATTTCATGAAAATCGTTACCGAAACTCAAGGTAGTTTGACAGGGAAAAATTAAAGGCAAAAATTAATAAGAAACTATCAATATCATCAACTTAATTGGTGACAAAGGCCTAATTTTGTACTCATGCATAACAAATACCGTCAAGTATTCAATGAGAATTTCACAGATGAAAAATACGAAAAGCTATTAGAATCTATCATCCAACAATTTGGAACAGAGGCAGGTTTTAGAATTGCTGAAACTCCAGTTTTTTTTGATTCAACCTTCCAAGGAAAGCTGGTTAAGGCATCGCAAGAAGTGATTGAAGTTCTTAAGGATCAAAACTATATAGAATTAGCAAATAAAGTAATCCCAAATAAATGGAATTGCAAAGGTGAATCTTCACATCCAAATTTCATTGTAGCTGATTTTGCAGTATGCAAAAATACAGAAGGCGATTTGCATCCAATGTTGATCGAACTTCAAGGTTTTCCCTCCATATTTTTTTTCCAGCTCGCTTTTGACTCCTTATACCGCGCTTCTTATGAAATTCCTTCAGAATTAAGTTCCTATTTTCCGGGGATGGACAGAGAAAATTTCAAACAATTACTTTCAGATATTATTTTGGCTGACCATCAACCACATGAAGTTATACTATTGGAACTTGAGCCTGAAAAACAGGCTACTTACGTTGATTTTATAGCAGCTGAGCAAGTATTGGGCATAAAAACCTGTTGTGTAACTGAGCTTTACAAAATTAAAAACAAGCTCTATTATAATGATTCCAAAGGAAATCCAGTTCTTATAAAGCGAATTTATAACCGAGTGATTGCTGAGGATTGGGCACAAAGACCTCACCTGAAAGCAAAATTTGAATGGACCGATGAACTCGATGTCACATGGGCTGGCCATCCAAATTGGTTTTTTAAATTAAGTAAATTCACTTTACCATTTATTAAATCCGAATTCGTACCTCAAACTTGGTTTGTGAATCAAATGAATGATATACCAGCTGATCTTGAAAATTTTGTTTTGAAACCACTATTTGGATTTTCAGGTACAGGAGTTGTTTTTCACGTAAAACCTGAAGACCTAGCTGGACTAGATGATCCATCCAATTATATACTTCAACGCAAGGTAGAGTATTATCCTGGATTACAATCACTTGATGGAATGGTAAAAGCGGAAGTTCGGGTTATGATGTTATGGCCTGATAACCAACCAAATGCAATACCAACAACAAATCTCACACGTTTAAGCAGAGGAGAGCTTATTGGCGTAAAATTCAATAAAAACAAAACTTGGGTCGGAGGAAGCTTGAGTTATTTTGGTTCTTGAGCTTTTGGCAACAATTCCGTTTCTTCACCGAAGAATTGGACAAATTGCTTAAAGGCGGAAGCCATTTTGTCGTTCTTGGTAGCCTTCTGATACGTATCAACCAATCCTCTTAATGTCTGGTACATAAAGCTATCCATTTCAGCGACTTGAAAATCTTCTGTCCAAAGATCAATTTTCAAAGTATCCTTTGTTTCACCATCAAATAATGAAAGCAAAAATGCTTTAGATGCCTGAAAATTTTGAGATTCAGGATTTTCATCAGCTTTCCATTCGATGCTGTTGGGAACATTCTCTTCACTTAAACCAATTCTCAGAATGATATCTGAGTGTTTTTTTACTACATTGCTCATATCTGTTATTTTACTTCAATTTTATATTCACTTACTGCATATCCACCCCAAATACCTAGACCTCCATTTATATTGGATTTTACACGGGTATAAGAAGAAAAAGGTCCCTGGTTGTTTCTGTTGAACTCCAAAGTATTCCAGTAATCAAAATGTGCCTTATCGATAGTTGTCCATTTGATTCGAACATTGGTCCCTACTCGGTAAAGTCCGAATGAAACTGGATTAAACCCGCCATTTACAGGTTCGCCTTTAGGCAAAGGAAATTTAAATTGCAGTCCATCAAAAAATTTATCGTCCTCTACCGATTGAAAACCAGGAATAAAGGGTCCTTCATTTATTGATGTGAAATACCTGTAAAAGTTGGCTTCATTGGGAATATCAGTGATATAAACTTGAAGTTGTCTCAATGTATCTGATGACTGACCAGGTGGCTGAACAAATATAAAAGAATCCAGTGGTATAAAATGGGGAATTGTAGTAGTGGCAGTCAGGCTCTTTTGATCGGTTTTAACAAGCAGATCATACGACTTGCCAATCTCCCCGATCAATTGAAAACTGAGATCAATGTAAACGCAAAAATTGATTGATGTACTATCGAGATTGATATTCAAAGCAGCTGCAAATAATTCCTTTTGTTCAGCAGTTAAATCATTCAAGCACAATTCGGTAAATGGATAAACCTTGCCATCAACTTTAACTGAAACCTCAGCATTCTTTATAAATAATTCATCCAGTTGATCAGGATCTAGGATTGAAAAAAACGGGATACTTTTGGTAAGTATAACGTAGGGTGGTAAAATATTTTCACCGGCCTCGATACGTCCTTCCACCACTATTTGGTCTGGACTCTCCTTTATATCAGGAGTAAATTCTTGTTCACAAGAACTCAACACAGAACCTAATAAAAGTCCAATAAATATTTTATTCAAAGTTTTCATTGATTCCATTTAAAATTCCAAGTGATTGATGGGATGATCGGAAACAAAGATACCTTTACAGCTCTTGCGGTTGCAGTACCAGCAGAAATATCAGATTCAACATCAGTGTAAATAAAAGCAGGATTCAATCGATTATAAACGTTATAAACGCTAAAATTCCAACTAGATTTGAATTTCTTGGTTTTATAAAAAGCAGGATTATAAGTTACAGACACGTCCATCCTGTGATAGTTAGGAATGCGCGCACTGTTTCTAGTGCCATATTCTACATTGAGATTTTGCTCAGAGATAAAGAGGCTTTTTAAAGGAGTATAAGTATTGCCAGTAGCGTAAACGAAAACAGCACCAAACTCCCATTTGGGATTGAGCTGATAATTCAAAACAAAATCTACGTCATGAGTTCTGTCATACCGGACTGGGAACCAATTACCTTCATTGATTTCGGAAAAACTTCTTTCTGTCTTTGAATAGGTATAACCTATCCAACCATTCCATCTGCCTAGAACCTTACTGATAAGCAATTCAAATCCATAAGACCGCCCCTTGCCGTAAACAAAAGACCTTTCAACCTCTTCTGCAGGATTATTCACGTAAAATTCGCTGTAATCGATTTGATCCCAGAGCGATTTATAATAGAGCTCAATAGAAGTTTCAATATTGTTGTCAAGAAAATTCTTGAAGTAACCTATTGCGTATTGGATTCCTCTTTGAGGCCTTACAAGGCTAGAGCTTGGCACCCAAACATCAGCAGGCAAAGTACTGTTCGAATTTGATACCAAGTGAATATACTGAGTGGTCGGCGTTACACTTGCCTTTATAGAGGACTTGTCAGGCAATGAATATTTCATGCTAAATCTTGGTTCTATCGCTCCATATGTTATAACCGGTTGAAGATCGTTAAAAACTTTATCTCCATCACTGGTGTATGGTCCAACCTGAGTAAATGCTGAAACACGCAAACCAATATTGGTACTCCATTTTGAGTTCCACTTGATATCATCTTGAACGTAGGCAGCATATTCCAAACCATATTTGGGTTTTAATGGGGACTTAAAGCTAATTTCCCCGTTAGATGCTTGTGCAATATTTGGAGTTAATGTGTGATGAATAGCCCATAAACCATAAGAGATGGTGTGTTTGTCAGAAGGGAAATAGTCAAAATCCAATTTAAGATTAAGATCCCTTACTCCACTGAAAACATCTACTTGAAAATCACCTTGACCACCACCCAAACTAAAATCGTAGTCGTTGTAAATCAAACTCAAATTCATAAATAACTTATCATGAAATAAGTGATTCCAACGCATGGTTGCAGTAGAATTTCCATAAGGCAATCGAAGTGAAAAATCACGTTCACTTGAACGAAAAGTTAATATATCTCTTCCAAAGTATCCTGAAAAATATAAGCGATCTTTGTCAGAGAATCTGTGATTCACCTTTAAGTTAAGATCATAAAAATAGTAGTTGGTTCCTGCAAAATTGGTAGATTTTAAAACGGGCTGAATCAAGTCAAAAAGGTAGGTCCTCCTGCCTGAAATCAGAAATGATGACTTATTCTTCTGAAGTGGCCCCTCTATGGTCAATCTACTTGACACTATTCCAATTCCTCCTTCAACTTTATACTTATTCATATTACCTTCCTTCATTTGAATATCCAAAACTGAAGAAAGTCTCCCTCCATAACTCGCTGGCATCCCACCTTTATATAGGGTAACATTCTTAATGGCATCAGAGTTAAAAACTGAGAAAAACCCAAGCATGTGTCCTGCATTGTAGACATTGGCTTCATCGAGCAAAACCAGGTTTTGGTCTGGTGCCCCTCCCCTTACAAAGAATCCTGAGAATCCCTCATTCCCGAATTGTACTCCTGGAAGCAATTGTAAAGCTTTTAAGATATCAACTTCACCAAACATGGCTGGAATCTTCTTTATCTTGTCAATTGACAATGAAATGGTACTCATTTCAGTGCTTTCAACATTTTTGTCAGCTTGTTTTGCAGTTACCACAACTTCTTGAACCAAAATTCCTTCAATTAGGTTAACGTTCAACCTTTGATTAATTGATGAAAGAATTTTAATTTCAGAAGAATTAAATCCTGTATAAGAAAATCTTACTACCGTGGCATTTGTTGGAATCTGTAAACTGTAGAAACCGTAATCATTGGAAACTGTCCCTCTGCCTTGAAATTGTGGAAGCGAAATATTAACACCGATAAGCGTCTCACCACTGGCAGAATCTCTGACATAACCACTGATAGTAAAAAATGTATTTTGTGCCAAAACCCTACTGCTACCAAATACAAACCAAACGATACTAAGCACAACTATGAAATATTTCATGTAGCAAAGGTACTAAAAGCTGTTACTGCCAAGATCAAACATGGCCTTACAACATCAAATAGGTATGGAAAGTTTGGCGCTTTGACAATCAGTTGATCTATTTCTTCATAATTTCCTTGTCCAGAAGAAAGCTATCAATTACTTCCTCCAATTGCTCAGGCGATATTCGCTTACTGATAATCTTGTGGTTGCGATCAAGGATGAATATCATTGGTGTTTGTGTTACTTTGTATAGACTGTAGTAGCCACTCGATACAGTTGGATCAATTACATTAATGAAACCATCCATGTTTTTCTCCTTAACAAAGTCCCAGCAGGTGCTCGCTTTATCTGAAAGGGCGGTGCAAACTGCAAACATTTTAACATTTTCTCCTTTGGCCTTCAATTTCTTTTCCCATGCAATAACCGTAGGCATTTCTTTTTTACAATGTCCACATTCAGGATTCCAGAACATGAGCACCGTATAGTCTGCATCAACATCGTATAAATTAATATTTGTACCGTCTTGCTTAAACATCTTAATATTTGGAGCTGTTTTTCCTATCAAAATAGGTTTTAGCTGGCGGGCCTCCTTCATGATTTTGTTCAGTTGTTCTTCTTCTGTCCAAGGTGCCAATCCTTTTCCGTAATAGTTTTCTACGATACACACATACACCCCATCGAATCCAACAATATTAGTTTTGGCATAGAAATTCAAGAAATGAATCAAGTAAAACTTGAAAATTTCTTCATTTGGTTGCATCAATTTTAATACTTTGTCAATTGAAGCGCAGACAGTGTCAGGATGTTGAACACTAAGTTTGTTGATAAAGTAATCGACCTTTTGAAACAACATTGAACTGCGGAGCAATTTCTCATTTGCCAGTGGAAGTTGATCAAAATAATGATCCTTATAATAATAGTAACGTTTGATCTTTTTCAGACTATCTGACAGTTCATTAAATTCTGGAACTATGATATCTTGGCTGCCTTTAATAATAAGGCCCATCAAAGAACCTGGATCTTTTGAGCAAATGAGGTCTTGATATTGCCTCACTCCCTCATTTATTTTATCCAATTCTTTCGATAATTTATCTTTTTCAGTTTGAGACGTAGCTGCATCAATTTTGGCTCTAATCCCTTCAACTTCTACCCTTTTGTTGTCGATAAAACGCAAATAATCATAAAATATGGTGTTGTATTTTGAACCTTTGAACTTACAGGTTTTTAATGGCTCCTTACCATTTGCCTCCAAACTGAAGTTTTGATCATTGTCATCTATCAATACTTGAAAATATTGATTTTCTGGCTTCATCAACACGATATATACACCAGGCTTTAAGGATTCAGTTCCTTTAAATATAAAAACTCCATCGCTGTTGATATTGGTAGAGTCCTTGATGTACGACTTATCGCCTAGTTGAAAACCCAAAATCAGTTGTTTTTCAGTATAACCTTCTAATTTAACCTGAATTTCATAGCCGCCTACAGCGTAAATCATGTTAATACAAACAAAAAACAATAAGTTAAACAGTGACTTTAAGTAAAAGGATTGATTCATTTCTTAGATTGAGTTATTATTACACCACAAAAGACGACAATTAGTAGTAAAATGTTCTATTAACGAAGTGTTAAAATTATGTTTTGCGTGTAGACAAAAGGAATAGTACAGCCATTCTGACCGCAACTCCATTTTCTACTTGGTCCAAAATAATAGAATGTTCAGAGTCTGCAACATCTGAAGTTAATTCCACTCCTCTGTTGATTGGACCAGGATGCATGATAGTTATTTGCTTGTCCAATTGGTTAAGCATAGCGCGATTGATGCCGTAATAAAGAGAATACTCTCTAAGGGAAGGAAAATATTTTATGTCTTGCCTTTCCAATTGAATTCTTAAAACATTGGCGACATCACACCATTTCAATGTCTCCAGAACATTAGAGGAAACTTCAACTCCCAAAGCAGAAATATATCTTGGAATTAAAGTTGGCGGACCACATACTCTGACCTTAGCTCCAAGTTTAATTAAGCAATAAATATTACTCAAAGCTACCCTAGAGTGAAGCACATCACCAATGATAGCAATTTTCTTGCCTTCTAAGCTGCCAATTGCTTCCATCATGGAGTAAGCATCCAATAATGCCTGAGTAGGATGTTCATGAGTACCATCACCTGCATTAATGACATTTGCATCAATATGTTTGGCCAGATAATTTGCCGCACCAGGCGCAGCATGACGCATGACAACCATATCCACCTTCATGGATAAAATATTATTAACAGTATCCAATAAGGTTTCCCCTTTGGTTACTGAGGACGAACTTGCTGAGAAGTTGACTACATCAGCACTCAACCTTTTCTCTGCCAATTCAAAAGACAAGCGAGTTCGAGTGCTGTTTTCAAAGAAAATATTTGCAACGGTAATATCACGAAGCGAGGGAACTTTTTTTATAGGTCTATTGATTACTTCTTTGAACTCCTTTGTGGTTTGGAAAATCAAATCCAAATCATTCAAATTTAGATCCCTGATACCTATCAAGTGTTTGGTGCTGATACTTCCGCTCATATTTCTTCATCTTTAGCTGGAAACAATAATACCTGGTCTGTACCTTCAATGTTTGCCCATTCCACACGAACATATTCTTTGTAAGGTGCGTCCAAAAATATTCCTGTATAATCAGCCTTAATTGGTACTTCTCGATTGAATCTTCTATCAACCAAAATCAATAATTCCACCGAGTCAGGTCTTCCATAATCCAATAATGCGGTTAACGCCGCAGTAACTGTTCTTCCTGTATAAAGCACATCATCTACCAAAATAACTTTTTTTCCTTCAACAATAAAATCCATTTCCGTCACGCTTGCTGAAAGGGGTTTAGATCTTGCTTTATAATCGTCTCTGTAAAAAGTTATATCAAGCTTTCCATGTTGGATGTTGGTGACATTCAATTCGGCTAATTCTTGCACGAGTCGAGTGCTCAATGCTGATCCTCTAGGCTGAATTCCGATAAGACAGGAGTTCGAAAAATCGCCATGATTTTCTATCAATTGATGACTCAATCTTTTAAATGTAAGTGAAAGTCTGGTAGAATCTGCCAGAACGGTTCCTTGTTGCATGGAGCAAAGATAATTTAGATATGGTACATTTGCAGATATCTTATTTCAGTTTAAACTGTTGCTACTGATTTTATTAACCTTTATTGATTTGCAGGACTAATCTGGCAAAGAACTTGGTGGCATCAATGCATATTTATTTATAGAAAATATAAGCTACCATTGGGCACATATAATTCCTGCGGTTATTGCAACATTTAAGGATTCAGCAATACTATATTTAGCGTTTTCAATTTTTAGTACTTCTTTAGACCAATCAAGAATATCGGGTGGCAGGCCGTGAGACTCACTTCCAAATAAGACCAGATTAGCCTTAATAAGAGACTTAGATTCAAATTTTTGGCCAGAAATATCCATAGCCACGCTGATGGTTTGAGGCATGATGTTCTGCAATTCTTCATTTGTAACTCCAACAACTTTTGACTTAAAAATAGAGCCCATACTGGCTTGAACTACTTTAGGGTGAAATTGATAAACAGATTTAGAGGAAAGAAGTATTTGATCTATTCCAAACCACTCAGCAGTTCGTATAATTGTACCCAGATTACCAGGATCAACTATTTCATGTAAATAAATTGATTTAGGCGCATTGGAATCAAATAAAAATGGAGCAGGGACTCTGCAAATAGCCATAATACCTGGTGATGTCTTCAAGGACGATATAAGATCTGCATCTCTGGCATTTATAGAGACAACTTCAATATTTTGATAATTGTGACAAAAATCTTTATAAACTTCTATGTCGTATCTGGAAGAATCCACTAGCAAGGTCTCCACTTTATCAGCATAATGTTCAACTGCCATAAGACAGGTTTTAACACCTTCAACCATAAAAATTCCTTGTTCTCGAATTTCCTGACTGTCTTTAAGTGAACGGTAAATCTGTATTTTTTGCTTTGTTATCAATGCAGTTTCAATTAGTAAGGTTACTTTTGCGTTTTATATTCTGATGTGTAAGTTACGAACAAAAAAGTATTGGGGCAGTTCTAAATTATTTATGCTTGTCTTATCAGGCATGCTTACGGCTTGCTCAGTCAACAAATACATACCTGAGAATCAGGTTCTTTTAATACATCAAGAAATGCATTTGCTCGCTGATGATAATTTGGTAGACAAGAAAAAATTATCGCTTGCTCTAAAAAAACAGTTGATTGGCCTATCAAACCCTAAAGCTTTAGGCTTCTTTTATATCCGACAACGGATCTGGTACAGACTACAAGATCCTGGTGACACTTTAAAATGGGATAGGTTTCAATTTAAAAATATTGCCAAGTCGCCTATTATGCTAGACAGCCAAATGATAAAGGCCAAAACCTCTGCACTCAACGCCGTCCTTGTAAACAATGGCCTGTTTGATGGAAAAGTTGAAACTAAAGTTGTAAGAAAAATAGATAAGAGAGGAGGACTTCAATTTAATGTTTACCCAGGAAAACAATACTTAATTGAATCCATTCAATATCTGTCAGAAGATTCTATAATTCAACAATACATTGATCCGTTAGCTAAGGGGACTTTGTTTAAAATTGGAAAAAGAGTTGAAGCGTCAACTTACGACTTTGAAGTATTGAGAATAACTAAAATATTGAAGAACGAAGGTTTTGCGGATATCAATAAGAGCCATTTTAAACCAGTAATTTGCGACACCACAGGCGGAAGCGCAAAAATTAAATTGGTTATTCTGCCTCCTGTTCAAGGAAAATGGCATAAAAAATATGTTGTTGGAAATGTGAATTGTTATGTGGATTATCTTCCCAATCAAATCGATTCATTTGAAGTCGATACAATTGTCAATGGCATACGTATTCTTGCCATTAAAGCTCCTGCATGCATAAGGCCGTCTTCTTTAGAGAAATTAATTTATATCAGGCCTGGAGAAGTATTTTCTCAAACCCAAATCGACTTTACTACCAAAAGACTATCTGCCCTACCATATTATAAGTTTTTAAGATTACGACCTGAACGAATCAACATTTCTAGTGATTCGCTTGACATTAATATACAACTTACCCCAGCCAGCCTCTACTCAACTGGTTACGATTGGGAATTCAATTCTGAAAATAACACCGGATTGAATCAATCATTAATAGGTACTGCATTCAGCGTAAATTTCAAGAATAGAAATTACAATCGGACAGGGACTACTGTTTCAACCAATGCCGAGTTAGGTTTAGCAATCAACTTGAGTCTTTCTGATTTGATCAATACCGTTGATTTCAAAATAAACAATGAGGTTAATATTCCTAGATTCAATAATTTTTTGGGCATTTACAGTAAATTGAATAAGACTATTATTCTAAAAAACCCCATAATGACAAATGGATTTTATCAAAGCATACGAAAACTTGCAACCACAACTGTAAATTCTGGTGTCAACTACACGAGGATCTTTAATCAGTATACCGTATTTGGTCTCAATCTAAATTATGGTATAGATTATCAAAAATCAAACAATGAAAGATACCAAATCAATCATTCTGGTATTACTTATTTGCGAACTAATTTAGAAAGTCAATTTAAAGAACTGATAAAAGATAATGCCTTTTTACTTCGAAGTTTGGCTGAAACCCAATTCTTTACTGGGCTACTTTTCAGAGACTTTACCTATCAATACAAGAGCACACCCAATATTTGGAATGAAGAGATTAATATTCGTTTCCAGGGGGAAATATCAGGCCTTGAAGTTTACACTGCTAACAAATTAGTCAATCTGGCCCGACAAAAAAACATAAGTTTCAACGAACAATTTCAATTTGCGCAGTTTACTAGACTTGAGATAGATAGTCGTTATAAAAAACAATATTCAAGTGTTTTCACAGTGGCTGCCAGATTACATACAGGTATAACTAATCCTTTTGGGAGTCAGTCTCAAGTACCGTATGTTAAGCAATTCTTTGTTGGAGGTCCTAACAGCATGAGAGCATGGAGAATTCGAGAATTAGGTCCTGGTAGATTTTCTGATCCCGAAGCAGGATTTCCCTTTTATCAACAAGGAAGTTTTTTATTGGAAACCAACCTAGAATTAAGGTTTAAACTTTTCTGGCTATTTTATGGTGCAATTTTTATAGATGCAGGAAATGTTTGGGAATTGAATGCTAGCTCTTATGATGGCAAAGGCGCTTTGAGATGGGATTCTTATAAAGACATTGCTATCGGAAGTGGTTTTGGCCTGCGGTTGGATATTAATTATATTATTTTGCGGTTGGATTCAGGAATAAAAGTGAAGGATCAAAGAACTTGGGTGCTAAAACCAAACAAGATACAATTGGCTGATTTTAACCCCAATTTAGCTATTGCTTATCCATTCTAGCGCAAAGTATTTTATCTATAGATTTTTGGTCCTTTTTTTAATATTGGGCTTTCTTTGACGGCCAAACTGTTTGCAGATCATACAATTTTCAACATTGTGTCCACGAGCTGGACAATATTCTCTTCCGTAAAAAATGATCTGAAGATGCAACTTGTTCCATGTTTCTCGTAGAAATAATGATTTCAAATCTTTTTCAGTGACATCTACGTTTTTGCCTGTGCTCAATGCCCATCGTTCTGCCAATCGGTGAATATGTGTGTCTACTGGGAATGCCGGAAATCCAAAAGCTTGAGACATTACAACAGATGCTGTTTTATGTCCAACTCCCGGTAATGCTTCAAGCGCTTCAAAAGTATTCGGCACATTCCCACCATGTTTATCAATAAGTATCATAGACAAAGAATGAATCGCTTTGCTTTTGGCTGGCGACAATCCGCAAGGATAAATTACTTCTCTGATTTCTTCAATAGTTAAGTTTACCATATCAGTTGGGTTATCCGCCTTGGCAAACAGTAAAGGAGTAATAGTATTCACACGAGCATCAGTGCATTGAGCGGACAATAAAACTGCAATGAGCAAGGTGTAGGAATCTTTATGCTCTAATGGTATTGGAGTTTCAGGATACAAATCGTTAAGGATTAATCCTATTTCTTGAGCTTTTTGCTTTCTTGTCATTTTGCTATTAACTCCTCAATAAACAACATGGTGTCCTTACCATCGGCATATTCATCAATGAAAGGGTGCTGAGCCATACCGGGTAGCACGGTTGAAACTCCCTCTAATGGCTTTTTGGATACAATACATTGTAAATGATCAACATGGTCATGGACATAAGAATAAACCTCATCCTTGGAATGATATCGCTTATAATGTAGTGTTGCCAATGGGGAAATCATACTTTCAGATTCCCGAATAATCACCATGCCATTGGTTAAAAAATCTTCCTTATTCAATAGTAATATGGCATATTGATAGTCAAAATTATTCTTGTACTTGTTGTTGAACACAAGATGCTGATATTTTTCGTGCCACAACTCAAACATCTTATCGAAAACATAATCTTCAGGCACTAAAAGAAAGGAAACATTTCTGCATCCCAAACCAAAATGTGTAAAACAGTCTTCACCCAATTTCAGTATCTCTTCGTCTGTTTCGTCACCATGTATCACTGCTATACTATTTCTATGTGACCTCAACAATGAGGGTTTGCTTTTAAAGTATTGCTTAAATAATTCAATGCTATTACTTGAACCTGTGGCAATTAATGCGTCTATTTTTTTGAAATTTTTATCAAAAACGTAAAAATCGCCTACCGTAGAATTGAACTGATTCATGATCATCAATAAATGCTTCAATAATACTTGGTCCTTCTCGGATAAATGCAAGATAGCTTTTTGACCACTTAAAAAGACACATAACCAATCATGAAATCCAACCAAGGGTATATTCCCAGCCATGATGACTCCCACCTCGCTTTGCAAACTTGGAGTATCTTGATATTGCTTTGCCCAATCTTCCAAAACTGATTCCTGAAGCCAATCTGCAAGATTGTTTAAAACCAATTGAATAGAGTCTTGAGTGAACCAAGGATTTTCAATTTCAGCCTGTTGACAGGCCTTTAATAACTCCTCCGGACTCCTCTTAATGTATGCTCCCAACTGCACCAAAACTTGTAAACGCTCACTCCGCTTCATTGCTTTTAATGTCTTTTGAATGAGTCACATAATTTCTCCATCGGTCCATACAAGCAAGCATATCTGAAGGCAAATCTGTATCAAATTGCATCCATTCTTTGGTACTTGGATGAACAAAACCAAGCGTTTTGGCATGTAATGCCTGACGCGGGAGCAAATTAAAGTTATTCTGAACGAATGTCTTGTATTTGCTAAAAACAGTACCCTTCACTACTCTATCCCCTCCATATTTTGAATCGTTGAATAATGGATGTCCCAAAGATTTCATGTGAACTCTGATTTGGTGAGTTCTACCAGTTTCCAATTTGCATTCAACCAAGGAAACGTAATACATTCCTTCAAGTACTTTATAATGCGTTATTGCTTCTTTTCCAAGAGACTCATCGTCAACAACCATTAACTCCGTCCTACTTCTTAAATTTCTACCAATATAATTGTGAACTGTTCCTGCCATTGGATCTGGCTGCCCCCAAACCAATGCTTGATAGGTCCGCTGAATTGAGTGATCAAAAAATTGCTTGCTCAAAGAGGCCATGGCAAATTCAGTCTTTGCGATCACTAACAAACCTGTTGTGTCCTTGTCAATCCGGTGGACGAGTCCTGCCCGTTCTGTGGTATTTCCATCCATAACAGGTAACTTAGCCTGATCATAATACCAAGCTAGTGCATTGATTAATGTGCCAGTATAGTTACCTACTCCTGGGTGCACAACCAACCCAGCTTGCTTATTGATCACCAGAATATCATTGTCCTCATAGACGACATTCAAAGGAATGTCCTCTGGCATGACAATTCCAGTATCACGGGGGGGAGTGGATAAGATCAAATTGATGGTCTGATTGGGTCTAACCTTGTAATTAGATTTGACAACCTTATTGTCGACCAATATGCTTCCTGCAGTAATCGCAGCCTGAATTTTGTTTCTCGATATACGTGAAACACGATCCATCAAAAACCTATCAATTCTTATCGGAGTTTGTTTGGGATCTGTTAGGATGCTAAAATGTTCATAGAATTCTTCTTGAATCTGATCTTCTATGAATTCGAGTTCGTTTGTCATGAAATTTGTAATGGCTTGCAAATTTCGCCAATTAATATGAGAAAGAATGGATTCTGCTAAAAAATGTATTTTCAAGGACAAAATAGGGCCATTGACTTTTCCACAAGCCGAAGTATTTATGACATTCAAAATAGAACGAAGGATTAAAGAATGGATGATTAATTTTACAGCTTAATTCAATTATAATTTATGTCAAACAAACTGAGTCAGGAGTCCATAATCGTTCGTGAACAACATATTTCGCTAAGTACAGAACCGCATGTTTTGCCTATTTATGCCTCATCTTCCTTTGTTTTTGAATCCGCAGAGCAAGGAATTGACATTTTTAAGGGTAATGAAAAAGGATATGTGTATGGTAGATATAGAAATCCAACTGTTGATGCGGTTGCGAGTAAAATTGCCCAATTAGAAGGATATGGTGGAACTCTCGAAGCGGATTGTCTTATGGTATCATCAGGTATGGCTGCTATTTCAACAGCTTGCCTAGCCCTCTTGAAGCCCGGGGATAAAGTTCTAACTCAAGGAAATCTGTATGGTGGCACAACCGAATTATTCAGCAAGATATTAGGAAATTGGGGAGTTATACCAGTTTTTATGGATTTGAGCAACACCGATTACATTGAGAATCAATTGAAAATAGACCCAAGCATTAAAATGATTTACGCTGAAACTCCAGCAAATCCAGTTATGCAACTGATTGATTTAAAAGCAATTGGTGTTTTAGGTCGAAAATACAATAGGATTACTATGACAGATAATACATTTTGTACTCCTGTCATTCAACAACCACTTTTATCCGGTATTGATATCGTAATTCACAGCACAACAAAATACCTTAACGGCCATGGCAACAGCATAAGTGGAGCAATTATATCATTCAATAAGGATTTTATGAAATCTATTTGGACTACCATGAAGTTGATCGGAACAAATACTGGACCAATGGATGCATGGCTGCTTCACAATGGAATGAAAACCCTGCAATTAAGAATGGAAAAGCACAGTAGTAATGCTCTAACATTGGCAAAACATCTTGAAAAGCATCCTTCGGTCATCAACGTTAATTATCCTGGACTTGAAAGCCACCCACAACATCAACTAGCAAAACAACAAATGAAATATTTTGGCGGCATGCTTTCCTTTGAGCTGAATGGTGGCCTCAGTGCTGCAAATAAGTTTATGAATGAGCTAAAAATGTGCACCATGGCTCCTACTTTAGGCGATGTTGACACATTGGTTTTACATCCGGCTTCTTCTTCACATCTAAACATTCCTGCAGAAACAAGATTCCTAAATGGAATAACAGATGGTCTGATTCGTTTATCGGTAGGTATAGAATCGGTTGTAGATTTAATTGAAGATATAGATGGAGCTATTTCGTGAAATTATTGCTCAGTTAGTGTCGGCCATCTTGGATCTAACTCAATAGCTTCCAGTTGTTTGATTTTACTTTGATAAAGCTCAAAACGAAGTATAGTTCTGACTTTGTGCCAACCATGTGATCCACAAGCTCCCGGGTTAAAATGTATCAAATCAAGCTTTGGATCTCGCATCACTTTGAGTATATGAGAATGTCCACAAATGAAAACATCAGGTTTCTGCTCCAATATAATGCCCTTGGCTCTTGTATTATATTTGCCGGGATAACCACCAATGTGCGTCATTAAGATTTTAAATCCTTCACATTCCCAAACCAAATCCTCAGGAATTCTTGTTTTTATAGAGGGAAGATCAATATTACCCCAAACAGACCGAATAGGTGCAATCAAACTAAGAGCGTTCAATATGTTCTCGTCACCAATATCACCTGCGTGCCATATTTCGTCTACTCCTTCTAAAGATTTTATGACATCTTCATAAAGTTGACTGTGTGTATCTGAAATTAAGCCTATTTTCAATCTGCAATCTTTAATACAATTTTACCGAATTGAGCTCCACTTTCCATTCTATCAAAAGCCTTTTGGTAATCTTCCAAATCAAAAATAGAATCTACAATTGGGTGAATTTTATGATAATCTACAAAACCCAACATTTGCGCAAACTCCTGAGAACTACCCATCGTACTGCCAAGTATACTGACTTGCTTCCAAAAAATTGCCTGCGGGCTCACATTTTCTATTTTACCTGAAGTTCCTCCGTAAATACCAATCTTAGCACCTGGATTACAGACATTCAATAAGCCAACCAAGGAAGCACCACCAGCACCATCAATAATAACATCAAATCCACCAGCTTGCTCTTTTAAAATCTTGGACCAATCTGGATTTTTATAATTCACTCCGCCAGAAATACCCAATGATTGAGCCTTTTGAAGTTTTTTATCACTTCCTGATGTGGCCCAAACTTCGCAACCAGTTGCTAAAGCAAACTGCGCTGCAAGCAAAGCAACTCCACCTCCTATGCCATTAATCAACACCCTATCTTTTTCATCTGTTCTGCACCGCGTGTACAAAGCCCTATATGCGGTCAACCCAGCAAGAGGCAGCGAAGCAGCCTCTTGATCAGTCAAATGCGGAGGAACATCATAAACCTGCTCTTTATTAACTGTAATCTCGTCTTGAAATGTTCCTTCATCAGGAAGACCCAATATTTTAAAGTCATTTGGTTGGGCCAAACTATTGGCAATCCAATTGAATGATGGGTTGATCAACACTCTCCTTTCATTAATATATCCCATTCCGTCTGATCCTAACACACTTGGATACTTTATACCAGCATACTGCCCTTTTGCGATCCATAAATCCCTATGATTCAATGAAGCATTGTGAATCTTCACTTTTAATTGTTCAATATTTGCTTCATTGGTCTTCAGGGATTCCAATCTAAAGCCATCTGAGTTTAGGACTAATTTTCTCATTTCAATTTATTTCTTGCAACGAAGTTAATAAACATGGAATCTATTTAATAATTTTGATCATCAATACATTTGAATATGAAACAAATATTTATTCTTTTTTTTAGCATTTTATTTACAAATATCTTACTCTCTAATTGTGAAATTGGAAAACCTACTATAGAGATACTACCTTGCGATGCAAATGGCAATTTTTATGTCATTTTAAATTTCGACTACGCGATGGTCGGCAATGAAGGGTTCAAAGTGCAAGCGAATGGTAAACAATACGGCTCTTTCCAATACGGTTCTTTGCCAGTCACTATTGGTCCGTTCATTGGAAATGGAACTTCTTCGTACGAGTTAGTCGTTAAAGACTTAATCAATCTGGATTGCAATAATTTTGTTGAATTTGCATCCCCTCAATGCAATAATTGTGAAATATGGGATTTGGTAGTCGATACCCTTGAGTGTACCGGAAAAGGTAAGTATGCAATTGAAATTAATTTCAATTTTCAAGATCAATCAAGCGATTATTTTTTCGTTTACCAAAATGGGGTCAAAATTGGAAAATTTCTATACTCTAGTTTGCCATTGATAATTACAAACATCTATGTATCAGGCAAAAATTGGGATCTACTTAAAATTGTTGATTCGGAAAATGAAGATTGTTTTGATGCAGTTGAATTTCCAGTCATGGACTGTGGCTCTCCTAACGAAGATTGTAAATTATCCAATTTAAATGCTACTGTTACTGATTGTGATTCCTTAGGTAAGTTTTTTGTCACTCTCAATTTTGATTATACAAATCAAGGATCATTAGGATTTAATGTTTTCGGAAATGGTATCAATTACGGAATTTTTGAATACAGTCAGGTACCGATCACATTGGGCCCGTTGATGAGTAGCTCTGAAAAAGAATGGGAATTTATTGTAAAAGACAAGGAAAATCCAAATTGCAATGTATTTAAAGACTTGGGCATAATTGATTGTAAAGATTCTTGCTTCACATTCAAGATCAACATTGATCCTTTGGAATGTACCTCAGACTCAACTTATGCATTGAAGCTGAATTTCAAGACAGAAGATGCGCCAGATAGTACATTTTCAGTTTTTGGTAATGGAGTGCTTTTGGGTGTATATCAATTACAAAAACTTCCTTTGCTAATTAACTCATTTCCAGGGACTGGCAGCAAGTTTGATACCTTAACTATTTGTTTGGGTTCAGGAAGCGCCGATTGTTGTCATAGTTATATTTTTGAGGGATTCGAATGTCAAAATCAAGGAGATTGCAAACTATTTGATTTGACTGTTACTACACTAGATTGTATTACAGATTCTTCATATAACGCTGTAATTGACTTTGAGCATCAGAATACTGTTGGAAGTGGTTTTGATTTAATTCACAATGGCAAATTTATAGGTTATTATTTATATAGCCAACTGCCATTGACATTAGTAGGATTGGTCAAATCAGGAAACAAAAATGATTACATCAAAGTCTTTGACAATGATAATGGAGATTGTTTTACGATCAAAGAGTATGAATCCCCAAATTGTGGTGGTGACTGCAAATTATATGATTTAGGTATCGTCATTTTAGATTGTATCAGTGATTCCTCATATAATGCAATTATTGATTTTAAACATGAAAACACAGTAGGAAATGGTTTCGACTTGTTCATCAATGGCAAATTTATTGGCTATCATTTATACAGCGAACTACCATTAACTATCGTTGGAATTGTCAAATCTGGAAACACAAATGACAACATTAAAGTATCCGATAATGACAACGAAGCTTGCTTTACTTTAAAAGGATTCAAATCTCCAAATTGCGAGATGGGTGATTGCAAACTCTACGAATTATCTATTGAAATTTTGGAATGTACTTCAGATTCAACCTACAATGCTGTGATTAATTTCTTGTATGAAAATACTTCCGGTAATGGCTTCAAACTTATTGCCAACGGCAAATTCATAGGCAATTTTTTATACAGTCAACTGCCGCTTACTGTAAACGGGCTATTGAAGTCTGGCAATAAAAATGATTACATCAAAGTCTTTGACAAGGAGAATGAAATGTGCTTCAAGATCAAAGAATATGAATCTCCAAAGTGCGAAAATATGGCTAATTGTTTTATTTCTGATTTGAGTGCAACCGTTCAAAACTGTGTTGGGAACAAGTTTAATGTCCTTATTAACTTTGATCACATAAGTGTCAGCAGCACTGGATTTATGATTACGGGAAATGGAAAGAACTATGGTAGCTATTTATACGCTTCAGTTCCCATCAAAATCAAAGATTTAGAAGCAAATAATACTGAGTATGTATTTGTGGTGACTGACTTGATATTTGCTGATTGTCAGAAGGAAACATTTTTAGGAAAAGTAGATTGTGGATTAATTGCTACACACGAAGAGATTGAGACCTTTCAATTAGTTAACATTGATTTCAATCAGTGGAGGGTCAAAACAAATATTTCTGAGCGAATTGATTGTACAATCTATCAAATAGATGGAAAGATGATAAGCAACAGCACTTTGACGAATGATTTAACAATTGATTTGAACGCCCAAGCTTCTGGTGCTTACTTGCTTGTTTTAAAATCTGGCAGTGATTTCAAAAGCTTTAAATTGATCAAGAAATAAAACCTTTGAATAGCTCTACGAAAAAGCCGCTTCAAAATGAAGCGGCTTTTTTATTCACAATTGTAAACATTCGACCAAAAATCAAATGCAATTAATAATAATCTTGATGAGGTTCAAAAAATTACCTTTGGATCAACACCGGCTTAACCCAAGATTTCTTTCCATTGTTGATATTTAGGTAATACATTCCTTGATCCAAATTCTCAACATTGAGTGGAATTATGTTTTTGTCTCCCTGTAAATTGACTTCCTTATTTATAAGAAACTTACCATTAATATCAGTCAATTCAAGTCTCCAACTGCCATTGCCAAAGCCGTGCAATTCAAGATTAACAAATGTAGAAGCTGGGTTAGGCCAAAGACTCAATAATGTATAGGAGCTAATGTCTTCTTCAGTAGATGTAACCTTTCCTCTTACAAAGTCGAACTGAACTCCACCTCCCATGTCTGGGTTAAATGTTCGCAGTGTTATGATATTGGAACCATTGAAAATTCTTTCAAGTTTTAAAGTGCCTGATCCATTATTTGGAAAAAACCAGAAAGATAAGCCATCACCCTCAGAGTCCTCGAAAGCCATGGTATAACAACCTGTTGGGACATCTATTTCATCAGTATAAACCGTGTTATTAAGCATATTATTACGAGTAACAACAACATTTCCATCTGAATCTTTAATCGTATAACTGTTATCAACCCCTTTGTTGTTGGTTAGTACCTTAATTTGTATGGGATCAGTAAAGCTATATTCAGGTGTGGTGGTATAAAACGACTTGGCTGAATTATTTGCAGCGTATTGATCGGCAACACCATTTACTTTTTTAATTGTAGCATAAAAAACTTTCTTTTCGCCATTGTTGAACCAAAAACCCAAAGAATTGAGTGGTAAAATAACATCTGTATTTCTCAATGGAAGTAATTGTCCGGTCCAAATGTAATTCATTGAATTTCCGCCTTGTACTTGATACTCAATTTCAAGAGAGGTAATTGTTTGAGAGCCCGTATTTTTGACTTTGATAGTAGGAGTATTACAAGATGGATTCAATCTTTCAAATTCAACTTCTTGGTTATTAGGCCTCATGATTCTTTCAATAGAAGCATCATTGGCAAAATAAAAATTACCATAACTAACCAATTGATTGGAAACCAAATAATTAGCTTCGGACAAGTCAGGACCATTTACACCATAATCAATACTCATAACACTACCAGGTGATACTGACTCTATAAAAAACTCATTTACATCCGTTGCCATTCCAGGACACCATCCAGCTCGGTCAAAAACCCATGTTCCACCTTGAGGGAAAATAGGATTTTTACCACAATACTTCCACACATCGTAGGTATAATCCTGAACACCTCCGTCAATATCAATGTAGTGTTGACGTGGCACAAACTCGCCATTCTGTCCATGTCCAGTTATTGCAGATTTGATTTTAAAAGTATTAGCTTGATTGGACAACTTCATATTTCTAGGCTCAAATATATTATCATTCTGAATTTGATTGAAATATCCTCTTTCAGGCCTCCAAATATTCTGAACATTTACTACATCAGCAGGTGGTGTACCTTTAATGAACAAGAATTCAATATCAAGTTCTTCTTGAAATTCCCCACCATATTCAATTGAAATGAACCTTTTCCCTTTTAGAACTGGTGCATAATCAGTAACATCAAAGGTAAAAGTTTTACCATTTTTACCCAGATCTAACCCATTCCCGTATGGAGTCACTAAGGACAAAAGTTCAAATTTGGCTGGAGTTTTGGTGTAATGAGCCAAATCAGTAATTATTATTGTTCCGGTAGTTGCAAAGTTTACTGAATCAACTATTACTCCAAGTTCATCAAATACATATTGCATTCCTGCCTTGAACAAATAAACTGTATCTAACGCTGTCAAATCTGTACCTAATAAACCATATTGAATCACTCTGTTTGGTGCATTCTGAGCAGAATCAAGAACTGCAACCACTTGATCTTGCTTTGTGAAATTTCCTTTTTCAAAACGCACGTCGTAGCGCTCTGATGATATATCAAATTGTTTGAAAAGTTGAGCTCCTTTGAGTTTTGTCCAATTAGGCACCTCCAATTTTGCAGTTTCGGAACCTGGCAAGTCTGAACCGAGCGAATTTCCGATTCCTTCATTCATCTCATAATGGTATTTTAAGAATGAATAATCAGGATGAATGGGCGTAACTGCATCAAACATCAATTGATTAATCGTTGCAGCTTCTAATGCCTTATTCCATATTTGTAAAGCATCAATTTGTCCAAAATAAGAAGGAGAACCAAAATATCCACCTCCCAATTTCAACGCTTTTAGATCAATTGGTCTTTTCAATCCCATACCACTATGCCACAACACCCCATTCAAATATATACGCATCATTCCGGTAACGGCATTTTTTGTAAATGCCCAGTGATTCCACCTACCTTCAAAGTCTATAGGATTTGCTAGCTTATTGATACGATCAAATGACCCATCTTTGCCTCCGCAATCCCAATAAACATTGCTATTTTCCCAAGGCAAGTGCACATTTACTTGTCTAGAATTTTTTGAGTCTATACCTTCAAAAAGTGTAGAAACGGCTGGCATAATACTTGGATCGCCCTTACACCAAAGGCTAATCGTAATTTCATTGCCAATTGTATTCAAATTGTTGGATGGAATCTCGACGAACTGAGCACCTGAGAAATCCAATGCATTGTCCTCTTTTAGGGAAATTAAGCTACGCTGTGAGCCAGTTTCATGGGCACCCAAAACTATTGGGCTGGCTCCAAGTGGAGATGAATAACTCAATTCAACAATTACATTATCGGTACCATTCCATATAAAGGGTTGATAAAAATCAAAAGATTGCCACCCAGCCAACGAAAAAGAACTGTTTCTAAAATACACTTCTGTTAAGTCATCCGTATCAGGATTTCGAACATCAAAATTTAACTTGCTTGTATGCTTCATTTTGATTTTCATAAAATCAAGATTGCCTCCAGAAGTCAAAAAATTCAATTGCATTCTTTGTATTGAACCAGCTGTTAAACCTAATAAGTTCAATTCTTCAGCAGTGAATATTGACTGTATCTTCCCAACCCTGTTGTTGTTCATAAAATTTAGCTGTTGGTCGCCTGTCGAATATTCTACTGATTCAGTTACATTTCCGCTAAGAATGGTTTGATGTTGATTGTACAATGTATAGCTGTAAGTCGGACCATCGGTGTAAGGAAACGTCTTTTCTGAAGTATTTGAAATGACATATTTGGGACTATAACTCAAAACTGAATCACGCCTTGTAGGATCAGTAATAAAAGTATTGCAACTGTAATCCCATTCATAGCAGCCAACACTTCCAGAACCTACTGCGGCATCATGACATCTCATATTATAAACCATCAAAATTTTTCGATATTTCTCGCCTTGTACATCAGGAAACAAGAAGGTATCTCTCCTATTAGTGCTCTGCCAATTGAAGGTTTGAACCTTTACAGTATCTTGGGCAAATAATTGAAGAACCTGGAAAAATAAAAATAAGTTGACAATAAGTGCTTTCATTTGATTGGTAATTGTCAACAAATATATCTCTATTCTACTAATTTTAAAACTTGTAAAAAAAGCTCCAAAGAAATTTACGAATGAAAAGATCATCGCTTACTGCAAACCAAAAAGAAATCATCCATCAAACAGAGCAATTTGTCCAATTAACATTGGCAAAAGCTGAAGGTGGACATGATTGGTTTCATATTCAACGTGTATGGAGATCATCCAAATTTATTTCACAACAAGAAGGAGGAAATCTTTTCATAATTGAACTTGGTGCATTACTGCATGATATTGCTGATTCAAAATTTCATGATGGCAATGAAGAAATTGGGCCTCAAATGTGCAAATCATTTTTACTCGAAATGGGTGTGGAAACCGCCATCATAGAACATGTTGCAAATATTATTAGCAGTATTTCATTCAAAGCTGGCAAAAATGAAAGTAAATTTAAATCCAAAGAACTCGATATCGTTCAAGACGCAGATCGTCTAGATGCTTTGGGAGCAATAGGCATTGCCAGAGCCTTTAATTATGGTGGGTTCAAAGGAAGAAGTTTGTATGATCCAAGTATTCCACCCAATTTACACATGTCAAAGGAAGCATATAAAAATACAAACGCACCAACCATCAATCACTTTTATGAAAAGCTGCTTTTGTTAAAAGATCTTATGAATACCAAAACCGGAATAGATTTGGCAGAAGAACGACACGAGTTTATGCTCAACTATCTGGAACAATTCTACACGGATTGGAATGGTTCGAGTTAAAGAACTAGCTCTAGTAAACTACTCTAAAATAAATTCTAAATAATTAGATAAATATTTGCTGTTTAGTCCGCACTTTTTCGTACATTGTGACCGATGTGTTAATCATTTTTCACCCTAAATTTTACGCCAATGAATATTACTTTCAACGAGCTAAGAACACTTAAACACAAACTTCCACATGGCAGCGTTAAAAGAATTGCAGACTCCTTAAATATAGATGAACAAACGGTAAGGAATTATTTTGGTGCTCACAAGCTTGATGACGGTGGTATTGTTGACCAACATATTCAACCTGGACCCGAAGGAGGAATAGTGCATCTTGAAGACACCACAATCTATGAAATGGCAATGGACATTTTAAAAGAAACTGGACACAATCAAAACTAAGACTATCAAAGCATAAAAATACTAGGCGACTACCATTTATTTGATAGTCGCTTTTTTATAAGTAAAATTCTGATGTCAAGGTTTTGTATTCTGTTGTATAATTGTTCAAATCAACATTTCTGATGCTAATTTCATTGTATTGGTATTCCTTGGGCTTTCTGCTGAATTGCATCAACATGCGCTCAACTGCCTCTAAAGGAGATGGCTTAACCCCAGTGACCTTGTTACAATACAATCCGCTCATTTGAGCAATTTCCTTGAATCGAAGTCCTTCAAGATAAGGTAAGACCAATGAAAACTTTCCCGCTGGCTTCAAAAGAGTCCGTACCGCAATCAACAGCTCATCATGTGGCAACTTGATTGTATGCCTCACAGCAGCTCGATCTTGCTGTGCTGATAAGATTCCACCAGTGAAGAACGGAGGATTGCATACAATCAAATCGTACCGCTGCACGGTGTCTTCAGCAAATCTCTGAATTGGATATTTGAACGATCTCATCCTATCTGAAAAGGGCGATTGGGTGAAATTGAATTCTGCCTCTTCTACAGCAGCTTCATCTATTTCAACTCCATGAATAATAGACAATTCGTTGCGTTGAGCCAACATCAATGCAATTACACCTGTACCCGTACCAATGTCAAGTATTTCATGACACCCGTCAATATCGGCCCATGCTCCAAGCATCACACTGTCAGTTCCAACCTTCATGGCCGAAAGCTCTTGCCGAACAACAAATTGCTTGAAATGAAAAACAGAATTACTCAATATCTATTTTTTAAGTACTTTAATGTTATCCAGTTGGTAGGTAGTGGTATTATTGCTCTTATCCCCTATGTACTTGAACCCAATAAATACATTGCCTCCAAATGAAGGTATATTCAAGTCACCAGAATTAACAACGTCATAATTAGCTTGAACAGTTCCAGCTATAGTAGCTGGCAATTCAACCCAGTTGGCTGTTGCAGTGTTGGTGCCATTAAAATTAGTTGAATAGTAAACAGTCAAACCATTGTGCTTCCAAAAAGCGATTGCACTTTCAAAACTAAATGTTAAGCCTGTGGAACCGTCAAGTCCAGGTGTAACCAACCAGGTAACATTCATTAGATCAGTACTTTGAAAGCTTCTCATCTCTGCATAAGTGTCACCTGAAAAAACCTGAGACTTCCATTTATCATTTCCAACTTCACCAACGTTACTCCAGCCTGATAATGCCAAATTGACGTTGTCAACCAAGCTAAGTCCTTCAAACGTCATATCCAACAATGTTGTGGGATTGTTTCCTCCATTACATCTGGAATCAACCATTACGGCATCGTTCGGATCACGAATGTATAATTGTTTGGTAGTGCCAAAAACTTCATAAACTCCTACCAATGTTCCTTTCAATGCAGGCGTCAAATCAGCTGCAAAATCTGCATAACCGCTTGTTCTCACCACAATGGTATTTCCATTACAATCTTCTACTACCCTGTTCAAAGATTTCAATCCTGGTTTATCTGCATAAGTTTGATTAACATCACCATTTACAAATTGTACATTTTCCAATTTTACCAACTTACTAAGATCCCCATCATTCAATCCTTCTATTGTCATTAATTCTGATATTACAGGATTGCCAGTTGTCTGAACCTCGATATTGGCACCAACTTGAGTTGCATCCATTCCACCAAGCAATTGAGTTGTGCTACCAGAAGGAGTAAAGGTACCTCCCCCTAATTTGATAACATTGTCTTCACCCAATGTCAATCCTTTACATTTAATCACAATATATGAACCAACAGGAATGGTCTGAAAAATATTTGTTAGGTTTATTTTAATTCCAAGTCCTCCTGTAGCATCCTTAATATAGATCTGCTTGAAGATATTTCCTTTTTCGTCGTTTGCAGTAACTGTTCCTCCAACAATAACATCACCAGCAATTACCTGAAATCCAGTACTCCAAAGTGCTTTCAATTGAGCTATTGTGGTGTTTGGCAATGTAGTGCCACCAGTTCCACCACCACCACATCTACCAACGCTGTAAGCGACATCAGTTAATTCTCTTATTCCAAGTTGCAAGGTAGTCCCAAAGACAGAATAAATACCCGTTATCTTGCCCTTTCCATTAGGTATTGGATCACCAGCAAAACTAGAATATCCACTTGTTCTAACTGTAATCATTGAACCGTTGCAATCTTCTACAATTCTATTTTGGGTGGTTAAACCAATCTTATCTGAGTAAGTTCTGGAAGTGTCACCCTGAACAAATTGTGTATCATCAAAGCTTACCAATAAACTGATGTCATTCTGAGTTAACTCTCCGATTTTTTTATTTGTTGGTGCGACAAATTGTTCAAAAATACCTGGAAAAAGATAGTTATCAATAACCGCATCTTCTATTCTACCAATATTTAAATTGCCGTTGGAATCAGCTATTGGTGCAGTTCCAATTTGAATTGTGCCATTGAAATCACCCAGATACAATCCTTTCAATTTGATAAAAATTCGGCGACCGATAGGAAACTTGGTGTATTGATCTGTAGCATTGAGGCTTACTTCAATTCCTGCTGTTTCATCTTGGATGATAATCTTCTTAAAAAAATTACCAGAACGATCATCTGCTGTAACAGAAGCTCTTATTACTAAATCCTCAGTTATTTGCTCAAAAGCTCCAAATGAATGCTTTGCCTTTAAAGCCTTTATAGTGGTATTGGCAATTAAATCAGGATCATTACCACTTACTGGCGGCATATCGAAATCCCTTTTAACACAAGAAAAAGTTACTAGTCCGATAAATAGACAAAACAAAAGTAAAGATGTGTTTTTCATAT
>JBBQJT010000014.1:0-69059 GCA_038326165.1 Chitinophagales bacterium | reverse complement strand
GTGTTATTGCATGTCAGGGGTATTGGATCCAATATCACATCCGGTTTTGGATTAACGGTTATAAACATAGTATCCATCACTTCGCAAATAGGAGAAGTAACTGTGACGATATATTGAATGGTCCCAAAAAAATCTTCTGGAAGCGTAACTTGAGGACTATTTACGCTGTTGTTGTCAAGGTAATCAGTAGCATTCCCATCTCCTTCCCAAAAAAAGCTCAACGGAGGAATACCACTATTGACGTTAGCATTGATGCTGAAAGGTGGGTCACCTTGACATTTTATGACATTGGCGGATGCGTTTACTTCCATTGCACATGGAGGTTCTGCGTTACAATCGAGGTATTCTGCAGCATCACCAGTAAAGTCTAAATTAAAGCCTGATCCCGAATTATTGAAATTGTCGATCACCAAGAAAAAGCCTTGGCCGGGATCAACATTTAAGGTACTTACAAATCCATCTCCTGTGCCGGGACCTTCCGAAAAATCCGTGGTCCCCATTCCCATTCCAGTTTGGGGGCAAAATGCGCACATGCCAGATGAAGATGAACAACGAATTGGCGAACCCAAATCTCCGCAAGGAACATTCGGGCCATACAATGCCCAATCATAATCTTCACCAGCACCACCAAGTGGATCAAGAATAAAGCCAAGGGTAAGTCCTGATGGTGCATTTTCATCCACCTCGAAGTATAGCCAAATGGTATTGTTTTCAGTTTGCAAACATCCTGGATCATTGTCTGGATCTGCAAAATCATTTTCTCCATTTCCGCTTGGGTTTCCTGATGGTGATGGATCATCACATACTACTATTGCACCTTGACAGTCATTCGACTGTGCTGACAACACATAGCAAGAGCTTAGAAAGAGAAACAAAAGTATCAGTTGTTTCATATTGATTGGTTTGAGCGCATGAAATTAGTTATTTCCAATGTAAGATCCAAACAAGTTGGAACTTGTTGTGCGCTGAAGCGGCTATGTTCTTATAAAATTGCAGAATTACTTTTAAAAATCAAATTGGTTTAAATTAACTAATCTGCAATAATAGCAGTTGATTCAAGCCATTTAAACGAGACTTTTTGTCCTTTCCAGCTCGCAATTAATTATCAATAAATTGGTTCAACATTAATTTTATAAAATTATTTGCCAAATACTTGCAAAATATCTTACAATGCATCATTATTGCAATATGAATTCGTAAGTTGCTTTATTTGGCTTAAGACGAATGGAGGGCTTCTGTGTGCGTACGCTGTTTTTGTTTACTTTGACGCTAAAATTGTTGTAATTTTTTTCCCTTAACCCTTTTGAGCGTTGAGCTCAAATTAGTTGTTTTAAACCTTGAAGCTCAATCGTCAGTACATCAACAGAGTAAAAAGTTTAAAAGTATAAAGCAAATCTCAGATCGGTTTTATTTCCAGTGGATTGTACTTGTTAAGTGGAAAAGTGAAAGATGTTCAGCCTTTCACTTTGAAATTCATAATTGTAAAATAATACTTTTAATGCCCTTCAGTTGAAAGACTGAAGGGCTATTTAAATAAATTGCCATGAAGTCATATTTTATTGCTATTATATTGTCATTTTTATCATATACTTCATTTGGTCAGAGACAAGATTATACGTGGTTATTGGGAGATGCGGTCTCAAAAGGAATAGGCCTATATTATTTTTATCCTGAAACCGGAATATCTGTCTTAAAATTTAAAGATTTGGGAAAACTAGAGATGTATCGAGACGCTAATTTTGGAATTTATTTTTATGGATCCAACAGTAGTATGTCAGATGCAAATGGTGATTTCTTATTTGCATTCAATGAATACAATTTTCATAAAAAGTATTATAAAGATTTTGGTGAGAACGGTATATACTCGGAGGATAATCTTTTTGTCCCTAGCCGAGGTCCTCAGGGAAATATCATTGTACCAACGGGAAGGGGAGACGATTCCTATTATGCAATATATAATACCACAAAGTATGGAGAGTTCGAAGGGTTTTTAGACGGTTATGCCGATTCTTTAAGGTATAGCGAAGTAGACTTGTCAATGAATAATGGGCAGGGTGGAGTAACTAAGACAAACGAATTTCTAAAAAATGACACGATAGGTTTATGGAAACTATCTGAAGTGCGTCACGCCAATGGCTGAGATTGGTGGTTTCTGCAAGCCAAATATGATTCTAAAGAAATCTTTAGGTACTACAGTAGTCCCAAAGGGATAAAATTTATGGGGATACAAAAGCTTGATTCTGCATTAATTGATGGTTTGGGACAAGCAGTATATTCTAATGATGGGAAGTATTATTGTAGCCTAACTTCAAAAATTATCGGTTTAACCGATTTGTATATATTCAATTTTGACCGTACAACGGGCTTGTTAAGCAATCAATTGAGTGAAATTCTCCTTGATACATGCTTTACACCTGGGGTAGCAATATCTCCAAACAACAGATTTCTCTATCTTTCGCTATTGGATAATATTTATCAATACGATCTACAAGCTTCGGATGTGTTGGCTTCCAAGACACTGGTAGCTACTTACGACGGTTATACCTCACCCAAGACCATATCTGGGTTTGAATTTTGGTGCACTTTTGGACCACTGGCCTTGGGCCCTGATGGTCGGATATATATATCTGGTGTAGGTCAATATATAGAGATGGGTGTAATACAGTATCCTGACAGGAAGGGATTAGCTTGTGATGTAAGGCAACACAATATAAACAAAACTAGTCAATCACAAGGAATACCCAACAATCCCAACTACCGCTTAGGCCCATTGGATGGCAGCCCTGCGGATACATTGGACATAGACAACATACCCAGTAGCGAACTTCCGAGCTGATCAGGATACGCTTGATTACCTTGATTTTCAGTTTCAGGATCTTTCGTATTATTAACCTTCAACTTGGTCATGGTACTTTGGAGATGGAACAACGTCAAGCAATACCAGCCCTGTGCATAGCTACGCAAAGCAAGGGGTATATGTGGTATGCTTATCAGTTAGCAATTTCAACGGTACCTCTACCATCTGTGACACTCTGGTGTTGGGGACAAATCATACCAGCAGCAGTGCCAGTTTAAAGGAAATATTGGTATTTCCCAATCCAGCCTCTGATCAGGTAAAATTCATCATAAATGATTATTACCCAGTCAAAGCAAGCTTGAGGTTGATGGATAGTAATGGCAAACAAGTGTTGATCAAACAAGTATTTCATGGATGGAATGACATCGTCGTGGAGGATTTACCCAAAGGAATGTACTACTATGATATCGCAGATGAAGGTGTTAGGATTTATAGTGGAAAGTTGATGGTGCAGTAGGATGATTGCTTGGTTTGTAGTCGCTTACCATCAGGATTTTTCTATAAAAATGTGCGAATTGGATTCAGCAAGTAAATTGCAATAAGAAAAACAAAAAATTAATCAACGCATTGGGTCAGAACGAAATTGCTTCATTATCCCATTTGTTTGAGCTATGAAAAACACATTTATGATTTCACAACCAATGAATTAAATAAAAATCCGATTCATTCTTGGCTCATCTGGCTGTCTTTTCCAGTTTCTGATTTAATTTTTTAGGGATTGTTTGCAGCTCATTCGTTTCAGCTTCAGAAAGTTTATTCCCTTTGAAGGAAGTAAAAAAAGTCAAAATGGCACCCCAAGACGCAGCGCCTACAGTGGAATGGATCCGATACGGAAGGTTTCTGCCCAATCTGTTTAATTTAGAGTCCGTCAAGTACCATCCTCTGTTGGTATAACTGGTATTCGGATCATTTGAGCCATACTTGAAAATAAAAATCTTTTTATCTGCACTGTGTCGAATTTCAGATCCTTCGCAACTCACAAAAGATTGGATATCTCCTTTTTTGATGAATCGATAAAAGGCGGAATCTGGTATAAATGAAACGGCAGAAAAGTGGTATTTTGAACAGAAGTTTTCTTTTTGGAACTTGTTATAACTATCTATGTATTGCACCAAATCTTGATGTTGTTTGGTATATTTTCTGCGTTCTTTTTCTGTCAATTTTCCAGCGAGAATTTTTTCATAAGCTTGTTTTTTCTTGAAATCGGTTTTTTGTACCACCAAGAGCGTGCCTTCCTTTATTTCATTAAGAGTTTCACTTGGGGCAGTTTGTGCTTCCAACACATGAGTAATTCCACAAAAACATATCCCGATAATGATTTTACGATAAGAAAGGACAAAACGAATCAACTTATTCATCAACTTTAAGTTTTTATTAAAAGAAATAATGCAATGATATACCCAACTTTGCAGTTTGCAAGGATATTAACGCAAAGCTAAGCTTGTAAAATACTTATTGAACCAATAATAAAACGATGTTCGAAAATTTATCTGCAACTCAACCGGCTGATTTATCAGTTATTACTGTTCAAGTACAAGAGCAAAATAATAAGATTCAGAGACTTTATGGTGAGTTGAAAAAAAGACTTGTCGGTCAAAACAACATGATCGAGAAGATGCTCATTGCCTTAATAACCGATGGGCATGTACTGCTCGAAGGCAATCCGGGACTTGCAAAAACTCTTGCAGTTAAAACTTTGGCTTCTGCTCTCAAGCTTGATTTTCAAAGAGTTCAGTTCACACCTGATTTATTGCCTGCCGATCTAGTGGGAACTATGATTTTTCACCCTGCCAAAGGCGATTTTTCAGTAAAAACTGGTCCTCTTTTCTCTAATTTTATTCTTGCTGATGAAATCAACAGAGCTCCTGCCAAGGTTCAGTCCGCACTATTGGAAGCAATGGCAGAACGACAGGTAACCATCGCTGATCAAACATACCCCTTACCAAAGCCATTTATGGTGATGGCAACCCAAAACCCAATAGAACAAGATGGCACTTATCCATTGCCTGAAGCTCAATTGGATAGATTTATGATGAAAGTAATTCTTGATTATCCTAAGACAGATGAGGAATTGATGATCTTAAGAAGTCATGTTGGCAATGAAGTGCCATTGGAAGTACTGCCCGTTTGGACTGTAGAAGATTTAGCAGGGTTAAAAGCTCTGGTAAAACAAATTTACATGGACGAAAAGATTGAACGTTATATCCTTGAAATTGTGTTTGCAACCAGAAAAACTGGCTCATCCGCGCCAAAAGAATGGCGTAATTTGTTGAGTTATGGTGCCTCACCCAGAGCTTCTATCAACTTGGGTCTTGGCGCAAAAGCACTGGCACTCATTCGTGGCAGAGCCTACGTAACACCTGAAGACGTAAAATCACTCGTGTTTGAAATACTGAGACACCGAATTGGTTTGACATTTGAAGCAGAAGCAGAGAGCATAACTGCCGATGATGTCATCAGAAAAATAGTAGCTACAATCACTGTTCCATGATCAAATTGATTGTTGTAACGATTTTCACCATTTGCACCATGTCGTTGCATGCCCAAAACAATTGGCAAACAAAACTCAAGGCTTGTTTTGACAATTCGCAGGACACTGTTATTTGGATGGATCAATATGCTGGCCTCATCAACAGCATACATCCCGTCAAAATGTTCTTGGCTAGCAATGGTTGGAAATGTAAAGGATGGATTGAATACAGTAATTCAGGCCTTGAATTGAAGCTTGAAGGCCAATTGAATGAAGGAAACTTAAGTGTATTTGAAGTTACTAACGATACTTTACTTTCTGGCAAATGGACCGGTTATGTTGACAGTGCATCAATCTCAGTTGACTGGGTATCTCCGAATGGAAACATAGGACAATCGGCTAAGCTCTACAAAAAAACATCCAAGGCATCTAAAATCAAGAACGTAGATGACGAGTATTGGGTGAAATGGTTTGAAGGTTCGGTGGCCTACGAAGAAACAAAATTGATATTGCGCAAACTGGATGCACAATCCCTCAGTGGATATTGTTACAACAAAGATGGTAGCAAATATTATGATGTAATGGGGAAAATTTCAGGCAAGGATATTGAGTTGAATTTTCTGAAAGATGAACAAAAACTATTCGTCTTGAATGGCAAAATTAAGGGAGGAAAGCAAATACTTGGAATCATTACCGGAATAGGAATGACTGATGAACATGTAGAACTGAAGATACAGAGCAAATTGAACTTCGAACCCAAGAGTTACCAGAATTACTTTTTCAGTTGTGAAATGTGGTTGCCTTCTAGTAAACATGACGATGCCAATGAATATATCCATCAACTGATCGATAGCATCTCTGCGCAAATATTGAGTCAAGCTCGTATAGACGGAACCGCCAGTTATGATCCTGACCGAAGGCTAGAACACCGCTATTATATTTACCCTGATATTAAATTTGTCACACAAGAACTCATCAGCGGTCATTTATTAGTAGTTGATGGTAAAACCCAGAAGCAAACAACCATCCCTTTAAATTTTGATACCAAGAAAGGTTTGCCTTTTGAATTAACTGATTTGTTTAAAGAAAGTGTAATAGCAGGGGACAGTTTATTTCATGTATGTAATATCTCTTCTACAAAACAAAACTACCCTTATTTTGTGTTGAGTCCATCAGGAATAAAGCTTTATGGAGAATGGGATACCATCAAAGGTCGAGCAGAATGTTTGCTCCCCAATTCAAGAATCGCCCATTGGATAAAACGCAATAGCAGTCTAAAATATCTATCAAAGTAAATGGACCCAATAGAAATATTAAGTCGAATTCGGAAGATTGATATTAAGTCTAAGGCTATGGCCCAAGAATATCTGGCAGGGAATAAACTCAGCTCCTTTTTGGCTAGAGGCATGTCATTCAGTGAGGTAAGAGCTTATCAAATAGGCGATGACGTGCGAACAATTGATTGGAATGTTACAGCTCGAACGGGCAGCCCACATGTCAAGTTGTTTGAGGAAGAAAGACAACTGACCCTAATGCTTTTAATTGATGTAAGCGGATCCACCCTTTCTGGTAGTGAGTTGCTCAACAAGAAGGATTTTATTTCTGAACTGTGTGGCATACTTTCCTACAGCGCACTATCGGAGCAAGATCAAGTGGGAGCCATACTTTTCTCTGATAAAATTGAAACCGTGGTACAGGCTTCTAAAAAGAGAAGTCAAGTGTTTAACATCATCAATCACATATTTCAAGTTGATAATACGGGTAAAAAAACCAATTTGGATCTGGCAATCAACTATTTATGCAAGATTCAAAAAAGGAGATGCATGGTAATTGTCATCAGTGACTTTATTTCAGACGATTATCAAAAATCTCTTTCAATGGCTGCAATGCGCCATGACGTTATGGCCCTGAGAATTGAAGATACCTTGGATATTCAGTTGCCGGCTGTAGGATTATTGCCAGTCAAGGACCTTGAAAATGGACAAATCAGATGGATTGATTCGTCTGACCAAACAAGTAAAACTGTTTGGGAAAATGTATCACGAAAGAGAAATCTTGCGTTTTTATCAGCTTGCCGCAAAGCAGGTGTCAACCATTTGACATTGAAGCCAAATGAACATTGGATTACAAAAATGGTCGGTTTTTTCCAACGCAAATTGGTACAATGATGAAAGATATTTTCACTAAGATTGCCTTGTTATTGATTTTGGCAATGTGCGGTTTTAAAACTGAGGCGCAGATCAAAGTCAATGTTGATTCTGCCATTCATGTTATTGGTGAAAGAATACCAGTTGAATTGGTATTTGACTCTTCGGTAGTGTATCAATCACTCTCTACAAGCACTTTGGACAGCAATAACAATGCAGTAGATTGGATCGATCCGGGGTCTTGGGTTCAGGTTGGCAACAGGTGGGAGGCGCGTGGATTTGTTATGGCATTTGATTCAGGGCGTTTGGAAATACCATCGATCAAGATAATCGCTAAGTCGAATAATAATACAGATACTTTAACCACGCTTCCAGCTTTTATAAATTCTGTAACATTGCCAGTTTCAGATACCACAAGTATAGCTCCTATTCAAGATATTTTGTCATCACCAGGACATTGGACCGATCAATGGCCTTGGTTATTGGGAATTTTGATTTTTTTGTTGTTGATTCTGGCAGGAATATTTATTGTAAGGCATCGCAGATCGGTGAAAAGAAAAGCTCGTTTACTCAATCCCGTTTCGGCTGGAAAAATGGCACTTGCTGAGTTAGACAGATTGGACAAAATGCAATTTTGGCAACAAGGCAAGGTCAAAGAGTACCAGATAGAACTGACAGCCATCATGCGCAACTATATACAAAGTGGATTTGGTGTGGAAGCCTTCAAGCTTTCGAGCTTAGAGTTGGATGAAGTTTTGCATGGCATGAAATTCGACTCACTTATGTTGGTCAATCTGAAGAATCTTTTGTCTGTAGCGGATTTTGTAAAATTTGGCAAAGCAATACCGCCCGAGGAAGTTCACGCCACTGTCATCAACATGGCCCGCCAATTTATTCAGAATACTCAAGGAAAAATAAAGCCATGAATATTTTTGAAAATTGGAACGGCATAGAATGGAGATATCCTTGGGTATTCATCTTGATCCCTTTGATGGCGGCACTTATTTATTTCAACAACAAGTCCAAGGCAGCTGTTGGAATAAGCTCGATTGGAAAGGAAAAAATCCCGAAAACTTGGAGAATTTGGGCATACGAATTGTTTCCAATTTTTCAATTTCTGGTTATTGCATTCATGTTATTGGCATTGGCACGCCCACAAAAACTGTTACGACCGCTTGACACTTCCAACAAGGGAATAGATATTCTTTTGACTTTGGATCTTTCATCAAGTATGCTGGCCAAAGATTTTGAACCTGATAGATTGGAAGCTGCCAAGAAAGTTGCCAAAGAGTTCATTAAAAATCGACCATCTGACAGGATCGGATTGGTCACTTTTGCAGGGGAGTCAATCACCCAATGCCCTCTGACCAATGACCATAGTGTCCTCATAGAAATATTGGATCAAATACAAACTGGAATATTAGAGGATGGTACGGCAATAGGGATGGGACTTGGCACAGCAGTCAATCGATTGAAAAGTCACAACTCTAAAAGTAAGGTGATTATATTAATGACGGATGGAGTAAACAATGCAGGTTACATAGATCCTGAATCGGCCTCAGATCTTGCTAAAACAGAAGCATGCAAAGTGTATGCTATAGGAATTGGAAGTGAAGGCATGGCTATGACTCCTGTAGCTCGGCGATTCGATGGTTCCTATGTTTTTGGATACAATGAAGTTAAGATTGATGAAGATTTGATGACCCGAATATCTGAGAAAACTGGTGGCAAATATTTCAGAGCCCGATCAGATTCTGAGTTGACGGCCATTTACAACGAGATTAACAAAATGGAAAAAACGGAAAGTAAGGTTCAATGGACCAAACAATATACTGAGTGCTTTAGGCCGTTTCTTCTTGCCGGTATGCTCGTATTGGTATTCATGTTTTTATTGAAATGGTTGTTCATTAAACCAATAGAATCATGAAATTTGATATAGAAGCAATCAAATGGTTATGGCTCATTTTGCCTTTGGCAGGATTTGGTTATTTGGCACATTGGTACAACAAAGCGCGTCAGTTGCGGCTACAAAAACTAGGAAATCTTGATATTTTGGAAAGCCGATGGGGAATTTCTACAAAGTCGGGCAGTACGTCAACGATATTAATCTTAGCAGGTTTATTGTTGTGCATCTTGGCACTTATTAATCCTCGAATGGGCGAAGAAACTATGGAAACCCAAACCAAAGGAAGTGATGTTTTTATATTAATGGATTTATCCAAAAGTATGAACGCACAAGATATACAACCATCCCGATTGAGCAGAGCCAAAATGTGGGCAGAAGAGTTTATAAGCCAATCAACCAACAGCAGAGTAGGCTTGGTTTTTTTTGCCGGTAAAGCTTATCTACAAATGCCATTGACTGAGGATATGAGCGCAGTATCAACTTTCATTGAAATGGCAAACACCGACTTGTTGCCATCGCAGGGAACTGCAGTAGATGATGCCATTGAATTGGCGCGTAAGCAACTGGAAAGAACCAGCAAAACATCAAAAAACATCTTGCTGATAACTGATGGTGAAAACCATGGAAATGATGCTAATCAAGCTGCCGAGTTATGCAAATCGGCGGGTGTAAAGATATTTTCTGTCGGTGTTGGGACCAAAGAAGGTGGAACCATAGTGGATTACAATGCTGGTCAAGAAATGATCAAGCGCGATGATGATGGGAATCCAGTTATTTCACGAATAGATGAATTGGGACTCAAAAAATTAACCAAAATTACTGATGGAGTATACGTAAACCTTGATCAGGGTACCAAAGGAATAAAAAAGATCAACTCCGAGATGGATAGCCAAAGTACCACAACCGGCAAATCCAGAACTTTCATTTCGAGCGCTTCTTATTTTATGTGGTTTCTAGCTCCTGGTATATTCTTATTGTTGCTGGGATTTTACAATTACGATAGACGGCCTATTGCTTTAAAATGGATAATTATCCTGGGTTTGAATGCAGTATTTCATGAAATCAGCCTTGCACAAACCACTTTAAATGTTGGGAAGGCTGCAGATCGAAATTATAGAGATGCTAAATACGAATTAGCAGAACGCGGCTACGACAATGCAGCCAAACAAAAACCCAATCAGGTAATTTACCCTTACAACAAAGGGAATGCCCTTTACAAACAGAAGAAATACGTAGAAGCTTCAAAACAATACAATGAACTCGCTCCAAAAGTGAAAAGCGATAAAGAGTTGACGTTTCGTGTTAATTACAATGCAGGGAATTCGGAGATGGAGCAAGAAAAATACAATGAAGCAATAAAAGCCTATCGAACAGCACTAAAGGCAAAGCCTGCTGACAAATACGCACAATTGAATTTGTCAATCGCACTCAAAAAGAAAAAGCAAAAGGAACAACAAGAAAAACAAAAACAAAATAACGATCAAAATAAGGATCAGAACAAGGAAGAAAACAAAGCCCAGAACCAGAAGAACAAAGAAGAATCAAAAAGAATATTAGAAATAATCAAAAATGAAGAACAAAATGCGTTGCGAAAACTTTCTAAAGGTAAATCATCTTACCCACCAAATGGAAAGGACTGGTAACAATAATCATTTCATGAAAAGAATCTACAGGATATTGATCACGTTTGGCATTTTAACTCTTAGTCAGAGTCTTCATGCACAAGATGCTTCAATAATAGTTGAAGTTTCGACAGATTCACTCCTTATGGACAACGAATTGGAGCTCAGCTATACGATAGAAAATGCCGAATTGAGAGATTGGGAACCTCCAGATTTTACGGATTTTGAACTTATTGCAGGACCATCGAGCTCTACCATGATGCAAATAATCAATGGAACCATTTCAAGACAAACGACCTACACCTATTTGTTGTTTCCCAAGAAAGCAGGCAAAACAACCATAAAGGGCGGTGTGGCAACTACAAGCGATGGATCAAGAATGGAAGCCTCAGAAATAAAAGTTCGGGTTTATCCCAACCCCACAGGAGTCAAACAAAACATTGAATCCAAAGGCAGCAATCAAATGGATATTTTTTCCAATCCGAGATCTAGAAAGAACCAGGAACCACCAAAGCCCAAGCGCAAAACCTACAAGATTTGAGAGTTATTGTAAACATACTGATATTTTTAGGAGGAATTAATCTTCCTTTGAGTGCACAAAACAGTTTGCAGGTGGAGGTGTCATCAAGCAGTATTGCTCTGGATGAAGCGGTGCAAGTCAATTTTGTCTTGAACAATGGACTGATTCAATCATGGAGGGCGCCAGATTTAAGCGATTTTCAGATTCAGAGCGGACCCAATAAGTCCGTATCAATGCAAGCTATCAACGGGGATTTTACACAGCAAACGAGTATTGGTTATGTTTTAAGACCTTTAAAAACCGGCAGATTTAGAATTTCATCAGCCACTGCAATTACATCCAAAGGGAAATTTACCTCCAAGCCAATAGAAATTGAAGTTTCGGAAAAAGCTCTTGTACAAGAAAACACTGCTCCAACAAGTGGAACTAGAAAAGCCATTTTCATTCGAGCAAGTACCAACTTGGACAAAGTTTATGAAGGGCAACAAGCCATCATAAATATTGACCTTTTTACCAAAGTCAATGTTACGAATATCTCTCAAATGCCATTGCCAAGTATTCAAGGAGCGTTTATCAAACCATTGGAAAAGGATTATCCTGCGGCAGAAACTGAAATCAACGGACAACGGTACATCCGAAAAACCATCATGAAATTGGCAGTATTTCCTCAAAAAGCAGGAACAATCGAATTGCCTAGTATGAAATATGAAGTTTTGTATGAAAAGACGGGAAGTGATGATCCGTTTTCAAGCCTTTTTGGAAGCAACGAATCCCTCAAAACATTGGTCAGCACGAACGAATTAAAGATATCGGTACTTGAAGTTCCACCTATTGAGGGTCCAGACAAACCATACCAATGCCATTGCGTAGGTAATTTTTCTGCAAGTGTAAGTTTGAACAATGCCGAAATAGGATTGCAATCTGCAGCTTCATTGTTGATCAAGATTGAAGGAGACGGCGACATGAAACGATTAGCAGCGCCAACACTAGAGGCAAGCAATGGAGGCAAGGTACAAGCTGCTAAACTTGTAGATGAATCCTGGATAGCCGGAAATGGCAAATGGGTTGGAAGTAGAACTTACGAATATGTAATTATCCCAGCTCAAAAAGGAACAATTACCGTGACAGGCAAGGTAATTGGATTTGATGTGGTAGGTGCAAAGAATAAATTATTGGCAAGTGTCAATGAAACAATTATAGTGAGTGCCACTGGTAAAGGAATTGTGGAGGAAGCACAGGAAGACAATGGGCCGAAAACAGAATTTTGGTTGGATGGCTTGAGGAAATTTGCAGGGATTCTTTCAGGTATTATCATTGCAGGATTCATCATTTGGCTTTGGCGGTCGCGAAAATCAAAACCAAGTGACCTAAAATCACCAGCAAAAGCTGTTGTGAAAAAGCCCCTTGAAAAAGCTATTGTCAAATCCGAAAAAATTGATTTTGAGCAGTCATTTCATGAAAAAACAGATCGAGTATTTTACAAGGAAGCTTACGATTATGCGGACCATTTATTGAGTCAAATGTCTGGCATGAATCAAGGAGACCGCATTGAAAAACTAACCGCATTACAAAAACAAAATATCAATATCGAAATTATTCATGCCATTAATGAGGTGTTGATCAATAGCGAAATGGCGATGTATGGCGGGTTAGATTCTGAGCTAATCAAGGCCAAGATATTGGATGCAGTGAGAATAATTAAGCAGAACTACTAAAGAATAGAGTCGATTGGTGTTGCCATCTTATGCTAGTCGAATAGTATTTGAGCCCAATGACTTGGCATCAAATTTTAATTTTTGAAAGTTAGAACTTCAAGAATAGCTTTTGGGCAATAGAATGACTTAAGACCTAAATTAAATGTTCAATTCAATACAATCATCTTTTTTACTCCTACATTGAAGTCAGTTTCTAATTTGTAGTAAAATATACCAGTACCTCTTAATTCTGTGTCTTGAATTTCAATAGTGCTCAATCCTTCTGGAAAATCTCCATTGATGGATTTAAGTATTCTACCCGACAAATCATAAAATGTTATTGTAGCCTTGCTTGCTTCTGTCAGATTAAAGCTGATCGAAGTTGTTCCTTTGAATGGATTGGGAGTATTTTGATTCAAAACAAAAGATTTCTTTGAGGAATCGGTTGGTCTGATAACTTCAAACTTTAAATTCATTCCTTCCTCTGCTTTGTTGAATCCAATTGATGGTGTCAACTGTGAGTCCATATTGATGAAATCACTCAGTTTTCCTGATCGTTTGGCTTTGAATCTACAGCCAAACAGATTTTCATTTTCATTAACTGGCAGATGGTCTTCAGCTGTCCACAAAATCGGTATCAAGCCTTTTTCAAGATGTGTTAATCCAAAATTAACCTCATTGAAATCTGATGACAGACCTTCAAATTTCATGAAATCAAGTGCTTCTGTATCAAATCCCAATGTCATCTGATATGCAAGCATATTGGACATGTTATCAGACTTAAAGTCGATTTGATATTCTTGACCCGCAATTAATTCAATATCTTCAGTCTGGATAAAAAATTCATCTGAACTTCGAACTTCGCTCTTTTCACCCCTATTATAAAGACTTGCACTTCCAGTGACATTTCCAATTTTTGTTCCAACAAATTCAACATTCTTATTTTTTAAAAGGGAATCAACAATGATAAACTCAGGAAATGCCTCAGCCTGTTCGTTTGTAGTAGTAAATGTATATGACTTGTCTACAAATCTCCAGGAATCATTGTTAGGAAATTCTGTAGTAATATATAATAACAATTGACGAATCTGAAGAATATCAACAGAACTAATTTTTTTATCCTTGTTAACATCAGCCGATATCTTCTTGTAAGGAGAATTCAAGGCTTTCTTTCCAATTAAGTGTTGTGTTATTGTGACTACATCCAAAGAATTAATACCATTGAGAGGATTGTTATCTTTAGATACAGTTACTTCATATTGGAGGGAACCTGGCATGAAAGGATTTTTGATTGGAAGATACAAAGTTTCCCCAACTTCCCTTGCCATAAATGTGCAGCCAAAAATGGGAGTTCCTGATTCATTGCTTGGGAGTATATAATAAATAGCCCCATTATTATTGGTATCACAAATTCCATCATTGTCAGTGATCAAGATATAAGAATCGCAGAAATCCCAGTTTCTTTCAGAATCTTCGATTGTCCCGTTGCTGTTTTCGTCATAACCACAGTCACCCACCCAAACGCGAGTGGCTTGTGAACCAAGTTCAGTACAATCAAATGTTACAGCAGCGGTGGTCGGCACGTCAACTCCGTTAGAAGTTTTTATTTTCTCTACACGAAATACCAAATCAGAAATTGTACAACAGTTGTCAGAGGTTGAGCTCGATAGCCAGTCTGAAGCCCAAACTGTTACCATTTTTTGTAGTGGCATGTTGGGAGCAGAAAGTCCGTTGATGCAAACAGGTATTGGTTTTTTACAGTCTTTCACCCAAAATAAATAGGAGCAGGTTGCCAAATTTCCACATTTGTCTATAGCATTAAAAATGATCCGATGACGACCAACTGCGACCGTTCCTGAGAATTCACTAGTAGAAATCCCTATTGGAGAAAAGACATCTTGACTGCCATCATTATTCAAATCAACCGACCAAGAATAATTGATTAAGTTGTTAAAGGGACAAATTGTTGAGGCCGTTGCGGATAGCGAAACGCTCTCTTGACAAGAGGCAATACTGCAGATAGTAGTGTCCTTACAATTCGAAAATGAAATAGTTGTAGGCTTAGAATTGTATCGATCAAGATCAAACTTGTCTGGATTGCCAAATGCCAAAAAACTCGAACCAATTAGCAGAATTTGGAGTAGGGATTTCATGTTCAGAAATTAAGCCAGTAAATTACAGATATTAATTGATAAAACCAAAATTAATATCCAGCTCTGAAAGTTTATATTTTATCAAAATTCAAAGCCAATTCTTTTGTGTCGAAACCAAGGGAGATTGGAGAAGATTTGGCTACAATTTTTTTGATCGAAATTGATCATTGATTTTGTAAGAATATAGGTTGATGTTGTTTGATCCTAAAATTCATGTTCTTTGAAATATTGGTATTGGTCTCTCCAAAATCTCTGACAATCGTATCAGATATTTTTCGATCTACTTTAAGAAAATGTGTAGAAATATTTAATTCCAAAAGCTGAATCTGAGGGTATTTGTTTGTTTTAATGGATTTGGTAATTTTTGATTTGAAGTAATACTGAAGGGAGTTACGGTTTGGACGCTGAAGAAATCACAAACAAACAATTTTTTCCAATCACCAACAATAAGATTTCCTTCATTGCTTAATATTTCCTTACTTTTGCCTCACATGAAATCTTCATCAGAGGCAGGAATCCGTTTATTGCAGTCATACAGTATTGATGAAGCTACAGGCATAGCTTACGTTAAAAGCGGTAATGGTGCCCGAAATTTTATACTGCTACATGGTTTGGGAAGCAACAGATATGGCTGGTTAGCCAATGTTGAATTTTTGAGCTCAGTAGCTACGTGTTATACCTTGGATCTTCCAGGATATGGTAACTCCAAACCATCTGATATTGGCTACTCCATTGATGCGTATGTGGAACATCTGCGCAGGTTCCTTATTAGCAGAGATTTGGATGAATCTATTGTAATTGGTCATTCCATGGGTGCTCAAATAGCCTTTCATTTGGCAATTCATTCATTGGATGCAGTTAAAGCAGTGATTGCTTTAACGCCCGCAGGAATTGAAACATTTCATGAATTGCAACACAATTGGGTTAAACAAATGTATCAACCGGATTTGATGCAATCCTTGAGTGTCGAACAAATCAAGATGAACTTCGATGCGAATTTTTACAAATTCGGTGAAGAGGCTCAATGGATGTTAAATGAAAGGTTAAATTTCATGAAACACACAGGCGCGTACAAGGAGTATTGCAAAATGCTCAAACAAAGTGTAGATGGATTGCTCGATAAACCGGCATTGCCTATATTGAATAAGGTCTTACAATCATGCCTGGTTATCTATGGTAAACAGGATAAGTTGATACCCAATCAAATATTAAACCCTACACTCAATGTTGATCAATTGGTCAACACAACCCGACAGAAACTCTTAGATGGACAAGTTGAAGTGTTTGATGAATGTGGGCATTTTCTGCCTGTTGACCAAGCGGATAAATTTCATGCCCGCTTGAGCAGCTTTTTGAGTGAGCGTTCTATTTAATCAGCGCACCAGCATAACCTGACCAGTATAATCCTCCGTCACTCCAGCATTCTTGACCTGAGCGCGGTAAGTGTACAAACCGGTTGGCGCTGAAATGCCATTTATTTGCCCTGTCCATCCTTTGTTGATGTCAGCAGATTCATAAACCAATTTTCCCCAGCGATCGAAAATTTGCAGATCGTAGGATATATCCAGAATAAATACACCAATTGGTTTGAACTCAAAGTTTAAGCCATCAGGAGCAAAGGCATTTGGAAACAAAAGCTTACTTTTTTGTTCCAGGCACACAATATTTGAACGAATACTTGTAGTAATATTATCGCCATCGGGTAGTTCCACCCTCCCTTCAGCTATCACAAAGTAACAAAGCTTTTGTTCATCAGGTCGGTCGATATCAACTTCATCTTTGTATTCCAGTATTGTAGCTGGAAATAACTGTGAATTGATCGCGCCGCCGATATTGGTTGTGACAAGTCTTGTGGAAAACCAATTAAAATACAGAGGAGAATTGAACTCCCAACTGAGCTGATTTACTCTGTTGTCACCTGCTTTAGCTTTTAAGAAAATGGTGCTTACCGTTTCAGATTTGACAATATTATTGCATTGATCAAGCGTGTTGATGTTAAACCAAATAGGACCTTTAGAAACAGGCAAATTGGATAATTCCATCAATTGAGGTGAGCTTACTAAGGTAATATCTTGGGCTTGAGTCATGATACAAGATGGTGGATTCAACTGGGCGCAAACCTCAGTTTTTACCAAGTCTGCATCGGTATTCCATGACCACTGCAGATCAATATTCCCATTGGGTAAAATATCGGCCTGGATGGGGTTGAGCCACAAAACAGGAGTATTGACTTGAATGACGTTACACCTGATTGGCGAATTAGAAATGACATTGCTTCCGTTTTCGATCGCCTGAACAAAGTAACAAACAAACGAACTGTTGGTCAAATTCGGGATACTGAATTTCAGGGTACTTCCTGAAGTGGAACCTACCAAAATATCGGGTCCAAAGTTCGTAGAGGCATAAACGTCATATCTTGCAACACCGTTGACCCAGTTCTCATAAGCTGTCCACTCAATATCAAGGCTTTGTCTGCAAGGATCAATGGATTCTTTGGTTAGGATGGTGTAATGTGGAAGATCGAATACACTTGAGTTGAAACAAGGATCCAAAGCACGTACATAGTAAATCTCTTGTTTGTTAGCGGGATCAGAAGTTAGATCAATAAAAGAATTTCCGTTGAAAACAGTATCAATTGGAACTGTTCCATTGGCAGTTGATTTCAAAATTATGTAACCCAAATTTAAAAATCCAGACGGCAGGTTCCATTTTATTTCAGCAAATCCTCCGCTGACCGATACAACCTGAATGGGTATCGTTGGCAAGGGCAGATTGTTAATTGTATTGGATTGCAATGAGGTAATACCAGGGCAATTGACAATCGTTTTCATGAAATAATACCATGTTTGTCCAGCTGGAACGTTGTCGAGATAGCTAGACTGAGCTTGATTGGTAATAGTTGCAATCAAGTTGAATGGTCCGGCTGAATTTTGAGAACTGTACAGCTCATAAGAAACAAAAGGCCCGCATGATACTGGAGGGGTATTCCATTGGACGAGACCGTTGCCAACGCACAACAATTCCGGAGCGGCTTGTTGCGCAGGTAACGAGCTTGTAAAAAGAAAGAAGCAGATAAGATAGATGTATTTCAAGTCAATTCAGTTTGTCAGTTGTAAAACGATCGGGGAATTTTGATTTGAGTTCGTCAATGGTGTAAATTGCTGCCAAACTGTAGGAAAATTTGATTGTTTCATTGATGTTTTTTTCAAAATAAACCAATCCAATTCCCTGTGCATAACGCTCCATTCCCACTGATTTGTATTCCAAAGATCCATTATTTCTCATTTCTATTGCCTCTTTTACGGAAAATTCTATGGTTGGAATTTGTTTTGACATGAAATTTATTGTTGACCTCCTCACAAAAGACCTGTTTTTGGTTATAACCGTTTCGCCCATTGTCGGATCAGCCCATTGTACCTCATTTATAAACAACTGAGTAGAATCCTTAACATGAAATGGAAAAGTGGAAGATTGGTTGATAGTAATTGGAATTTGGAATGATTGTCCAGAAGAATCTTTGGAATAGATAAAACCATTTTTAAGCACCATGCCTGATTTGACCCTTCGTTCCAACATAAACTGCTGAACATTGAAATTTTGATCCAATAATTGAGCTGCAAGAAACGTTGTATCTCTTTTTTTTACTTTACTATAATACCAATACAATGAGGGAAGGCTGTCACCACTGGCTACAAATTCGTAAATTTTACCCGTTGTTAAACTGTCGATAGGGAAATAATATGATTCGGTATCTATGCCTCTTTGAGTGCATGATTGCAGTAAAAACAGGACAAAACAGACCATCGACAAGGACTTATTATGACAATATGGCATAGGGCAGTTAATTTTTTATAGTTGGAACGATATATGAGTTTGTTTGAAAATAGTTCACCAAGTTTGTAAATTGTATCTTTGCGGTTCGATCCTTATTAAAACGTAAAGATCACTAAATAGAAGTATAATGCTCGGAAAATTAACACAGGCGATATCCAAAATGTTCGGAACAAAGCACGAACGTGATGTCAAAACCTACATGCCCAATGTAGATGTTATCAATGATTACTTTGCAACACTTGCAGATATCTCAAATGATGAATTGCGTGAGCACACTTGGAGCTTTAGAAAAAGAATTGCTGAATATCTGCTGGATATCGACACCGAAATAGCCCAATTGAATGAAAAGGCAAATGCGTCAGAGGATGTTCATGACAAAGAAGATCTATTTGATCAAGTTGATTTGTTAAAAAAGGAAAGAAACAAACAACTCGAAGATGTATTGCTCGATATTCTACCTGAAACCTTCGCTGTTGTCAAAGAAACTGCAAGACGATTCACTGAGAATCCGACTCTTGAAGTCACTGCCACTGAACATGATAAATCAATGGCACCCAAAAAGTCTTACGTAAGCATTCAGGGAGATAAAGCAATATGGAAAAATTCGTGGACTGCAGCAGGTGGTGATGTAACTTGGAATATGATTCACTATGATGTTCAGCTGATTGGTGGAATGGTTCTCCATGATGGCAAAATTGCGGAGATGGCAACTGGTGAAGGAAAGACTTTGGTGGCAACATTGCCAGCATACCTCAACGGCCTTACAGGGCAAGGTGTGCATGTGGTAACAGTAAATGATTATTTGGCCAAACGTGACTGTGAATGGGTAGGACCAATATTTGAATTTTTGTTTTTGACCATCGATTGTATCGATAAGTACAAATCACATTCTGAAGAACGCCGCAAAGCTTATGCCTGTGATATTACCTACGGTACCAATAATGAGTTTGGATTTGACTACCTGCGCGATAACATGGTCCGAAGCCCTGAAGAAATAGTACAGCGCAAACACCACTTTGCGATGGTGGATGAGGTGGATTCTGTATTGGTAGATGATGCGCGAACTCCGCTCATTATTTCTGGTCCAGTGGCACAACAATTGGAGGAAGAAGAATACATTGCTCTAAATCCTAAAGTTCAAAAGTTGGTTGATGTACAGAAGAAGTACGTAACTGAACAACTTACCCAAGCAAAAAAATTATTTCAAGAAAGAATTCTTGGTGTTGAAGAGGGACAAGCCGGTATGGCACTATTCCGAGCACATCGAGCATTTCCTAAATACAGACCACTCATCAAGTTTTTGAGTGAGGAAGGAGTCAAAGTTCTACTTCAAAAGACCGAGAACTTCTTCATGCAGGAGAATAACAAGAATATGCACCTAGTAGATGAAGAATTGTATTTCTCCATCGATGAAAAAAACAGAAATGTAGAACTGACAGACAAGGGTGCTGAGTTCCTGTCTAAAGGCACCGAAGATCCACACTTTTTCATTATGCCAGATCTTGCTACAGGTCTTGTAGAATTGGAGGGCAAACAAGATGCAACTGAAGAAGATGTAAAAAACTCAAAGGATCAATTGATTCGGGATTATAGCATCAAAGCTCAACGATTGCATTGCGTGCATCAATTACTAAAAGCATACTCACTTTTCGAAAAAGACGAGGAATACGTAGTGATTGAAGGCCAGGTTAAAATCGTGGATGAATCTACTGGTCGATTGATGGAGGGGAGAAGATACTCAGATGGCTTGCACCAAGCGCTCGAGGCCAAGGAAAATGTAAAAGTTGGTGACATTACCCAAACGTATGCAACAGTAACCTTGCAGAACTTTTTTAGGATGTACCATAAACTTTGTGGAATGACGGGTACAGCCGAAACAGAAGCAAGTGAACTATGGCAAATTTACAAACTTGATGTTGTAGTAATTCCTACCAATAGAGATGCTGTCCGAAAAGATAAAGAAGATTTAGTATATAAAACTGCACGTGAAAAATTTAACGCGGTAATTGACGAAATTGATTCACTTACAACTCAACAAAGACCAGTTTTGGTTGGTACTACTTCTGTCGATATCTCCGAAAAATTGAGCAGAATGCTTCAATTGAGAGGTATTAAACACAACGTTTTGAATGCAAAGCAACATCAGCGTGAAGCTGAAATTGTTGCGGATGCCGGTAAGCCAGGGAATGTTACCATTGCAACCAATATGGCTGGAAGGGGAACAGATATCAAGATAGGCGAAATAGTCAAGAGTGCAGGTGGGCTTGCTATCGTTGGAACTGAAAGGCACGATTCAAGGCGCGTAGATAGGCAGCTTCGTGGACGTAGTGGCCGTCAAGGCGATCCAGGTTCATCACAATTCTTTGTGTCATTGGAAGATAACTTAATGCGTTTGTTCCACTCTGAACGAATTGCGTCTTTGATGGATAAAATGGGCCATAAAGAAGGCGAAATGATTCAACATTCTATGGTTACTAAGTCCATAGAACGTGCTCAAAAGAAAGTTGAAGAAAATAACTTTGGCATACGAAAAAGATTGTTGGAATATGATGACGTTATGAATATCCAGCGGGAAGCAATTTATAAAAAACGTCAGAATGCCTTGAATGGTGACCGTTTGGTATTGGATATCAACGCAATGTTGGTGACAATATCGCATGGAATGATTCAAGAACACAAGACAAGTGGAGACTATAATAGCTTTCAGGAAGAAGCTTTCAGGGTGTTGGGTTTGGATCCTCAGATCTCAGAGCAAGAATTTACCAGCTCGAGCACCAAACAATTATCTGAATTATTTGAAGATCATTTATTTGCCAAATACAATAACAAGTTTAACAGAATTGCTGAAGTATTGCTGCCAATGGTGACCAATGTATATCAAAATGAAGGCCACCGATTCAAGAGAATCACTATTCCATACACCGACGGGAGTACAGTTGGTATGAATATTTCAGCGGATTTGGAACAAGCAGTTAAATCAAAAGGACGCACTATACAAACTGATATTGAGAAAGCAATATCCCTCGCTATCATTGATGATGAGTGGATGGAGCACTTGCGCAGCATGGACGAATTAAAGGATTCAGTTCAAAGTGCAAGTTTTGAGCAAAAAGATCCATTGGTGATCTATAAAATGGAAGCATACCAATTGTTCCAGCAATTAATAGGTAGAATCAACGAAAAGGTTAGTTCCTATCTATTGAAGGGTACAGTTATATTTCAAGATGGTAGCAGAATTGAAGAAGCGAGAGTAAAACGTACAGATATGAGTAAGGTATCAGCAGGTAGAGCCGAAAGATCTCCTCAGGCAGAAGCAATGCAAGCAGCAGCGCAAGGCTCTGGACTAACTCATGAAAAAGTACAAACTTTCGTTCGAACAGAAAAGAAAATTGGCCGAAACGACTTATGTCCATGTGGAAGTGGTAAAAAGTATAAAAACTGTCACGGGAATGAGATGTAATATGCTTGTAAAATTTTTAATCGTCCTTTTTTGTTCAATGATGCTTACGGGGCTAAAATTGAATGCTCAGGTGGTTTATTATGAAGACCCTGGAGTTAGCAGATTATTGCAAACTTTCAAAAGTGGAAACACCTCCCCTGAAAAAGTTATCAATGGCTGGAGAATTCAATTGGCTTCCACAGTGGATCGAAGACAAGTTGAACAATCCAAAAAAACTTTCCAAGCTGAATTTCCAGGATATCCGGTAGTTGTTGTTTTTAATAACCCTTATTATAAGCTCCGTGTTGGTGCTTTTTTAACTAAAACTGATGCACAAGCTGCTTTGAGCCGCATCAGACAGCGTTATAATACCGCGTATTTGGCTCAAGACCAGATCAAAGCAGCCGAGTTTAAAAGCCAATAATGTCCAGAACTGAACTAACAGGAAAGGGTATTGATTGGACATTGCTTTCCATTTATCTCAGCCTAATTGTTATCGGTTGGGTCATGATTTATTCGGTAGATAAACAAAAATTTATTGCCGATGGAATTATAAACTTCAACAGCAATGCAGGAAAGCATTTGGTCTTTATAGCTATTTCATTGATTTTGTTCCTGTTTGTCAATTTCTTGGATTGGAAGTTTTGGAAGATATTTGCCTATACTATTTATGTTATTTCATTATTTTTGCTTTTGGCGGTATTGATTTTTGGTGTTACCATAAAAGGCCAGAAATCTTGGTTTAGTATTGGTTCATCTACATTCCAGCCATCCGAAATTGCAAAATTTGGAACGTGTCTGGCACTGAGCAGTTATCTGAGCCTGTTCACATCAAGATTGAAGGAAGCTAAAAACCAATTGATTGCATTTGGCATTTTGGGAGCACCTGTTTTCCTCATAATGCTACAACCAGATTTTGGTTCAGCACTTGTATTCATTTCCTTCTTAATATTGATGTTCAGAAATGGTCAAAGTCCTTGGGTCGGTATTTTCATTCTGACCTTGGGATCGATATTTATTCTTTCATTGTTGTTCCCCTTGGATTATCTAATAATGGGATTACTCATAGCCGCAGTAGCAATCCTGGCGTTGAGTTTTCCTAAAATAATTTGGGGTATAGTTGGTTTGGTCGCTTTAGTTCCTTTGTCAATTTGGTCTTTGATATTGAATTTCCAAAATATTGCTTATTCGGTTTTATCCTTAATCATATTTGTATTAATAGGCGTTCACATTAAAAAGAGAAGAGGGCAAATGGCGGTTTTGGTTGGGTTCAGCCTTTCCATCGCACTAGTAATAGGCTCAGTTTCTAGGTTTACATTTGACAATATTCTGAAACCTCACCAACAGGAGCGGCTTAACGTTTGGTTACATCCTGAAAGATGTGACCCACGAGGTTCATTGTACAACATATTGCAGTCAAAAATGGCTATTGGTTCTGGTGGATGGGAAGGAAAAGGTTTTACAAATGGCTTGATGACTCGACTCAATTATATTCCTGAGCAAAATACTGACTTTATCTTTTGTACCATTGGTGAAGAACACGGATTTATTGGAAGTGCTGTTTTGATTGGCTTGTTTGTATGGTTTTTGCTTCAGTTAATAAACATTGCAGAAAGGCAACGGTCCAATTTTTCACGCAATTATATATACGGAATTGCCGGTATAATATTTTTCCATTTTATAGTTAATATAGGAATGACTATCGGATTGGTACCTATTATAGGAATACCTCTTCCTTTTATCAGCTCTGGTGGAACCTCCTTGTTGAGTTTTTCTTTGATGATCGCAGTGGTGGTGAAATTGGACAGTATGAGATACACACCATAATTTTATGATATGAAATGGACCCTTTTAGAGAAAGATAAGAATAGTAATGCACGAGCCGGATTAATCGAAACTGCGCACGGCAATATTGAGACGCCTATTTTCATGCCCGTTGGCACTGCAGGTTCTGTCAAAGCTGTGCATGTTCATGAATTGGTTGATCCGATTGGTGCTCAAATAATTTTGGGAAATACTTATCATCTCTTTCTAAGACCAGGTCTCGAAATATTAGAGAGTGCAGGAGGACTCCACAGATTCAATAACTGGAACAAACCAATACTGACAGACTCAGGCGGATATCAAGTTTACTCCTTGGCTGCTTCTCGTAAAATAACGGAAGAAGGCGTCAAGTTCAATTCCCATATTGATGGCAATAAGCTCTTTTTTACACCAGAGAATGTGATCGATACCCAAAGGATCATTGGTGCAGATATTATAATGGCATTTGATGAGTGTCCCCCGTACCCATGTGATGAAAATTATGCAAACAACTCAATGCATTTAACGCATCGATGGCTAGACCGTTGTTTCACCCATTTTCATAATACAGAAGCTATATACGGCTTTGAACAATCATTAATTCCCATAATACAAGGCAGTGTTTATCCAAAATTAAGAGCTTTTTCAGCAGAATATTGTGCCTCCATTGAAGCGCCGGCATATGCAATAGGTGGATTGAGTGTAGGAGAACCCAAAGAAGATATGTACAGTATGACAGAATTGGTCTGTGGTATTTTGCCTAAGGATAAGGCACGTTATCTAATGGGAGTTGGAACTCCAGAGGATTTGTTGGAATCTATTGAGCGTGGAATAGATATGTTCGATTGTGTATTACCAACCCGAAATGGCAGACACGGAATCATCTACACCAGAGATGGAATCGTAAATATAAGAAATAAAAAGTGGGAATCAGACCATTCACCTATAGACACACATAGCAATGCCTTGACCAGCAGAGTTCATTCAAAAGCTTATTTGAGACACTTAAATCGACAAGGTGAAATACTTGGAGCACAATTGGCAACAATTCAGAATTTGACTTTCTATCTTTGGTTGATGAAAGAGGCTCGAAAGCAAATACTTGATCAGACTTTTAGTTCCTGGAAAAAAATGATTTTGCCCGAAATATCAAGAAGACTGTAATATGTCATATTCAAAATACAAAATCAATTTAAAAATACTCGACAAGTATATTTTCAAAAAGTACTTATCGACTTTCTTCTTCACAGTTTTGATCTTTAGTATGATATCTGTGATTATTGACATCAGTGAGAAAATTGAAGATTTTATTACTGAACCTGTATCAATCAGTCAAATTATTTTTCAATATTACATCAATTTTATCCCACACATCAATTGGTTGTTGTGGCCAATGATTGCCTTGATCTCAGTGATATTCTTTACTTCAAGAATGGCTCATGATAGTGAAATCATATCTGTATTCAATGCAGGGGTCAGTTTCACCCGCCTTTTGAGATCTTATTTAATTGCTGGAGCTACAATCACTGTATTGCATCTATTGGGTAACCACTTCGTTATTCCAATCGCTAATAAAACCAGGCTAAATTTCGAACATACTTACATCTGGAAACACAGCGACAAAGGCAAAACAGATAATGTGCACTTATTTGTAAGTCCAGATACCAAAGTCTTTATCAAATACTACAACAAAGGGGAACAAACTGTAAGAGAGTTCAGATTAGAGGAGTTTAAAAACGAGCAATTGATTAAGGTAACCAAAGCCCAAAGTGCCGAATATGTCAAGAGTAAAAAAGTTTGGAAACTCAATAATTATGAAGAGAGAACTTTTAGTGGTATCAATGAGACCTTTAAGAGATATCCCGGACAGAGCAAGGAAATTAAAATAGATTTGAATCCCCAAGATTTTGTTCAGTTTTTGAATCAAAAAGAAATGATGACCTCGGCTGAACTCTCAAGGCATATTTCAAAAGAAGAAAAAAGGGGAAGTGGAGTAGCAAGGCCTTTTACAATAGAATTGCAGCGCAGGACTGCTGATAGCTTTACAATATTGATCTTGACCATTATAGGCTTGGCTGTAGCATCGAGAAAAGTACGCGGCGGAATGGGACTGCATCTTGCTATTGGTATAGGGATTGGAGCTATGTATGTTTTCTTAAGTAGGTTTTCAACAACCTTTGCACAGGATGACAGCATACCATCAATAATTGGAGTTTGGGCGCCAAATATTCTCTTCGGTTTGTTGGCTTGGTACTACGTGGAGCACGCACAGAAGTAGTTTTGTTTAAACATTGTGACTTGAAAGTTATACAGTTTTCATATTGGATTGAAAATTTAAAATAATTTAACATTTCATTTTTTAGTTCTAATAGACTGATTATTAAGTATATATAAATTATTAAATAAAAATTATATTATTTTTTTAAAAACAACTAGGTATTTTGTTGAATGTTATAGTAAATTTGCTTCAACAAAACGCATAATGATATGTCAACTCTAGAATTTCACGACAAGTTTAACTCGCTTTCAGCCGTATTATATTCCTTTTCATACAACTTGACTAAGAACATGGAAGACTCTCGAGATCTTTTTCAAGAGACTGCTTTCAGGGCGCTTAGTAATAAAGACAAGTTTATGTCAGGAACCAACTTCAAAGCTTGGGTCTTTACAATCATGAAGAATATTTTTATCAATAATTACCGTAAGAAGGTGAAGTCCAATACAATTATTGATACAACTGATAATCAATTTTACATCAACAGTGGGAGCAATACCACTCAAAACAGAGGCGATGCGAATATCCTGCTCGATGATTTGAACAAAATGGTCTCTGCATTGGATGCCAGTATTCGCGTTCCATTCGTAATGCATCATGACGGATTCAAATATCAAGAGATAGCTGACACACTTGACTTGCCTCTTGGCACTGTCAAAAGCAGAATCTTTTTTGCAAGAAAAGAGCTTAAAGATAAGATAGCAGCTAGATATGAAAATATCGCTTCTACTTACGAACTATACAACTAGCACTTGGTGTTAAACCCAAAATCCGCATTAGCAGATTCTGCCCTCTGGGTTGGCGGGGGTCAATGATTTTTTCGAAGTTAAAACCGACAAATTTTGAAAGAACCAAAAATCTCGTTGATTCAGCTTCTAAAGATGAGTTTAGGTTAGATTTAAATATTTCAAGGCTGTAGAATTATTTACAGCCTTTTCTTTTTTATATGGCATTTTGATTTGTGTACTTTTGCCATAATAGTTAAAGCAATTTATTATTGGGCACCTTATTCGCATCTAAATTATTGTCAAACTATGACATCAATGCCAGACCAATGCCTTGGAAGGGACAGAAGGATCCCTATTCTATTTGGCTTTCTGAAATAATTCTACAACAGACCAGAGTAGAACAAGGCTGGAATTATTACTTAAAATTCAAGCAGCTGTATCCCGACGTTATGACTCTGGCCAATTCGCCGTTGAACGATATTCTTAAAGTATGGGAAGGATTGGGTTACTACAGTCGAGCTCGAAATCTTCACAAGGCTGCAAATCTTATCAAAACAGAATACAACGGGAAATTCCCATTTGATTACAAAACGCTATTGACCTTGCCGGGGATTGGTCCGTACACTGCGGCAGCGGTTGCTTCTTTTAGTGCAGGTGAACATGTCGCCGTATTGGATGGAAATGTGTTCAGAGTATTATCGCGGTACTATGGAGATTCGACTGACACATTTAGTTCAGGTGGCAAAAAACATTTTCAACAAATTGCCGATCGTTTGATTCTAGATGTTTCGGATCCAGCATTGTTCAATCAAGCCATTATGGATCTGGGTGCAACTGTATGCACTCCCAAGAATCCAGACTGTTATAACTGTCCACTTCAGGAGTCCTGCACAGCATATAAATTGAATGAGCAAAAGCTTTATCCAGTAAAATCAAAATCACTCATCAAGAGGCCTAGGTATATTCATTATTTCTTATATCAGAAGGATTCTGGCTTTTATATTACCCAAAGAGGTGAAGGAGATATTTGGGCTCTAATGTATGAATTGCCCAATCAGGTATTTCACGATAAAGAACTAGCTGCTGAACATTTTGAAAATATTCAAGATTCCATTTATGATTCTAAAATGGTCAAGCATCAATTGACGCACCTTACCATTCATGCCAGATTGTTCGTGGTAAAAACTTCTGAATCTTTCAAGCCCGAAAAAAACTGGATGCTTATTGATCCAAGTGAAATGAGTAACTTTGCATTCCATAAGCTCATTCATGTGCTAATGGAACAATATTATAAAAGCATTTAACAAAAACAAAAAGCAATGGTAAACAAGGTAATTTTAATCGGAAATTTAGGAAGAGATGCGGAGATAAAAGTGCTCCCTAACGGTACAAAGGTTGCAAGATTCCCGATTGCGACAAACGAAAATTTCAAGGACAAAAATGGCGCATGGCAGACTGTTACCGATTGGCATGATATTGTAGCTTGGAGACAATTGGCTGAGCGTGCAGAAAGAGATTGTCGCAAAGGCAAAATGATTTATGTTGAAGGGAAACTTCGCAGAAGAAAATACACGGATCAGAGTGGCATAGAAAGGGTAGCAGTTGAAATAGAGGCTGAAAACATTCGTGCGCTAGAGAAGAGAGAAGATCGTGGCGATATTGAACAATATCACCAAAGACCTGAAATAAAGAATACCCCTACAAATGATGATTCAACTGAAGGATTTCAGATGATGGATGAAATGCCATTTTAAGTAACAGAAATACAGTTGTTCAATAAAATTCAGTCTTTTCAATTTTTTTATAATGCAGAGGTATTGCTTTTTAGTGTTTATTGTTTCAATCTTGTGTTCATGCGGAGATGAGCAGAGTTTTATTCCCAAACCGAGGGCCTATCCCAAGGTTGAATATCCTACTAAAGCATATCAAATATTCGATAAGGATTATTGCAACATGAGTTTTGAATTCCCAGTTTACGCCAATGTTGAACGAGATACTTCCTTCTTTGAAGGCAAACCATCCAATCCATGCTGGTTCAACCTATTGATACCTCAATTCAACTGTTATCTATATTGTACTTATTCAAAAATTAATAATTCAGGCGAATTTTCCAAATTGATTGATGATGCATTTGTATTGGCATATGAACATGATAAAAAGGCAAACTTTATCGAAGATGCGCTTATCACAAATGAGAATGGATTGGGAGGCATAGAGTTTTCACTATCTGGACCTGCTGCAACGCCTTACCAGTTTTTCATCACCGATACTACTAGTAATTTTCTGCGAGCAAGTTTGTATTTCAAAACCAAAGTTCAACCGGACAGCTTAAAGCCAATAATTGATTTTGTGAAAATGGACATGAAAAACCTTATTCGAACTTTTAAGTTTAATGAGAGTAAATAAACCAGTTTTATAAAATCTACTGCACAATGGCCAAAATCCCAGCACTTGTAATATTTCTGATTTTCAACAATCTGATCATTGGGCAAACATTGAAGAATTGGAATCAGGTATTGCTCAAGCACAATGTTAATGGATCGCTGGATTATGTTGGGATCAAATATGATGCAGATTGGAACGCTTTGATAGAAGGTGAAATCCCTAAATATAAAGAATTGGATCAGTTGGATTTGGCTGATCAAATTAACTTGTACAATATATGGGTAGTGGAAGGGATCATCAAAGACGGAATTCCCACCTCTGTTCAGAAAAATTCAAGCTTTTTCACCAGGAAGATTTACAAGATTGGTAAAGCACGTTTCTCTCTGAATGATTGGGAAAAGGACATCATTTTCAGAAGAAATAAGGATCCAAGGCTGCATTTTGTATTGGTTTGCGGTGCTGTTTCTTGCCCCAAATTAGCTGCAAAGTCATTTTCAAAATCGGAATTGAACGAACAGATCGATCAAGTGGTGGCTTCAAGCTTGAAAGATGAACAAGTTTTTGTATTAGATGGGTCGAAAATCCATTTGAGCAATATATTTAACTGGTATCGTTCAGATTTTGGTACAGAAGCTGATCTAGCATCTTTTCTCAAAAAATACAGACCAGATCTTCCAAATGATCTTGTTATTTCTTCATACTTGCCTTATGATTGGTCACTCAATGTAATAAGCCAAGATGCGTTGTTAGACGTCAATCCAAGTACCAATAGGTATATCGTTTCGTCGGTCATTCGTCAAGGAACATTTGAATTTAAGGCATTCAATGCGCAATATGTTCAGCGAGTGGTTGGTCAAAATGACAGCTATTTTACTACTTTCTTCTCTGGAGTTTATGGACTACATCCCTTATTAAATGTAGGATTTGATTTGCGTTACCGTTTTGTCCAAATTGATGTGGACCAGTTTGGGCCGGCAGGTCTATTTCAAAATACTACTAGTAATCGCTCGGTAGTAAGCACATTTGGCCCTAAAATTCGTGTTGCACCTATTCCTAATTGGAAGAACTTTTCTATACAGTCAGCATACTGGTTTCCGTTGAAAACTGATCTTCAAGGCTCCTCTGAATTTCCATTTGCAGATTGGAATGGAGATACTTGGTGGACGCAAATTTGGAATGATTTTACCTTAAGTCCTCGTTTTAGCTTGTTTGCTGAAATAGATTACCTTTGGGAGGACATAGGTGCTAAAAGTAAAGGAAGAATCAACCGAATGTCAACCCCCGTTACCATTATACCTTCTTTTTTTCCAACAAAACAAAGCTCAGTTTATATTCTTTTCAATGCTTCACCGTATTGGAAACCAGATATTGATTATTTCTTTCAAAGTGGAATTGGTGGCAAGTACCAGTTTACCCGGAATTTTGAAATTGAAGCTTTATATACTTATTTCACGAGTAAGTATCTGCATTCGGTAAATGGAAATGCTGCAACTTTCAATATGGGAATCAGATTAAATATCAATTGAAGTGAAGCTATTTATTGGTTTTTTTTGTTTTTTCCTATCGAGCTTCTGCATCAGCGCTCAAAAGCCAACGAAACAAGAGTTTCAGATATCAGGCGCCAAAAAATACAGTGATAAATTTCTTGATAAGTTTTTGGCTTCAGTATCACATGAAAATGAACTTGAAATAAGGCAAAGATTGAGTTTGCTGCCAGGTGTTAACAACGTTCAATCCTCTAAAATCTATAATGACAGCGCAGAAGTATTCAATATTGAGCTTACCGAAGGCCATACATTAAGCCCATGGATGGGGCTCGGAACGGTTAACAGTAATATATGGTGGCAAGTGGGTTTTTTGGAATTGAATGCCTTGCGCAGGGCAGCTCAATTGTCAGTTGCATATAGACAAATTGACGGAAAACCAGGAGGAACTGTTTATTTCAAAGACCCATATGGATTTGGTATCAATGACGGTTATTATGGCAGTATCAATAGATTTGCTTCAGCCGAACCTCTTTATTTTAAAACAGAAAAAGTATTTTATAATTATCTTTTGAACAGCTTTGAATTGGGTTACATCCATCATTTCAAACCCGGGAAAGCAATAGAGTTTGGAACCAGTTTTTTTCATGAAAAATTTGACAAACGCAATATTGAACAAGCTCAAGGACCAACGAAAGTAGAATACAACAAAATTTTGCTGAAGGCTCAATATGCGGTGAACAAAAGGCTTTATTATTATCACCAATCCACAGGTTATCAGTATAGCATTGTCGCTACCCACGTTTCCAATTTGCAAATAAATGATCCATTTTTTCAGTTAACAGCTGAATACCAATATTATCTTCAAGCTACCCCATTGTTGAATATTGCTTGTCGTGTGAATCTTGGAATAGGATCATTTATAAGTACTCCTTTTGCGCCTTTCATCGTTGACAGTCGAATCAATATCAGAGGAATTGGCGACAGGGTTTCCAGAGCCAATAGCATTGTAGTTACCAATTTGGAGAGCAGGTTGACGGTATATAATGGAACTTGGCTGGCTGTTCAAGCCAACGGATTTGTGGATCTTGGCTTATGGACAGTTCCGCCTACTGCTGAATTCAACGGAAGTACTATTGGTTCAGCGGTATTTATTGGCGGGGGCTTGAGATTTGTTCAAAAAAGGGCTTGGAACCGCTTGATTCGAGTTGATTATGGACTGGGTTTGAATCTGAAGAACTCAGGAATTGTGTTTGGAATAGGGCAATTTTTTTAACATTTTTTAAAATTAGTACTTGTTCAGACAACAAAATGGAATTAAAAACTATCTTGTCTTAAAATCTAATAACATGAAAAAACTAGCACTAGTATGTCTGATCTTGGGGATTGGCATTAACTTGAATGGACAAGTTTGGTTTGAAGCAGCTGCTAAAGGCACTTATGGTTTTACCGGTTTCTTGAATAAGAATGCCATGGATGATGGTAGAGTAAGCTACAAATTGGGCCAAGGCTATGGTTATGGTGGCCGATTTGGGATCAACTTTGGCTACTACAATGGAATATCATTTGAAACGATGTTCAACCAAAACACCCAATTATTTGATACCGAAGGAGCATTGGGCCTTGAGGACAATCACTCTATCGTTTGGAACAACGTTGACATGTATTTCTTGTATCGCTTATACACCGAAAAGACCTTTCTGGAGATAGGTCCTAAATGGTCAAGACTCAGTTCATTGACACATGAAATAAAAAGCAGTGGTCAGGTGAACAATTCTTACAATATTGGCAAATCAGATTATCAAGATTATTGGTCCGCTGCATTGGGTTTTGGAACTTACTTGTATGGAGCAGGAAACTTTAGTTTGATGCTGGGAATGCGATTTGAATATGCTTTGACTGATTTTATCTCGGCCCAAGGCCAAGAGAAAAACCTACCGCTTCCTACATTGAACCCATCATTTGAAAGTTATGTCAAGAGCAATCCTTTTGCAGCACAATTGTGCTTAGAGTTCAATTTCGGATTGGGATATTTTGCCGAAGCAGCATGTGGTAGAAGAGGGTTCTTCTTCAAATACGACTAGTTGGTTTGAATTTCTGGATTACAAATCAATCTAGACACAAATAAAAAATGCGCATACAGATTATCTAATATGCGCATTTTTTATGCAAAAACTCAATATTTTAGGGGAGTATTGGAATGATTTGAACCAATATCAGAATCAAATACTACTTCCTACTGAAAATACTAGAAATATTTATCTTTCGGAATCAGCTCCACCGATAAAACGAATAGTCAAAACTGCCAAGAAGTAAACCACCAATGCGCAGCCTAAACCCGTGCGGAATTCACTCTCTGTAATATAACCATCATATGCCAAATAAGCACTGACTAATAGAAGAAGCGTGGCAGTTAAAGTGCTGATGCTCGAGTTGATTTGAGATATTGTTGACATTTATTTTTATTAAAAGTTATGTGCAAAGTTAAGCGATATCTAAATCAATTCAAGTAATTAGGATAAAATATTCAATCATTCATCATTCATTTGAATCCTGATGTATGAAATTCGGCATTTCTATCCCTTTGGAGGGCAATATTTTTTTAGCTTTGCGTTTTGTTGAAAAGTTAATCGCACAAAACAAATCTATGAATTCGAATAAGAATTTAACAAACATTGCAGGATGGGTAGTATTTACTATTGCTTTCATTGTTTATTACCTCTCAGCTGAAAGAGTAGGAAGTTTATGGGACTGTGGAGAATTTATAGCTGGGGCTTACAAGCTTCAAGTAGTTCACCCTCCTGGGGCGCCTTTGTTTTTGTTGATAGGAAGGATTTTTACTTGGGTAGCAAGTATGGTATCTGATAATCCTGCCAATATTGCTTTTTCGGTTAACTTGTTATCAGGGATTTGCACTGCATTTGCAGCAATGTTCGTTTGTTGGACTACTATGATATTGGGCAAATTGAGCTTGAAAGGTAGGGACGAAGAACCTGGCTCTGAGATGGCAATTCCTATTGCATTTGCTGGGATAATTGCAGGTTTGTCAACGGCCTTTGCTACATCAATATGGTTTTCAGCCGTTGAAGGAGAGGTCTATGCAATGTCAACATTTTTTACGGCCATGACCTTATGGGCGATGATCAAATGGTATAATTTACCCGATAACTCTGATGCTGATCGATGGATATTATTTGCAACTTATTCAGCTGCATTGTCAATAGGCGTTCACTTGTTGAGCTTGTTGACTTTTCCGGCCTTAGCTTTATTTTATTATTTCAAGAAAACAGAAAAACCAAACTTGAAAGGAATGGCAATTGCCGCCTTGATTGGTACGGTATTGATTACAGTCATGCAAAAATTGATCATAACGGGTATTCCTAATTTATGGTCATTTTTGGAAATAATGTCAGTGAATACCTTTGGCTTACCTTATGATACAGGTTTCTTTTTGTTGTTATTGGTAATAGGTGGTATTTCCTATTATTTGATCAACAGAACAAATAAAAATCAAAATGGTCTTGAGCAAAGATTGGTTTTAGGTGCTTTATTGAGCACTATTGGATTCAGTATAATAGGTATCGTTTTGCTTAGAGCAAATGCCAATCCACCCATTAATATGAATGATCCCTCTGATGCAATTCGCGTTGTTCCATATTTGAATCGTGAGCAGTATGGCGAACGTGCCCTACTTTTTGGACCACAATACAATGCCAAATATCAGGATGTAGATTTCACTGATAGATATGGCAGAAAGGATGGTCGTTACGAAGTAGTGGATCATAAATTTGATTACACTTACAACAATTCGGATAAGGTATTATTTCCTCGTATGAGTGACAATACCCAAAACAGACCCAAACTCTATCAAGCCTGGACTGGCAACAAAACTGGAGAGCCCACTTTCTTTGACAATATTTCATTCTTTATTCAATATCAGATTGGTTGGATGTATTGGAGATATTTTATGTGGAACTTTGCAGGAAGGCAGAATGATGAACAAGGTTATTATAGCTGGGACCCTAAGAGTGGAAACTGGATAAGTGGCATAAAATTCATTGATGATGCACGACTCTATCGTTCTGATCAAATGCCTGACTTCATGAAAAATGAGCGAAGTCGCAATACCTATTATTTCCTGCCATTGATATTAGGCTTATTAGGAATGTATTACCACGCCAAGAAACGTCAGAATGAATTCTTAGGCATTATGGCATTATTTATTATCACCGGAATCGGTATCATTATCTATTCGAACCAACCACCAAACGAGCCCCGAGAGCGGGATTATGTATTGGCAGGATCCATGTTTACTTTTTGTATATGGATAGGTTTGGGTGTATTGGCCTTGTATCAGTTTTTTATGAATAAATTACAGCTGGGTTCAATGCCAGCAGGAATGGCAGCAGGATTGTTGTCACTTGCTGTGCCAGCAATCATGTTGACTCAAAATTTTGATGATCACAGCCGTTCTGAGAAAACAGCATCAAGAGATTATGCTGCTAACTTCCTCAACTCAGTTGATAAAAATGCAATTATATTCACTTATGGTGACAACGATACGTATCCGCTTTGGTATGCTCAAGAGGTTGAAGGAATCAGAACGGATGTAAGAGTTGTTAATCTGAGTTTGATAGCAGTTGATTGGTACATCAATCAGTTGGCCAGAAAGGTGAATGACGCACCAGCTATTAAATTGACAATTCCAGCGGAAGCCTACAGAGGTGATCAACGTATTCAGCTCCCAATACTAGAGGATATGCCTGGTCCTATTTCAGCTTTTGAAGCCTTGAAATTTGCTGGACAAGAGCATCCGTTGCCATTGCAAAGTGGTCGTTCGTTGGAGAGTTATATCCCTTCAAAGCAAATTTATTTGCCGATTGATAAAGCCAGAATGATGAAAAATGGATTGATCAGTTCCGCTGATTCTGCTTCAGTTGTGCCTGGGATTCCTTTGAATTTAGGCGAAGAAATGATTATGAAAGATGATCTGGCAGTAATGGACGTAATTTCATCAAATATCAGCGATCGACCAATTTATTTTGCAGTAACCTGCAGGGAAGACAAAATGCTGGGATTGAATGATTTCATGCAATTGGAGGGATTGGCATTGAGAATTATACCTGTAAGATCCCAAAGTGACAGGAGGTTCAGTGTTATAGGCAATGGCCGGGTAGCTGGTGATAAGTTGCTTGAAAATGTTACTAAAAAATTCAAATGGGGCAATTTTGATAAAACGCCACAATTTGTTTCAAGATATTATATGCCAAGTATCCAAACTACGCTCTACTCAATGCTAAGAGGTTCACAAGGTTTGGTATTGTCAGGGCAAAAAGAGCAAGCAATTACATTGATTGATACTTATTTCTCTGCATTCCCTAATTTCAACTTCACTTATGATTCTCAGATAGTTCCATTCCTTCAGACCTATGAAGAGGCTGGTGCTTATGAAAAAGCGAAGAAACAAATGAAAGTTTTGGCCAACAATACATTGCAGAGCCTTAAGTTTTATGCATCCTTGGACAAGGCTGACCTAGAAGCTGGATTCCAATCGGACTATGAAGATGCGCTCAAAGTCGCAACCGAATTACCAAAAATAGCTGAAAAGGCCAAGGATACTGCTTACGCTAGTGAGTTGAAAAACATGTTCAAACCTTATGCGGCAAAAGCTGCGCCACAAATGCCTGTTTTAGAATAATATGAAGATATATATAGGTTCAGATCATGCCGGAGTCGACCTAAAGAAGTTGGCTATAGATCATTTGACTAAAATGGGCTTCACCGTTCAGGATCTTGGTCCATTTAACCATGATTCAGTGGATTATCCCGATTATGCACACCCAGTTGCGGAACGCGTTCAGGCAGATGGCTCTAGTAAGGGTGTACTGATTTGCGGCAGTGGAAATGGCGTAGCCATGACGGCCAACAAACATGAGCATATTAAAGCTGCTTTGTGTTGGACACCTGAGATTGCTCAACTTGCAAGAGAACACAATAATGCCAACATTCTGGTATTACCAGCTAGATTTGTTAGTGAAGCATTGGCTCTACAAATGATTGAAACATTCTTTACGACAGATTTCGAAGGAGGAAGACATTCAAAACGTGTGAATAAAATTGATTGCAGATGATAAAATTATTAACCACGGGCTGTTTGGTATTTTTTTTCATACAATTTATTTCAGCACAATCCACTTCAATACACGATCCTAAAGTTCATGCATCTGCCATTAATGTGGATGACTTAAAGTCCTATTTGTATGTCTTAGCATCTGATTCATTAGAAGGAAGGGAAACCGGGACTATCGGCAATGACAAAGCTGCAGCTTTTATATCCAAAACTTTAAAGAATTCGGGGGTAGAATTTTTACCACAAATAGGCTCTTATTTGCAGCCTGTGTTGTTGCGATCCTACAGTTGGGATCAGAATGAACTGACTATCCGAGGTAGAAATTTCAGACATCTATTTGATTTTCTTTCATTTCCTGCACAAGGATCCAAGGCCAACATCAACACCAAAGAAGTTGTGTTTCTGGGTTATGGCATTGAAGATGCCGCTTGGAATGATTACAAAGATGTAAACGTAAAAGATAAGGTGATACTGATTTATGACGGTGAGCCAAAGGATCAGAATGGAAATTTTAGAATTTCCCGAGACACCAATAGATCCAAGTGGTCAGCGGATCCAATGTCAAAACTCAAAAGAGCTAATGAAGCCGGCGCTTCCTGTGTGCTAATTATCAAGGACAATATTCAAAACTATTTTTTTCAAAATAGATCTAAAATAGTTGGTGGCCAGTTTGCTCCTGAAAAACTCAATAGCAGATCACTTGAAAATATTGCCCATGCTTATATATCAACTGATATGTTGTCGGCTCTACTTGGAAAGCGACAAAAAAAATTCATAAAGAATAGGGATAAGGGATTCAATCAAGGAGTACCCTTTATAATGAAGTTGAAAACGGACATCCAAATCAACCAAAATCCGAAGATTAAGCAACTTCAATCCAATAATATTGTAGGTTTTATTGAAGGTTCAGATCCAAAGCTAAAAGAAGAATACGTGATATTCAGTTGCCACATGGATCACCTTGGCAAGAGAGAAAATGTAATATTTTATGGAGCTGATGATGATGGTTCAGGTACATCAGCAGTTATGATGATTTCAAAGGCTTTCGCCAAAGCCAAAGCCAATGGACATGGGCCGAAGCGATCTATGTTATTTTGCTTTTTCACTGGTGAAGAGAAAGGCTTGTTGGGCTCTGATTATTTTACGACATTTCCCCCTATTCCATTGAGTCAGATGGTGGTGGATTTGAATATTGACATGGTAGGACGTCGCGATAAAAAATATGCTGACAACCCTAATTTTGTTTACCTGATTGGATCTGATAAATTGAGTACTGAATTGCATGAAATATCTGAAAGCACAAATACAGCTAATGAGAATCTGATTTTTGATTATACTTACAACAATGACAAGGATCCCAACAGGTATTATTACAGGTCAGATCATTATAATTTTGCCAAGAACAATATTCCGGTAATATTTTATTTCAATGGAACCCATGAAGATTATCACCGACCTACAGATACGGTTGATAAAATAGAGTTTGAAAAAATTGAGAAAATAAGTAGAGCAGTCTTTTTTACCGCCTGGGAGTTGGCAAATCGATCAGAAAGAATCGTGGTTGACAAGAAAAAATAAGCATAAAAAAAAGAGCAAGTTCCAATTCAACCCCCCAGCGAAAAGGACTCACTCTTTATGTTTTGTTTCTTTAGTTTCTGAATTAAATCCAGATATCTTTTAATATGAAAAAATGATACCAAAAATACCGCAAAGCTCATAATGTGGATAAAATATTTTTATTTCCACCCTTCAAATTAGTGCTTTTCTATTTTTAGTTCCTGATTTTCAGCTATTTGTAATGTAGTATTTTTTTTACGAGAATTTTGAATTTCTTCATAGGCAGTTTTGTAAGCTTGATAATTTACAAACTCACCAACCGATATTTTGTTGCCATTGTTCAAATCCAGCAAAATTTGGTAGTTCAATGTGTTGTTTTTGAACTCAAACATGGTAATCAATTGCTTGATATCTATTCCTGCAATAGTCATTGAATTAAGGTTTATTCAAATGAGTATAAACAAGAAGTAAGCCATTTTTTATATATCAGGATTTTTGAATTAAGCTTGTATGGACTTAAACCAAGGAAAGCCCACAAGTTCAGCACCGAATTCAGATCTTTTTCATTTTCGCCTTGCAGCAAAGAACTGTGTCATCAATTGGGAGCATTCATCATGCATTACTCCAAATTCCAGTTTGGTAGTTGGGTGAATTAAGTTTCTGCCATGAACCATAAAGCCACGCTTCGGGTCATCGGCGCCAAACACCAATCGTTTGGGTCGAGCCCAGTATAAAGCACCGGCACACATTACACAAGGTTCAAGTGTACAAAATATTTCGCATTCGTCTAAGTATTTACTTCCCAAGTAATTTGCAGCTGCAGTAATGGCCATAATCTCGGCATGTGCAGTTACATCTGTTAATTGTTCGGTTAAATTGTAACTTTTTGCAATAATTTTTTGATTGCAAACAATGACAACTCCAACTGGTATTTCGCCCATTTCAAAGGCCTTTTGGGCTTCTAAATAGGCTTGTTTCATGAAATATTGATCATTGTAAACAGAAATAAGTATTGGTTCTTGATCCATAAGTATTTTTTAGCTCAATCAAAAATAGATAACTTTGCACATGGAAAGCATAAAAAACGAAAAGGAGAAATTCCTTCCCTACGCACTCACCTTCGATGATGTGCTTTTAGTACCCGCTCATTCAAATGTTTTACCACGCGAAGTGGACACTTCTTCTATGTTGACAAGAGAGCTGAAGTTGCATGTTCCGATGGTTTCTGCCGCAATGGATACGGTAACGGAGTACAAACTCGCAATAGCTATTGCAAGGCAAGGAGGATTGGGATTTATTCATAAAAATATGCCTATTGAAAAACAAGCAGATCAAGTCAGGCTTGTTAAACGATCCGAGAGTGGAATGATTATTGACCCGGTCACCCTAACTCCTGAAGGGACAATAGGAGATGCCCTTCAGTTAATGAGCAAATTTTCTATTGGTGGTATTCCAATTGTCAGTTCAGCTGGTATTTTGGTGGGAATTCTTACCAACAGGGATTTGCGTTTTGAGCAGAACCCATCCCTTCCGGTCAAAGAATTGATGACTACCGAAAATTTAATTACTACTGCAGAAGGCACAACGCTTGAAATGGCAAAAGAAATACTTCAGCGGAATAAAATTGAAAAACTTCCTGTGGTGGATGCGAACCGGAAGTTGATCGGACTGATAACCTACAAGGATATCATGAAAGTTCAAAATTATCCACACAGCAGCAAAGATACTTTGGGTCGATTAATGGTTGGAGCAGCTGTGGGAGTTACTTACGATATGGAAGACCGAATCAGCGAGTTGATGCGCGTAGGTGTTGATGTTATATGTATAGATACTGCACACGGACATTCAGCTGGTGTTTTAGCCATGGTCAAAAGAGCTAAAGAGAGCTTCAAAACACTCCAAATTATTGCCGGAAATGTCGCTACTGGTGCAGGAGCCAAAGCTTTGGCTGATGCTGGAGCAGATGGAGTTAAAGTAGGGGTAGGTCCCGGGAGTATTTGTACAACAAGGGTTGTGGCTGGTGTTGGAGTTCCTCAGCTTACAGCTATTCATGAAGCTTATCTTGCGTTGCGCAATACTGGTGTTCCAGTTATTGGCGATGGTGGTATCAGATTCACAGGGGATATCCCAAAAGCAATTGCTGCAGGTGCCAGTACCATAATGGCTGGCTCTTTATTTGCAGGAGTTGAAGAAGCTCCTGGTGAAACTGTCATATTTGAAGGTAGAAAGTTCAAGGTTTATAGAGGAATGGGTTCTTTGGGTGCAATGCAACAAGGGAGCAAAGACCGGTACTTTCAGGATGCAGAAGATGAAGTGAAAAAACTGGTTCCTGAAGGTATCGAAGGTAGGGTGCCATTTAAAGGCTCTTTGGAGGAAGTAATGGCTCAATATATTGGTGGCCTGAAAGCAGGTATGGGATATTGTGGGGCCAGTAATATAGAAAAATTGCAACAAGCCCAATTTGTGAGAATAACTGGAGCAGGGATGAGAGAATCACACCCACACAATATTACCATCACCAAGGAATCTCCCAATTATTCCCGATGATGATCATGAAATATTCCCAAAATAGAATTATCAAAGCTTTGTTTACACTTATCATCAAGTAAATTCGTTTAGATATTAGAATTGGCTACAGCTTAAGGAGTATTTCATCAAAACGTTTTTTCTTTTATGCGGTAGGCATTAATTAAGTCTGTTGAAAATGAGGGTTATCTTAATTGTTATTAATTTTTTTATCTGTATCCTATCCGTTCATGCACAAGTATTTATCAACAAGGATACTATAATTGATGACCGGCTTAGATCGGTGAAATGGCACATCACTGGCAATGAACTTACCCTTGCCACTGCGCCTTTGAATGGCGGTGGATTAACACTTACATTTGATAAAATGGATCAAAATTTTGGTGATTACTTTGTCTCAGTCATCCATTGTGGAGCAGATTGGTCTCCGAGTACTTTATTGTCTGAGTTAGAATATACCGATGGTATAAATCGGGCACTTATACGCAATGTCTCTGCATCCTTCAATACTTTGGTACCATATACACATTATGAAATAAATCTGCCCAATGATGAGTTGCGCTGGACATTATCAGGAAATTATCTTTTAACTGTATATGATAGAGACAATTACGAGGCTCCAGTTTTGGTGCGAAGATTCGTGGTTTTTGAACCTTTGATGCAGACGGTCATTCGCAATGTCCGCCCTGCTAATGCCGAGAAAACCAATACGTATCAAGAAGCAGATTTTTCAGTAAAACTCAAAGGAACGAATGTTAGAAACCCTAAGTTAGAAATTCAGGCAACTGTTTTAAACAACAAACGCTGGGATACCGCAATCAGCGGTTTGCGCCCCGTTTTCCTTAGAACAGACGAACTAGATTTTGATTTTCAGGACAAAGTAGTTTTTCCCTCATGGAAGGAGTTTCGGTTTTTTAATATCCAATCGCTCATTTTTGCTTTGGAAAACGTTGCCAACCTCAAACGGATCCCTGAGGGTACAGAAGTTATGCTCATAAATGACAAACCTACAACTTATGGTACATATCTGTTTAGAAGAGACATCAATGGCCAATACGTAATCAAATGTCGCGATACTGATGAATGTGCAACAAATGGCGACTATGGCTTTGTCAACTTCAGGTTAAAAATTGATGACGAAATTGAAGGCAAAGAGGTTTATGTTACAGGAGCATTTTGCGACTGGCAACTCAAAGAAGAAAATAGAATGGTATATCAGCCAGAAGTTCAAACATACGCTACCGAAATCATTTTGAAACAAGGTTATTACGAATATCAATACACATTGTTGGATAGCAAAACCGGAGAGAGAGACGACGCTTTCCTCCAAGGCACTTTTGGAGATGCTGAGAACTTAATAACCGTCTTGGTTTATTACAAACCATTTGGCGAAAGGTATGATCGATGTATTAGTATTCAACAAAAGGATGCAAGAAGCTTCAACTAAGATTTATCGTACTTTTCCATATTTTTTTGAATCTTAGCCTACCTTCATCGCGCTAAAAGCAACATTGATATAAAAGCATTGCGTAATCATTTCAAATAGCTTTAATATTGCTGAAAATGTGTCAGCATGAAATTCATGACTCGAAAAATATATTTATTTCTAATCATTTTTCTTTTAAAATGGACCCCTGGATTTGGCCAAGAAGTATGGCCTTTAAAAAAGTGCATTGATTATGCGCTTGCCAATAATCTCAATTTGAGGCAAAATAGCTTGTCCATTAAACAAGCTGAAGTAAACTTGGCCTCATCTAAAGAATCTAGGTATCCAAGTCTTAATTATAATTTGGGAGGTGGTTTCCGCTTTGGTAGAACCATTGATTTTGCATCAAATACATTTGTCAACGAATCTACAAATTTCAATTTTCATGATTTAAGCACAAATGTTCCAATCTACCAAGGAGGAAGAATCAGCAATTCTATCAGACAATCCGTCACCAATGTTCAAGCTGCGGAGTATGATGTGAAACAAATTGGTGATAATCTGGCATTGCAAGTTTCTGTCGATTATTTGGAAATATTACTCAATATCGAGTCCTTGGATATTGCCAAAAGAAGACTTGAAAACTCCAAAAAACAACTCGAGCAAACCGACAAACTCATAAATGCAGGAAGTTTACCAAGAAACGATAGGTTGAATTTGGTGGCGCAACAAGCAAGAGAGGAAGAGTCCATAATTATTCAAGAAAATGCAATCAATATTGCATACTTGAACCTAAAAAATGATTTGAACCTCAATCCAGATGACGAAATTCAATTGCAATCTCCTGATGTTGAAAGCATGCTAAAAGTTGCAATGGTTCAATCTCAGTTTGATAATCTTTTTAATACGGCTATCAATCAAAACAATGGTCTCAAAGCAGCAGAATTAAGGGTTGAAGCAGCCATGACCAACGAAAAAATTTCAAAAGCTGGAGGGCTGCCAAGTTTGTCATTGGGTGGCAACGTATCTACCAACTATTCAAGTTCGATCAAGGAATTTTCGCAGGCGGATAATTCAAATGCTGTCATCGTGCCCTTGCAACAAAGTGTATTAATAGATAACAATCCATCTCAATTGACATTTTTTCAATTGGTGGGAACTAGCTATCCAAATAAGCCTATTGGTAATCAATTAGTCGATAACCTTGGACAAAATATTTCGGTAAATCTTGCAGTACCCATTTACAACGGAAGAGCAGCCCACTATAATCACCAGCAGGCAAGAATAGGCACTGAGCAGGCCAAATTCAGCCAGGAAATTTCACGTCAATCACTTCGGACAACTGTGTACAGAGCCTTAAATGACTTCAACGCTGCAAAAGGACGTTTGGCAGCTGCCGAGAAAGAATATGAAGCTGCAAAAGGAGCCCTTGACAATATTGAAAAACGATTCAACGCAGGTAGCTCTAATTCGCTTGACTTAATCACATCCAAAAACAATTTTTATACTTCAGAGGATAACTTGTTAACTGCAAAATACCGATATATTTTCCTCCAAAAGACGCTTGCCTTTTATGCAGGACAACCATTTGAATTGTAGAAATAAATTATTTCAAAATCAGAATATTATGACAAAAAGTAAAAGTAAATCGTATATCAAAATAGGTTTGGCAGTATTGGTTCTTTTGATAATTCTTGCCATCTACAAAGCTAAGACCAGGACCAAAGGGGAAGAAGTTTATACAGAGCTCGTATCCGAAAGAAATATCAAAGAATTGGTTTCTGCAAGCGGTAAAATCTATCCACAAACCGAAGTCAAAATCAGTTCGGACGTTTCAGGGGAGTTGGTCGCTTTGTATATCAAAGAAGGCGATACCGTGAAAGTAGGCCAAGTATTGGCAAAAATAGATCCTGATTTATACCAATCTCAACTTGAAAGAACTGAGGCAGCCGTAAACCAATCCAAATCTCAATTGAGCAACGCTGAATCAGCAATCAATAATGCCAAAGCACAGCGCAATCAAATAGCTGCACAATTGGAAAATGCAAAGAAAGTATTCAAACGAAATGAGCAATTGCATAAGGATGGGGTAATTTCTGATTTGGATTTTGACAACTCCAAAACATCATTCAACTCATTGGAAGCCAATCTGGACGCCGCCAACGCTTCAGTTGCCCAAGCAATAGAAAATTCAAAATCCGCAAAATTTGGTATAAAAAGTAGCCAGGCATCCCTCTCAGAGGTTCAAAAAACACTCAGAAGAACTTTGGTTATTGCACCTACTTCGGGTGTTATTTCACAACTCAATGTCAAAAAAGGCGAACGTGTACTTGGAACTATTCAAATGGCAGGAACCGAGATTATGCGCATTGCTAATCTCAACATCATGGAGGTACAGGCTGAAGTAAGTGAAAACGATATTTTGAAAGTAGCACTAGGCAATCTGGCGATGATTATTGTTGACGCATATCCAGACAGAAAATTTATTGGGAAAGTAACCGAGATTGCAAACTCTGCACTTGGTGGGTCATTGCCTTCCGCAGGTCTGTCAACGGATAAGATTACCAATTATATCGTGAAAATAGTAATTGATCCAAGTTCGTATGAGGATCTAGCCAAAGCCGGTAGAATACCTTTTCGTCCTGGAATGTCGGCATCAGTTGATTTGATTACCAGGGAAATTGAAAAAGCAATATGTGTGCCTATTCAATCCGTAACCACCAGAGAGAAAAAACACGAAACTTCAAAGGATGAAAAGAAATCCAGTGAGACCAAAAAACTGGATGATATTCGCACCTTGGTTTTGGTCCCATCAAGTGATACCGTAAAATACATCGATGTAAAAGTTGGAATTCAAGATGATAATTACATACAAATAACAGATGGAACAAAGGGTGTCAAGGAAGTTATTGCAGGTCCATATTCCTCTATTTCAAGGTCACTAAAGGAAGGCAAAAGGATACAAATTGTTACAAAAGAAGCACTCAACAAATCCAAGAAAAGTGGAAAGTCAAAAGATGTAGAAAATTGACTCAGAATTGTTTAATCGTTTTTGTAAGAAAACCTGAACTTGGAAAGGTAAAAACGCGACTGGCAGCAAAACTGGGTGAAGAAGCTGCCTTAAAAGCTTACAAACAATTGCTTGAAATAACGCGCACAGCCACATTAGATGTACCAGCAGACAGACATTTGTGGTATGCTGGTGAATTGGTAGTTCAGGATTCTTGGTCGTTGACCGACTATCAGAAATACCTTCAGCCTGATGGTGACCTCGGTTATAAAATGGAAATCGCCTTCGCCAATGCTTTAGCTGAGCATCAAAATGTACTGATAGTGGGCAGTGATTGTCCTGATGTTAGCGGTAGCATTCTAAATGACGCATTTGAATTATTGAATCAGCACGATGTTGTGTTAGGGCCAACTGAGGACGGTGGTTATTATTTATTGGGCATGAAATATGGACATTACCAGCTGTTCAAGGATATTTCATGGAGCACAGAAAAAGTCTTTGACCAAACAATACAGAAATGTAAAGCATTGCAATTGAAAGTAAATTTTATGCCAATGCTTTTTGACGTTGATACAGAAGCTGAATTCAACAGATGGCAGAACAAGCTATAATGCCTTATCTATTAAGAGAAATAGTTTGTTTATTTGATCATCACCACAAATAGAACATCATTCTCCAGTTTCTTAGCTTAAAATAGTCGTAATTTTGTTGCAAATTATTTGCGATGGACTTGCATGAATTTCATGCTGAATTATTAGAAGGTATTCCAATAAGTTTACCTCCAGCTTATCTCCCTCAACACGATTTGCCACATGCTCCCAAGCGGGTTATATCTGAAATTCTGAGCAGAGAAGAAAAGGGCTTGGCTGTCAGAAACGCACTTAGATATTTTCCTGAAGAATTTCATGCATTATTGGCCTCAGAATTTGCGAAAGAGCTTGAAATGTACGGACGCATTTACATGTACAGATTCATGCCCAAGCATGCTATGCTGGCAAGGCCGATCCATGAGTATCCTACTCGAAGCAAACAAGCTGCTGCTATTTTGTTGATGCTGCACAACAATCTTGATATTAAGATTGCTAAGTATCCCGAGGAGCTTATCACCTACGGAGGCAATGGTTCAGTTCTTCAGAATTGGGCACAATACAGGCTTTTGGTGAAATATTTGTGCGAAATGACGGATGAGCAAACCTTGGTATTGTACAGTGGTCACCCAATGGGCCTTTTCCCCTCCTCCAAGGATGCGCCAAGACTGGTAATTACCAATGGAATGATGATACCTAATTATTCCACCAAGGATGATTGGAATAAATACAACGCTTTGGGAGTTACCCAATATGGACAAATGACTGCCGGTAGCTTTATGTATATTGGTCCTCAAGGCATTGTGCATGGCACAACCATAACTCTATTGAATGCAGGACGATTAAGAGGATTGACGGATGAACAACTCAAAGGAGAGATATTCGTCACCTCAGGACTTGGCGGCATGTCTGGGGCACAAGCTATTGCCTCAGTAATATCTGGTACAGTTGGCGTTATTGCAGAAATAGATAACGACGCAATTGCACAAAGAGTAGTAGATGGTTATGTGCAACATGACAATGTTTATCAGAACATACAAGATTTGATGGATCGAATCCGAAAGGAGACAGAAAAAAAGCAAGGGATTGCCTTGGTTTATTCAGGCAATATCGTTGATTTATGGCAAGGTTTGTATGAAGCAAACATTCATGTGGCACTTGGTTCGGATCAAACATCATTGCACAATATTGATGACCTGGGCTACGCACCAATGGGATATACCTTTGATGAAGCAAAGGAATTGCTGTCAAGCGACAAAGCCCTTTTCATGAAAAAAGTGAAAGAAACCTTGTGCGAACATGTTCGTCTCATCAACCTGATGTGTGAGAGAGGAATGTACTTTTGGGACTATGGCAATGCCTTTTTGAAAGAAGCAGGAATGGCCAATGCTGATATTTGGAAAGATCAGGAACGGGATTTATACAAGTATCCTTCTTATGTCCAAGATATTATGGGACCTATGTGCTTCGATTATGGCTTTGGTCCATTTCGTTGGGTTTGTGCATCAGGATCATTAGAGGATCTTCATAAATCGGATGAAATAGCTACAAGAGTGTTGGAGGAAATGTTGGTTGCCGCACCAGATGAAATCAAAACACAATTGATGGATAATATCAATTGGATTAAAAAAGCCAAGGTGGACATACCAGTAGTAGGTTCAAAGGCTAGAATACTTTACGCAGATGCAGAAGGACGCATTGCAATAGCCGAAGCCTTGAATGATGCTATCCAATCAGGTCATATATCTGCGCCTATCGTTCTGGGAAGAGATCATCACGATGTTTCAGGTACAGATTCACCTTATCGCGAAACTTCAAACATCTATGACGGTTCACGTTTTACTGCCGACATGGCTATCCAAAATGTTATTGGGGATAGTTTTAGAGGAGCAACATGGGTGTCTATACATAATGGTGGCGGCGTTGGTTGGGGTCAAGTTATCAATGGAGGATTTGGATTAGTAATTGATGGCACAGCTGAAGCATCCCGCAAATTGAACTCAATGTTGTACTGGGATGTTTATAATGGAATAGCGAGAAGAAGTTGGGCCCGCAATGCCCCAGCAATAAATACAATTAAAAGAGCGATGGACAGAAATAAAGACATGTCAATCACCGTTCCCAATATTGTGGACGACTCTATCATTGACAAATTGTTTTCATGAAATGAAAAGTATGACATCATTTAAGGTCTTTTTTAAGGCATTTTTCACCACAACAATAGTCGGCCTTTTATGCAATTGTTCTTATGGGCAAATGCACATAGGTCAAGATACATTGTATGGGAATGAATGGCTTGAACAAGGTAAGGACTATTATCGCTTTGATGTATCCGAAGATGCTGTTTACAGAATTCCAGGTTCCGCTTTGACTGCCTTGGGATTTCCACTTGCCTCTGTTCCAGCTTCGCAATTCAGACTGTATAGAATGGGAAAGGAAATATCAATATTAACCAGTACTGATAGTATATTCTCTGAGCTAGATCACATTACTTTTTATGGTGAAAAGATGAAGGGCGAGTTGGATAAGCACTTATATATTAATCCTGCACAAGATGTTCTCAATCCAGAGTACAGTTTTATCAATGATACCATCAGTTATTTTTTGACATGGGGTCCTAATGCATCAGCCAATCGACTAAAAAAAGCAACATCAGCAGATCCCAATACATATCCAATTGCAACTGATCAAACTGGTAATATCAAATATACTTACCAGAACTACCAAAAACCAGTAGCCGGTATTTCAATAGAGTCCAGATTTGAAGCCTCTCAAGGCTATGGCAGTCAATCAGCTAACACATTTTCTCAGAATATTTCCCTGCCTGGATTCAATGCCAATGGTGATTCCATACGACTGCATATTAAAATAGGTTCTAAAGATTATTTTAAGACGCATAATATCGAGGTGAAATGGAACTCACAAAACATTTGTAACTTCTCATTTGCATCACCTATTGTTGTTGACACGGTCTTAATGCTACCCGCAACTTTATACAGTGGTCCTTCTTCTCTAAGTTTCAATGAAGTTGTTGATGTCGCGAGCTTTTTTATTCTTGGAATGATAGAAATAGATTATCCACGACTTGCTGATGGATTAGGTTCAAATAGATTTAATATCAATACGCTAAGCTCTAATGAATATAAACAATTAAAAATTACGAATTTTGACCACAGCTTAACCCAGCCAATTGCAATTGATACCAAAAACAATTTGTATCAATCAGTTTTGTTGAGTGGGAGTGATTTGTGGTTGACTTTGCCTTCTGACAATATAAACAATAACTGGAGAATAGTCAATCCTTCACAAATCCGATTGTTAACAAATGCCAGAATAATAAAGTTTTCAGATTGGAGTGACCAGTCGGCTGATTATTTTATCATATCGCATCCCACTTTGAGAGATGATGGAAAAGGAAATGATCTGGTCCAGGAATATGCCAATTATAGATCAGGCCCATCGGGAGGAGGTCATAAGGTCCTGACCATCGATATAAATGAAATTTACGACAGGTTCGCCTACGGTAACAGAAGACATTTTATTGCAATCCGTAACTTTAGCAATTATGTTGCTGCCAAATGGCCCAATGCCAAGTATTTGTTCCTAATTGGAAAGGGAAGAGAATTCTTGTATGTCCGTGACAATGGCAACCTAAAAAATACAGCGAACGCCAGTTTTTATATACCTACTTACGGTCTGCCTGGTTCTGATAACTTACTAGCAATGAATGCGTTTAGCAACAAAAGCATCATAAGTATTGGACGAATAGCGGCTCAAACATCAGATGATATAAAGACCTATCTGGATAAAATCAAGACTTTTGAAAATCCTGGCAACCAGAACCAAACCATTGAAGATCAAAGCTGGAAGAAAGAAATTCTCCATTTAAGTGGAGGTAAGAACAAAGGAGAACAAGAATTATTCAAATCCTATCTCAAGGATCTTGCAGAAATAGCCGCTACTAACAAGCTCGGTGCCAACACAAGCAGTTACAATAAGTCCAGCACGGATCCCATTCAAATATCCCAAAATGATCAAATATTCAACCGCATCAATGCAGGTGTATCCATCATATCCTTTTTGGGGCACTCAGCCGTTGGGACATTTGATTTCAGTATTGACAATCCCGAAAATTACAACAACTTTGGGAAGTACCCATTGATGTTTTCACTGGGTTGCTACAGCGGAAATTACCATACTTCAGCCATAGGGGTTGGTGAAAGTTTTTGTTTTCTGAAGGACAAAGGAGCCCTTGGATTTGCAGCTACCACATATCAAGGAGCAGCATCTGTATTAAGAGATTACGCTGCCGAGTATTATTCTTTGCTGGGATCAAGCATGTATGGTAAAACGGTTGGAGAGCTTTTTCAGGCCACAAACAATAATGTCCGAACACCAAACAATTTATTGCTGAATACATTAGCGGATCAAATGACCTATCATGGAGATCCAGCATATAGAATAAATCAAGCTCCAGGACCAGATTATATCGTCGATTACAGCAGTGTAAAGTTGAATCCCAAAATTTTAACAGTGCAGTCAGATAGTTTTACTTTGGCTTTTAATATTACAAACTTGGGAACCAATATTGCAGACAGTATTGACTTAAGAATTACCCAAAAATTCAGTAATGGGGATGAAATAATTTTGCGTCAGGATAGAGTTCCTGCCACTGCCAATTCCAACAGTTTTAGCTATAAATTATCAGGCCAAGGCAAAAAGTCATTTGGCAACAATACCTTATTTATTGTTCTTGACCCGAATACCAAGTTGAGCGAGGCTCCACTACCGGCAGCGGTTACAAATAATCAGCTTCAGCAATCCAACGGTAATATTGGGTACACATTTTATGTCACAGACAACGCTGCAATTCCAGTGTACCCGCCAGATTTTGGTATAGTATCACAATTAGATCCAATTCTAAAGGCAAGCACAGCTGACCCACTGGCCAAGCCATCTATTTACTATTTTCAGATAGACACTACACTTAAGTTTAACAGTCCAAAATTTCAGGGCACAAATATCACCTCCAGTGGTGGGGTATTGACGTGGAAGCCCGGAATTTTATTAGATAGCACCGTATATTATTGGCGTATAAGTCCTGATTCATCAGCCTCAGGAGTTGGAACTGTATGGAGTGAAGCTTCTTTCTTTGTGCGTAAGAACAGTCCAAATGGGTGGTCACAAGCTCATTTTTATCAATGGCAGCAAAATGAACTGAATAATTTGCAAGCATCTAAATCTAATGGCAGCTACGATTTCATAGACGACATCAAGGATATTTTTATCAACAATTTTGCCCGGCGTGGCAATAGCGCTCCAGCTTATTATATCAATAATGCTTTTGCTGAAATCAATTATGGCAATGATATTCTGGCTGGGGTTTATGTTGGCGTGATTGATCCAATTACTGGATTGCCTTGGGTCAACCCAAAAGGCGGAAAATATGGAAGCACTACACCAGCAGATTGGAGAGATCGCAAAGCCTTCCCTTATAACACAAACTTACCGGAGCAGAGAAAAGCTTTGATACAATTGCTCCGAGATACCATTCCTGATGGATTTTATGTGGTTTTCTTCTCGATACAGGACGAAACTTATGGTTACGCCCCTCAGGATTGGGCCGCTGATAGCATCGGTTTGGGAACGAATATCTTTCAAGTTTTGGAGAGTCAAGGTGCGGAAGTAGTTCGAAATACAGTACTAAAACCATATCCTTATGCCATGGCTTACCAGAAAAACAAGCAATTTTTGGGTGAAAAGCTGGCAGATAATTTGCTTGATTTTGCCAATGTGAGTTTTAAATTAATTGGAAATTGGGATGAAGGATTTTTGAAAACTCCAGCTATTGGACCTTCAACATTCTGGAAGGAATTAGTTTGGTCAAGTAAACAGGAATCCAGTGGTTCTGATACACTGAGTATGACTATTTATGGCTTGGATGCGAGCAAATCAAACCCAATTAAGCTATTCGAAATTGAACCTGGACAAAAGCAAAACCTTACTTCAATTGATGCAAAACAATATCCTTACTTGAGTTTGGTTGTTGACATGGAAGATAAAATCAATAAATCATCCCCTGATTTGGAGTATGTAAGAGTGTATTATGATGGAGTTCCAGAGTTTGCAATTAGTCCTGCAGCGGCACTTGAATTTTATAGGGATACTATTCAACAAGGTGATATTGTGCGGCTTAAATTGGGAATTGAAAATATCAGCTCAACCAATTCGGATAGTTTGATGGTCAGTTATGTGTTGATTGATCCGCAACAGCAGAAAACGCAAGTTCTAAAACGACAAGGTGCAATATCTACATTGAGTCAAGATCTGATTAATTATACCATTGATACCCGGAGTCTTGGCGGTGCATATATTCTTGAAGTAACAGCTAATCCCAATATAGATCAACCCGAATTGTATGATTTCAACAACTTGGGTAGTTTTAATTTCTTTGTGGACAAAGATAGATATGCTCCAAAATTGGATGTCTCCTTCGATGGGATTCGAATACTTGATAAAGACCTGGTTTCTGCAAGTCCGTTGATCTTAGTCAACTTGAAAGATGAAAATAAATTTATTGGGCTACAGGATACTTCTTTGTTGCGCCTTCAATTGCGATTGCAAGATGAAACTTCTTTCACGCCCATTTCGAATCAGGATCCAAGACTCACATTCTTTCCGGCGAATGGCACAGGTAAGCAAAACAATGCCCGATGTGAACTGAAGCTGAATACTTTACCGGATGGTGAACATGAATTTTTGGTGCAAGCCAGAGATGCAACTGGCAACGAAGCAGGAACTACGGATTTTAAGTTAAGATTCAATGTGTTGAATCAAAGAACCGTTTCTTCCTTTTTGCCATATCCCAATCCTTTTTCAACCAACATGCGTTGGGTTTATACGCTGACAGGTGAGCAAACTCCTGAGCATGTGCGAATTCGTATTTATACCATTTCGGGTGTTTTGGTTCGTGAAATAACTGAACAAGAATTGGGTCCACTCAAAGTAGGAACGCACAAGACAGATTGGAGTTGGGACGGAAGGGATAATTATGGACAACTATTAGGTAATGGAGTTTATTTGTATCAGGTTACCATAAAGGACAACACGGGTAAGGAATGGGAAGCCCGTTCAACAGGAGCTGATGCTTTTATGAAACATGAAATGGGAAAACTGGTTATCCTTCGTTGAGAATTGGTTGTAATTTCACGTTTTTATATTTGAAACCAGTAAGTTCTGATAGCCAAAAACAAAGATGCAACTTGGTCATTATCCATGACAATTCATTTGTTAACGCAAGTGCTTCTATTGGTATCGCTTCCTTTTATTGCTCATTTTTACTCAGCTGAACAAATAGGTCAATGGGCTATTTGTACTACCATTTGTTCCATTGTTATTACCACTGGTGGTGGCAAATTCTATTTTTCTATTTTTGGTGGAATTTCATCTGCCCTGAAAAACCATCTGACCTGGTTAACTTTGATGGGAGCTGCTCTGTTTTCAGTTATATTGATGACAGTATTGTTCGCCTTGGCCAGTTGGTGGGGAATATATTCGTTTTTGTGGGAATCAGAACTAAAAGCTTCAATGATATTGGTTTTGGGACTCTATTGTTTTACAGCAATTTGCAATTTGCTTTTAGAGCATCTTTTGGCAATTAGTGCGGATTGGGATTTTCTGAGTGTGGTTAGGCTGATAAAAGCACTTACCTATATACTTGTAATCTTTGTGTTTAAATCCTTTGGTGTTTTATCATTGTTGCTTGCATTGCTTGCGGGCCAAATGATAGGATTATTGCTTATTTGGACAATGAGGTTTGACATGAAATTTCCAACATTATTCAAATGGAAAGAATTGGTATCTACTTTAGCCGAGTACAAGCACAATTTCAATTTTGGAATGTCAAAAAGTTTTATCATCAATGCCTACGAACACTTAATGGCAATATGGATTCAATCCATGTTCGGAGCTGCCATGTTGGGACAGTTTAGCATGGCTGACCGACTGGCTCGTTTTCCGATGCAAGGTCTTGGACAACCGATAACAGAGCGTCTTTATCAAAAATTAGGAATTACTTCACCAGAATATATTTATCCCTTGTTGAGAAAATTTTTGCCCCGAATTTTCTTTATGATCGGCTTGTTGAGCTTTGGCCTTGCTTTATTTGGACCATATCTGCTTATCACATTCTTGGGTAACAAATGGAATACAGCTGCAAGTTTAATGCAATATTATGTGCTTTGGATTCCAGCGATATTTTGTCTTGCATCCATTCGTAATTTGCCAGTTGTATTGAAGGCGCAAAAAGCATTTTTTCGCCTAGAATTGGGTTTTTATGGTGTTTTGATCTTGTTGTTCACGTATTTTTCCTTTTTGGATTTAAATTTCATGATGATTATTCCGCTCAAATTAATATCAGAATCTGCAGTATTCATTGCGGCAACAATAATGATGACAAGATTTTCACGCAAAATAACGGCGTCATGAAGAATCCAAAGTATTACATCAAGACTTCAGTATTGCGAATCATGTCAGTGCTTGCCCCAAAAATATTGAAATCCCCAAGTTTATTAAACATTAAAAACAATTATAAGACAGAAGTTTCAGACTCAGATTTTGATCTCAGATATTACTACAGTTTTCATTTTTACAGATTTCATGAAAATATTAAGTTGATCTATGCTTGGGATCAAGAAGGATATCCATTCAATTACTCAGAAAGTCCGAAACATTATACCAATCCGTTGACTGTAGCTCAATATTTATTAATGTTGAGTGTCCAAGAAGGATTTTGGGAAGATGAACTGAAGAAACAAGAGTTCTGTAAGATAGCTCAGCATCTTGATCAGCTGGGCACTTGGGAAAAAGGCTTTTTTATCTGGAGAATAGATCAAGATGTTCCCAAATTTTTTGTAGCACGGGGATTCAGTAGTGGAATATTTCAAGCCTGCGGATTAAGTGCTTATTTGCGTTGGCACCTTATTGCCCCAAGTGAAGCGTTGAAATCTAAAATTGATTCAATTTACCAATCCTTAAAATTTCCTTTGGAGGATGGTGGCTTCTATACCTTGACTGAAGAAAGCTTGCCATGGCTTGAAGAATATCCTGCCAAACAAGCCGTACATGTGTTGAATGGGCACTTGTATGGGGTAGTTGCAGCTTATGAGTACGCACATTTCATGAAGCTTAGCTTTGATTTTGCTGAGCGTTTATTGGAAAGTTTTTTGGCGTGTTATCATGAATTCAGATTTGGTTCCTATTTGAAATATTGCAGGTATTACCCAATGCTTTGCAATGTCACATACCAAATGCTACATGATCAACAGTTGATCCATTTAAGCCAATTAACTGGTCGGTCGAGAATTTTTGAATTGCAGCGCGAATGGGCTCAATCTTACAATCGAGTATATTGTATGCAACAGCTGAGCATCAAGCTGACCTCAAATAGATTGCCTTTTGAGGGTCCTAGTTCATGGCGATCGCTATTGTTGCTGCGCTGATCTTGATATTGGGGATATGAACCAATTGGTTGGCGCAAGCTTCCAATGTTGCTCCGGTAGTCAGGACATCATCTACGATCAAAACATGTTTGCCTTGGATATTGGAAGCTGAATAAATTGCAAACGAACTGTGCACATTCTTGATTCTTTCCACTTTCCCTTTTTTGGTCTGGCTGACGGAAGAATATTTGCGCATCAAAACGTCATTTTTTAAGTCACAACCTAATTCTTCCGCTATTCCTCTGCCAAACCATTCACTTTGGTTGAAACCTCTAGACCTCAATTTGGCCCGGTGCAATGGCACAGGAAGTATTAAATCTGGCAGAGTGGTTTTTGCATTTTTTATCAGTCGCCCCTTCCACCTTCCTAGTAAATAGGCTATTTCGCCACTGGCTGAATATTTAGCGCGGTGGATCAAAACTTGATTGGCGGAGTGCTTTGTAAAATAAAAAAGAGAAGTAGCCCATTCCAGATCAACTCTGCCTTTTAATCTATCCATAAAGGGATTTTCAGGCATTGATTCGAATCCAGTCAAGGGTAGCTCACTCAAGCATTTGGTGCAAAGTGGCAAGCCATCACCATGGGTATTGTCTTCACAAGCTATACATACACGTGGATAAAATAATTGCACAATACCTGTGAGAGAATTGCTGAGATGGCCCATTGATTCAAAATTGGTATTCCAAAACTAATGAAAAGCTGCGAAAAAGCAAAAAAAAATGAATTAGATTTTTTTAATATTTATGAAAAGGAAGGGTTGATCAATATTTGAGGGAGAGTACTTAGCTAACAAGGCTCAAGGTTTGGATTGGTTTTTAGTTATTTCCCTCCTCAACTTCCCAAAAGCCTTGCCATATCTACTTTTTCTTGAACCATTGATGCTACTTGGTCTATTGGTACTCTGACTTGCTGCAAAGTGTCTCTATCCCGAATAGTTACCATGCCGTCATCCATGCTTTCAAAATCTACAGTTACACATAAGGGTGTACCGATGGCATCTTGTCTGCGGTACCTTCGACCTATGGCGTCCTTTTCGTCATATTGGCATTGGAAGTGCGCTTTCAGCTTTGAATATATAGATTGAGCCAATTGATTCAATTCTTCATTGTTCTTGACCAAAGGCAATACTGCGCATTTCACTGGGGCCAATGCTGGGTGCAATTTCAAGACGGTTCGGGTGCTGTCTTTGCCATCTGCATCTGGCACTGTTTCATCTTGCAAGGCCAAACTCATCAATCCGAGAAACATCCTATCACAACCAATAGAGGTCTCTACTACATAAGGAATATAGTTTTCATTCAATTCTGGGTCAAAGTACATCAACTTTTTGCCCGAGAGCTCCATGTGTTGATTCAAATCGTAATTGGTTCTGGAATGTATTCCTTCTAATTCCTTAAAACCAAATGGAAACTTGAACTGTATATCAACTGCTGCATTGGCATAGTGTGCAAGATTGTCATGATCATGAAATCTGTAATTGTCCTCACTCGTGCCAATGGCCAAATGCCATTTCATACGGGCGTCTTTCCAGTAATTGTACCACTTCATCTCTTCACCGGGACGCACAAAGAATTGCATTTCCATTTGTTCAAATTCGCGCATTCGGAATATGAACTGACGCGCTACAATTTCATTTCTAAAAGCCTTTCCTATTTGCGCTATGCCAAAAGGGATTTTTTGACGGGTGGTTTTTTGAACATTCAGGAAGTTCACAAAAATTCCTTGAGCTGTTTCAGGTCTTAGGTAGAGTTTTTCTTCTTCACCTGCAATATTGCCCAATTGGGTAGAGAACATGAGGTTGAATTGGCGTACTTCTGTCCAGTTTCGCGACCCACTCACTTCGCAGGTCACTTCAAGTTCATCGATCATGGATTTCAAACCTTCCATATCGCCGCGTGACATGTTATCCGCCAACCTTGCGGCTATGTCTGTAGCCTTACCTAAGTATTCCATTACCCTTGGATTTGTGGTACGGTACATGGCTGCGTCGAAGGTTTCTCCAAATCTTTCTTTGGCTTTGCTGACTTCTTTATCGGCTTTGGCTTCCAATTTGTCAATGACTGCCTCTATCAATACGTCTGCCCGATAGCGTTTTTTAGAGTCTTTGTTATCTACCAATGGATCATTGAATGCATCAACGTGTCCACTTGCCTTCCAAGTCTTTGGATGCATAAAAATTGCTGAATCTATACCTACAATATTGTCATGCATTTGTACCATGCTTTTCCACCAATATTGCTTAATGTTGTTCTTTAACTCTACTCCATAAGGTCCATAATCATAAACAGCACTGAGTCCGTCATATATTTCACTCGATTGAAAAATGAATCCATATTCTTTGCAATGCGATACTAATTTTTTGAACTGATCTTCAGGTTGTGACATATTATAAGGGTATGAGTAGAGTATTACGTGAAATGGGGGCCGCTTGTTTAGAACTCTGAGGTGAAATGAAATTCTATTTCGGGGTGATTCTCTTGTGCCATTTTTAATGTCCATGCACTTTGTGCCAGAAAAACCAGCTTGCCTTCTTTGTCGAGCGCCAAATCGGCTTTTCTTCTCTGGCGGAAATCATTCAATATCGCAGGTTTATTGCAAGTGACCCAACAAGCTTTGTGGAGGCTAATTGGCTCATAATCGCAGCTTGCACCGTATTCATTCTTGAGTCTATACTGCAATACATCGAATTGAAGTGCACCAACAGTGCCAATTATTTTACGACCATTGTCTTCTTTGATGAACAATTGCGCAACGCCCTCATCCATCAACTGAAGGATTCCTTTGTCCAGTTGCTTAGTCTTCATAGGGTCCTTATTGAGCACAAATCGGAATTGTTCAGGTGAGAAACTTGGTATTCCTTTGTAATGAAGTATTTCTCCTTCTGTCAGAGTATCACCGATTTTAAAGTTCCCCGAATCATAAAGACCTACTATATCACCAGGATATGCAACATCCACAACTGATTTTTTATCAGCCATGAAAGCAGTGGGGTTTGAGAACTTCATTTTTTTTGCTTGGCGGATGTGCAGATAATTGGTATTGCGTTCAAATGTGCCTGAGCAAATCCGCAAAAATGCAATTCTGTCCCGGTGGTTGGGATCCATATTGGCATGGATTTTAAATACAAATCCGGTAAACTTCTCTTCCAGTGGTTCAACTACACGCTCTTCCGTTTCGCGGGCTAGAGGAGCAGGAGCCTCCTCAACAAAGCAATCCAGCAATTCCTTTACGCCAAAATTATTGACAGCACTTCCAAAAAACACGGGAGACTGTTCCCCATTCAAGTATGCTTGTCTGCTGAAATGTGGATAAACTGACTGCACCACCTCCAGTTCACTGCGCAATTCATCAGCAGCCCTTTGACCTACCAATTCATCTGCCTGACCATCATTGAGGTCTTTTATTTCGGTAGTTTCCCCTACTTGTTGTTTGCTGTGTGGGCTGTACAGCAGCATGTTTTTGTCATAAATATTATAAACTCCCTGGAATCGCTGCCCCATACCTACGGGCCAAGAAAGTGGTACTACATTCAGGCCAAGCTTGGCCTCAATTTCATCCAACAGGTCAAATCCGTCCTTGCCTTCACGATCCAGCTTATTGATAAAAACAATAATGGGCGTATTGCGCATACGGCATACGGCCACCAATTTTTCAGTTTGTGTTTCTACGCCTTTGGCTACGTCAATCACCACTATGGCACTATCTACAGCAGTCAGAGTTCGATAGGTATCTTCCGCAAAATCCTGGTGACCTGGAGTGTCCAGAATGTTGATCTGTCTATTCTTGTATTCAAATGCCATAACCGATGTTGCCACGGATATGCCCCTTTGCTTCTCTATTTCCATAAAATCGGAAGTAGCTGAGCGTTTTATTTTGTTGGATTTTACTGCGCCTGCTATTTGAATGGCACCACCAAAAAGCAAGAGCTTTTCAGTAAGGGTGGTTTTACCTGCATCGGGGTGCGAGATGATACCAAACGTTCTTCGCCGCGCTATTTCTTCTAATCTTGTCATGAAATGAATTTCGGCCGCAAAGGTAGCAAGTTAAAAGCATTTGCATGGAGCTTAATTGCTGAAATGATCAAGCAAAGCTATTATTTATAGGCTTACAAGGCTTTATTCAGTTGTCCAAAATGCATAGTTAATATACCCTAAGCTCAAGCTCAATTTTCATAAACCCAAAAACCATAGGATACAAGTTTTGTATTTTTGGAAGAGAAAATTCCAGATCATCAGTGGATTTGGAAGGGATCTTCCAGCGACAAGTTATTCCTGGTTAAATTTTCATACTGAAAACAGGATGATCCTATCAGTGTCAATCGTTAAATGAAGTACTGACGTTTTTCACAACAATGATGATGATTTCTAAATGTCAAGCTTTATAGCTATCCAAAAATCACTTTTTGGCTTCAACCAAGGCAATCTTTAGCACGTCATCCATTTCCTGTACATAGTGAAATTTCATGCCTTGGATGTAATCTTCGCTTATTTCATCAACGTGGCGCTTGTTTTGTTCGCAGAGGATTATTTCACGAATACCAGCACGCTTAGCAGCCAGTATTTTTTCTTTGATGCCTCCTACCGGAAGTACCTTGCCACGCAGAGTTATTTCTCCGGTCATTGCCACGTAAGGTTTTACTATCCTACCTGTGTATGCGGATGCAAGAGCCGTTAGCATGGTAATACCTGCACTTGGGCCGTCTTTGGGTATTGCGCCTTCAGGTACGTGAATGTGTACATCACTTTTTTCAAATGCTGTGGCATCGATGCCAAGCGGTTGATAGTGCGACTTGATGTAAGAGAGAGCTGTAACTGCACTTTCTTTCATTACATCACCTAGATTACCTGTTAGCGTTAGTGTTCCTTTTCCAGGGTACAAATTGGATTCAATAAATAGAATATCTCCTCCTGTACTTGTCCATGCAAGACCCACTGTTACTCCAGGCACTCTAACTCCCTGATAGATATCCTTATCGAAGACGATCGGTCCAAGGTATTTTACCACATCTTCAAATGTTACACTCACATTGTATTTCTCCTCAAGTGCTACATGCTTGGCTATACCACGCATCACACCTGCCAGTACACGACTCAAGCTTCTGACTCCTGATTCTCTGGTATAAGCTTGGATCATATCTTTCAAAACGGACTTCGAGATATTGGCATGCTCAGGCTTTAGGCCATTTTCTGTTTTTTGTTCTGGTATCAAGTGTCGCTTAGCGATTTCGACTTTTTCTTCGACGCTGTAACCGCTCAATTCAATGATTTCCATTCTGTCCAATAGTGCAGGTTGTATTCCTTGCAGGGTATTGGCAGTTGCAATGAACATCACTTTGGAAAGATCATATTCCATTTCAAGATAATTGTCGTGAAATGTGCTGTTTTGTTCAGGGTCTAATACCTCAAGTAGTGCAGATGAAGGATCTCCTCTGAAATCTTTCCCTACTTTATCTATTTCGTCCAATATGAAAACCGGATTAGATGATTTGGCCTTTTTGATAGACTGGATTACCCTACCTGGCATGGCGCCTATGTAGGTTTTGCGGTGTCCGCGTATTTCAGCTTCATCATGCAGCCCACCGAGTGACATGCGAATATATTTGCGTTTGAGGGCGCGTGCAATGGATTTTCCCAAAGAGGTTTTACCAACTCCTGGAGGGCCCAACAAACAAAGTATTGGGGCTTTCATATCTCCTTTCAATTTCAGTACTGCAATGTGTTCCAGAATTCTGTCTTTTACCTTTTCAAGCCCGAAGTGGTCTTGATCGAGCACTTTCTTTACCCGCTTTAAGTCGAAATTATCTTTGGTGAATTCACCCCAAGGAAGCTCAACAACGGTATCGAGATAATTGAGCATCATACCATATTCAGGAGACATGGTGTTGGTGCGTTTCAACTTGTTGAGTTCATTCTTGAAGAGGGCTTCAATTTCTTTGCTCCACTTCTTTTTCGAGGCTTTATCACTCAAGCTTTTAATCTCTTCGTCTTGGGGATTTTGACCCAATTCTTCTTGAATGGTTTTGAGTTGTTGGGATAGGTAGTAGTCTCTCTGTTGCTTTTCTATATCGCCGCGTACTTTTCCTTCGATCTGATCTTTCAGTTCCAATAGTTGAAGCTCGGCATCTAGGTACTCAAGTATGGTCTTGGCCTTTTGCATCAGGTCATTTATCTCAAGTATAGATTGTTTGTTCTTGATTTTTAAGCCCAGATTGCTTGAAAGGAAATTCAGCAAAAAGACGTCATTGTTGATATTGCGCAGAATGATCTTTGCTTCATCAGGCAAGCTTGGAGAAAGCAAGATGATTTGTTCAGCTATTTCACGAACAGACTTGATGATTGCCTCAAAAGAACGTTTTTCTTTGGGTTCTTTGTAATCCAAAAATTCCACTGTTGCTTCTAGGTAAGGTGATTCCTGAATGACCTTTTCGATTTGTATCCTTTTTTTGCCTTGGAGCAAAGCGGTAGTGCTACCATCGGGCATTCGGAGCAATTTTATTATTTTGGCAGCAGTTCCAGTGTTGTAAAGGTCATTGGATTCTGGCTCGTCATCTTTGACATCTTTTTGTGTGAAAACGCCAATAATTTTGGAGGTTTCGTAAGCCTTGTTGACTGCTCTGAGCGATTTTTCACGACTGATGGTAACAGGAACCAACAATCCTGGAAACAAAACTGTATTTTTTAGTGGAAGCAAAGCCATTGTATCAGGCATGCCGTCTCTTTCTTCAGCTTCGGCGCCTTCATCAAGCGAAACCAAGGGCATAAAGTCACCTTCACTTTCGTTGGATTGCAATCTTATCAAATCATCAAATTCTTTCATAGTCTTTATATTTTCTGCCAATCCGTCATAATAAATCTCATGCGCATTGGGAAATTAAATAGGCAAATGATATGCCACCTAAAAGTTTTGACTAGAATTCAGACAAAGTGTCACACTGGCTCTTCCTCCAATTCTTTTTCCAAAATCTCTGATGGCTCAGCAACATCTTTTTCAAAACGGAGATTATCAATGATGAATTCTTGACGTGCAGGTGTATTTTTACCCATGTAATAATCCAAAATTTGCTCGATGTTGGTTCCGTCTTGAAGGATTACGGGCTCCAATCGTATTTTGTCTCCAATGAAATCTGCAAATTCATTTGGAGATATTTCACCCAAACCCTTGAATCGGGTGATTTCAGGCTTGCCTCTGAGCTTTTGAATTGCTTCTTGTTTTTCACTTTCTGAATAGCAATAAAATGTATGTTGTTTGTCGCGAACACGAAACAAAGGGGTATCTAATATGTACAAGTGTCCACCTCTGACCAAGTCAGGAAAAAATTGAAGAAAGAAGGTCAGCAACAACAAACGAATGTGCATTCCGTCAATATCGGCATCGGTTGCCAGAACTACCTGATTGTATCTGAGATCATCTAGGGAATCCTCAATATTCAGGGCATGTTGCAATAGGTTAAACTCTTCATTTTCATAAACCACTTTCTTGGACATTCCAAAGCAGTTCAGAGGCTTGCCTCTCAAGCTGAACACCGCTTGTGTGTTAACTTTTCTTGATTTTGTAATTGAACCACTTGCCGAGTCTCCTTCCGTTATGAAAATAGTAGATCCCTTGCGCATATCTTCTGGGACCTTGCTTTCATTCAAGTGATATTTGCAGTCCCGTAGTTTTTTGTTGTGAAGGTTCGCTTTTTTGGCACGTTGGTTGGCCAATTTTTGGATACCTGCTATTTCCTTGCGTTCGCGTTCGGATTGTAAAATTCGTTTGAGCAAATCCTGAGCTAATTCCGGATTTTTATGCAGGAAGTTGTCCAATTGAGAAGACATGAACTCGCCTACAAAACTTCTTACCGAAATACCATCGGGCGACATGGTCATCGACCCCAGTTTGGTTTTAGTTTGAGATTCAAAAACGGGTTCTTCGACGCGCACACTTACCGCGGCAATAATCGAACTACGAACATCTTTGGAATCAAAATCTTTCTTGTAAAAGTCTCGAACGGTCTTCACCAGAGCCTCTCTAAATGCTTGCAAATGTGTTCCACCTTGTGTGGTATTTTGACCATTGACGAAGGAATAGTATTGTTCGCCATATTGTTCACCATGCGTAAGGGCAATCTCCATATCCTCAGCCTTGAGGTGAATTATGGGGTATCGCAGTTCTTCAGGTGTAGTTTTGCGGGCCAATAGGTCCAACAAGCCATTTTTGGATTGATAGATCTGACCATTGCAATTAATTTTCAAGCCAGCATTCAGGTAAGCATAATTCCAAAGTTGCTGATCAATGAACTCATTTCTGAATCGAAAATGCTTAAAGATGACTTCATCAGGAATGAATTCAATATAAGTACCGTTGGCTTCAGTTGTGGAGCCAATATCTGGGTCTGAAGTAATTGCACCTTGGCTGAAAGTTGCTTTTTTCGTTTGGTTTTCACGGTAGGACTCAACGATGAAAGTAGAAGAAAGAGCGTTGACCGCCTTGGTTCCAACACCATTTAAGCCGACCGATTTTTTAAATGCCTTTGAGTCATACTTACCGCCGGTGTTGATCTGCGAAACACAATCAACCACTTTGCCCAATGGAATTCCTCTGCCATAGTCACGAATACTTACCTTAATGTCTTCGAACTTGATTTTTATTTCACGCCCATTACCCATAACAAACTCATCGATACAGTTGTCAATGATTTCCTTGATCAGGACATAAATACCATCATCAGGCGAAGAACCATCCCCGAGTTTACCTATGTACATACCCGGTCGCAAGCGAATGTGCTCACGCCAATCGAGTGATCGTATATTGTCTTCGTCGTAACGGATTTCATTCAAGTCCATGGCAATATGTATAAGAACTTACAAAGATATGAGAAAATGACAATGTGTTACACTGATTCTGAAATCAGCCACTAGAATAGCACTCTGTATAAATTTCCGTCTGAGGCAGTTAGGTATATTTGTTGCCCTTTGTTGATCATTGACGTGAAATGAGCATCTGTAAAAGTTTCAGCTTTTTTCCAGCTTTTTCCTTCGTTGGTGGTGATCCAGATATTTCCCTTCCTGCCACAAACCACTAAGGAGCCGTCGTTTAGGAGAATGATCTTACTGAATCCAGGAAAGCTTACATCAAAATTGCTGCCGCCATCGATTTTCTCCCAGGCTTTTCCTTTATTTTTCGTTTTAATAAGTGTGCCATTAAAGCCAATGCCTACAGCGGTATTCTGATCAAGGATTACCGCTGAAGTAAAGTTGTCGCCAATCAAGTCAGTACGGATCCATTTCATCCCAGCATCAGAGCTGTAATAAGTCCCTCCATATCCTATAGCTGCGTAGTTAAGATCATCAAAATACAGTATTTGACGCAGATCAATGCCCAGACTATCTTGTTGGATTATCTCTAGATTTTCATTGGCTTGAAATATCTTTCCGTAAAAAAAAGAAGTGCCAGATGCTAAAAATAAGCGGCCTTGCGGTGAATAGGAGATACTTTTATAGATATCGTACGTGCCGATATTAATTTGTTGCCAAGGCGCATTTACTTCTTTTGTAAACAAAAATCCTGCATATCCTCCAGCAAAAATTCGTCCTGAAGGTGACAAAGCAAGGGAGTTTAATCCCACAGCACTGATAGTGTCTGTTTTCCAGGAATTGCCGGCATTGGTACTAACATGCATTCCACCCGAATACCAAGTATCCCCACTTACTGCGTAAACTACGCTGTCCTTGACAAATAGCAAATCATTTAAGCTATGATCACTGACCTTGACTTTTGAATAAATAGTAGGAACTTCCTCAGGGCTGCAGGCACTCAAAAGAATCGAACAGACAATAAATACGGGGAAAGCGGACCATTTCATTGGGTCGAAAATACGAAAAAACCTACGGAGCAGTTATTTTTTGTCAGAAAAGTCTGAAATATTTAATGGGAATGAAGCACTACCGCTATGTCCACATACCAAGTTAGGGTTGAATTTTGGTTTGTATTGGTTGATAAAAGCCGAGAAAAAACCTTTCATTTCAGGTTCAGGAATATTGCGACTTGTAGGTTGCAGATAATAAGCTATGTGTTTGATACTGCCATCGGCTTGAAAGTAAATATTCAACCACATTTTTGACCCCTTGATATCAAAACCAGATTTGTTGCTGAAATTCTGGATTTCTTGCAAGATATTCATCCAGCGTCGGAAAGCCAAATCAACATCATTGCCAGATGCTGAGAGCAAAGTCTTGGGAAATCCAGCAGAAAGCCTGTTGGTAAATCCTTCATTTTCCCCGATTGTCAGGACTTTTGGAATAGCTTCTTCCGATTTATTTGACTGGGCAAAAGTGACAGTTGTAGAGAAAGCAATCAAAATAAGCAGGAACAGATTTTTCATTGAGGGCGGTTTGTTGGATTATTAAGGCAAAATTAGAGCCAAAAAAACTAAGAAACGAGTATTTGATTAGGATAGATTGATAATAATATGCTCAAGCACCAATTTTGTGCGAGAATCAAGCTTTTAGTATGTGTCATTATTTTTGATCCAGCTGTCCAAAAATTCAAATCTTATGAATTTTGGTGAGGTATTCATAATTTCACGCCACCAATTCATCTATTTATGATTATAGATCTTTTATTCGCAGCTGCAGTCATGTACGGGTTTTATTTGGGATACAGCAAACAGCCGCTTCATTGGCTTACTCCTTGGTTTTCAACTATTTTAGGCGCATTGATGAGTATTTACTTGGCACCGGTTATTTATGATAAGATAGCAACTTGGTGGGGGAGCGACTCGTGGATATTGCTCTTTTTTGTAGTGCTGAGTGTATTTTGGATTTGTAAGCGTTTTGTTGTCTTCTTGGGCGGTGATGTTAAAGCTGGCTCTAAGAAAGTAGGCATAAAATTTCCCGAGAAACTCACTCAGGGAATCATGCTCAGTTTTATTTTTGGATTGCTGATCAGTGCTGTATTAATCTTCAGTATTGATGCAAATATTATATCTCAGAAGCAGTCCGAATCTTCAATCAGTTATCCAGTTGCAGTTTATTTGCCCAAGAAAACGGTCGAGGTACTCGGACATGTTAAACCAGGAGTTAACAGATTCTATTCCAAGACACATGAAGTGATAGGAAAGTAAATTATTTCAAGTTAGAAAGAACCATCTTTTCATCAAATTGTCCAATCACTACAGGAGTTTGCTTATTACCTGTATAGCTGCTGACATTGGCTTTAACATAATCGTACAACTCTGTTAAATTCACTACTTTGTCTTCATTGGCATCTGCCAGGCCTTTGAGGCCTTTGATGAGGAAATAAGTAAATACACCTTGACGCAATCCTTTGGATTCAAGAGAAGTTTCTTCGCTTTTTGAGGACATTAGGATGGCTTTTTCTGTACTCATGTCATTGAAGCTACCGTAAAAATTTTCAGCCATTGCATCTGGATTGCCTTTGAAATCGTTGGCTGCTGATCCACTGTGACAAGCATCAGCTATGTACAATTTCATACCAGCTGGTGATTCGTCCATGATGGCATTGAGTTCCTCATGTGTCAATTTATAATTGTATCCATCAAAATCAATTGGCAAAAAAGATCCTTTCAGTCCATGTCCAGCAAAGTAAAAGATGACCAAATCATCTGGCCCTGCTTGGCTGAACAATTCCTTCATATTTTGTTTGATTTGTTGTTTGGTAGCATCCTCGTCCACCAATACCCTAATTCTTTCATCAGGTATTCCTCCACCTTCTGAACTTTTCAAGTATGCAAACATCTTGTATGCATCATCATCCGCATACCTGAGCACCGGCATACGATCGTATTGAGATACGCCTACCACCAAGGCCCAAGTTTTTACCTTTTTTTGGATTGCCTGAGGCTCAACATTTGTTAGAACTTCTGGCTCGGGATCGTAAGTTATGGATCGAAGAAACTCACCATCCTGCCATTCACCTTTGATGATGGTTTTGTCCTTGAGTACCAAAGTCCCTTCACCATTCAGCTTTCCGAGTCTGAATCCGCCAGTATAAGTATCGCCATTGGCATATTTGATGGTTCCTTTGCCTTCGCATTGACTGTTCACAAATCCACCTGTATAAGTAGCAATTGCTTCTGGAAAAACGTAGGTGCCTTGCCCATCTTTACAGTTTCCATAAATGCAACCAATCTTTTCGCTTGCTTCCATTTCTTTGCCGCGATACTCGCCTACAGCCCAGTTTCCTGATAGTTTTGAACCGTCAGCTTTTATTTTTATTCCTTTGCCGTCGGGCAGATTATTTCGGAACATGCCGATGTATTTGTCCCCATTTGGATATTCAAAGCTGCCTTCACCTTGTATTTTTCCATTGATAAATTCTCCCTCATAACGGCTTCCATCAACGTAGGCTAAAACACCAATTCCAGTTTTGCAATCTCCACTTAGGCAACCACTTTGGATATCGGTTCCATCATTGAATATCTCTTTTTGCTTGAAGACTTCCTCCATGATGTTGCCTTTTTCATCTACAGGTTTGCCTTGTTTCCAGTATCCATTGCGGACGGTACCGTCGGTATATGTTTTAATGCCATGACCTTCAGGAAATCTCTTTGCCCAATTACCCTGATACTTGCTTCCATCCGCATAATAGCATACGCCTATTCCACTACATTCTCCATTTATAAAATGACCAATATACTTTGCCCCGGATGGATAGAGGTAAATACCTTTCCCGTTTTTACAATCACCACTTATGCATTGGGCTTGCAAATTGCTACATAAAGAGAGCAAAAGCAGAACAATAATAATTGCGCATTTATGCTGAAATGATGAACCGAAAGATGTTTTCTTTTTCATGTGATGGACAAAAGTACGGGCTTCATGATTAGCAATACTTTCTTCTTGCATTTTGATGTCAAATATTTTTACCAATACTTTAATAACTATTTAACAACCATGTTCCTTTCAGAAAGTCTTAACTTTATGGAAAATTTAACCCATGCGATTAATTCTAACAGTTTGTGTACTCGGATTTTTATTTGGCTGTTCTCCTAAACCTGGAGGAT
>JBBQJT010000013.1:0-70900 GCA_038326165.1 Chitinophagales bacterium | reverse complement strand
ACAACCGCATCTTCATCATTAAAATTCTTTCCTTCCTGCACAAAGTCGTATCCCTTTTTCAACCAAAGTTGTCGGCATTGAAAGGAGTCGTGTCCTGAAAATGTATATTTTATTGTTTCTAAATCCACTTTACTTGTTAATAGGCCGATAAATATGTTGTCAATTAATTGGTTCACAAAGTAAGAAAAAAAGCAGTATTTAAAGGGCTTAGAAACTTTTTCTTTTTATTTAAAAGTCTGCAAATATAATTCAGAGAATTACTGCTCTGTTATTCTGTTATTATTTCGATAGTATTTTGGTTTCTAAAGCTGAATTAAAATGAGGCCTAATTTGGCAATACTGACAATATAAAAAGGTTTTTTCAAAGATGTTTGGATATACCTCATGTTACTTTTGCCTAGTCCTTGTAAAGCTCTTTTGAAAACCTTGATCTAGTCTTGGCTTTCTTCCTTAAGCGAGTATGTTTTTGCCGTTTTTAAGGGTGTGATTTTGTGTTAGAGCTTTTTCAGGGATATAAATATTTTACTAGTTGGTTTCAAACGTGCGAATACTTAGTATCCTTTCCTTTAAATCCGATAGACTACACTTGTATACGGTTCATGCCTGCTTATGGTTATCTTTATTCAGAAATCCTCTTTTAATTAGACTCCCATTTCCCCCCAATATCAAAACCTCCATACCCAAGGATCCCTGGACGGGAATCGGGGATGTATATTTGTCATCCAACAATTCCAATTCTTTGTCTTTATCTGAAAATATTTTCAAGAAAAGGAATGGGATTTGGCTAAAGCCAATTTGTATTGATTAATTATTGGGAATGGGCTAAAGCCGCATTCCTATTCACTGAATTGGCTCTTGCTTTAGATGGATGAAAAATGGGATTTGGCTAAAGCCAATTTATATTGATTAATTATTGGGAATGTGCTAAAGCCGCATTCCTATTCACTGAATTGTCTCTTGCTTTATGAGGATGAAAAATAAAATCAATTTTATTCATTGATTATTATGGAATGAGATTTGGCTAAAGCCAATTTGTAGATGTAAATCATTATGGAATGGGCTAAAGCCGCATTCCTATTCACTGAATTGTCTCTTGCTTTAGATGGATGAAAAATGGGATTTGGCTAAAGCCAATTTGTATATGTAAATCATTTTGGAATGTGCTAAAGCCGCATTCCTATTCGTTGATTTGCCTCTTGCTTTAGATGGATGAAAAATAAAATCAATTTTAATTCATTGATTATTATGGAATGGGATTTGGCTAAAGCCAATTTATAGATGTAAATCATTTTGGAATGTGCTAAAGCAACATTCCTATTCGTTGATTTGCCTCTTGCTTTAGCAGGAGGAAAAATAAAATTCATTTCCATATTGGCTTTAGCCAAAAAATTATCCATTAAATTTCTCAAATCCAAATTTCTCAATAAACTCATTATATTCTTCCTGAAATGATTTTCTGGCATGATGTTCTTCCTGGTTTTTAATATATTCTCTAACTTTATTAATGTTAGATTCTGATACTGAAACAGCAAAATATTCATCTTGCCATTCAAATTTTTTTTCACAAAGCTCTTGCTTATTAATCCAAAATGAAGATTCCCCTTTAATCAATTGCATTACTTTTTGAATTGTTTGATCAACTCCTAAAGAAACCAGACAATGACAATGGTCAGAATAACCATTAATAAAATCAATAAAAATAGCTTTTTCTTTGCCATTCTCTCTTATGTGATTCCAAACCTTCAATCTCATTTCTTTTGTATTCAGAAAAGGATATCTGTTTTTGGTGCTCCAAACAAAGTGAATATATACTTTAATAAAAGGCATTATACTGATTTATACAATTCAATTTCTAATTCTCTTACAGTTTCCAAATATTTTTCTTTGGTTCCAAACTCATTGGTAATTTCAATCGGAGAGCCAAACTCATTAAATGGATTTACTCTTATTACTCCGATGCTTTCAATGTTGGCAATGCCCTCATCAGCATATTTGTCAAGTAATACTTCTAAAACCTTTTTGGTTATTATGCCATATTTGGTAAAGTAGTTTGGTTTCTTCACGTTGTTGCCTCTTTCTTGTCGGGTTAATGACCACTTGCTCCCTAACTGGTGGAGCAAAACTTGTGACTATTTTATGATGTTGTTATTTCAGTTTTCGTCATAGGTTTTGGTTTTTAATGCCAGTTTTAGTGTTAAAAACCCTAAAAGTCCTGCTGTCAATGAAGAAATTAAGATTACCAGTTTAGAGTTGTTGATTAAATCTTCGTTGTCAAATGCAAGCAAAGCAATAAAAATTGACATGGTAAATCCAATGCCGCCTAAAAAACCAACGCCCAGTATGGATTTCCAATTGAGCTCATCCGGAAGTTGACAAAGTCCAAATGTTACTGCTAAGTAAGTAAAACCAAAAATGCCCAATGGCTTGCCTACAATAAGTCCCAACGCAATTCCCAAACTATAATTTTCAGTCAATATTTGGGTTATGTCGCCACTGAATACAATTGCAGTGTTTGCTAAAGCAAAAATTGGCAAAATGATAAATGCTACTGGCTTGTGTAGATAATGTTGTAAAATGTAGGAAGTTGATTTTTCATTTCCATTGCCAAATGGAATCGCAAATGCCAATAAAACTCCTGTTATAGTGGCGTGGACTCCTGATTGCAACATAAAATACCACATTAAAACTCCACCAATAATGTAGGGCATTAAGTTTCTTATCTTCATTCTGTTGAACACCAAAAGCAATGCAAAAATTCCTAAAGCAATAAATAGCTTGGTCCAAAGAAGTGTTTTGGTATAGAAAATTGCTATGATAATTATTGCGGCTAAGTCGTCAATGACGGCCAACGCTGTCAAAAACACTTTTAACGTAATCGGTACTCTGTTTCCCAACAAAGACAAAATTCCTAAGGCAAAGGCAATGTCGGTTGCCATCGGAATGCCTGCACCTGATTGGGTTTCTGTTCCGTAGTTGTAGAGTAAGAAAAGTCCTGCAGGAAGAATAATACCACCTAACGCTCCAAAAAGCGGGAATAACGCGTCTTTTATATTGGAAAGTTCTCCTTTGTAAATTTCTCTTTCTAGTTCTAAGCCTATCAGCAAAAAGAAAATTGCCATCAATCCGTCATTTATCCAATGAACAAAGCTATGACCATTAATTTCATAATGCCAAAAACCAATATAATCTGTCTGCCAGGGCGAGTTTGCAAGTAGGAGTGAAATAATTGTCACGAAAACCAATATCAGCCCACCTGTTTTTTCGCTGTTAAAAAATTCTTTGAATAGTCGTGTTAATTTCATGCTGATTGTTCGTCTGAGTCGTGTCCGTTAAATTTTACTTAGAGCTTATTCTGCCAATATATCGGAAGGAGTTGTGAAAAAAAAAGCAGGACAAACGATCCAATTGCCTGTCGATGAATTACAAAAATAGTCAATTCTTACAAATTTTACTGCATCCTTACCCAAGGATCCCTGAACGATATTACTTTTTATCCTTGTTATTAGGACATGAAATTGGTCATTTTTTGTTGTGAAAAAATCGAATTTGTTGGATTCGAGGTAGTTGTTCAGCTGAAAGTTAGATTAGGCGTTTGATCAAAACTCATTACAAACCTGTGATAATTTAGGATGATAGCTTAGATGGTTTCTTTGCTACAAATAGTAGTATCCATCAATTCTTTTTCAACTCCGAATAGTCAAATACCAAATTGCAAAAAGTAATGACACCTAATTTGAATGCTGCATCATCAATGATAAATTCTGGTGTATGATGTGGCCCAGCCGTTTCAATGTCTTTTCCTTTTGGTGCACCGCCTAAACGAAAAAATAAGCCAGGCACTTTCTGTGCATAAAATGAAAAATCTTCTGAAATTGTAATGGCTGGAACGAGCAATACATTTTCTGCTCCGGCCGATTTTTGAATGGAGGGCAACATGGCATTCGTGAGTGCTACATCATTATAGGTAACAGGGTAATGATATGAGAAAGGTACTTCAACTGTTGCAGTTGCACCTGCTGCTTCGGCTGTTTTTTCTGCTATTTGTTTTACTCTTTTGAATACCAAAGTTTCATCGTCATTGGTAAATGTTCTTATGGTGCCCAACATTTCTACCTCTGTGGGAATAATATTTGAACGGTTGCCGCCATTGATAGCTCCCACTGTAACCACTGCAGCATTTTCGGTAAGTTTTAAATTTCTGCTTACTATTTGTTGAAGACTGGTGACGATTTGAGAAGCAACAAAAATTGGGTCAACCGAATTCCATGGTTGAGCGCCGTGGCTGGGCTTACCTTTTACCGTAATTTTAAAGTCTGCTGCACCAGCAAAGGTGCCTGCAGGATGGTAAGAAAGTTTATCGACCTCCAATTGTGAATCCAGATGCAAACCAAATATTACTTCCACTTTTGGGTTTTCTAATACGCCTTCTTTGATCATCAATTCGGCGCCACCTTCCTCGCCTTTTGGTGGTCCTTCTTCAGCAGGTTGAAAAATAAATTTCACGGTCCCCTTCAGATCTTTTTTCATGCCAGCTAATACTTCAGCAACGGCCATCAAAATAGCAGTATGTCCATCATGACCACATGCATGCATAACGTTGGTTTCTTTTCCGTTATATATGGTTTTTACTTTGGAAGCATAGGGCAAGTCATTGACTTCTTCTATCGGCAATGCGTCCATATCTGCTCTCAATGCTATAACTGGACCAGGCTTGTCGCCTTTTAAAATACCAACTACACCTGTCACGCCCACTTTAGTTTTTACTTCAATGCCCAAGGATTCTAAATGTTTGGCCACGAGTTCGGCAGTGCGAAACTCTCTGTTGCCCAATTCAGGGTTTTGATGGATATCGTGCCGCCAGCCAATCAGCTTTTGCTCAATTACATCTGCTGCTAAAGTAATCGAGGTAGTGTGGTATTTATTTTGTGCGATAGCCTTATTGCAATTTACTGTTATCAAAAACAGGGCAACAGCTGCAATCAATAGTTGGGAAGCTTGATTGGTTTTCATTTTGAGCATATCTTTTGTGCTGCTTACTCTAAAAGGTTTTCAGCATCCCCGTCTGTTGTAATTTCTTTCAATGTCCTATTCAGTGGATGAAGTTACAATATCTCCATCTATGCTATACTTTGTTCATGTTTCATGAAATGAAGGAGCTCAAAGTTAAATGTTTGTTTTGAATGCTTATTCCACCTCAACTGGGTCTTTTGTGCCAGCCGTTTTAGTGAGGTCTGCGCTTATAATTTTGTAATTTTTATGGTCAAAACTTTGGAGTCTTGAAGGTAAAACTTTGCAAAATAAATACCCGCTTTTAGTTCTGATAGGTCTATGGAATTTTCAGATATTTTGGCTGAATAATGAAGCTTCCCCACTAGGTCAACAATATCTAATTTATTGTAATTTTCTGTTGATTTGATATTGATTCGGTCAACTGTCGGGTTTGGATAAACCAAAATATTATTAAAAATTTCAGCTTGAGTGATCCCCGTAGTTTGACAATCATTCAATGAATATTGGCTTAAAAAGTTCCAGATAACTGAACTAGCATTGATGTCCCTATTGGTTGAAGTACCTGGAGTGCCGGGCCAAGTATGACCTCCGTTGATAATTTGATAATGCACAACCGAAGTACAACTATCGTCTCCTGAATAGGTATATTTCTTTACAGTAGATCCATCTGTAGTATTAAGATTCGGCAAATCTAAGATTGTAGGGCTTGTGTTGGTTTGGTTGTGATTAATCCAATAAGTTAAGACTGTATCAACGGGCCTTGTCCAACTTGCACCTTTGTACGGGACAGTATTATCATTAGTCCCATGTATTTGGAGAATTGGCACACGTCGTGTGGCATTGCAATTGTTATACGTCTCAGGCGTCATAGAGCCACTAACCGAACCGATTGCGGCTATTCTATCTCCCAATTGACAAGCCAATTCAAAACTAAAAAATCCACCATTGGAAAAACCGGTGCTATATACTTTGGTCAAGTCGATATTGTAATTAGCAGCAATGGTATCAATCATAGCATTTGTGAATCCAATGTCATCAGCAATACTTCCTACAGTCCAGCCACCAACATTCCAATGTGTACTTCCATTGAGTAAGGTTCCTTGGGGTACCAGAAGTATAAACCCAGCAGTATCCGCAATGGGCCGGAAATCGCAATAATTCATTTGGGTTAAAGCAGTCATTGTGTATCCATGAAAGTTTAACAATAACGGAGCAGGTTTTGTCTCGTCATAAATTTCTGGTATGTAGACTATAAATGATCTATTCACGCCATTGTGCATAAAATTTTTAGTAATAGTCTGCTGACAAAAGGTGCTTAACCCGACCAGCAAAAACGACATGATGAGTATGCTTCTTTTCATAGTTAATTTTTTAATTCTTACATTTTTAAAGCTCGTAAATTGTATTGAGATTGATTGACATAATGCACATAAAAAAACTGTGATAAGAGATGTTTATTAGAATTTATTTCATGTCATTCATGAAATTAAATATCCACTTACTCCTTGCTAAATTTTTGTCGGCTCAGTTGTTTGTCAGATCTTACTTCAATGATGTAAGTTCCGGGGACCAAGTGTGAAACATCTAAAAATGTTTTTTCTGTTTCCGCATGGGCATTGAATACGTTTTCACCCAGTAAATTATAAATGGCAATTTCTTTCTTTGAATAGGAACCAGGTATATCTAGCGTAAGATTTTTTGACGTCGGATTGGGATAAATATGAATGGGTAAAGAATTTTTATGATCTGCAATACTTGTCAGATCATTCAAGGGTCCAATGTATTTTTTTGCCATGACAAAGTGATCAAATTTCAGATAACTTGAAGGGGCGTTAGGGTTACTATGATAGAACAAGAACCAAATCCAATTGATATTTACTTTGGCATCTGTACGCCAGCGGAAACCTTGAAATGCCGGATCCAAAGGATTATTGTACCACTTGTCTTTTAGCCAATGCCCATTTGGAAACCCAGGACCCCAGTGTCCTAACTGCACACCATTTTGCCATACTGCGAGTTCTCCATTGTATTCGCTTACCGGATTATTGAGTTTGATCATCATTTCAATACACATCCATTCATCAAGGGTATTGATTGGAGCGTCGGGAGATGCAGGTTTCCCATAGTCGGTTCGGCCTTCACTTAGTATGGTATTTCCGTAACAGCTACTTCCACCGTTCCAACTTTGCATATCTCCCCAATAAAGGTATGTATCCATGCCAGGAGGATTTGTTTGCTGCCAAACCGTTTCGTATGTAATGCTTAACCTGCTGTTTCCTAATCCACAGGTACCTGCTTGGGGATTGGGCCAGTTGGTTGCGGGATTATATCCTCCAAACCATACGCCTTCATGATGAAAGAATCCATTCGATATTGATGGGTATTTTACGTAATAGCGGATGTATACAACGCTGTCAAACCCGGGATTAAAATTTTTGTATAAATAACCTCCAGTATTTGTTCCCTGGAGTGACGTCATATTTAGGGAATATGGGTCTAAGCTGCCTGCAGGAACATCCGAGTCTATTACCATACCAGCAGTATTGATTTTTTCATTATAGCGACTGAGAATATTGGAAATCCCATCATCAAATTTTTCAACGTACAACACATAGGGATCATTTTCTATGCCCACATCGTTGGGATAGGAATTTGCAAGCTGAGCCTGCGCGATGTTGCAGGAAGTAATTAGGACAGTAAGTATGCTTGCGTAAAATATGATTTTATGTTTCACCTTTATGTATTTGTCTCGGTCAGATGTTACAACTTTGCTCAAATGTTTGTCCTTCATTTCAATACGTGAATAAGTCTTTATTTCTTTAAATGTCATTGGATTACTTTTTTCGTTTTGGGGGTCAGTTATTTTTCTGCCTCAATAATTGTCTAATTGAGCTCAAATGTCCAAACAAAACAATTGGAACTATAAATGTAGGCAACCAACTAAAAGGAAAATTCAAAATTGCTGTGTTAGGTTGTTCGAATGCAAATTTTTGCATTGGTGAGGGTGTAGAAAATATAGCGATCACAACAATATTTATTAAAAGTCCCAGGCAAAGGACATTCCACATCAAGAGTGTTTGCCAGTTTAATTTGGTTTTAGTAAAGCCAAAATAGGCGATAAATGGTGCTGTAATTCCGGCAAAAATATCAAAGTTTCTTCCTTCAAAAGTCATGAGTTCAGGAATAGCTTTGTTGAGGAAAAGCCAAAATAAAACGATCTCAACTGGAATTCTCACTGCGTTCAAATGGGTCAAATTTTTGAGAGGTAAGCTGTCTACAAAGTATCGTCCTTTTTGAGTTGCAAACAAAAGCAGAATTATCAGCATTATTGGCAAAATTCCGAACAATATAATTTTTGGTGGAAATGAATTTGTATCTGTGTTGTAAATATTTTTCAGTGTCAAAACACTTTGAATTCCTAACCAGATTGTCAAAATGATGAAAATTAGTGTTGATTTATTTCGTATCGTTTCAGAATTTGAGTTTCTAATGGTCCAAATGAAAAGTAGCAAAGTGGCAAGCGTTGTTAGGCCAAAAATCAGTGAAATATAGCTTGGTAAATCGTCTATCATTTTCTATTTTTTACAATGCCTGCACAAAATACTAAATCAGACTCTTACTTTATCATGAAATGTTGCGAAAAAAACTCAATGTGCCCTGATATTAGCATTTAGAATTACAAAAATAGTAAATTATTTCTTCAATTTTAATCCATATTTTTATAATTTAACCGACAAGAGGCTATATTTTAACCTTGCTAATATTGCATCATAAATTAACTTGAAATATTAGATTTATTGGATTTTGGGAAGTGGTGGAATGTTAGCTGTTGGTTTGCCTTGAAATGTTTTTAAATTTGTCTGGATTCTTTCGATTTGTTTGAGATGTCTCAAGTTGTGGTTTATGATAAACTGAAAGGTATCTCCTAATTTTAGCTTGATCAAACTTGATATGGACGTACTAACTTTTACCTTATTTAAGCTAACATTTCTTGATTGGATTAACAGATCAATTAATTTTATTTGCTGATTGATAAATTTGTCTATAACATTTTTATCGAGCTTAGCATTCAAAGGATTTTTGTCTTTAAATGTTTTCATTTTGTTGAGTTGCTCTTTTGGCAACATACTTTTGGCAAAGTACTTACCTAAAAGTCCGCTTCTAAATTCTATTTCGCTTTTTAATTGGGTATTTTTTATGGAATTTTCAATTTGTGGCAAGTAGTAATCGCCGTATAAATTCAAATGTTCCAAACACTCCAAAATGCTCCACGTATCTGGATTTTCTTTCCAGGTGAAAAATTGTAAATCATTGCTTTTGATTTTTTCCGCCTGATTTATGATATTTCGGGATTGCTCAATAAGCGACTGAATTAAATCTTCTGATTCCATAGTATTATAAATTTTATGCAAAGGTCTAAAAATCAATTTCCATAATTCTTGATTGAAGTCAAGACTTTTTTAATCGGGATAAAGTTTCAGCACTCATTCTTAAATAGTTGGCGATGTATCTGAGTGGAATTTCCTGAAAAAGTTGAGGGCTTCGATTAAGGACTTTTTGGTATCTTTCTTTCGGCGAATTTGTTAGAATGTCAATTTCACGTTCCATTTGTTGAATTACCAAACTCTCTAAAATATGGGTCCAAAAACCCCTGTTCTTTTCCAATTTTATGAAATTATCAAATTGAGATTTAGTTATAACTTTTACGACGGTCTTTTTAATCGCTTGAATAAAGAATTCAGAGGGTTTACTTGTCAGGAAGGAGTCTAGCGAAACTATCAAATTTTCCTTGTAGCCAAACCTTATCGTCTGCTCTTCAAAGTCGTCTAAAACGAAAACCCTCAAACTTCCACTTTCGATAAAATAGACATTTGTATCAACGCTTCCCTTGACTTTTAAAAATTCGTTTCGATCTAAGCAAATTGTCTTTTCAGAAAGTTCTATAAGTTCATTCATCATAGCTTTGCAGGTTATTTGTTGGGCATGTAAACTGATGGAAGTTTGCGAACAAGCTTGCCAAATCAATCAATTTTATGTTGATTGATTGACAAAAATAGTTCATTACTTCTTATTTTTAATGCTTATTGCAAGCATGAAATCTATTGAGCATTTTCAATCTGAATTACGTGTTTTTGGTCTTGAGGTTCTTTGCAAAGTCTTTTATACTTTCTGTATTTTATGAATAAAAATATAGTGATTGCCGGGTGAATGATTACAAATAAAAGCACATTTAATTATTGGTAAGTAATCCCTAACATTTTGTTCATTATCCGCATAATTTTTACACATATCCAAAATATTGTATCCATTTATCTTCGTTGTTTTGCTTTTATCTCTTATGATTTATTGCAGGGGCGTCAAACAATTATTTATTTTTCTATTAATTAATGAGTTTACTCAATAGGTTTTGTCTAGGAATTTATTTCTCATTTCACTTATTTCGATGCTTTATATTTATCGGTCATTATTCATCAAACAGTGTTTTTTGATATATATCCCCGTTGAACTTTTTAATTAATTCTTGTATAAATTCATAATGTTTTACATATTGATTTGGAATGATGAGCAGGCGAATATTTTTTCTTTTTAATAATTCCATTTTAAAACCATCGGATTGTATAGTCTTTTTATTTTGATAATGCTCTTGCCCATTTATTTCAAAAACTACTTTTGGATTATTTTTTTCATATAGCACGCCATCGAATTCTTTCTTATTCAGTAATGGGTTGTTTTTTTCTTCAGGGAACAAGTCAACAACCTTTACATTTCTATTAAACTTAGTGTCTTTTAAAGTGCAATAGTGTTGCATTGTTTTATAAAACTCGTCTTCAAATTTTGAGTTGTTAGAAAAACCTATCGTAAATTTATTCACCACACTTTGGGATATTTGTGTAATCCCATTTTTTCCAACGTAATCAATTAATGCATACAAATCATCGTTTTTACAGGATAAAATATCTATTGCCTTTTTGTCGGTTACTACAATTAAATTTTCTTTGGCCCTTGTTACGCCAACATTTATCAATTGGCTATTATTTTTGATCCAATCGTATGTCCTTGATGAAGTTTTGCTTGAAATAGCAGTTGAAATGATAATGGTTTTATTTTCTTGTCCTTGAATTTTATGTATTGTTCCGCAACTTACAGAAGTATCTATTTCACCTCTTTCTTTTGCTTTACCCAAATAATGATTTAATACATCTTCCTGATTTCTAAAAGGAGTAATAATGAATACATCTGATAGTTTATTGTCTTTTATGTAGTTTACTATTGCAATCGCTTCTTCTAATTGAGAATTTTTCTTGTTTTGATTTGCATTATTAACGTCCAATAATTTTACTGTCCCAATATTTTTTATTTCAGTAAGATTTAATCTTCCTTCATAAAAACGAGTATTTGAGTAATTGATAATTTTTCTACCACAGCGATAATGATAACTCAATAATATTTCACGGGAAATATTGTCAATATTTTTGTACACTGAAAGAATAGAATTGTTGAAGTAATCGTAGTCGTTTTTTATGTCAAATTGCTGCATTAATATTTTGTTCTTAGCTTCTTCAAACATTACAATCGGCTTAAGCTGGTTTGTGTCACCAATTAAAACCATGTTTTTACATTTTGAAATGGGAATTAGACCTGTGGCAATATCACATTGACCTGCCTCGTCCATAGTTAATAAATCAAATTTAAATTTTTGACCCAATCTACGACTGGAAATATTGGTGGTGAGGATAATGGGAAATACTCTAGTGAATTTTTCTAGGTTTATGTCATCTGCTATCCAAGCATTAAACTTTTTTACTTGTTCTGTTTCTTCTGATATATACAGTATTTCAATTAACGCACGATAATCTTCGCTTTTTAAACTTTTATTGTATTTCAAGGACTCAAAGTAAAAAAATTGAAGTAGTTCAGGACTACCATCAATAATTTCAAATATGCCTTTTACATTATCATCGGTAGTTTGTGGAATTGCATTTATTCTATTTACAAGATTCTCTTTTTCTTGTTCAAGTAACCAATAGTTGCCTTTTGATAGGAGCCTTTTGATAAATTCCAAATTTTGCTCTAAGTCTGTTCTTTCTTCATAATTTTTTAATTTGGCTAACAGTAATTTGTTTTTGTCTTTGGACTTTTCCTTTAAATTTAGCAATAGTGTCTCCTTTGGAACATCATTAGTTTCAAACTCATAAAGCCTTTTAATCTTTAACAATGCTTCTGCTGTGCACTGATTATTTCCAATCCGAATAAATGGGAATAAAATCTCTTTATTTTTATACTTCCCTAAATACAATTTGTTTTTTATTCCATCTATGGGAATGTTGTTATTTGAGGAAATCAATAACGTCTTATTATTTGTTAAACAGTTCACAACTATATTTAAAATAGTCTGAGTTTTTCCAGTTCCAGGAGGTCCTTGAACGTAGGTAATTGGATATTTTAAGGAATTATAAATGGTCCGAAGCTGGTCAATATTTACATTTTTATCATAGAGTACAATATGTGGTTCTTTTCTATTTTTCCTATCAAACAAAGAAGAATTTTGAAAAAATGCGATCAATGGAATTTGCATTTTTTTACTTTTATACTCCGAATTTATTTCTTCATAAATATTTGAAATATCAATTTTAGAATATCCCAAAATAACAACTTCGGGTCTTGTGTTTGGCAATTCTCCTGTTTTAAAATTGCCTTTTAACATTTCAATAGTAACCAATGGGTCATTCGAATATTGCTCTTCAAAATCGGTTGTGCTTAAATCAGTATAGTATGATAATGAATATTTTATGTCTTTAATATAGAAATTTGAATTAAAGTATGTTTTATTGCTTATTTGAACTGTTTTATTTACTGGATCATAAGTTAATTCTCTGTAAACAACAACAAATTTCCCCTTGGATTCAAGATCTATTGAAAATTCACATAGAGCAAGTTTGTAATCATGAAATTTGTTATAATCGTTTTTATATATTTCATTTATTATGTGTTTATGTTGTTCATTTGATAATTTATATGGATTCTTATTAATTAATTCCGACAAATCAATTTCACGAATTAAATGGGATTTGTGAATGAATAGATCATTATTGGCTCTGTAGCATTCCAAATAATAGTTTAATATATTGTTATCAAATCTATCAAATTCATATTTCTGTAAACTCGCATCCTCGTTAATTTTTATTATCAATTTTTCTGGAACATCATAATGAGAAAACTTCAATATTTCAGCAGTTTGAATACTACCAATTGAAAGAGGCTTTTTTAATATTGGCTCATCTTTAGTAACATTAAACATGTTAACAAATATTTTGTCATCACCATTTATATCCAAAATGCATATCCAAAAAGGTTTTACTTCCTCCTTCTTGTTTTTATAGGTAATGCTTAGATATTTTCCTTCTCTAATGGCTTCTCCTATAAGTATTGTGATTTTTTTGTTGATCATTCCTATTGTTTTGCCATTGTTTTTAGAGGCCTTGCCGCTGACAACTACTTTCATCAATCTTTCCAGTCAACCCAAACTTTCTATTAGTTCTAAAGGATTAAAAATCTGTAATTTATGTCTCTAAATTATAATTGTTTACATTTCACCGCTTTTTAGTCAGTTGCGATCTATAATTCTTGCAATATACAAAGGATTATGTTTCCGGGCAAGGCCCTAACTACCTTTTTCATAATTTGTACTCCAATTGAAACGAATAAAAAAGCCGTCTGAAATCAAATTCAAACGGCTTTTCATTCCATTTATGAAACTTTACTTTTGCTAACTCTACCTCTTCAATTTTAATACTCAAATACTTTTGCTGTTATATATTTTGCTTGCTTTTACAAACCACTTTTTATCAAATCCTTGACTTTCGCCAAGGTTCTTTCTTTTCTTGGAATACTTTCGGCTCTCACATAAGCTTGGTTGGGATTATGTTTTACAAAATCTTGGTGATATGCTTCTGCTTCATAAAATTTTTCAAATTTCATTAGCTGAGTGGCGATTGGTTTGCTGTATTCTTTAGATATTTCGACAATTTTTGCATCAATAATTTCTTTTTCAAGATCATTGGAATAAAAAGCAATGGTCCTGTATTGCTTTCCATAATCAGGGTTTTGACCGTCAACAGTTGTAGGGTCAATAGAAGCAAAAAATACCCGAACCAAGTCTTTGTATGAAATAACATTTGGATCGTAATAGACTTGAAAAGATTCTGCATGACCAGTTTTACCAGCGCCCACTGTTTCATAAGTAGGTTTGGTTTCTTTGCCTCCGGAATAACCTGATATTACTTCAGAAACACCTTTTATATTTTCAAATATGATTTCTGTACACCAAAAGCAACCACCGGCAAAAGTTGCTATTGCCTGAGTATTTGTGGTTTTGGCAGGTACGAAAAGCAATCCGTCACCATCGATACAATACCTCATTCCTGTAGGTTTTGGACCATCATTGAATACATGACCTAAATGTCCGTCACATCTTCTGCAAGTCAAAGCATCTCTGCTCATTCCTTGACTGTCATCAGAGGCTACGTTTAAACTTTTATTGGAATAAGGTTGAAAATAGCTGGGCCAGCCGGTACCTGAATTAAACTTGGCAGAGGAAGAAAACAAAGGGTTCTGGCAAGCTGCGCATACATAGATACCTGCTTCTTTTATATCATACAACTCACTGCTAAAAGGTCGTTCAGTTCCATGTTCTATAAGAATGTAATACTGCTTGGCAGTTAGCAACTTTTTCCATTCCGCATCTGATTTTACTATCTTTTCTGTCCAGGTCGTATCAATGGCAATATTTTCCTTTATTGTGGGTATTGCAACGGCAACTTTTTCATTTTTTTGTGCACAAGCACTAAAGGCTACTAAGATGCAAGTAATTAAAATTAATCTAATCATAATTTTTTATTTTTACGAATTATTGAATTAAACGATTTCTTCTAGTATTGGAAAATCAATTTCAAATTAGTTAGGCATAAGTTCAAACACCCATGTTAAAACCAGTCTCATATCTTTTTGTTGTGTCCTGGTTTGCTTTTCTGATGAACGTTGGCATCAAGGATTCAGCAAAAAAGTTTTCCAACAGTTCTTTCATCATTTCCGCTTTATTGGAATCCATAATTCTTCTTCGGAGTTTGGGTCTTCACCTTTTTATTTTTCTCCCATAACTGCTAAGTGAGGCATGTCGTCCAGCAAAAATTCAGAATCATGAATCCAGGTCCCAAAAATATACTGATATGTTTTAGCTCCTTCACTGGGAAATCCTTTTCACATAAAAACTACATATATTCCATCGGGCATTGTGGTAATTTCCATTTCCCTTGGTAGACTTTCAAGATCAGTAACCTCGACTGCTGCCCACTTTTCAAACTCCGCTGTTGGATCAAACTTATTAAAGAATTCAGGATTTTTGTAGACTTCAAGCGAAAAGAGTTCTGAACTTGTATTGTTCTTGATTTCGTTTCGTCTTGGCATAAAACTTTGCCACAATGCTTTTGTTTGGTTGTCAGCAAATGTGATTCGTTTTCGCTTACCAAACAATATTTTTTCTGCAAGCGTTTCTATTCTGGGTTCTGTATCAATTGGCGTGGTCAATTTCAATGTTGTTATTTGTTTAAAAGTCCAACAACTTGTGATAAGGAGAATTTGGCTTTTTTGATTCTATTATTTTCTGGGTCAATGGAACAATTGAACGAAGTCCGACAGTCAACTTTCTCAATGATTGTGTGGTCAAATGTAGCACGTAAAAAATTGCAATTCTCAAAAATAGAACTCGTCAAGTCGGACTCAGTAAAATACGTCAATGCGGATTTTGGGTTAATACCATTCAGACATCTTTTATTTATGTCTAAACCAACAATCTGTACGCTGGCTTTCGTATTTTTTGAAAATAGTGTTTACTGGTTCTCCATGAATTATTTTGTGCAAAAATGTAGTTCGGGCTACATAATTAAATACGCCCATGTCTAAAGTGTAATCTGATGTATTGGTATAAGAAAAGGAGTCGTGGATTGCTACCATTTTATCGAACAATAATTTCATAACAGTAATGTTTGCGCCTATAATTCCACAATTCAATAATGTTTCATGCTGGTTTAATGCTTCATAAACACCAAAATCAGGCATTGAATTTCTTAAGTGACTACAATGATCTCGCATCCAGACATTATCCAAAATTTCAAGCTCATCGCCACAGAATAAACAGTCTGAATTTTCGGCAAACACATGACTTTCAAACGGATTATTAATAACCTCCACGTCAGTTATATCGGTGACAAAAAGATTTTCTATTTCATGAAAATTTTCCTTGATATAGTCCCGATAAACGAAGTACCGAAACACGTTGGGGTTTAAGCTTGTATTATACTCAATTTCAATAAATTGAATATACTCATTGTTGTACTTTTCAACAATCTCTTTTGAAAAGGTATTGTGAAAAACGATCGCATTTAATTGAAGTTTAATGATAGAATCGTACCATTTTTTTATAATACTGAAGTCATTGTCATCTATAATTTCATTTCTATTTACATCATAAACACCTGTGAGCAAAGTAGCAAAAATATAATTCGAAGGGATTTTGTCACCAATACTTTCAATCATTATTTTGTTTCATATTAGCAGTGATACTATTGATATGATTTCGGTAATAGATATACGTGCGGGATGGAAGTTTAGCAACTTTATAGTTTTTAGCAACCTGTTCATAAAATTGACTGTCGGCCGCATATTTATTTTCAAAAAAGTTTTTTTTGAAAACTTCCGTTTTACCAAACAATGTCGCAAACAATATGCAATCATCTACATGGATGTTGTTATTATTGTTGTGTTTATCTGGCACATAATAATCGTCAATTACATTCACGATTGTGTCGGTGTGTGTCGCAATTAAATCATAACAACTCATTGCCTTTAGGCAGGTCGAAAGGTGATTTGCTTTGTATTCATCATCTGCATCTATTATGCCAATGTAAGCACTATTACAAAGGCGAATTCCCCGATTGATACTGTTAGATTGTCCTCTATTTGTATGTCGTAAGTAGCTTATTTTATTTTCGAAATTATGGGCATATTCGAACAGCTTAACCGAGGTATCAAAATCACTTCCATCATCGATAATAATTAGCTCGAAATCTTGAAAATCTTGATTTAAAACCGATTCAATGGCCCTTTTAGACATGTTGAATGATGTGTTGTATGTAGCCATCAGCACGTTTATGGTAAGCTGTTGTTCCGATTTCATTCTAATTTTTTACTATACAAATTCGCATCGAGAAATTAATTTTAAGCCATTAAAAGATGACTTGAAAGAGTTCGTATAACCCAAAGTTCATGAAATAGTTTTGGGAATTTGCAATATTTAGTCTGGCGAATGTTTAAGTTTTTGTTAGCTATAAAAAATGAGGCTTCAAAATGCTATTAAAAGTCAATTACACCGAACTCACTTGAAAGAACCAATCAAATATAATAATGCGTAGAAACGGTGTTTTCATAGCTCGCGGGTTTAAACTGTGTTATGATTATTTTTGCTGCTTCTTCGGTACACCTACCAGTTCTATAAAACTTTGGATGATTTCGTTGGGCACGGTAACAGAGAGGTGGTACTGATCAATGAGCCAATGTCCATCCTTTTTGTGTAAGGTTCCGGAGCCGCGACATACTCCCATCCACGTCTCCAGAGTTTCGTTGAACCAACTATATTGTCCATCTGCACTGAAATGTATGTCTCGTTCAATGGGCGTAAAATCCCATGCTGAATCTAGATCGAAATATTTCTTGCTCCATACTTCCATCTCTTTTTTGTTCCATCGTTCACTCTTGTCTGTCCCAATGTAAATGCCGTTTTCGCTCATGCTTCCAAAAAATATCATTTCATCTCCAACCGCAGCAGCGTGGTGCCATGAATCCATAAACCCATTGACTACTATGGTTTCTTTATTCTGGGCAGTGACATTAACAGAACAAACCACAATCAGAATATAGATTGTTGAGAACTTAATCATGAAATCTAGCGCATTCATATTATTTTCGAGTTTTAAATTGAAGTGAATGAAGCACCTATTGGTACTTTTTCTGGTTGGATTTTACACTATTTTAATTCAAGCGCAAATGGATTTTATAACGCCTTATGAGAAAAACAATGCGATAACCGCTACCTACAGCGAATGTATGGCATTTTATGAAAAACTTGCTAATCAAAACAAAAATTGCAAATGGCAAGCTTTGGGAATGACTGATTCGGGCCAGCCTCTGCACAGCTTTGTAATTGACATGGATAGAGATTTTGATCCGAATATTTCAAGAGATAAAGGCAAAATTGTGCTTTTTATCAATAATGGTATCCATCCCGGCGAACCTGAAGGCATTGATGCCAGTATGATGCTTTGCAGAGACATTATTGTTAATGGCAAATACGTCGCTTACTTGAAAGATGTGGTGCTCGTGGTCATACCAGTTTACAACGTGGATGGTTGCCTGAACCGGAATTCATATACCCGCGCTAATCAGGATGGTCCGGAATCCTATGGATTTAGAGGAAATGACAAGAACCTTGACTTGAACCGCGATTTTGTGAAATGTGACTCGCGCAATGCGCAAACTTTCAACAAAATATTCAACTTTTGGCAGCCTGAAATTATGGTTGATACGCACACGTCAAATGGGGCAGATTACCAACATGTTATGACGTTGATAACCAGCCAAGAGGATAAAATGGCACCGACTCAGAGAGATTTTGTTCGCAAGTCAATGGTGCCGGAACTGTTCAAACGGATGAAAGATAAAGGATGGGATTTAGTGCCTTATGTTGATTCGGACGGCCCACCCTTGGATTTTGGCATCAATGGTTTTATGGATTCAGGCAGATACTCGAGCGGGTATGCAGCCCTGCACCACTGTATCGCATTCATGCCCGAGACACATATGCTCAAACCGTACAAGCCAAGAGTAGAATCCACCTATGACGTGCTATTGAGCTTTTTAGAATATGTGCATGACAACGCGCCAAAGATTAAAGAAGTCCATCAACAAGCATTTGAGGATTACCGCAATATGACCATTGTGCCGCTTGAATGGGAACACGATAAGTCCAGATTTGATATGATTCCTTTCATGGGTTACCAACACAAATACAAAACCAGCGAAGTGACAGGGGCACAGAGATTGTATTATGACCGCAATGAACCAGTCAACAAAGACATCCCATTTTACAATTATTTTAAGCCAAGTCTTAGTGTTGAAAAACCATTTGCTTACATTATTCCCCAAGCTTGGCATGAAGTGATCGACCGATTGATATGGAATGGTGTTGAATTGGAAAGACTGGCATCGCCCGAAAAGTTGACGGTGGAATCCTATTATATTGATGACATAAAATCACGGACAGCAGCCTATGAGGGCCATTATTATCATCGTGAAATATCAGTCAGTAAAACAACTGAAACCCTCAACTACAAAGCAGGTGATTATTTTGTGCCCTGCGACCAAAAGAATATCCGATATATCATGGAGACATTGGAGCCACAAGCACCTGATGCATTTATGCGCTGGGGATTCTTTGACGGTATTCTGATGCGCAAGGAGTATTTTTCAGATTATGTGTTTGAAGATCTGGCTGCTGAATTCCTGCAGTCAAACCCCAATGTTAGAGCGGAGCTAGAAGCGAAGAAAAAGGCAGATCCGAAGTTTGCGGATTCTCCGGAGGAGATACTGGATTGGGTTTATAAACTATCGCCTTGGAGTGAACCCAGCATAAAACGTTACCCTGTTGCAAGAATTTCAAGCAAAATTGTCGTCAAATTTCAACATTGATGCGACAATATGTCATTTTATGTGGTGAAAATATGTCAAAATGTCTTATAATTCTGATTTTAATGACTTGGATAGGCTTTTGATAGTTAATGATCAACAACAAACAGTTACTTTATGACATTCGATAATTTTACGACAAAAGCGCAAGAAAGTATTGCTGAGGCTCAAAACCTGGCCAGTCAACTGGGTCAACAGGTTGTTGATACGCCACACATGATTGGAGGATTGATCAAGGCGGATGAATCAGTTGTAGAATTTTTACTGAAAAAAAATCAGGTCAGTATTCCTGTTTTTAAAGAAAAGCTGGAGCTCCTCATCAGAAGCTACCCCAAAGTGAGTGGTTCAGACAAGGAGTATCTGAGTAATGAAAGCAATAAAGTACTCGCCAATGCCAAAAACCTTCTGAAAGAATGGGGCGATTCATTCATATCCATTGAAATGATTCTTTATAGCATTGCTGACGGAAATGACAAAGGCGGAAAACTGCTCAAAGAACAGGGAGTTACAACCAAAGTGCTGCTGGAAGCCATCAAAGAAATGCGAAATGGCAAGACGGTGACCGACCAACATGCCGAAGGCTCTTACAATGCCCTCAACAAATACGGTATCAATCTGACTGAACGCGCCGAAGAAGGAAAATTAGATCCGATTATCGGCAGGGATGATGAAATACGACGTGTGCTGCATATTCTCTCTCGCCGCAAAAAAAACAATCCTATCCTGATAGGTGAGGCTGGAGTTGGAAAAACTGCCATTGTAGAAGGAATAGCCTGGAGGATCGTCCGCAAAGATGTTCCCATAAGCCTTCAATCCAAAAAGATTTTTACCTTGGACATTGCGTCCTTGATAGCAGGTGCCAAATACAAAGGCGAGTTCGAAGAACGTTTGAAAGCCGTAATCAATGAAGTGACCGCCTCTGACGGTCAAGTGATTTTATTCATTGATGAAATCCATACTTTGATAGGAGCAGGTGGAGGCAATGGTGCTATGGACGCTGCTAATATTTTAAAGCCGGCATTGGCAAGAGGTGAAATGCACACCATTGGCGCAACTACCTTAGACGAATACCAAAAATATTTTGAAAAAGATCAAGCCCTAGTTAGAAGGTTTCAAACGGTTTTTGTAGATGAACCAAGTGTAGAAGACACCATTTCAATATTGCGGGGATTGCAAGAACGATATGAGATTTTTCACAAACTTGCTATTAAAGATGAAGCGCTTATTGCGGCCGCTGAACTTTCCAACCGATATATTGCTGACAGACAACTACCCGATAAAGCCATTGATTTGATTGATGAGGCCGCAGCTAAACTGCGCTTAGAGCTCGACAGCGTGCCCGATGAAATAGATGAAATGGATCGCAAAATCCGTCAACTTGAAATAGAACGGGAAGCAATCAAAAAGGAAAAGGATGAAGAAAAACTCAACAAACTCAATGAGCAAATTGCCAACTTGAAGGAAGATTTTCATTCCGTACAAACTCAATGGGACAACGAAAAAGCCATCTTGAAAAAAATTCAAGAATCCCGCACAGCAATTGATGAATTGGAAAATCAGGCCCAGAAAGCGGAGCGCGAAAGCAACTTCGAACTCGTGGCAACCATCAGGTACGGGAAAATTAAAGAAGAGGAAAATAAGCTTGAACTTGCTGAAAATGAATTGATCAATTTATCACCTGAGAAACGATTGACCAATCAAGAAGTGACAGCTGAAGATATCGCGGACGTTGTATCGAAGTGGACAGGAATTCCTATTTCCAAAATGATGCAAAGTGAGAAAGACAAGTTGATACACTTGGAAGATGAAATAGGTCAGCGTTTGATAGGTCAGCGTGATGCAGTTAGAGCTGTAAGTGATGCAATCCGTAGATCCAGAGCAGGATTATCCGATGCAAACAAACCAATAGGATCATTTATATTCTTGGGTCCAACTGGAGTAGGAAAAACAGAATTGGCTAAAGCATTGGCAGAGGTGTTATTTGACGATGAATCGGCTATTACAAGAATTGATATGAGTGAGTACATGGAGAGCCATGCAGTCAGTAGATTGATAGGCGCACCTCCCGGATATGTTGGCTATGATGAAGGAGGCCAGCTCACCGAAGCAGTCAGAAGAAGACCCTACTCAATTATTCTATTGGATGAAATTGAAAAGGCGCACCAGGATGTATTCAATATCCTTTTGCAAGTATTGGATGATGGTCGTTTGACGGATAGCAAAGGTAGAGTGGCGGATTTCAAGAATACCATTATTATTATGACTTCCAATCTTGGCTCAGATATTATTCTGGAAAATTTTGAGGATTTGGAATCACTTGGTGACTCCAAGCGAATTGAAATTGTAGCCTCTACCAAAGATGAAGTTTTTGCACTGCTGAAATCCAGCCTGCGCCCCGAGTTTTTGAATAGAATTGATGAGCAAATCATGTTCCAGCCTCTTACCAAAGCGGAGATCAAACAAATCCTTCTATTATTGGTAAAAAGCTTGAATAAACTACTCAAAAATCAAGGACTGGAAATAGAAATTACTGAAGCAGCTATGCAATATTTGGCTGCCTTAGGATATGATCCACAATTTGGAGCAAGACCAATGAAACGAATACTTCAAAAAGAATTGACCAACGAGTTGTCGAAGGAATTGCTAATGGGCTTGTTTACCAAAGGTGATAAAATCAATGTGGATACCGATCAGAAAAAACTTTTGTTCAAGAAAGTGTAAAGTAGATTTGGTTCAGACATTTGTAAGTAAAATAGCAAAAGCCCAATTGGTTCAACGAATCATTTGGGCTTTGTTTATATTATTGAGGACTGGGCTATAATTCTGCTTTTTTCAGTTTTTCACACCTAGCTTTCAGCAGAAAAACTATCCGTTTCTACTAGGTATTCTGCACAATCAAGAAATAAAGTGGCATGCCTATCGTAATATTGACAGGAAAAGTAACAGCAAGGGCCATAGGAAGGTAGAGTCCGGGATTGGCTTTGGGAACTGATATTTTTAAAGCTGCGGGCACAGCAATATAAGATGCACTAGCAGCAAGTACTGCAAATATGAATCGGTTGGTTATGTCATCAGTTACAATAGAACTTAATATGGCAAAAATAGATCCATTGATCAGAGGAATCAAAAGGGCAAAAACAAACGGAAACCATCCGAAAGAGAAAAATGCCTTCAGCTTTTTGCCGCTGGTAATTCCCATATCGAGCAGAAAAATTGCAAGGAAACCTTTAAAAAGATCGTTGGTGAAAGGTTTGATTCCCTCGGCTTGTTTGTCACTTGCCAGAAATCCGATGATCAGGCTGCCTAAAATCAACAATACACTGCCATTGGTAAAGGAATGCTTGACAACTTCTCTTTTTTTAATGTTGGTACCTTCCTCCTTGTTGTACATAGAAATCAATAACAAACCGATAATGATGGCGGGTGATTCCATCAATGCCATGATGGCAACCATGTGTCCGTGAAGGGCCAATTGTTGAGATTCAAGGTAACTAACGGCAGTGACAAAAGTTACAGCACTCACCGAACCGTAAGCGGCAGCAATAGCTCCTGAATCATAAACATTCAAACGTCGACGCAGTATGAAATAGGTGTAAATGGGTATGATTGCTGAGATAGCTATGCCAAAAAGCATTGACCATCCGATTTCACTCGTAAATGTTTCATGCGATAATTCCTGTCCTCCTTTGAATCCAATTGAGAAGAGTAAATATAGTGAAATGAACTTTGAAGAATTGGGTGGAATTTCCAAGTCACTTTTCAAGTAAACTGCTATTACGCCCAACACAAAGAACAACAGAGCGGGGTTGGTTAGGTTTTCAAGCAGTAAGTCTAAATTCATGCCAGTTGATTGTGTCTGTTAGCGTGTTTGTATTAAAAAAAATCCACATACCCAAATCGATAATTTAGATATGTGGACTAAGGTAATTGATTCAAGCGATCAATTGTTATCAATTAATTCAAAAACTTCAATTCTCCTGTGCGCAAAGTGTAGAATGCACCTACGATTTTTATTTCTCCCTTGTCTTCCATTTCCTTCAAAATCGGGCTCTTTTCTCTGATGTTTTTGATGGTGTTGAGTACGTTATTTTCAGCAACAGTTTTTACAAAGGCTTCATTTTTTGAAGATTTCTCTCCTGCAAAGTTTTGACTCATAGCTACCGCAGGTTTGATATTAGCAAGCATAGAGGTGATGTTCCCTAATTTTACGTCATCAATTGCTCCTTTTACAGCACCACAATGTTGGTGTGCCATGACTAGGACAAGTTTTGCACCAGCCACTTTGCAGGCAAATTCCATACTACCTAGTAAGTCAGTGTTGACGAAGTTTCCAGCTACTCGACCAACAAATACATCACCAAGTCCTTGATCAAATACATCCTCAACTGGAACTCTGCTATCCAAGCAACTCAATACAACCGCTTTTGGAAATTGACCACCAGTTACGGTGCGACGGACAAATTCAGTATGCACCCTCTTGGTAATATTGCCTGATTTATATCGCTCATTTCCATCTTTAAAGTCTTGCAAAACTTGCTCCGGTGTTAATTTGGATTGTTCTTCAGCTGTCAACACGTGATAGCCGCTTAATGTAGCATCTTCAACTACCGCATCGGTTTTTGCAGTTTCTATTGATTTGTCATTTTGTTTACATGAGACTAAAAAGAATGCTGCACATAATAAGCTGATGTGGAAGAAAGTTTTCATTGTTTTATTTTTTATTTGACGGTGTAAAATTGTAGCAACTAATTCATTTAATTATATTTATCTTTATTATGAAATACATAAAAATAATTTATGAACTGCACCTTGAATCAACTTCAGATCTTTTTAAAGATTGTTCAAACCAATAGTGTTACCAAAGCTGCTGAGGAGCTCCATCTGACTCAACCTGCTGTATCTATTCAATTAAAGCTATTCCAAGCACAGTTCGAAGTGCCTTTGACTGAGGTTGTAGGCAGGAAGATTTATGTCACAGATTTTGGTCATGAAATAGCCAAATACGCCGATAATATTTTGAACGAAATTCAATCAATTAATTACAAAGCATTGGCTTTTAAGGGTGAATTGGCTGGTAGATTGAAATTGTCGGTTGTTTCAACAGGCAAATACATTATGCCATATTTCCTTTCGGATTTTATCAACAGACATCCAGGTGTTGCACTGCAGATGGATGTTACTAATAAGAATCGAGTGGTTGAAAGTCTGGTAAACAATGAAGTTGATTTTGCTTTGGTATCGATATTGCCTCCCAATTTGAATGTGGAAAAACTTGATTTACTTCACAACAAGCTTTATTTGGTTGGTAATATTGCTCATCAATATAATCGGAATGTAAATGCAAAGGAAGTTTTTAAAAATTTGCCACTCATTTATAGAGAAAAAGGATCCGGAACCAGGCAGCTTATGGAAGACTATATAAATCGAAATGAAATAACTGTCTTTAAGAAAATGGAATTGACTTCCAATGAGGCGGTAAAACAAGCAGTGCTTGCTGGCTTGGGATATTCCATCATGCCACTAATAGGAATCAAGAATGAATTGCACAACAAGGAACTACAGATCATCCCAGTCAAGGGCTTGCCCATCACTACTATTTGGAGTTTGATGTGGATGAAGCGAAAACAGCATTCTCCAGTATCAAAAGCATTTTTAGATTACATAGCTCAGGAAAAATCTAATATTGTGCATAACAGATTCAAATGGTATGAGCAATATTGAGCCGTTTAAGTTCTCGTGAAATGCTGTAAATTTATTGGAAATTTGCACTCATTGCCACCTTAGCCTTAGTAGTTAGCTTTTTCAATAACAGCCCATCTTCCTATACCATTGTCTAGGTATTGCTGTCGAACCATTTTGATCACCTCCACGATTTGATCTTTAATTGTAATAGGATTGTTTCCCCAAATACCGATGAACTTCTGGGTTGGAATCTAATTCAAACATTGCATCAACATCACTCGGTTGTAATTCCCAGAGTATCAATCTTTGAGTTTCAGCAAATATTTTCATTGTGCTGGATTTGATTTAAGCATTTCAATCATTATTTTTAAATATAAACTTTAATACTTCTTATTAAGCTTAAAGTTTTAATGGCAATTTTAACAGTTTGAAGACCAGAAGTTCATTAAAAATATCGGTTTAAAATGCGTCACAAAACCAATTATTGACGGTAACTGAAATATCCTCAGAATAGGTTTTGTGTTTAAAATCATTGCAATGAGCTTGATATTCGTATTCCTTTGACCATTCTTTGAAATTCCCAGCAAGATCCTTTAAGGCTTTGCAGATGTATCGTACTTCATCATTGGTCATCACCGGATGTATGGACATGCGTATCCATCCAGGTTTGTTGGTCAAATCTCCGACACTGATTTGGTCAGTAATTATTTTACTGTAATTCTCATCAACGGCCAAAAGAAAATGTCCGTAAGTTCCGGCACACGAGCAACCACCTCGAACCTGAATCCCATACCGGTCATTCAACAACTTTACGCCTAAATTATAATGCAAGCCTTCAATGTAGAAAGATATGACACCTAGTCTCTCTTTGATATTGGAAGCGAGTATGTGTAAATTGGCTACACCGTCCAGCTGATTCCAGATTATATCGAGCAACTCATGTTCACGTTGGAGCATATTTTGTACCCCCATTAATTCTTTTAATTTTACACACATTGCTGCTTTGATTGTTTGCAGAAATGCCGGAGTGCCGCCATCTTCACGCGCTTCAATATCATCAACATATTTGTGGCCTCCCCAAGGATTGGTCCAATCTACAGTTCCACCACCAGGATTGTCAGGAACCCTATTTTTATACAATTTGCTATTGAATATCAAAATACCTGTTGAGCCTGGTCCTCCTAAAAACTTATGTGGTGAGAAGTAAATAGCATCAAGACTTTCTAGCTCATTTTCAGGATGCATGTTGATATCGATATATGGAGCCGAACAGGCAAAATCAACGAAACATAAGCCATTGTTCTGATGTAGTAAAGCAGCTATTTCATGATATGGTGTAATAATCCCGGTCACATTCGAACAGGAAGTAATGGCAGCAATTTTTAAAGGTCTTTCTTTGTATTTTTCAAGCAATGATTTCAAATAATTAAGATCTACCATTCCGTCTACATCTGCATGAATGATCTCAAGATCGCAGATGGTCTCGAGCCAGCTGGTCTGATTGCTGTGATGCTCCATGTGCGTGCAGAAAACGACAGGACGTTCAGCAGGAGTAAGTTGAATTTTTTCATGAAATTTTTCATGAATTCTAAGGCCCAACATCCGCTGCAGTTTATTGATAACTCCAGTCATGCCACTACCTTCAGAAATAATGACATCTAGGGGCGAAGCATTGACATGTTGTTTGATGATTTTGAGCGCATCGTGATAGGCAATTGTCATCATTGACCCAGTAAAATTGGTTTCCGTGTGCGTATTTGCCACGAATGGTCCAACATGGTTTAGGAGCCTTTCTTCTATCGGACGGTAAAGCCTGCCACTGGCTGTCCAATCGCTATAAAGCAGGGCTTGTGAACCGTAAGGCGAATCGAATTGCTCCTGAATACCAACAACATTATTTCTGAATGATCTGAAATAATTTTCAAGGGCACTTGTTTTGTGTTGGCTTACTTCTGTTTCCATTCCACAAAATTAGGAAAATTCAGTATAACTTATTCTGTTTTGGGGAAGCGTTAGCAAAGGTGTTGATTGCCATGCTGAATCTTAAGACCAAAAGAAATAAAGAGAAACAGCTATAAATTAGTTGACAGGTTTAGAATTGCTGTACAATTTGACAGGTCATCGACTGAAATTTTTACACAATAAGGGAATTATTCCTGCGGTTAATCTTGATCAATTAAGCTGTTAACATAGGAAAATAACGTTCCTCAATAACTTTAAAGTGCCAACGCTGGTGTCCGGCTATCATAAAGGCAAGTGACAAAACACAGTATTGCACCCCATTGTATCCATTGCCTAATTCCTGAAGCATAGTCGGCGTAAATGATTGATACATCGCAATAAATCCCTTTCTAACCAAGATCAATTCCTGGTACAGTTCGTCGGTAGTTCTTAGATTGGCTTCAGCATTTTGGGCAAATACCTCTTCATCGAAAGGATTCAATATTTGTTTGTCTCCGCGGGCTATTGCGGTAACTCTGTAAGTAAACACCCTTTCGGTATCGATATAATGTTGTAGGATATCTTTAATGGTCCATTTACCTGGAGCATAGATCCTGTCGCCCAATGCTTTCCATTTTTCAATCGGTGCAATTTCCAATTCCTTCAAGCTGATGTCCAGGGCTTCAAGATAAGTTACATCATCAGTCAAGTGGATGTATCTGTCAAAATACGTGGGCATTTTTTTGATGTCTGATTTTTTCATAATCATTGTTTTAAGGATAAGATCGATGCAATATAGACACTAAAATTAAAATGCCGAAGGAGATCAATTGGATATTTTTAGCCCGATAAAATTTTCTTAAAAGCCTTGTTAGCTCGATAGGTTACTTTATGCGCAATCAATTTTTCTTACCCATATATTGTATGAGATGAATTAATTTTACATGCAATATTTCAAAACCAATTTCTACATTTCATGTTAAGAAATACAAACTTATAAATTATGTTACAAGTAGGCGATAAGGCTCCAGATTTCAACAGCATTAACGAGAACGGAGAAGCAGTTTCACTCAGTCAGTTTAAAGGCAAAAAGCTGGTCCTTTACTTTTACCCAAAAGATGATACACCAGGTTGTACGGCCGAAGCGTGTTCCCTGAGAGACAGTTATCATAGATTTCAATCAGAAGGGTATGAAATATTGGGAGTAAGCCCTGACAGTCCTAAGAAGCATCTGGCTTTTATTAAAAAGTACGAACTACCGTTTTCATTGTTATCAGATGAGAACAAAGAAGTACTTCAATCCTTTGGTGCATGGGGCCGTAAGAAGTTTATGGGAAAAGAATACGATGGTGTTTTGCGTTCAACCTTTGTTATAGACGCCGAAGGAATGATTCAAGAGGTAATAGCCAAAGTAGATACTGCCAAACACGCGCAACAACTACTTAAAGACTAGAGATTTCGTAACACCAATGACAATATAACTGAACTAAATATGCCCATTCTGGTACTCAAGTGGGCATCTTCCGGCAAATCGTCTTGAATGATCCAATCGCGTGGATCGTTCTCAAAACTTGGATCGATGATCATGAGCACTTCATCCCTTTTGCTCACAGTCAGTTGACTTACAGGCATATTATAAAGTGCTTTGACTTGAAATTCACCGTCTTTGGATTCAATTCTCCATTGTCGCCAATCACCTGGCCAAACCATTTTCACTCGGACAATCTCGTTGTCACAAATGATTTCCCATTCGTCGAATCTGTTTCGCCACTTGGAGCGGAGCGTACCCGATATTTCGCCCATTCTGAAATCCCACTCCGTTGGATCTTGTTCTAATCTCCACCTTGCTCTGATTCGGCATTCTGGGAGGCTGTCATTTTCGGGATAAATGATCCACTCACTCATATCATTGTCTAAGGCTGTGCTCATCCCTATCATATATTGGCCAAACAGATTTTTGTTGAACCAAGTAGAGAGAATAAGAATGAGCGCAATCTTTAATTTCATCAATATGCTTGAGCAAATATTACACGATGCTTTGAAGGCTTACCACTAAATACACATTTGCCTTCCTCCATTGGTATGTCTAATGGAATACAACGAATGGTAGCTTTGGTAAGTTCCTTAATTTTTTGTTCTGTTTCCGGAGTACCGTCCCAATGTGCATAAACGAAACCAGCTTTGTTGGCGATGGTATCCTTGAATTGCTCAAAGTCATCGACATAATGCGTATTTGCTTCACGATAAGCCTTTGCACGATTGAATAAATTGGCTTGTATTTCCACAAGTAAATTTTCAATATAATCAGCAGCAGATTCTACTGCTACCTGACTCTTTTCCTTGGTATCTCGTCGAGCTATTTCTATTACACCATTGTCCAGATCACGCGCTCCTATACCTATGCGCACAGGTACACCTTTCATTTCATATTCAGCAAATTTAAATCCTGGTCTGTTCTTGTCATCGTTGTCATATTTCACGCCGATTCCCTTTGCTTTGAGCTTTGCAAACAACTCATCAGCAACAGCGTTGATGCGTTCATCCGCTTTAGGAATTGGAACTATTACAACTTGTAAACTTGCGAGTTTTGGAGGCAAAACTAGGCCTTCATCATCTGAGTGGGTCATAATCAATCCACCAATTAAACGAGTTGATACACCCCACGAAGTTGCCCAAACATATTCTTGTTTGTTTTCAGAATTCATGAATTTCACATCAAATGCTTTGGCAAAATTCTGTCCTAAAAAATGTGAAGTTCCTGCCTGCAATGCTTTTCCGTCCTGCATCATTGCTTCGATGGTGTAAGTATCATCCGCCCCCGCAAATCGTTCATTCTCTGTCTTCCTGCCACGGATTACAGGCATTGCCATGTATTCTTCAGCAAATCGCGCATAGATGTCAATCATTCGCTCTGTTTCTTCAATTGCCTCGGCTCGGGTTGAATGAGCGGTGTGTCCTTCCTGCCATAAGAATTCAGCAGTGCGTAGAAACAAACGCGTACGCATTTCCCACCTCACCACGTTGGCCCATTGATTGATCAATATGGGAAGGTCGCGATAACTTTGTATCCAATCGCGGTAGGTATTCCAGATAATTGCTTCCGAAGTTGGCCTGACAATCAATTCTTCCTCCAGCTTAGCTTCCGGATCAACAATAAGCTTTCCGGGATTATTTTCATCGTTTTTAAGTCTGTAGTGAGTGACTACAGCACATTCCTTAGCAAAACCTTCAGCATTTTTTTCTTCTGCCTCGAATAAACTTTTAGGAACGAACAAGGGGAAATAAGCGTTGACATGACCAGTTTCCTTAAACATAATGTCCAGTTGGTCTCGAATTTTTTCCCAGATGGCGTAACCATGAGGTTTAATAACCATACATCCGCGAACAGCGGTGTGATCAGCCAAACCAGCCTTTCGGACTAAATCATTGTACCATTGAGAGTAATCTTCTTCTCTAGATGTAATTTCTTTTGCCATCGGTTTTTTATCGTGAAATGAATCAAACGGGGAATTCTACAAATGTATTCTACGAAAAACTAAAAATTTTGTTAAAAAGATATTTTCAATGTAACCATTGAGGTCTTAATATTGTCTATGTGATATGAGTCGCTGCTAAGTTATTCAGTCTTCAACAAAGTTGTTCATAAAACTTATGAACATTTTAACTAAAGACGAATATAAAAGGAGTAATTTTGGAACAGAATACATTTTTGGAGTCTATAACTTTTAAATTTTTTATCATGAAACGCATTGCCCATTTGTTCGCTTTGTTGATGGTTTTGACCATTTCAAAGTCTGCGTATGCACAATACGACGACATCTATTTTAATCCTGCAACGGACATTCCTGTGGAAGTTGTCAAGCCTTTGGCATATGACGATTTAGCTTCAGAAGCAACTTATCCCGATCGAAATTCATCCGAAAGAAATAGGCCCGACGGCAGTATCTCCCGAAGCAATGAATTCGATAATGTGGAAAGCTACGATGATTATGATGAATACGATGATTACGATTATTTTTATTCATCAAGGATCCGAAGATTTCAACACATGAATCCGTCGTTTGGTTATTATGACGATTTTTATACCAGTTCCTTTATGTATGACCCTTTCTGGAACGGTTCATCCATCTATGTTGGCCACAATTCTTGGGGCGACTACCGCAGATGGAGTAATCAGAATAATTTCAATGTAGGTTTTGGTCCATCATGGGGATGGAACAATCCTTGGAACAATCCTTGGAACAGCTGGGGCGCACCGTGGGGATGGAATGCTTACAATCCTTGTCCACCATTTGGAAATATTCTCGTGAATAACGTTTACTGGGGTCCTGGATGGGGCGGTGGTTGGAACAATGGCTGGGGTGGTGGCTGGAACAACGGTTGGAATGGCGGTGGCTGGAACAACGGCTGGAACAACGGTTGGAACAATGGTTGGAATGGAGGCGGTGGTTGGAATGGAGGCGGTGGCTGGAACAACGGTGGCACACAAAATGAGTTTACCAACGGTGTTTATTATGGCCCACGAAGAGGAGGATCCGATGTATCTGAAATACAAGGCAACCCAAGAGGCAGATTCTCTGAAATTGAGAAAAATCCAAGAGCCTTGAATAACAATGTTGTAACGGGTGTCCCTAACCGTCAAGGCAACATTAATTCAAATCCTCGCGACAACAATGTCTTGAAGAATGATCCTGGTAATGCTCGTGACAATAATGGCGCAAATACCACTTTGCCAGGAAGAGGGAATAAGGATGTTCAAGTTCGCCCAGACACAAGAAAAAACCCTAATACGCAATCTGTTCCTGATAGACCGATTCGCACCAATCCCAATACCGTTCCCAACAAAGATGTTGATCGGAACAACCGTACTCAAGGTGTTGAAAGAGACCGTCCAATCAGAAACAATGATGACGCAACAAGAGATCAAAAGAGGATTGAACAAAGACAACGCCGTGTCGATGAATTGCGCAACCAAAGTGAATCTCGCCCTAGAAGTGAAGAAAAATCTAACAATAGATCTATGAGACCATCTGATGATCAAAGGCCAAGAAGAGAATCACCAAGCTTTTCGACACCTTCCAGACCTGAAAGATCTTCTGGTGGAAGAAACTCAGGTGGAGGCAACCAAGGAGGAGGAAGATCCTCAGGAGGAAATTCATCAGGAGGAAATTCATCAGGAGGTTCATCTAAGAGTCCTCGTGGAGGCAGATAAACGAGCTAATAATATGGGGTGATTGATTTTTTCATAAAATTTCTTCACCCCTTATTTTATACTTATCTTCACAACTTATTACATCACCAACCTTAATAACACTTCTAAATGAAGAAGTCAATCATATTATTGTGCCTAGTCATCAGCTCAGTCAGCTTCGCACAAAACGTCTCTGACGCACTCAGATATTCCTTTCAAACTTATGGTTCCTCAGCAAGAAATGCAAGTGTAAACAACAGCATATCTGCTTTAGGCACAGACTTTGGGGCATTGTCTCAGAATCCGGCTGGACTTGCAGCATTCAATCGATCTGAATTGAGTTTTGGTCTTTCACTTACCAATTATACTACCAATGCCAAATTAGAAGGTTCAAACAATGCCTCCCTAAAAACAAGGGAAAATAAATTTGGTGTGCCTTCTTTTGGAATCGTATTTGCGAAATATAGACCAAAGAAAAAATGGAAAACTGCCAACTTCGCCATGGGTATGAATAATTTGGCTTCCTACAGACAGGAAAGTGAATTTTCCGGAACTTCCAATGGTTCAATTATCAATGCATTTGCAGAACAGGCTCAAGGAAAGACGGAAGGTCAAATGGATCCTTTTGGATCTCAGCTCGCATTTTATGCTGGTGGATTAATTCCTGACTCCGAGGTTGCCAATAATTATTTTACCGATATTCCGGCTGGAACTCCAGTGGCCAAATCACAATTAATTTCTAACACAGGGTACATGAATGAGTTTTTACTTTCATTTGCAGGTAATTATAAAGATAAAATATCCATCGGAGCAACAGTGGGCATTCCTGTTATGAGGTTCAACAGTACCAAGATATACGAAGAGTCTGATCCAACTAATAACATCGATGTTTTCAATGCAACGAGATTTGAAGAGAATCTTGATGCTGAAGGAACTGGAATTAATCTAAAATTGGGTGTTAACTTCAGAGTAAACCAGCAACTAAGAGTGGGCGCAGCAATTCATACTCCTACATTTTTGTCCATATCTGAATCGTTTGTCAATACCTTGATTTATGATTATACACTTGACGGAGTGCGCAACAATGCTCCAGTTACTTCGCCAGCAGGGTTATATGATTACTCATTGGTAACACCCTGGAGAGCATCAGGAAACGTAGGTGTGGTTGTAGGCAAACAAGGATTTATAACTGCAGATGTTGAATATGTCGATTATCCTTCTGCTAGCTTTAGCTTTGATGCAACAGGTGATGATCCATCAGCAAATCAATTTGAAATTGAGTTGAACAAAGATGTGTCGCGCACTTTGGCACCTTCAGTTAATTTGCGTGTTGGTGGTGAATTGGCAGTGGATGATTTCCGTTTCAGAGCTGGTTATGGATTGATACAATCACCTTTTGAATCAGATCGAAGCTTCAACACATCAGTTAGTGGTGGAATTGGCGCAAGAATTGACAAGTTTTTCATTGAATTGGGATATGTGCGTTTTGTCGATCAATCAACTTATCTACCTTACAGTGTCACAGAAAATTCTGAGCAACCAATTGTAAATACAGAAAGAATAAGTAACCGCTTCTTATTGACGATAGGTTTCAAATTCTGATCGTGATCCTTTTGGATAACTACAAAAGAGGAATTCTGTTATTGAGCTTTTGCTCGGTAACAGGATTTTTATTTTCACAAAACACTTTGGTGTTTCAAGAAGTACGCGACAGTCAATTTTATGAGACCATGTGGAAGTACGAGAAAACAATCGACCAAGCAAGTGGACTTGCCGTTCATAATCCCGACAAAGCCTACCGTCATTTTATTTACTTTATGTTAAGTGGAAAGATGCAGGAATATCAAAATGGGCAACTTTCTGATGGAATTTGGACAACCGATGGTACTAAACTGATGACCAGTATAGGAAATATTAGCGTATTTGATATCGTGAAATTGTCCGCCATCCAATTGATCGTGGAGTATGCTCCCAAGACTGGAGTTGGTAGAAGACAGCTAGTTTTTTCAAGCTCAGAAGATTCAGAGCTTTTTGTGAAGCCTGAATCCACAATCAATTTGGTAAAAGTAGAGGCAAAGACCAAAGGAGATACTAAAGACAGTTGGATTAGTCAGTTTTTTGCGTGGATAGCTGGTGAATACCAGCAGGAAGAAATTTCAAGTCAATTGAAAATAGAACTCATTGGAGGCGGATTTATGGGTGGCCTAGACCCCGTTATAAAAAACTATATAGTCCTTTATCCAAATGGCAGATTGATAAGAGAATATGCCAGCCAATTTGGTGGAACCACAAAATCCTCCCAACAACTCAAACAATCCGAAATCAATGCACTTTCAGAGTTTATTGATCAAAAGAAGTTTTTTGAAATAAGCCAACCAATCAGTTGTTTGCAAGAGGCACAACGAAGAATGCTCAAATCTCCTCGACCCATTCCTCTGCGCCTTGCAATTACAGATGGTATCAAGCATAAGGTCATTGAAATTCCAATTTATGGTCGAGATGAAAGCAAATCAGTATATTGCAATCCACCAATAGTTGTCGAACAAATTGTTGAAGGTTTAAACAGGATGGTTTTGTCCTCCCTTGCAAAGAAATGACTTTTTCTATTTGGATGCTTAAAGGAATTTTCGCTATATTTGAAGGATAAATAATCAGATTCAAGAATGCATTATTATAAGCTTGGCGATGTCCCTCACAAAAGACATACGCAATACAGAAAACCCAATGGCGAACTATTCAGCGAAGAGTTGTTTTCGACTGAGGGGTTCAGTGACACTTATTCGCTTTTATACCATTTGCAACCACCCACAAGGATATTGCAGGTTGGGGATCCGGTTTCGGTTGCTCCTAAAACCATACACGATAAGCAATTGAAGCACCGTTGTCTCAATGGTTTTCAAATTGCACCAGAAAAGGACTACCTAAAAAGCAGAAAGCCCGTATTGGTCAATAGTGATTGTGCTATTTCACTAGCGGCTACTCAGCAGAGTATGACCGATTATTTCTACAAGAATGCTGATGCCGATGAAGTTATTTTTATACACAAAGGAACTGGAAAGCTCAAAACAATGTATGGAAATTTGAGTTTTGCTTACGGCGATTACTTGGTTGTTCCAAGAGGGACTATTTATCAAATGCATTTCGACAATGAGGACAACAGGCTTTTTATCGTAGAATCTACTTCACCGATAGTTACTCCACCAAAGTATCGAAATGGAATGGGACAGTTGATGGAACATTCACCTTTTTGTGAAAGAGATATCCGTAAACCTGAAGTATTGGATCCGCAAGATGGGGAAGGAGATTTTCTGCTTTATATCAAAAAACAAGGAATGATGTATCCATATCACTACAAAAGTCATCCTTTTGATGTAGTGGGATGGGATGGATTTTGTTATCCATACGCATTTTCGATTCATGATTTTGAACCTATTACAGGCAGGGTGCATTTACCACCACCAATTCATCAAACTTTCCAAACCAGAGGATTTGTAATATGTTCATTTGTTCCAAGATTGTATGACTATCACCCTTTGGCAATTCCGGCACCATACAATCATAGCAACATTGACAGCGATGAGGTCCTTTATTATGTAGATGGCGATTTCATGAGCCGCAAACATGTGGAGCAAGGAATGATCACACTGCATCCTGGAGGAATACCCCATGGACCACATCCGGGCACCGCAGAGAAGAGCATCGGAAAGAAAGAAACATTGGAATTGGCTGTAATGGTTGATACCTTTAAACCCTTATTAATGACTGAATATGCAGCAGGAATAGAGAGTCCTGACTACTATTTGAGTTGGTTATCATAATTTTAAGAATTAAAACAAAGAACTATGGACACGCTTACTGCCCCAATGACAGTTTCATCAACAGATACATTTCCACTATTGGGAACTGATTATTTAGAGTTTTACGTTGGTAACGCAAAGCAATCGGCTATGTATTATCAAGCTACATTCGGTTTCGAATGGATCGCTTATGCTGGTCCTGAAACGGGTGTCAAAAACAAGGTATCTTACGTTTTGCAGCAAGATAAAATACGCATCATATTGACATCTTCATTGCTTGCTGATAATGAAATATCCAATCACGTTGCCAAGCATGGTGATGGCGTAAAAGTATTGGCACTTTGGGTAGATGATGCGAAGTGGTCCTATGAAACGGCACTTGAACGCGGTGCAAAATCTGCAATTCCTTTTCAGGAAATGCAAGACGAAAATGGAATCGTGCGCACTGCCTCCATTCATACCTACGGAGATACGATTCATACTTTTGTTGAAAGAAAGAATTACAACGGGGTATTCATGCCAGGATATCAAAAGCGCAAGAGTATTTTCCCAATTGAACCTGTTGGCTTAAAATATGTAGATCATTGCGTAGGCAATGTAGAGTTAGGTCAAATGAATGAGTGGGTAAAATTCTATCAGGAAGTCATGGGCTTTCACCTGTTGATTACGTTTGACGACAAAGACATTTCTACAGAATACACAGCATTAATGAGCAAGGTGGTGAGTAACGGCAACGGATACGTTAAGTTTCCTATCAACGAACCTGCAAAGGGCTTGAAAAAGAGTCAAATAGAAGAATATATTGAATACTATAAAGGTGCCGGGGTTCAGCATATCGCCGTAGCCACAGATAATATTTTGCATACAGTTTCAACCTTGAGAGCAAGGGGTGTTGATTTCCTTTATGTTCCTGAAGTTTATTATAAAGATGTGTTGGATAGAGTTGGCAAAATAGATGAATCGATTGATGATTTGAGAGCTTTGAATATTTTGGTTGACCGGGATGATGATGGTTATCTGCTTCAGATATTTACCAAACCAATTCAAGATCGCCCAACTGTGTTTTTTGAAATAATACAACGAAAAGGTGCAAAATCCTTTGGAAAAGGAAATTTCAAAGCATTGTTTGAAGCCATTGAAAGAGAACAGGAAATCAGGGGAACTCTGTAATTTGGAATGTCTGCTTCAGACTTCAACTATTTGTTGTTGATTGCTATCACGGTGTATTGTCCTTGAATAATTTTAGTTGAAGCAACAAAAAATCTTCAGCGCATGCTGCATAATCTTGCTACTTTTGTTTCATGCAACCGAAGGAACCTTCAGCTTTTGTAAGAAATTATGATGTATTGATAATTGGTGGAGGACCTGCTGGTAGTACCTGTGCAATGGGATTTATTGATTCGGGTTACAAAGTAGCAGTGATTGAAAAGTCCAACTTCCCACGAGAGAAGGTCTGTGGTGATGGTATGGGAGGTTACATCCCTAAAGCTTTGAACCGTATTTCGCCAAAGTTCGGGCAAGCATTCAAGGACTTTGAAGCAAAATTTTCAGTTTCGAATATTCGAATCTGGTCATTCAATGGTCAAACAGCCAAAGTTAAACTGCCTCAGGATTTTTTCATTTCGCAGCGTTATCATTTTGATAATTTCTTGTACGAACAAGCCAGTAGCTTGCCTGAAGTAGATTTTTTTATGGGTGCCCAGGTGACTGGTGTTTCAGTGGATACAGATAAAGCAATTGTAAGTACCAGTGACAATCAAGTATTTCATGCAAAGTTGATTATTGCTTGCGACGGTGCAACATCTTTTGCAAGAAGAGCACTTACTGGATACAAGTTGGCATTGGAGAGCAACTGTGCGGCAGTTAGGGCTTATTTTGAAAATGTTGAAGGAATTCAGCAGGACACATTTGAGTTCTTTTTTCTTAAAAAATATCCCAAGAGTTATTTTTGGATTTTTCCTTCCTTCAATAATCAAGCGAATGTAGGATTTGGTATGATGTCCGATGATGTGAAGCAACAAGAACTTAAACTTAGGGAGGTATTGTTGGAGATCATTGAAGAGAACCCCGAAGTCAAAAAGCGTTTTGAAAATTCAAAGCTTGTTGGCGATATCAAAGGCTGGAGCATTCCATTTGCGTATGGCGAATTTCCGATCATGGGTGATAGATTTTTGTTGGGTGGTGATGCAGCTTGTATGGCTGATCCGGCATCTGGTGAAGGTATAGGCCAAGCAGTAGTGTCAGGGCGAATTGCGGCATTTCATGCTAAGCAATATCTCGCTCAAAATGATTTTAGTGCATCCAACATGGCTTCGTATGGAGAGGCAATGGAAGAAAAGTTTGGCAGCATGCATAAAAAGAGAAGTAAGATAGCTGATAGGTTCAGTAAAAATACCTGGATTATGGACAGTATAGTTGGCTTCATCAATTTAGGAGCATGGCCGAGGCGATTATTTCATTACATATTTACAAAATTGACTACATAAAAAAAAGGGGCATCCTCACATGAAGTTGCCCCTCTGACATCCGAAATAAGGATTAAGGTCATGTTCATCTCTAGCTGACGAGATGACTCATATCCAGAATCAATTATCGCGTTTAACTAACCAATCCAAAATTGCTGGTGTTAGCACCTTCTGTGAACGTGCTCCCACAAATACGCCGATGTGTCCGCCTGGGAATTCTAACAATTCCTTGTCCTTAGAGCCAATAACATCGTTAATAGGCTTAGTGGTGGCAGGAGGCACAATGTGATCAGCCGATGCATAGATCGTCAAAACCGGCATTGTAATATTTTTAAGGTCAACTTTACGACCTTCTAATTCTAATTTTCCCTTGATCAGCTTGTTCTGCTGATACATATCTTTGATGAACTGGCGATATGTTTCACCAGCTTGTGATGGGCTATCTGCTACCCATTTCTCCATTCGTAAAAAGTTCATCAATGTTGCTTTGTCTTTCATGGTATCAGGCATAGACATATATTTTCTGGCCTTGTTCATGGGTTTTAGAAGATCAAAACCACTGTTCAAGAAATCGCCAGGTATAATACCACCATGTCCATCAACCACGCTATCTACATCCATATCCTTAGCCCAACGGAACAATAAACCATCATTGCTTTCAAAATCAACTGGAGTAACCAATGTAATTAGGTTCTTGATTTTTTCAGGAAATAAAGCGCTGTAAATCAAGCTGAAAGTTCCGCCTTGACAAACACCCAAAAGATTAATTTTCTTGCATTTGCTGCTAGAGATGACGAAATCAACCACGTCATTCATATTTCCAAGGATATAGTCTGACATTGTCTTGTATCGATCAACTTGAGTAGGATAACCCCAGTCGATAACATATACATCCATACCCAGGCTCAACATACGGCCAATAAAACTTCTATCTGATTGCAAATCCATCATTTCCCAACGGTTCACCAATGCATAGGAGATGATAACTGGAGTTTTAACTGTTGGTTTTGAAGTGCCTTCAAAACGGTATAGGCTAACTTTTCCGTCCTGCCACACCTTCTTTTTAGGTGTAGGTGCTATGTCAACTTCCTGAACATCAGCAAGGTTTTTCATTGCGTCAGCAGCGGTATTCACTTGCTCTAGCAATTGATCTATGTTGGATTGAATTTCTTCGTTTTGCATTTTAATAAAAGGTCGTGTTGTGATTGGAAAGAGAGATAAAAAAGCCATCGATAAGACTTGCTTACCGATGGCTTAGCTATTTAAAAACTAGTTCTTACTAGCTTTGTTTTTGTTTGTTTCAACAGCCGCATTTTTAACATCTGGAGCAACTGTAGGAATTACTTTTACTGCAGGAGTTGTAGTTTTTGCAACTGGAGTATTGGCCTTAACAACCGGAGAAGCTGTTTTTGCAGATGCAGTTTTAGTTTTTGCAGCCGGAGCAGCAGTTTTGATTTCATTCTCCAATTGGCGAACTTTACGCTTAAGATCAGAAATTTCTTTTGCCAATTCGTCACCAATTGTTTTTGTCAGAATTGGAAGGTCGCTCATTGACTTTTCGATGATGACATTAAAGTTAGATTTAACTTGAACGTTCAACTTAGAAACTTCAGATTGCAAAGTGCTGTATTCTTTTGATTCAAATACTTTCACCATGTTTGATTCCATAATGTCAGTCAATTTCTTAAAGAAATCCATTGGCTGAACCATAAGCTTTGTCTTATCATAGTCTTTCTTGAAAAACTCGATTACTTCAGCAAGAACATTGTTTGTTCCGTTATAAACCAAAGTTTGCAATTCAGTGCTTTTGATAGCCAAACCAGCATATTGGAACTGAACATCTTTGATCATTTTAGCGATCTCAGTAGTTTTGTTTTGGTCCATGATGTGGAACATAGGCTCTAGAGCAGACTTGAATTGACCAAGGCCATCAGTCATGAAAGCAAAAGAAGGGTGGAATTTTTTGAAATCGTAAGCTTTGTCAGCTTGCTCCATCCAATTCCAAACGTTATTTTGAGATGGATTCATTCCTTGGATAGCTTTGAACCAGTTGTCAAAAAACTCATTACCGCTTTTGATAGTGCTGTTCAAATCACCAGTGAATTTAAAATTAGTCATCTGATCGACGATGTTTTTAAATGCACCAGTTGGGATGAATTTGTTGATCATTTCAGGTTGAAACACACCGTTTTCGATCATCTTAGTTACAGGCTCCCAAATTTTCATCATTGAGCTGAAAGAAGAAGTGTATGAATCATAAGCAGGCTTCATGTTAGCAGGGATAGCTTTCAAGTAAGCATCTTCCATCCACTTGTTGCTTTCTTTGGTCCAATTGCTCCACTGAGTAAACATATCATTGTATGTTGTAGTTATGTTGTTCCAGTCTGCAGCAGTTTTTGTTGACTTTTCCCAATCAGAAGCCATATTATTTTTCCAAGATTCGAAAAATTCAAGTTGGCTGTCAATCATTTTTTTGAAAGTATCAGGAGCAGTTTTAGCAGCTTCGATAGGATCAGCTACTTTCTTCATTGTATCTTGTACCAATTCGTTTTGCTTGTTGTACCAGCTTTTAACCAAATCAGAGTTGTGGTTAACGAATACTGGAGTTTCATTTCCTGTGATGTTTTTCATCATTTTACCTGTCATTTCTGACCAAGTTTCAAAAGCTTTCTTTTGATTGTCCAAAACTTCGTTGATTGAGTTTTTCATTTGGATGAGGGTTTTTTTTATTTGATGATACAAAGATGAGAGTACTTCACAGATCCTACAACAGTTTCTTTTATTTATATAAGGTTGACGATTAAGATTATATTGTAATTATGTAATCATAAATAATTGATAACCAATAAAATAAAACAAAATAAATGAAGGTAGTCTAATTGTTTTATCAACCTGTAAAATACCAAATTAACTTTGGACTATTGTTGTTGGCTGCTGGATTTCAAGAACATTATGACCTTTTAAAGTGATTCATTGCTACGGTCACATGATCTTTAAAAATTTCATGACACAAAACCCAAATAAGTATCTTTGCGGGCGAATGAATAAATCCTTATTGGCGCATGGAGCGCTATTTTTTGTATCACTTGTTTATGGAGCCAATTTCAGTGTTGCCAAATATGTAATAGCGACTGGATATTTGTCTCCCTTTGCCTTTATAGTGTGTAGGGTCTTTGCTGCAGCCAGTTTGTTTTATTTGTGCCACAAATTTATTGTCAAGCAGCAGGTAGAATCATCTGATATGAAATCATTCTTTTGGTTATCAGTATTTGGAGTTGCGGCAAATATGTTGATGTTTTTTGCAGGGCTGAGTTTGACTACTCCCATACGGGCAGCGCTTGTCATGACCATAACTCCTGTGAGTATTCTGTTGATTGAAAGATTTTATGACAAGCTCAGCATGAGTTATTACAAATATATAGGAGTGTGTTTGGCTTGCGCAGGTGCCACATTGGTGATTACTTCGGGCAATGGTGACTTATCAAATGGAGGGAGCTGGTTGGGTGATTTGTTGGTATTGTTGAACGCAATATCTTACAGTATTTATCTGGTAAAGGCTAAAAAGTTTATCCGAAAATACCACCCTATTACCATCAATCGGTATATTTTTGGGATTGGTTCATTGCTGGTGTTGCCTTTTGGTATTTCAGGCATCATCAAGGCCCAGTGGCTTCAGTTAGAAACTATACATTGGATGGCAATCCTATTTGTTTTGGTATTCACAACCTTCCTTACCTATCTGTTGAATTCTTGGGCTATGCTGCATTTGTCTGCCAACCATGTAGGTGTTTACATTTATCTTCAACCATTTCTGGCAGCCATCATTGCAATAATTTTAGGAACCGATCAATTGAGTATGCGAGTAGTATTGGCAGGGCTGATGATCTTTTTAGGAGTTTTTCTGGTGACTAAGGAAAATTTTTTTACGAAAAAGCTTGTGAGTTAATCAAATATTACTAACATATCTATCCATAGGCTTACTAGAGGAATAAGCATAAAATTTTATGTCATATATAATTTTGTATAATTCAATATTGCTCATAATCAATGCTTTACGTATGCGTAGTGATAATTTATAATGTGATTGAAATTTTATTTATTTATCAACATATTGAATCAAAACATGGGCAGATGAAAATATTTACATCTATATTTGTCCAGTTAAGCAGAACGTAACCATGGGTAAACGAAGACAACGCGATATAATTTATCAAGACCAGTTGGTAGCAGATTACGAAGGTATGCGTCAGAAAGGCAATCTGAGTTATTTGAGTGAGGACCATTGGCTTACCTTAATTGAACATTATGTAGGGGAGAATTTCTTCAACAAAGCCTTACAAGCTTCTTCAGTCTCCATCAAACAACATAGTTTTTCTATTGAGTTACATTTACAACATGCGCGTATGTTGCTCTCCAGTGATAAAATATCAGAAGCGCTCAATTTCATATCAAAATACAACTATCTTTCTCCTAACGACCCTGAGTTTATACTCTTAGAAGCACAATGCTACAATGAAATGGAAGATGCTGATGAGGCGCTGGTTTTATTGCTAGGAATGGAAGTGCCGCAGGATCCTGACTTCATGGCTGAAGTATATTTGTCAAAAGCCGATGCTTTCGAAAAAAAGCAATTGTTCGGATCTATGTTTGATGCTTTAAGAGATGTATTGTTGGTTACTCCTGGCAATGTTGAGGCATTGGAACGCATTTGGTTGTGTACTGAAATAACCGGTAGATATGATGAAAGTATAGAACTGCACCGCAACATCATCGATGAGGATCCTTTTTCTCATCATGCATGGTACAATTTGGGCCAGGCACTATTGAGTTTGGAAGAATTGGAGGAAGCAGCAGAAGCACTAGAGTATGCATATTTGATCAATGAGGACTTTGAATTTGCTTACAGAGATCGAGGAGAAGCATTATTAAGTGCTCAAAGATGTGAAGAAGCTTATGCTTGCTATTTAGAAGTAAAAGAGCGTTTTGTTCCCGATTCAGATTTGTATTCTAAATTGGGCCAGTGTCTGTGTTTGCTTGATAAGCATGAAATGGCAATCGAACACCTAAATGTGGCTCTTCAAATGGGAAGCGTGGATGCTGAGGTGCATTATTTCATGGGAGTAAGTCTTGCACAGATTGATAAAGTTGAGTCTGCCAAGGATTCTTTTCAAAAGGCTATACAAATGGATGAAGATCGTGAGGATTTCCATTTGGCATTGGCTGACACTTTTTTCCAACTGGGAAAACTCATTGAAGCAAAAGCTCATTTTCAAAAAGCCATTGATATTGGTCCCGATGAAAAGGACACTTGGCTTCAGTTTGCATTGTTTGAATTCATGGCACATGGCGAAGAAGAAGCCTTAAATGTTATTGAAGAAGCATTGTTTTATGTGGATGCCCCGCATTTGTATTATCTCAAAGTAGTTTGTTTGCTATCAGCAGGTAAGCGTCAAGAAGCCATTCTTGAACTGATGCAGGTACTTGAAGATGCCCCCGAGACCAGAAGTTTTTTGTTGGAATTGATGCCCGATCTGAGAACGGACCACGAAGTCATGGAGTTATTGGCGTAACGATTATTTCAAGTTTCAATTTTACTATTTCTATTCTTTGTAAATCAAGTTGCTTACTATTTCTCTTTGGCTCTCGATTGAGTTGGGGTCAAGAGGGAATTCAAGTTTTTGAAAGTCCTTTTCTTTGGAATCTAAGCCAATGAAAAGGCCTATTGGCATTCCTATAAGTAATCCCAATATGCCTAGGCTTAATGAAGCTTCAAGGGGTGAAAACAGAGAGTCAAAACTTTCAGGTACAAAAAAGCCACCAGCTATTCCACCAATACCTATGCCAATGAAAGCACCAATCAAAGCTCTGGCAAATACTCTGTCTCCGGAAATATATTTGTCCTTCTCTACTATAATATTGCTGATGTTCGTATAAGGAACTTGAATTTCTTTGTCTTTCAGACTATTAAATTCCTTATATGAATATTTAGGCTTGAACGAACTCAATTCCAAAAAAGCGAAAGAAGAATCATTGACGCTAGTAATAAAACCCTTGAGTGGTGTTTTTTTGTAGTTGCAAAGCGTGAGGATATTGTGTACTTGTGTAATTTTTTTGAGCTGAGCTGGAATTACTTATTGATGAAAATGCCAAAAAGGCAGTGAAAACTAGTGCTATTTTTTTCATGTTGAGGCGTTTTTAATTTTATGAGTTAGCGATAAAGAATTACTTGTAAATCAATTTGCTTACCATTTCTCTTTGGCTCTCGATTGAGTTAGGGTCAAGAGGGAATTCAAGTTTGTCATAAACTTTTTCGGAAGTTGATAATGCTAATACGACCCCAAGAGTTGCCCCTGCTCCCAAACCTATAAGACCCCCAACTACGATGCTGGCAGCTCTATACTCGCTTTCGTTAATTATGTGATGAGAATTATCTTTCTTATCCTCCCTGTAATTTTTGCTTGAAACATACCCGCTTATAGTTCCCAAAAGAAAACCAATTAACATGCATTTACCCGTTTCATTGATTATTTTATTTGAGCTATTTGGTTTAGCTCGTACCTTATGGATGAAGTTAATATTTGCGTAAGGAACTTTCATCCGAGTGTTCATCATACTGTTAAACTCATAGTAAGAATGTTGCCTTCACAATGAATTTAATGGAAGAAAATACATAGCAGTATCATTCATGCTGCTGATTATTCCTTTGTATATTATGGAATCATTGCGCAGCACCAGTTCAAGTGGATACTCTTTGTTCAGGTATTCGTCCTGTCCAAAACAGAGTTTTGCATTCAAAATGATCAACAACAATGCAAAGATTAAGCTATATAGATTTTTCATTAATTGAGGTTCTTTATTCCCTTGCCAGAGGAAGGTTGTCTTATAAAATTTGCCAGATTGTGATACTACAAAGTTCAAGCTTATAAAATTAAAAAAATGGACAAGTTTGTCCATTTGGGGTTTTTTGATGGGCAATATTTGTCTAGATTTAGCCTTTTTTGCACTTTTTTGCACATTTTTACCAAAAAATGGACAAGTTTGTCCATCTAGGGCCTTTTTGTAGACCTTTTGGGGCAATACCAAAAGTGACAACTTAGCGCAATGAAAGAACGAAAGTCATAAAAAAGAAAAGATAAAAACCCAATTCCGCTCCAAAGCGGAACCCCCGCTGGACACTGTTCGAGCGCAGCAACGCAGGATTTTCGAGGGAATCTTTGGACTGAGAAAGTCCGTAAGAATGAAACATTTAGCAGCTTTGCACCCGATACCTCAAGAAATACAAATCCACATCCAGCGAGTTTGTCCAGCTAGATCTTTTGGTTATACCGACAAGAAATTAATTCTCGTCCCATACATATAATTATTGCTACTATCCTGTCGGCATAAGCCACTGTAAGAAATGGTCTATACACCATTTCACGGTGGAATTACTTTGGGTGCAATGCCAAAAGTGACAAGACAGCATAGATCAAGGCAATTCGATAAATTACGAAAAAACCCAAAAAACCAAATTCTGAGTTAGCAGAAAAATGAAAACCCAGAGAAATACTATTTGCTAACAATACTCATCTTCATCCACACATTCTCCTTAGGCCGATCCCCAGGATTTGTTGCAACAGCAGCTATTTCATCAATGATTTCAAGTCCTTCAATCACCTCACCAAATACTGTGTAGTCCATGTCCAAGAATGGAACTCCACCCATTTTGAGGTATTTGTCCACAACAGATGTTGGATAACGGAAGTCTTTAGAGTTTTCGCGAGAAGTAAGTGCGTTTTGATTAACTGGACGGCCATGCACAATATAGAACTGCGAACCACTGCTGGCTTTTTCAGGATTGACATTGTCACCCATACGCGCAGCGGCAAGTGCACCTTTGGTATGTACAAAAGCTGGATTGAATTCGGCAGGAACAGTGTAACCTGGACCGCCTGAGCCAAGCTGCTTGCCAGTCGCAGCAGCTTTTGATCCTGGATCTCCACCTTGAACCATAAATCCTTGGATAACACGATGGAACAACAAACTATCATAAAATCCTTCACCTACTAGTTTTAGGAAATTGTCACGATGTTTAGGCGTTTCGTCATACAACCTAATTACCATTTTACCCAATGATGTTTCTACCAGTACTCTGCAGTTTTCAGGATTTGTTAATTTGATAGTCATTTGTTTTTCGTTGATTTGATTGCCTTTAACAGCTTTTAATGAAACAGTATATACGCCAGCTTTATTAAAGCTATGGACAGGGTTTTTTTCTTCGGATTTTTTGCCATCACCAAAGTCCCAAACGTATTTTGTGGCTCCCTTGGAGGTGTTGTTAAAATTCAGTTTTTGAAAAGTGGTGTGCATGGATCCCGGCAATGCAAAATTTGCCACTGGTTTTGCACAAGACTGCATACTGCAAGCAATAGCGACCGAAACAACTAGTAATAATGTATATTTCATAAGCGAACTTTAGGTATTTTATAGAAAACAGAAACGAAGATCGTTTAGTTTTGTTGGATTGTTGGTGGTGATTAGCAAAAATTTTCATGATCGCAATATAATTCGTAGTTTTATGGTCCAGTTTTTCATAAAATAATCTTCTAATTCATTTGCGATAAAATTTAGGTCAATGCTGCTTTTACTTCATGGTGCTATGGGATATTCTGGTGATTTTGAAGCAATCAAGAATCACCTTCCAAAGGAATTAGAATGCCAGACGATTGACTTTCCTGGACATGGTGGAAGGCACGGAAATGATTTTGGGGATGAAGCCTTTATGCAAGCAATATTGGATTTCATGACAGAACGTGAGCTTAACAAAATCGATATTTTCGGTTACAGTATGGGCGGATATGTAGCTATACAATTTGCCATAAAGCATCCTGATAAAGTAGGCAGAATCATGAGTTTGAACACCATTTGGAATTGGAACGAAGCGATCACTCAAAAGATGGTTGGTTCATTGGACCCTGTTAGAATCAAAACCAAAGTTCCAGCATTTGCCGAACAGCTTGAGCGTATTCATAAGCCAAATAGCTGGGAGAAATTGGCAGAAAAGACAGCAAATTATCTAAGAGAACTTGAGTTAAACAATGGAATTGACAAATCAGCTATCAAAAAATTACAGAACCCAGTCAGAATAGTTCGAGGAGAGTTCGACCCGATAGTCAGTATCGAATCGAGTAAACTGATGGCAGATTCAATGCAGCATGGATGTTATGACGAGGTAAAAGAGGGAAAGCATAGCTTGGATCAAATCGACCCGAAGGAATTGGCAGACGGAATGGTTCAGTTTTTTTTTGAAGGACTAAAATAGAAGCGGCTATTTTTGATTGTCTAAATGTGAATTTTGTTAAAATTTTACATTTTACAAAAAATTAATATGCGGCGCTTGTTTTAATGAATATACTGTGTTATATTTGTATTGATAGTAATTATTCTTCACTTTCAAAAATCGTAAAAATGAAATCAATGATTTTCAGTACACCAGTACACCAGTACACCAGTACACCAGTACACCAGTACACCAGTACACCAGTACACCAGTACACCAGTACTAACTTTATTCAGTTAGCATTATTCGTACTTATTTTCTTCACTACTATGTCCAAGTCAGATCTTTACGCTCAATGTGGTAGCATACCGCAATCTTGTATCAATGAATATCCTATTTATACTTGTATTGGTTCAAATACACCCTTCCCTACTGCTACTAGTTTGCCAGGCTTACCAGGATTAAATATGCCAAATGGTTCTGTTTATTTTGTTTCAGGCAAATTTACATTCGATCACAACTATGGTCTTTCAAACTGTACTTTTGTCATGGAGGCAAATGCCGAAATTGAAATTGGCATACCTGTTCAAAAGGGGAATCAAGTTGCTTTTTTCTCATCATTGATTAAAGGCTGTAATGGACTTTGGAAACAGCTTACTGTAAATACTTCTAACAATTTTACTTTTTCTGGCTCCAAAATGGAAGATTCACTTAACGGTATTAGAACAAACCCAGGTGCATCCTTCTCAGGTAGGGGGAGTATTTATGAGGATAATTATAAATCTTTTTCTAACTTTGGAACTCCAATTACTGTCAATAATATTATTGCTATTACTGAATCTACTTTTCGTTCATCAGGTTCACCATTGTTACCAGGCGTTCCTCCTGGTGCTAACGAATGGCCTTCAGCTGGAATTATTTTAAATGGGAATCATCCTGGGTTTCTTGTTGCTGGATGTTATTTTCACAATATTCAAAATGGTATTTCTCTGGTGCGCTGCAATATGAGTGGAATTGCTTCTAACAACGTTTTTAGAAGCATAAGAAGTCAGTATACAACGCCGAACCCAAATTTTGGAAACGGAATATTGCATCAAGGTAGTGGTAAAAATGTTACCCTAAACTACTCAGGACTTACTAGTGGGTCTTATATTGTTGGTGCATCGAACACTCCTTATTCACCTGCTACACAATCTGCGTTTAACTTCAATTTTGAATCCTGCGACAGAGGTGTTCGAGTAGTTCAAGCACAAACCAAATTAAGGAATTGTCAAATGCTTGATTGCAATTTTGGTGTGGTGATTACCCAGTGTACAAATGGTAATTTGTCCACAGTGGAGAAAAATAACATCAAGTTACCAAGAATTATAGGCATTGACATCAATGGCAATTTTCCCAATTTTAGTTCAATTGTACACGATAATACAATAAGCATCAACTCAAGCCCAACTGCTGTAGTGGGTATTCGACATATTGCCACCAACTCTAGTACCCAAGCTGTTAAATTCACTAAAAATCGAATTTTAATGGGTGCAGCAATAGGGACGCCTAGTCAAATAGCTAATGTTGGCATTGAACTATCAGGTGTGGCAGGGTCTCAGGTATATGATCTTAATGATGTGATAATTTCTACCAATACCATTAATTATAGAGGCATCTTGCTCCGCAACAATGCAGACAACTGTTATGTTGAGGACAATACCATTCAAGGTGTTACTCCACCCAATAATATTTTAATTAAGGAGAGAATTGGTATATTGGCTGATGAAGTTGAACAGAGCGTATTGCGTTGCAATAGAATGTCGGGCCTAGGTAGATGCTTGAATATTGTGGCGGAATGCTGGTCTTCTATCATAGCCAACAATAATTTTATATCAGGCGTTAACGGTTTGGTTTATGGCAGTGACCAATTTTATGGACTGTCAGATAATCAATTTGGCACTGGCAACCGCTGGAAGATACCATCAGGATTTATAGGTGCTCAAGCCCGATCTATTTCGACAATCCCTTTTTCAGTTGATAACTCACGATATAGAATCCACGAGGATGACACTCCTGTCAATATCGAGTTTTGGCCAAGCCCAATTGATATTCCCAGCATTTTCAATCCGTGGTTTGAAGTAGATAATACATTGCCATTCCCTTCGGGTGGCTGTCAGACTGGTTTTGTGGTGCCCAATGGTGGTGGGATCTCTAATTCAGTTCTGGACGTGATCAACAGCAATTTTGGCAATTGGCCAAATGACGCTTACCTTTATTGGCACAGCGATTGGCACGTGTACAATGTTATGGAGCTAAATCCAGGCTTTGTAAGTACAAGTGCAGCTGCACAAAATTTTCTAGCTTCTAAAGCTTCAACTCCAGCATGGAAATTGTGGAGCAACAGGCTTGCGCTGCAACAAACAGGTGTTTTGAACCCATCTGCAACCAATAATCTGAATACATTAATCGATCAGCAATACATCATGGAACAGTCTATCACAACTATGGTTGAACAATATGCAGTCAATCCTAGTGATTCAGTATTGAGAAACGCTATCACTACTCAAATAGCGAGCTACGAACTGGTATGTAATAATGTTGATTCGATATGGGCACCATTTATAACTTCTATTGCCACACAAGCAAACAATCTTCAAACGCTATTGAATGCTGTAAATGTTTCAACAGTATTCGATACTCACTTGAAATACACCATGAATATTGACTTGAAGCGGATATTGAATCCTTCTTATTTATTAACACCAAGTGAAGAAACTCAATTGATATGGCTTGCTGAACAATGTCATCGCATAGAAGGCGCAGGAGTGCTTGACGCTCGCAATATTTTGAATATGTATGGGATTCCATGTGTTCAGGAAGATCCGGAATCATGTTCAGGCCAAATACTTCCAAGAGCAACAGATGAAGGCACTAGCAATTTAGCAATTTCAGAAGTTTCAATTTATCCCAATCCGGGCAAAGAACAACTGAATGTTAATTTAAACAATGCATTGGGTGCTGTGGTAAAGCTAGAACTTGTCAACTCGATTGGTGTAATAGTTCATTCCGAAAAAACAAGCAACAATATGCTCCAAATAAATACAGGCAGCTTTACTCAAGGTATTTATACAGTCAGAATAACTCGTGATGGATCGAAGGAACAAATATTGAGATGGATGAAGCTAGAGTAAGCCACAGGAAATAGATGCTAGAGCAGCAAATTGTTTGCTGCTCTATTTTTAATAACAATAAAAATCACCGTCATGAAATATATCTATTTAGTAACACTGTTGATCATTGCAGAATTGGCAAATGCACAAAAGCATGATCAAAATTGGGCAATGAGTTCTGGAGTAAAAGGAAAAAATATATACTACAATTTATTTTATTTAGATTTTAGTGAAAGCGAGGTTAAAATTGTCATATCTCCTTCTGATTCCAATGAGGTTACAATGCAAGTTGGTTCTTCTAACACAACTTATTCTGATGCAAATGGGAATTTGCAATTCATGTGCAATGGAAAGCGGGTTTTCGACACTTCATTGAAGATGATGATGAATGGCGATAGCTTGAATCCAAGTAAAGCTTGGGGCAAGGCCAATGACGATAATGGTTATGCTGCCTTTCATGGTTCAATAGCGATTCCTGATCCCAATGGACAGGAGAATTTGATTTATATATTTCATTATGGATTATCATATTCCAAACAACTTCAATTGTTTGGCAATCCTGTATATTATAGCAAGATCGATATAAACGCCAACCAAGGTTTGGGCGCAGTTATTGAAAAGAATGTGGTGATTGATACGGGTAGTTTTGAGCCAATGTCCATGGTCCGTCATGCCAATGGCAATGATTGGTGGTTGATGGTACCAGAATTCGGGCAGAATGTGTTGCGCAGGTATTTGATCACCAAGGATGGAGTTGAAGGTCCGTGGAAGCAACAAATAGGTCCAGTCAATGCTGGGTCGAAAGGTCTATTTTTTATCAGCAACTTTTCATTGGATGGGACCAAATACGCACGTGGATGGGCAACATCCAACATTAGTTTTTTTGATTTTGACAGATGTACAGGCTTGTTGTCGAATCCCAAAATCATAAAAGTTGCTTCTGATGACATGAATACCCCTGAATTTATTGGTACTATTCAATATTCACCATCTGGCAGATTTGCATACATCATAAGCAACAGAAAAATATTTCAGATTGACATGAATGATACGGTATTGAAGTTGGATACCATAAGCACTTGTATTCAATGCCAATGTGAACCCGTAAATCCCAGTCAACCCCAAGGTTATGGAATGGGATATACCCAAATGGGACCTGATGGCAATATTTATATTGGTGCTGGAGGCAACCAAAAATGCTTGAGCCGAATCATGTCACCCGATAAGAAATATCCTGATCCTGATCTGCAAGTAGCAGAAATGGATCTTCCTTATTATGTTTCTAGAAGTATGCCGTATTATCCCAACTATCGGCTCGGGCCAAATCCTGATCCTTGTGACAGCATGGTATCTACAACAATTATAAAGACCAAGGAGTATGATATTAGGTTATTCCCCAACCCTGGCTACGGCCCTATCACAGTTGATATCACCTTGCCATATTATGATACGCAGCACAAGGCAGAGTTGAAAGTGTTTGACCTATTGGGTAAGGAAGTTTACAGTCATGAGTTTTCTGCATACAGCTATCTTCATACCATTAGAGCATCTACCTTGTCCAATGGGCAGTATATTGCATGCTTAATACATAGTGGCAAGATTGTGAAGTCAGTTAAGTTTGCGGTGATGAGGTAGCGACTCAGTGTTCCACTTTTATAAATTTCATAAACTCTGACCGCCCCATTGCACCTTGGTTTCGTTTGAATTCTGTGCCCTTGCGGTCTAATAGGATCAAGGTTGGGACTGAACTGATGTGATAGAGTTCAGTGATCATTGGGCCATTGGCTTTTTCAGCGTCGCAATAATAGTAGATATAATTACCTTGGATGTAATCCTGAACTTCTGCAAGTGAGAGGACTTCTTTGGCCATAATTTTGCATGGCAAACACCAAGAAGCGCCCACATTCAATAAAATATTTTTGCCCTCTTTGTCTGCCTGTTCTATTGCTTCCTTGAGTCCAACGGCTTGAATTGGAAGTGAATATACAGGCCCACTATCATATGCAGGTATTGCTTTTTTACTCGCACAACTGCTCAAAAGTAGTGTTAGGAAAAGAGTAAATTGAATACAAGCTTTCATAAACGTATTTGTTAAAACCTTTAATTGAGATTGTTGTTCCTTCAATCATAAAGATAAGTCTATTATAGTACTTTATCTTCGTAATTATTAGCAATCATTTGAATGCAAAAGAAAGTCGTCATAATAGGTGCGGGCATAGCTGGTATTTCTACTGCTATCAGATTACAGCAATCGGGATACTCAGTTGCCGTGTATGAAGCCAATGCTTATCCCGGAGGCAAATTATCAGAAATAAAACTGGGGGATTATCGATTTGATGCAGGACCATCTTTGTTCACAATGCCACAATTCATTAATGAGCTGTTTGAATTGTGTGGCGTACCAATGTCTGAATATTTTTCCTATTCAAGAAAGGAAGTAGTTTGCAATTACTTTTATCCCGATGGAAAAAAATTTACAGCATATGGCGATCAGGAACGATTTGTGAATGAAGCATCAAAAGTGTTTAATGAGCCCAAAGCACATATTATCAAGTACCTGTCAAATAGCAAGCGAAAGTATGATTTGACCAAGAACCTTTTCCTCCATCAATCCTTGCACAAGTTGTCCACTTATCTCTCTAAGGATACCCTTAAAGCAATTGGCTCAATAAGACAATTCGGACTCAACAACACATTGAATCAGGAAAACAAAAAATTTCTAAAAAGCCCTCATCTCGTTCAATTATTCAATCGCTATGCCACTTACAACGGATCTTCCCCGTACCTGACTCCAGGCATTATGAGTTTGATTCCTCACTTGGAGCAATATTACGGGACATTTATACCCAAAGGTGGCATGATTTCTATCACCAATGCGCTCCACGCTTTGGCTGAGCGTATTGGCGTAAAGTTTCATTTTAATTCTGATGTGACACGAATATCGTTAAGTCCCAAAAATAAAGCTGATGGTATTTGGGTAAAAGATCAATTTATTGGATGTGATATTGTAGTGAGCAATATGGACATTGTACCTACTTATCGTAAATTATTGGCTGATTCGCCTGCTCCTGAAAGAACTTTAAAACAAGAGCGCTCAAGTTCGGCATTGATTTTCTATTGGGGCATCAATCTTTCGTTTCCTGAACTGGATCTGCACAATATCTTTTTTGCTCAAGACTATCCAGCTGAGTTTCGTTCAATATTTCACGACAAAACAATTGGTGATGATGTGACCATATATATCAACATCACATCCAAAGATTTACCTGATGAAGCTCCTAAAGGGCATGAAAATTGGTTTGTGATGGTCAACGCACCGGGGAATACCGGCCAGAATTGGGATGAAATAATTGTTCGAACGCGCAATAATATCGTCAATAAACTATCTGAATCCCTTAAAGTAAATCTGTCAGATCATATTGTTTGTGAAGCAATATTAGATCCTCGCTCCATTGAAAGTCGAACCCAAAGCTACCAAGGAAGTTTATACGGTGCAGCGAGCAACAATCAATTTGCGGCTTTCCTTCGGCATCCTAATTTTTCGCAAAAAATTGGGAACTTGTATTTTTGCGGAGGAAGTGTGCATCCCGGAGGTGGAATACCTTTGTGTTTGCTTTCAGGCAAAATCACATCGGATTTGATTAAACGGAAGTATCGAGCATGAATTTTAAGTCAAGCTATTTGTGGATTTTTATCATCTGGCTGTTCAACGTATCAGGTATCATCGGAATTTATTTGGGTTTTGAAGATTGGTTTATATCCCTGACACCTCTAAATTTAATTATCAGTTTCTTGGCTGTTTTGGTTGTGGAATCCTCATTTAATTTCAAGCGAATAGTGCCTTATTTGGTTCCTTTTGCTATTGGAATGATTGCCGAGATGCTTGGTGTGAATTATGGATTGTTGTTTGGCAATTACGCATACGGTGCCAATCTTGGCCCAAAGATAGCAGGAGTGCCGTGGATGATTGGGGTCAATTGGGCAATTTTGACGTATGCCAGTGCAACCATAGCAAGACATTGGTTCAAGAATTTGTGGGCATCTGCTTTTACAGGAGCAGCATTGATGCTAACACTTGACTTATTGTTGGAGATCTCCGCTCCACGATTCGATTATTGGGAGTTTCAAAATGGAATTGTTCCACTTCAAAACTATATTGCTTGGTTTGGATTAGGATTGTTGGCCAATTACATTTTTCAAAGGCTTACTTCCCAAGGAAATACCTTACTTGCTGTAAATATTTATTTGGCATTTTTTACTTTTTTTGCAATCTTCGCAATGTAATATCACATCATGGCACAAACCACAATGGTTTCTTTTTTTACTTACAAAGGTTTTTGGAACAAATGGAAAGCATTCCAAAGAATGGGTTTTCCGCCACTACGCAACGCCAATGTATCTGGCTTACAAGTTTGGAAACCAATGGGTGTAGGAGGCGGCAATGGATTTTCGATCCGACCTGATTTTTCTACTTATGCTTTGATCACTATATTTACAGATGAGCCAAGCGCCTTGGAGTTTTATGAAAGCGCGGCCCTAAAGCACTATTCTGCAACATCAGTTGAGCACAGGAGTTATTTTATGCATTGTATGCACAGTCATGGCGAATGGGGCGGCAAGAACCCATTTCAGGAATACAACAATGAGGCACATAATGGTCCTGTTGCAATCATTACCAGAGCTACCATCAAGCCCAAATTGGCTTATAATTTTTGGAAGTATGTTCCGAGTGTTTCCCGAACCTTGGCTAAATTTCCAGGTTTGATTTTCTCAAAAGGATTTGGCGAATGGCCTATTTTTATGCAAGCGACTTTTTCAGTTTGGGAAGATCTTGAAAAGATGAAAGCTTACGCTTATCAGAATCCAAGCCATGCTGAAATGATAAAAATGACGAGATTGAAAGCTTGGTACAGTGAAGAAATGTTTTCAAGATTTCAAGTCTGGGATCAAAAAATAGTTGTAAAATAATCACTTCCAAATTTCAGAAATATTTATCATGAGTGAATCCATTTTACTCATGTAACTTTGGCATAAAATACACTGTTGTTTTGAAAAAAGTACTGGTTACTGGAGGCTGCGGATATATAGGCAGTCACACGCTCTTGGATTTGATCGAACATGGCTACAATGTAGTATGTGTTGACTCGTTGATCAATTCGGACACCTCACCACTTGACGCAATTAAAGCCATAAGTGATTATCAGGTACCACATTTTACAATTGATATGTGCAATGCCGATCAATTGGATCAGGTTTTCCAAAAACACCAAGATATTGATGCTGTAATCCATTTTGCTGCATTGAAACATGTTGGAGAAAGTGTTCAGCAACCACTGAAGTACTACAAGAACAATCTTGAAAGTTTGATGAATTTGTTGGAATCGATGGGAAAATGGAAGGTAAATAATTTGATATTCAGCTCATCATGTTCAGTATATGGACAAGTGGAAGTGCTTCCCGCTACGGAAAATTCACCTTTGCAAAATGCCGAGTGTCCTTATGCTTACACCAAGCAAGCCGGCGAGCGTATTATCATCGATTACTGTATTGCATATCCTGAATTTCAAGCCAATCTGTTGCGTTATTTTAATCCGGCAGGTGCACATCCATCTGCATTGATGGGTGAATCAAGCTTAAATCCGCCAAGCAATCTGGTGCCAGTAGTAACAGAAGTAGCAAGAGGTATTAGAAGCAGTTTGACAGTTTTTGGGTCGGATTATCCTACACGCGATGGCACTTGTATCCGCGATTTCATACACGTGATAGACATTGCCAATGCACACACCAAAGCAGCAGGTTTGCTGATCAATGGGGATCAGATCAAGAATGTTGAAATATTTAATTTGGGTTCGGGCATAGGAGTTACGGTCTTGGAAGCCATTCATGCTTTTGAAAAAGCGAGCGGTATTGATCTAAACTATGAATTGGGCCCCCGACGAGAAGGAGATGTGGTAGCGGTATATGCAGATAATACCAAAGCAAAGCAGATTTTGGCTTGGGCACCACAATACAATATGGAAGATATTATGAGGACTGCTTGGGCTTGGGATATAAAAAGAAAATGAGATGTCTGATATGTTGATTTCATTTGATTGGTTGAAACATCATGCCACAAACACGCCAGACAAAATGGCTATTGGAGTTTGGAGGACAAAGACTAATTTCAGCTTCAGGGATTTGAATGCAATGGCTGATCAATATGCCAGCTTGCTTTACCATGAAATGGGTATTCAGGCTGGAGACCGTGTAGCAGTGTTGTCCGCATATAATGAAAAGTATGTTGCCCTCTTTGCTGTTACACAGAAACTGGGAATCATACTGGTTCCACTCAATTATAGAGCTACAAATGCCGAGATTACAGACGTCTTATCAAGTTCGCAACCGAGCTTGATCATTGCGACTGAGCAATTTGGCCGTTTGTTGGAGCCGAATACATTTAAGACTTGGGGTGAAATGGAAGTACTCTTGGCATCTGCGAATAATTGCCATGAAATTCCAAAATACGAGCCAATTGGAATAGCGATGCTCTTATTTACTTCCGGTTCAACTGGCACACCCAAGGGAGTGAAGTACACCCATGAAATGGCTTGGTGGAATAGCGAAAATACCCGATTGGCTTTGTCAACGAATGATGAAAGTATTACAGTCAATTGTATGCCACCTTTTCACACTGGAGGCTGGAATGTGTTATTGACACCATTACTTTGTCAGGGAGGATATACCATGTTGATGGAATCCTTTGATGCAACTGAAGTGCTCAATGCATTACAACTAACCAAATCCACACTGTTTATGGCAGTGCCTACCATGTGCAGGATATTGACAGAAACTCCCAGTTTTTCTGAAATAGATTTGAGTCACTTGAAATACTTAATAGTTGGAGGAGAGCCTATGCCTCAGGATTTAATACATATATTCCACGCCAGAAACATTCCTGTTCGTCAAGGATATGGAATGACCGAAGCGGGACCAAATCTCACTTCCTTACACCAATTGGATTCTGTAACAAAAGCCGGTTCTATAGGTAAGCCCAATTGCTATGTTGAATTGAAGGCAATCAATGAGCATGGTGAAGAAGCCATACATGAAGAAAGTGGTGAATTGTGCATCAAAGGTCCAATAGTAACACCTGGTTATTGGGGACAAGAACAACTCACAGATGAGGCGATTCAAGATGGCTGGCTGCATACTGGCGATGTAGCACTTCAAGACTATGAGGGGTTTTGGTACATTGTCGATCGTATAAAAAACATGTATATCAGCGGAGGTGAAAACGTTTATCCCTCAGAGATTGAAAAAATACTTTTGTTAAGAGCAGAAATTCATCAAGTTGCCATCAAAGGAATTCCGGATTTCCAGTGGGGAGAAATAGGTTGCGCATGGATAGTTTTGGAGGAAGGCAAAACCTTCGACCAAGAGGATTGCGTATTGTGGCTAAAAACACTGGTAGCAGGGTATAAGATTCCCAAAAAATGGGTGGTGATTGACTCAATACCCCTCAATGCTGCAGGCAAGGTTGATAAGAATAAATTGATGGCGTAAAATTGATTTTTGTAAAGAATTGTACAAAAAGGCAACATTTTGAAGACGAAATGGCTCTATAGTTTGTTATTAACTTTGACTTGACTTAACTTTACATAAAATAAAAACAATGAAAGGAATTTTTACACTTCTTATTGCTGCATTGGCTTTCACCTCATTGAATGCACAGTCTACTCTAACTCGCACGAGAATCGTTAACGATAGAGCTGATTTCTTTAAAGTTATGTTGACAAATACCACGAATGTGGCTGAACTAACAGAGCTTCAGAGCATCTTAAAAAATGAAAGAAATATTATATTTACTTGGAAAGATTTGAAAATTGGCAGAGATGGTCGATTGTCTTCACTGACTATTGACATAAAAGACAAAGATGGTTTTGAAGGTTCAACAACACTTTCAAAGTTTGGAGATCACCAAGGTCTCGCCTTTTACAGAGATTATTCACCAAAGGCTACAATACCTTTTTGGATTGGTGAAGAATTCTAAATATAGAACTTCCTAAGAGTTAAATAATAAAACCGCTGCAGTTTGTAGCGGTTTTTTTTATGCTTGTCGAAAAACTTTGGAAACTTTTGAAACAAAAATAGTTTCCAATGTGTTTAGCTGTTAGTTTTGTGTCACCAAACTAAAATTTAGCAGAATTGGTCAATAAAATAGTAACAGCAGCGGAGTCGCTTTTTATGAGAAATGGAATCAAAGCCATTTCAATGGATGATGTATCCAACCATGTAGGAATCTCCAAAAAAACCTTATACCAATATTTCAAGGACAAGGAGGAACTGGTATTCAAGGTGATGGAACACCACATGAGCAGTGAAAATTGCTGCATGCTAGAATTGACTGCCAATACCAATAATCCTATTGAGGAAATGTTAGGTATTACTAATTATGTGCTTGAATTGCTTGGGAAGATCAATCCGGGGACTATACATGATATGCGCAAATATTACCGTGAATTGTGGGAAAAATTTACCAGCGAGAGAAATCAAATGATTTCATCCCAAATACAAGACAACATTCGCCGAGGTATAAATGAAGGCTTATACAGAGATGATGCAGATCCCGAGATTATATCATTGTTATACATTACCAAGGTCACGGCAATCATCAACCAAGATCTGTTTCCACCGAGTCACTTTGACAGAAAAGTCATATTCAAACAACACATGGTTTACCATTTGAATGGTATCGCATCTCCAAAAGGCTTAAAATTAATTCACCAATATTTTTATTCAGTAGCATGAAAAAGCTAGCAATTACTATCGTTTTATTTCTTGCATTGTCGGCAACAAGTTGGGCTCAAAATGACATGAAAATGTCGCTTGACCAAGCAATACAGTATTCCATTGAGAATAACATGCAAGTTAAAATCAGCAAAAACAATATCAATGATGCTGATCAGCAAATCCTAGAGCGGCGAGCTATTGGTTTGCCAAGATTGGATGCTGATGTATCCTACAATTACTTTGCAATCATCCCAACTACTGTACTTCCCCCGGAATTTGGTCTCGATCCTGCAACTGGAAAACCCAATCCAGATTTTGATCGATCTGTACAATTTGGTGTAGCTAATAACCTAACAGGTGGATTGAATTTTTCCTCTCTACTCTTTGATGGAAGTTATAGTGTGGGCTTGCGGGCTGCCAAATTATTCAAGGAATATGTAAAAGAAGACTTAAAGGCAAAGCAATATGATGCACGCCAAAAGGCTATAATTGCATATATGCCTGTAGTAATGATCAACAATGGCATGAAAACACTTGATAAAAACATCAAGAACTTGGAGAAATTATTGGTTGAAGTTACGGCTATCCAAAAAGCGGGTTTCTCGGAAGAACTTGATGTAGATCGTTTAAAATTGTCGCTTGCAAACCTAAAAACCGAGCGCAATAATTTGGACCGACAAAAGGAAATGGCATTAAATTACCTGAAGTTCAGCATCAATTATCCTGTTGAAAAGGAATTGGATGTTACCGATGACCTGACTACAATATCTGCTGCTGTTGATGCAACAGCAATTGAGGGGGATCTCAATTATAACGCACGGCCTGAATATGCGGTGATCAATACTGGCTTGAAATTGAGCGAATTGAATGTAAAGCTCTATCAGGCTGGTTACCTTCCTTCATTAGTTGGATTCGCAAATTATCAATACAGCTTCCTAGGTCAGAATCTTTTTGGAAATGATGTTGTAATGGCACCTACAGCAATTATTGGTGGAAAACTTTCAATTCCAATCTTTGATGGTTTTGAAAAAAAGGCCAAGATTCAAAGAGCACGTATTCAACTCATGAATGCCTTGGATCAGAAAACATTGTTTGAACAAGGTGTTAATCTTGAAGTAATCAATGCACGAAAATCTTATTTGAGCGCGCAAGAAAAATTGGTATCTCAAAAAGAGAACTTAAAGCTTGCCGAAAAAATATACAGAACTACCCAAGAAAAGTACAAACAAGGTGTTGGTTCAAGTATCGAAATATCTCAAGCTGAACAAGAACTATACAGCACTCAACAAAATATCGATCAAGCCTTATTTGACTTGATTCAGGCAAAACTAAATCTGGACAAAGCCTTAGGCAAATAAATTAATTTTACGAAAATAGTTCATAAAAACATTTAAAAAAACAATATGAAATATCTACCTATTTTCCTTTTGGCCTTGCTATCTGCATGTGGAGGAAAAGAAAAGAAAGAATCAAGTTCATTGGCTGGATTGCAGTCACAGTTAGTCGAAAAGCAAAAACAAAGCGACCTGCTAAAATCTGAAATCCAAGCATTGCAATTGAAAATTCAAGCTTTGGACACATCAAGAGTTACCAAAAAAACCTTGGTTGAAATTGACACCTTATCGACTCAGAATTTTGTACATACCATTGATATTCAATCCGTGGTAACTGGTGATGAAGTGATTAATGTAAGCCCTAAAGTTCCAGCCGCTTATGAAAGGGTGTATGCTAAGAAAGGAATGCAAGTCGTGAAAGGTCAGGTGCTTGCTGTTTTAGATGACGATGTACTTCGTCAGAGCGTTGAAGAAATTAAGAACGGAATTGAGTTTTCTCAGACTTTGTATGACAGACAAAAAGCGTTGTGGGACCAAAAGATGGGTTCTGAAGTTCAATACCTTTCCGCCAAAAACAATCTGGAATCATTGAAGAAACGACTAATCACTACGCAACAACAAATGGCTATGTACACCTTACGAAGCCCCATTAACGGACAAGTTGATGAAGTGATGGCCAAACAGGGTGAAATGGGTTCACCGGGATTTCCCTCGATTCGTGTGGTAAATTTGCGCACTTTGAAACTGGTAGCCAATCCAGCAGAAGCCTATGTAGGTAAAATCAAGAACGGCAATGCAGTTGAAGTGTTTTTCACTGATCTAAACAAAACATATTTCACAACGGTCAAAGCAGTTGGAAAAGTAATTGACCCTTTGAATAGAACTTTCTCAGTTGAAATGTCTTTACCTGCCACAAGCGAGATGCGACCAAATATGCTCGCTGTCAGCAAAATAAAGGACTACTCCAATTCCAAAGCAATGGTAGTTCCTATCAATTTGATTTTTAATGCAGATACCAATCCTGCTATCTATGTGGCAACATCACGCGATGGTAATTTGTATGCTGAAAAACGCATGATCAAAACAGGATTAAGCTACAAAAACAATGTAGAAGTAATCAGTGGACTCAAATCAGGTGACATGATTATCACCAAAGGCCAATTGGATATCAATGATGGAGACCAGCTAAAAACCAGTAATTAAACTACATAAAACAGATATAAAAAGCTTTTATGAAAGATTCATTCAAAGAATTTAAGCCTACCAGTTGGTCGATTGACAATAAAAAGAGTATCTATTTTATTACAATTTTGATCACCTTAGCTGGGTATATTTCTTACACCAGTTTGCCTAAGGAAAACTTTCCAGATATTGTTATTCCAACGATATTTGTAAATACGGTTTATCCAGGCGCAGCTCCGGCTGATATTGAAAATCTCGTTACCAAGCCCATAGAGAAGGAAATAAAATCCATATCAGGACTCAAAAAGGTAACCAGTCAGTCTATTCAAGATTTCTCAATTGTAACTGCTGAATTTGATACGGATATTGACGTGGCAGAAGCCAAACAGAAAGTCAAAGATGCAGTTGACAAAGCTAAGGCAGAATTGCCTGATGATATTTTGGAGGACCCTTCAGTGATGGAAGTAAATTTTTCTGATATTCCAATCATGTTCGTGAACCTATCAGGCGATATGGACCTGAACAGATTAAAAAAATATGCCGAAGACATCCAAGATGAAATTGAATCCCTTCCTGAAATCACGCGTGTTGAAATGGTAGGTGCACTAGATCGTGAAATTCAAGTCAACGTGGACAAATATAAAATGGAAGCCGCAGGTGTAACTCTTGGTGAAATAGAACGTGCAGTGAAGTTTGAAAATATGACCATATCTGGTGGCCAAATTACAATGGACGAAATGAATCGCTCAATCAGTATTGTGGGTGAATTCAACGACTTGGCCGCATTTAACAACATTATCATAAAAAGTCAGGCGGGTTCAGTTGTCTATCTCAGAGATATTGCCAAAGTTATTGACAGCAATAAAAAACAAGAATCCTACGCAAGACTGGATAAAAAGAATGTAATTACGCTTAACGTAATCAAAAGAACTGGGGAGAATTTGATTGAAGCCTCTGACAAGATCCACACTTTGATAGCGGATAAGGAAAAAATCTTGCCACAGAGTCTGAAAATTACTATGACTGCTGATCAGTCAAAAAACACAAGAGTAACCTTACATGATTTGATCAATACAATAATCATAGGTTTCCTATTGGTTACTTTGGTATTGATGTTTTTCATGGGCTTCACAAATGCTTTTTTTGTGGCTATGTCGGTTCCATTATCTTGCTGCCTAGCATTCATGCTGATGCCTAGTTTGGGCTTATCATTGAATATGATTGTTTTGTTCTCTTTTCTTCTGGCATTGGGGATTGTGGTGGACGATGCAATTGTGGTAGTCGAGAATACGCACCGAATATTCCACAAAGGCGAAATGACCATTGTCCAAGCTGCTAAAACAGCTGCAGGAGAGGTTTTTGTTCCTGTTCTTTCAGGTACGCTAACCACTTTGGCACCTTTCATTCCTTTGTTGTTCTGGAAAGGAATCATCGGCAAATTCATGATTTTTCTCCCAATTACGCTCATTATAACTTTGTTGGCTTCTCTTGTAGTTGCATATATTATCAATCCGGTATTTGCTGTTGATTTCATGACAAAAGACGATGATGGCAAGGGTGATGGCAAAAAATCATGGCTAGGCACAATCATCATTGCAGCTGTTGCAGCTATATTTTATGCCATGGGCAATTTTGGATTTGGAAATTTCTTGATACTGTTTTTATTGCTTCGAATGTTCTATTTGTTTATTCTGAAAGGAGTAATCTATAAATTCCAGCATAATTTTTGGCCTAGGGTACAGAATAAATATGCACAATTGGTTGCTTGGTGCATACACAGATATAGACCAATTTGGTTGATGGTTGGATTGGTTGCACTTTTCTTTGTGAGTATATTTGCAGTTACCTTGCGTAGCCCTAAAATTGTGTTTTTTCCTCAAGCTGAACCCAACTTCGTTTATGTTTATCTGACATTACCTATTGGAACTTCGGCAGAATACACAGATAAAGTGGCCCTGCAATTGGAAAATAAGGTTTGGGAAGTACTGGGTGATGATAATCCATTGGTTGAATCCGTCATCACAAATGTGGCCCTAGGGGCCGGTGATCCTCAGGAAAATGATCGAACAATTGCTTCCAATAAAGCAAAAGTGGGTGTTTCATTTGTAGAGTTTGCTGCTCGTAATGGCAAATCAACCCAAGTGATATTGGATAAAATAAGAGACAATATTCAAGGTATTCCTGGAGCTGTAGTCAGTGTCGAGAAAGAGAATAATGGTCCCCCAACTGGTAAAGCTATCAGTATAGAAGTGACTGGCGATGACCTTTCAACATTGAACAATACCTCCATAAAATTGAAGAAGTATTTGGATTCTATGCAAATAGCTGGTGTGGAGGAATTGAAGTCTGATATTCAAGACAGCAAACCCCAAATATTGATTAATATCGATAGAGAACGGGCGAACTTAATGGGAATAAGCACTGCACAAGTGGGATCTGAATTGCGAAATGCCATCTTCGGAAAAGAAGTGTCAAAATTCCGAGATGACAATGATGAATATCCTATCCAATTGAGATACGATGACGTAACACGCGAAGACTTGAGCGCGTTGATCAATTCTGAAATCATATTCCGCGATATGGCCATGGGCGGTATGCTGCGTGAAATTCCTTTGTCGTCATTTGCAACCATCAGTTACAACACTACTTATGGTGCCATTAAACGAAAGAATCAAGAACGAATGGTTACCATATCTTCCAACGTATTGAATGGTTTCAATCCCAATGAAGTGGTAGGTAAGGTGCAAACTGCAGTAGAACAATATACGGTGCCCTCAGGAGTTGGAATCAAGATGGGCGGAGAAATGGAAGAACAGAATGCAACCTCAGAATTTCTTGGTATGGCATTATTGGCATCATTGGGATTGATATTATTGATCTTGGTTACTTTATTCAATTCAATTTCAAAGCCATTGATCATATTGAGTGAAATTTTCTTTTCCATCATTGGAGTATTACTCGGATTCAGTATATTCAACATGACCATTTCAACAATAATGGTTGGAGTTGGTATAATTGCCTTAGCAGGAATAGTAGTCCGAAACGGAATATTGTTGGTTGAATTTACGGATCTGTTGCGAGAGGAAGGTATGGAGCTCAAGGAAGCATTGATAGAAGCAGGAAGAGCACGGATGACACCAGTAATATTGACCGCTACAGCTACCATGTTAGGTTTGGTGCCATTGGCAATAGGACTCAATATGGACTTCGTCAAGTTATTTACTGAGCTTGACCCACATATTTATTTTGGAGGTGATAGTGTAGCTTTTTGGGGGCCATTATCATGGACAATGATATTCGGATTGTCCTTCGCTACATTTTTGACATTGATAATGGTTCCTGTAATGTACTTATTGGATGAAAAGTTAACCCACAAAGTTGTAAAGCTCTTCAACAGGTAATTAAAATATGAAAGTCAATAACAAATTATGAACTTTTCTTTATTGTTAATGTTGTAATAGTCAATAAAAACAGTTGTTTTTGTTCATAGTGTTTGTTTTTGTCAGCCCTCAGGTCTATCGGATTCTGAGGGCTTTTTATTTCATATCATCGTTTGAACAAAGACTGCCTTAACTTTATTTGGCTTTGCTTTGCTTCCAGAAATACCAGGTGAGCAATATGCCCAAGCCTATGTAGATCAAAGCAATGAATTCAGCTTGAGACAGCTGAGCGCCAAAAAAATCGTACTTATCATTCACCCGAATTTTTTCAATAAACCAACGCTCTATACCATTCAAAACCATGTAGATTGAGAAAATCATGCCCGGCGCTTTGATGTATCCACGCAAAGCCATTAGTATCCCAAAAATCGCAAAAGCCATGAAAATCTCATAAATAGGAGTGGGATAAACCGGCTGAGCCAATTGCATACAATGCTCCCAAGTACAGCCAGGTATGGCAACACCTTCATTTAAAACATTGTGAGGATAAGTGCTGCTCCACCAGGATTGTGGCAGGAACCACCAAGAAGGTGCCGCAGATGTATTTACAATCCCCCAGTCACCATCACCTGATAATTGACAACCTAATCTACCCGTTCCATAAGAAAATATAAGAGCAGGTGCTATTGCATCCATAACATGCAGGATGGAGATATTGTGCTTCCTGATATAATATGCTACAGCTATAAATCCGGTAATCAACCCACCATAAATATTGAGACCACTACCTGAAAAAAATTGTCCTACAGGGTCTTGCAGAAAACCTCGAAAATCCTCAAAAAGGGAAAACAGCTTCGAACCGACTACACCACTTATTGCGGCAATCATTGTAATGTCACCTATTCGATCATGTGGCCATATCTCAAGTGTTACAGGATCTGTTGAAAAGCTATCCTTTTTACGATACCATAAAAAATAGGAAATCCCAATGAATAAAGCCAAAACACCAAAGAAAATAATCCAGTTCCCTCCCATTGACAGGATTAAATCTGAAGTTTTGATATTGGATGGATGTTTTTCGCTCAACAAGGCAGCTTTCATTCCGATAAATCCCAAAATTGCACCATTCACAATATGGTCCAGCAAGTTGAAATTATTATTGGGAAGGATTGTTTTAACGGTTGGCTTAAAAAGTCCTAAGTCGCCTTTTCGCTTGAGCTCTGTACGCAGTATGTAGGCAGCAATCAATATGGATAATCCAAGAAATAGTCCAAATGTCTGAACAACCGATAGAAAATTATCAGGTTGTGTGCCGAACAAAGCATGAAGCAGGTAAGATAGGTTTGGGTACATAGTGATTGTATTGTTCCAATTAATTTACAAATGTAGGACAATAAATTTAACCTTTAAATTATTACAATCGAATAGTTAAGTTGGGTAACTAAACAGTCCTTATAATTTTTGCTGACAGGATTGTGTTATAGCCTCGTCACTGTAAGGAATGGTTTAAACTGAAAAAATTTATTGAATTTGTCATTAAAAACTAATGCTACAATAGAATCTGGGGTGAAAGAAAAACTGACTAAAAAATGAAAAATATTTCCGAAAAATTTGAACTGTCAACAGTATTTTAATTTGATAAAGTGCAAAATCCCCCCAAAGTGTAGCACTAAATCAGCACTAAAGTTTGCCAATTTGGGATAAAAGAAGTTATTCCAATTTAGATAATCTTCTATATTCTCCTAACCACCATCTTGGTTTTTGTTGTTTTACTGAGAAGTGGGCTGTGATGTATTTATCGATATGATGAAATGCCTCATCAATGTCATCAGTGATTAGCAACAATTTCAAGTCATTTTCGGAAACTGTTTTTTCTTCAACCATTCTTTTGATGAAAGTTTGCATTGGCTCATAATAATCCTTGCCCATGAGTACAATTGGAAAATCTCGGATTACTCCAGTTTGCACCAAAGTAAGGGTTTCATAGAGTTCATCCATAGTACCGAATCCACCTGGCAGAACAATAAAGGCATAGGAATATTTGAGCAGTAGAACTTTCCTGATGAAAAAATATCGCAAGGTAATCCATTTGTGCATGTAAGGATTTGGGTGTTGCTCAAAAGGCAATTTGACATTGCATCCTACTGACTTACCACCATTTTCGAACGCTCCTTTATTAGCAGCTTCCATGATACCTGGGCCACCACCAGTCATGGTTGTAAAACCGTATTTGGCAATCCGGCCACCAACCAATTCTGCAAGCTCATAATAAGGATGTCCACCCTTAAACCTTGCTGATCCAAAAACCGTTATACAGGGTCCAATAAAATGCATTGCCCTTAAGCCCTTGAAAAAATTCCACATAACGCGGAGTAAAAAACCGAGCTCATATTGTCTTGATCTTGGCCCATCCAGATATATTTCTTCCTTGCTTTTGTATTTCATTTCCTGTCTTTTATCAAATTGCAAACATAAGATTTCTTATTGAATTGACAATGATTGTAATTTTATTGCAGCTTTGCAACTCTTTTGAACACTTACTCTTTAAATAACTTTATGAATCTTAGTTTTTTCTTATCAGTTTTAGCAATTGTTTCAATTAATATGGGTCACGCCCAATCTGTTGCCAGGTACTCGCGTGTTGCGGTTCCCATCAATGAGCAAAACATCCATTTATTTCATGAAATTGGTATTGAGACCGATCATGGTTCCAGAGATGAAAATGGAAGATTCGTCTCGGACGTTTCTGCTAATGAAATCAAACGGATGAGTGAAAAGGGCCTGACTGTAGAGGTGTTGATAGATGATGTCAATGAATTTTATGTCAAGCGAAATAAAGAATTTGTTCAGATTCGATTAGACAATGGCTGTTATAAGCATTGTTCTTACCCACTACCCAAACATTTCAAACTGGGAAAACTTGGTGGCTTTTATGGTTACAACGAATTTTTAAATGATTTGGATAGTATGCATTTGTTGTATCCTGATGTTGTTACACTGAAAAAACCAATCGGTTCCTTTCAAACTTATGAGGGCAGACCTATATATTATTTGGAACTTTCACTTGATCTAGCTGCCAATCCCAATACGCAAAAAACGATACTTTATACTGCATTACATCATGCCAGAGAACCACAAAGTCTTTCACAGTTGATGTACTACATGTGGTATTTGCTTGAAAACTATCAGACCGATCCTCATGTTGCAGAGTTGTTGGAAGGAAAGCGACTTTATTTTGTTCCGATGATCAATCCGGATGGTTATGTTTACAATGAGACAACTGACCCGTTCGGTGGGGGCTTGTGGAGAAAGAATCGCTCTTTGAATGCAGATGGAACAAGAGGTGTTGACTTGAACAGAAATTATGCCTACGAATGGGGTTTTGATGACAACGGATCTTCACCTTTTCCCGATGATGAAACTTATCGCGGTACAGCTCCTTTCTCTGAACCTGAGTCACAAGCCATCAAATTCATGGTTGAGCAGATAGCCAAGCCGTCCGTTGTGCTCAATTATCATGGATTTGGCAATTTGTTGTTGTACCCTTGGGGCTATGGTGTCGATTTGAATCCAGAGTTTGCTACATTCACCAGTCTCGCTGACGCATTTACTGAGTGCAATAATTTCAATCCTGGCTTTCCATTTGAAACAGTTGGCTATTTTGCCAATGGTGGAGCGGATGATTGGATCTTTGGAAGAAATTTCAATAACCCCGCTTTCTCTTTTACCCCTGAGGTTGGATCAGCTAATGATGGTTTTTGGCCACAGATTAACCGTATTATTCCATTGGCAGAAGATTGTTTGTCAATGAACCTGTCCACATTGGCCAATGTTGGCGGCGGTTTGAGTGTATTTTACGAAGATATTCCAGTCATTGAACCAAGCAAAGAGTTTGTCAATATTCGGATAAGACAAAACGGGAAGGGCAGTATAGCTGGTTCTTCCAAATTGAAATCTTTAAACCCAGGAGTGGAGGTTTTAACACAAAACATTTTATTCACAAGCAATGTATCAGCAAAGTCAACGTCATTGCAATTCCAGCTTTCATTGACTGGCGTAAAATCTGGATCTGTTATTAATTTTGTGCATGAACTCAGCTACCAAGGTGTTCTTTATGTGGATACCTTAGCTTACGAGTATTTTGATTTATCAGAGACAATCTTAACGGATGATTTCAGTTCCTTGGATAACTGGACCACGAATACTTGGGGCATTCAAGAACTGGTATTGGGCAATCCATCGGCAACAGATAGCCCTTTCTCTTCCAGTCAGGCAGATCTTAGCAGTTCGATCATTTCAGTGAGTTCTGAGGCTCAGGATACTTTTGCCAGGGCTTATTTGCAGTATGATGTATTTCATGCCATTGAAAAGAATTATGACTTTGGGTTTGCCTCAATAATTGATGAAACTTCAGGTACTGAAACATATCTGTGTGCGCCAAAATCCAAAAACTCTACAGAGTTTCAAGGTGCTGACATCCCTATATACGATGGAAATACTTTGTTTTGGGATCGTGAAATAGTGGATATAACCAATGAACTAAAATTAATTGATGGAGCTTTTAAGCTTAAATTTGGTCTTTCAATTGATGGTGTAGATGAGCGTGACGGTATTTATATTGACAATGTTAAAATAGTAAGCTTCCGCTCAGATCTAGTAAGTTCCAATACTCTTGTCCAAAAGCAAGACATTAAAATCATCCAAGAGCCTGGTCAAATTCGTGTTGAAGCAAATGAAGCAATTAAGCAGCTCAGCATTTATGACATGACAGGAAAAATCATTTTTCATTCATCAAATGAAGCCAATAATCTACTTATCCAGACAGGTGATTGGAGCAAAGGGATTTACCTTATTTCACGTCAAACAGCTAAAGAAAACATTGTGATAAAGTTCCTAGTCAATTAGTTGGTAGCGAGGTGGAACAAGGAACAAAGAAAATAAA